>JAZUHP010000053.1:0-13610 GCA_045641785.1 Bacteroidaceae bacterium
GCTTCGTATGCTAATGGTATGTGTGAGTTCTTTGTCATGGTGCAAAGCTACACTTTTATTTTGAATAATCTACCGTTGCACGATGATATTATAGCTAGCAGTTTTGTATGGGGCTATCCACGGACAAAATCTGTAGAGCCCTTATTTGTGGTATGCCAGATGGCTGTTGCCTATTGGTTGAGGAATGATGGAAACATTATGCAGGCTGTGACACTTCCAGCAGAGCTACACGAAGAAGTGACTCCGAGTGTAACTTTTGCAAACGAACAGATTGTGGATGATTTTCTTGATTCTGCTTTTCGTGCTCCTTATAAAAGTTTGGAATACTTGTGGAAGGATGGTAATATGTCCACATGTATGGATTCACTGGCCACAGACGAAAAAGAGAGGGTGTTTATGAATGTATATGACCTTTCCGTCCATATATCAACCATTATAGAGGACGAAATGCTGGAAGCGACAAAACGCTTTCCAACCTATCGAGTGTATATATATAAGACTTACCGCAGTCATATTGACTGTCCAAATCGTGATTCCTTGTTCAAGATGATGGAGATGTATAATATCAAATGATATTATACATCTTCTTTTTTTAGTATCCTTATTGCTTGAAGTCCTCCTTCCTTTCCTGCAGTAAATCTACCCATATCTGAATTGTTACGCACTACCTTATCCGCATAGAGTGGGCAATACATTATGAACTTGGAAACCCAGATGTGATCACCTTTAATGAGTTTGCTGTTAACACTTTTCTCCACCAGGAATTCGTCTCCTGAGATATGCTTCAGCCGAACCGTGCGCTGTGGGTCATAATCAAACTCAATTATTGTCCCAGTAGGAAGTTCTGGTGATACTATGTCCTCGTCTGTATCGTCGAATGTGGAATTTCCGTTTTCGCTGATACATGCGTTCATCTTATCCCAGCTGAGAAAACCGAGATAGATGGCTATAATATCCAGAGTGTTTTTCCGTGGCTCTATGTCATTCTCCAGAAATCCCATTAGGCGCTTGATAGTATTAAGTCCTATTCTTTGACGTGTATGCTTTTCTATGTCAAACATCAGTGTTTGACAGTCGTAAGCATATTTTATTTGTTGCCCAAGTTTATGCTCAAGCATCATCTTTATTTCCTTGTTCAGTACCATAAGCGAGTATTTTTTTCTCTTTTTTTGCAAAGGTATGAACATTTAACGACAATATGGGCAAATGGACAGAATGGACGGGTTTTAGCTTGCACTCATTTGCCACTCTAACTATATTTGTACCGGTAAAACAATAAAAATGTATGAAAAAAATCTTTAGCATTAACTTTTTATTAGGATTTTCATTATGTGCATCAGCACAAAATGTTGATTATTCTATTGTATCTGTACCTGAAGAATCTAGTGTGATTTTTCAGAAGATCACGAATGATAATGATTATGTCTGTCAGCCTCAGGTGAAACGTAATTCTTCTGGTGTTAACTGGTATTCTAATCGAATTGTGAATGTTTCACCAGATGGCACGAAGTTGGCATATCTGTCGTTCCGAGACAATACAAGTAATGTATTTATTAAGGATATAGAAAAGAATGGAGTGTCAATTCAAAGAACAAAGCGTGGCTTGATTACAGATTTCGTCTATTCTCCTGATGGACAATATATAACTTTTTCCGAGTCAATAGGAAAAACGAATCAGATTTTCCAAACAAGTTCGACTGCGGGATATGTTTGCCGTCAGTTCACTTCTAACGCACAAGATTATTCTCCTGTTTATAGTGTGGACATGAAACAAATATACTTTGCACGCCAGGAGAAATCAGGTTGTGGAATTTGGAGTTATAATATAAAGGATAATTATTTATCTAGTTTTTCCCAGGGTATGAATCCTTGTCCATCAAAAGATGGACAGTCATTGTATGTGACTCGTACAAATGCAACAGGTCGTGGTGAAATATGGAGAATAGGCATCGCAGATGGTGTAGAAGAATGTATTGTAAGTGACACACAAAGAAGTTTTTCTTCTCCTTCTATTTCTCCTGATGGGAAATGGCTATTGTTTGTAGGAAGTACAGGAATTGATGTGGGAAAAACGAAATACTGGAATACGGATATATTTGTATGCAAGACAGATGGATCAGATTTTGCTCAATTGACATTTCATGCTTCAGACGATTTGAGCCCTGTTTGGAGCAGTGATGGAAAGAAGATATATTTTGTGTCACAGCGTGGAAGTACTAATGGGACTGCAAATGTTTGGTGTATGAATTTTATTTATTAAATTAATTATAGTATGAATATTTTTAGATTTATGAGCATTGTTGCATTTGCAGCAATTTCAACTTGTGCAAATGCACAGTTTGTTAATAGTGGAAAAACTTCAAAATCATCATCGTCTTCTTCTTATTCTCCTGTGATTAAGGAGAATGGATGGAAAGAGTTGTATCTTCAAATAGATCCTGTGTCTATGGGAAATGCTTTCTCTTTAAGTGGTACAGGTTATGCTGTAGGCTTTAATAAGGCTGTAAGTGTTATGAAGGATCAACCTGTGTATTTGCTTATAGGTGCTGGACTTCAGTATTCTAAATATTCCTTAGAATGTGAGATTGAATGCGACGGTAACAACAGTTACTTTGGTCAGGGTAAAACCCCAATAATCAAACAAGAGTCTTCTGTATCTTTCTTTGATATAAATGTACCAGTTAGTGTTATGTATGATTATTCAATTAATGAAAAGTTTTCTGTATCACCTTATTTAGGTCTTAAGATCAGAGCGGGCATTTCTGGAACAGAAAAAGATGAGTATGAATTCATGAATTTTAGTTCGTATGGATTGGAAGAAGTGAAAAAATGGTATCAAAATTCTTCACGCAATATTTATGATAAAGGTGGCAAAGATGACAAAGACTATATGTATAATGATTACATGTATGGCAATGATGACATGTATGACGATGATGATATGGATGACACTTTCAATCGTTTTCTCATTGGTTGGCAGATTGGCGCAAATATAAATTATGACAAATATTTCCTTGGTGTGTCATACGGCACATACTTTAACAAAGTTTGTACTGGAGGAACATGGAAGCAGACTTCAATCACTTTAGGTATGAAGTTCTAAATATAACTGGATTTTTTCATTACAATGATATTTGAGTTCGACGAAATCATAGATACACAGCATTATATATTCCAAACGATTTCGTCGAGCTCACATTGTTTATATGGAATAATAATTTGAGATCGCATTGTCACTTCAAGGCTTTCCATTGTTTGTATGGAATGTCGTCTTGTGGGACACCACATAATGTAAAAGCGTCATTGATACTTTGTCCTATGACTCTTTGATACCAGGACAATTCAAAAGTGATAATCAGGAGATACATGCAACGTACCGCCGTATGCAAATACTCTGCTTTGTACACTATCACGGATTTTCTTTGGGTCTTAGATACGAACATGTATAGATGGAAACCTACGTTTTTGCGTTATGTTGGTAATGAAAACAGTTCTAATCGTCTTATTGGGTTTCTATAGACAGTTTTTTACGGGAAATATGTTTAAGCGTCTAATCGTTCTATTGCTTGTATTCTCTATGTATGTCGCCGTCAACGCTGAGCAAAAAAAGGTGGTTTTCGAATTAACCAGTGGCGATATTATCACGTACACACTTGATCAAGTGCCAAAGTTTACTTATGGAGAAAAGACAGTTACCATCAGTTATTCCTCTGGTAGTATTGAATACAATATGTCGGAGATTAAGAAACTAAGAATGGAAGATCCTGCTACAGGGATTGGAGAGATTACCCTTTCCCAAAACAAAGGGGAATTGAACAATGAAAATGGAGTTTTTAATTTTAGCAACTTTGAGGTTGGAAGCAAGATCCTGTTATATGATATCTCAGGCTTGTTAATTGGCACTTATAAAATACCAGTAGATGGCTCTCTTTGTATTGATACCAATGAACTTCAATCAGGAACTTACATCTTCAAGACAAATAATTCAACCTATAAATTTATTAAGAAATGAAAAAGATAATTACAATAACATCTGCTATAGTCTTTGCCGTTTCTGCAATGGCTCAGACAATGAATGTGCATTTTAAGAATGGTACAAAAGTGGAATTCTCGTCTGAGAATGTAGAGTATGTCGATTTTACCGAGAAGCCTTCAGATCCAACACTAACTCCTGGCGATTATGTAGATCTCGGACTTTCCGTAAAATGGGCAACTTGCAACCTTGGGGCAAACAATGCTACGGATTACGGAAATTATTATGCGTGGGGTGAGACATCACCTAAGGATTTATATTTGGAATCAAACTATGCTTATTATAATTCATTAAATGGCACTATTACAAATATTGGTTCTGACATCGCTGGCACTGAATATGATGCGGCTACTGTAAATCTTGGAAAAGATTGGAGACTGCCATCGAAGGATGAAATGCAAGAACTTGTCAATAAGTGTAAATGGGAAAAAAACGTACTAAATGGTGTGATGGGCTATTATATTACAGGAGAGAATGGCAATACCATATTTCTTCCAGCAGGAGGTAGGATAATTGATACCTTTCATTCTGATAAAGGAAAAGAACTGTATTATTGGACTTCGAATTGTTCTGGAGAAGGAGTTGCTTCCGTCTTAGTAGGGAATGGTATATACTCACAGAGTTCATATATGGGAAGAAATATCCGCCCTGTTTATTCACCTGCTTCGTCAGGTGGAATTGATAATATTACAGATTATGTGACAGTTTCTCGTACGGGACAGGGTACAACACTTACAGGAGGAGGTGTATACTATACTGTAACTTTCTCAATAAAGAACTCCAGTACAGAAACAATTCACTTAGTTTCCCTTGCTGGGGTAGCCATTGATAAGGATTTAGAAGCAGGCGAAACGTATAGTATTACATTACAAGGTTCTACAGCATATATTCAGAACTATTATCAGGAATTAGTCTTTACATATAACGGAAAGTCATACTCCGTAAAAGGATAAAAGATAATAATGATAATTCTTTAATATCGATAATAGGATGGCGTGTCAGTGACTTTTGACACGCCATCCTTTTTTTTTATTTATATAAGTATCTGCGAATGCTACGCTTTGGTGTCTTCTCAAATTCCTCAGACTTGAGTTCTATTGCAGATATCTGAGCAAACTTTGGAAGACTGTCGTTTATGTTCTTGCGATACATGTCGATATTGTTGTTGATGAAGTCAAGTGTGAGATTCTTCTGTTGCATCGTTTTGTCTGAAATATATACAAGTGCCACGAGTCTCTCTCCACGTTGTACCACAACGCACTCCTCAAAGTTTGTGAGGGATATGATCTTGTCTTCAATCTCCTCAGGGTAGATGTTCTGTCCATTTGCTCCAAGGAGCATAGTCTTCTTGCGACCACGGATAGATAGGTATCCATTCTTGTCTATTGTTCCAAGGTCACCTGTGTGCAGCCATCCATCTTCATCAATAACCTCGGCTGTGTCCTCTGGGTTCTTATAGTAACCCAGCATCACGTTCATACCTCGTGTGAGAATCTCACCAGGTACTTTCTGCTGGTCATTGCTGTCTATCTTTATCTCCATTCTCTGTATGCATCTGCCGCATGTGCCAACCTTTGATTCAGGGTAGAGATCGAAACAGATGAGCGGAGCACATTCTGTCATTCCATATCCCACACTTGATGGGAAATGTATCTTGTGAAGCAGGTTCTCTACCTCCTTGTTGAATGCTGCACCACCAATAACAGCTTGCATGATCTTGTTGCCAAATGCCTTTACGAGCTTACTCTTTATCTGCCAGTAGATGATGTTCTTCACTATTGGTACATGAAGCCAGAAACGCATCTTTGGTGTACGTATGACAGGGAATACGTTAGACTGAACTATCTTCTCAATTACAAGTGGTACGGCAACAATCATTATCGGTTTCACCTGTTGGAATGCCTGTAGCACAATCTTAGGACTCGGTATCTTTGTGAGGAAATGTACATTTGCACCCATACATGTTCCGTATAGATACTCAAAAGCGAATCCTAACATGTGAGACAAAGGTAAGAGTGGCAATAATCTCATGTTACGCTTGAGTTGGAAACGCTCGTCAACAAATATAACATTGCTCCATAATGCCCTGTAAGGAATCATTACTCCCTTGCTATGACCGGTAGAACCACTTGTGTAGCTAATTACGGCAAGGTCTTCTGGATTCTCTCTGAAGAAAGATATCTTAGATGCCTTGAGTGATTGCCACTTTGATAGTTCTGGAGTCTTTCTTCCATCAAAGAAAGAGAAGTTTGTGGTATCAATGGCATCTGTAAATTCCTCACTTAGCTTTGTGCCACAGATCATCAACTTTGAGTCAGAATGGTCATAGATGTTTCTGACCTGCTCTGTGCTGAAGTCGGAGAGGATAGGTACAAGTACACCTCCGTATGTGATGATGCTAAGAGCCGCTATAGCCCATCTGCTGCTGTTCTTGTCGCAAAGGGCTATATGGTCACCCTTCTGCAATCCAAGTTCGTTGAATATGCTATGTAGACGCATCATATTCTTGGCAACATCACCATAGGTAAATGCTGTGTCTGTGCCATAATCTGAATATGCAGGCTTCTTCCAGTCTTTCTTGATAGTGTTTTCAAGAAGTTCAAGGAGAGAATCGCTCTTTAGTCTTTTTTCCATAATCTTTGCTTGTTAATTAGGATGTCCAACTACTTGTATTTGATTTTGCCGCAAGCGGCCACTTGCCTGTGAAGGTGTATGGCTTTTTGTTTAGAGTTTATGGTTTAGAGTTGAGCGTTTTATTGATGTATGTTTGTCATTGAAAGAGTGACGTCTCTAAACTCTCAACCCTCAACTCTCAACTTTAATTTGCATTATTTGTAGAGGTATCTTCTGATACTGTGCTTTGGCGTCTTCTCAAATGGTTCGTTCATCAGTTCAATAGAAGAGATGTTGGCAAACTTTGGAAGAGTGAGGTTGAGGTTGTTGCGATACTGGTTAATGTTTGCATTAACCTCTTCTATCGTAAGTTTCTTCTCCTTAAGACTGTTCTCTGAGATGTATACAAGAGCCACCAGTTTTTCGCCTCGCTGAACAACGACAGTCTCGTCAAAGATTCCCTGAGAAAGAATAACATCCTCTATCTCCTCAGGATAGATGTTCTGACCGTTAGCACCAAGTAACATGGTCTTCTTGCGACCACGGATAAACACGTTTCCATCCTTGTCCATTGTGCCAAGGTCGCCTGTGTGAAGCCATCCTTCTGCATCAATAGCCTCTGCAGTCTCTTCTGGGTTCTTGAAGTAACCGAGCATCACATTTGTACCTCGGGTTATGATCTCGCCAGCTTCCTTGCTTGGGTTACTGCTAAGTATTCGTACCTCCATACGAGGTGCTGGTTTACCGCATGAACCTTTTGCAAACTTTTGATAGTCCTCGTAGCAGATTATTGGTCCGCACTCAGTCATGCCGTAACCAACGGTGTAGCGGAACTTGATCTTGTGCAAGAACTCTTCAACCTCCTTGCTGAATGCGGCGCCTCCAATGATAACCTCGTAGAAGTTACCACCGAATGCTCCCTCAAGTTGGGTCTTTATCTTTTTATAGATTATATCCTTAACAAATGGAATCTTTGTGAGAACCTGCATTGCCGGTTTCTTGAGTACAGGGAAAACCTTGCCTGTGACAATCTTCTCTATAACGAGAGGAACGGCAATGACGATGTCTGGCTTTACTTCGTTGAATGCCTTTATGACAACAGCAGGACTTGGAGTCTTTGTGAGGTAGTGTACGTGCGCTCCAATACAGAACTCGTACATGTAGTCGAAGGCGAATCCGTACATATGTGCCATAGGGAGGATTGCCATGGTCTTGCTGCCATTTGGAAGTCCAAGTACCTCGTCTGCAAAGATGACGTTTGACCACATAGAACGATATGGCAGCATGACGCCCTTTGAACGTCCTGTTGAACCACTTGTGTAACTGAGTACGGCAAGGTCTTCGCCGTTCTCTCTCTCATACTTGACATCGTCCTTTGTGATAGATACGGCCTGCATGGCGGCATAGACATCAGAATAGTCCTTGTCGTTGTCAAAGAACTTCCAGTCCACAATGTTTAGCGTCTCCTTGATGTCAAAACTATTGCGGCCAGAAATTAGAAGCTTTGACTCGGAGTGGAGATAGATATTTGTGATCTGCTCCACGTTGAAGTCGGCAAGGATAGGTACGGCTACAGCTCCGTATGTGATGATGGACAAGAAGGCAACAGCCCAATGTGTGCTGTTCTTTTCGCATAGTGCAATCTTGTCACCTTTCCCTATTCCTAAATTAGCGTAAAGTGTGTGAAGACGTGCAATGTCATTTGCAACGTCTCCGAAAGTGTAATTTGTGTCAGTTCCGTAGTCAGAGTATGCTGGCATACTCCAATTGTTCTTTAGTGATTTCTCTATTAGGCAAATCAATGACGAGTCTTTGCTCGCGTCGAATAGTCTTGTTCTTTCTATCATAGAGCTTGTAAATGTGTGCTACCTGAAAATCGCACATTTTCTTTAAATCTGTGCAAAGGTACTACTTGTTTAATATATAAGGAAATAATTTTAAGAAAAAACAAGATTATCTTTGAGCATTGACCTAAAAAACTTACTTTTGCAACGAAAATGGACTAAAAATGCTCGTGTTGTAACTGATGCGGGCAAGTTAATTGAAAAACTTAGACAAAGTGCAAATAGGTGATAAAGTACGCTTCCTCAATGATGTAGGGGGCGGTATAGTAAAAGCGTTCAAGCCAGGAGGTGTTGCTCTTGTTGAAGATGAGGACGGTTTCGAGATTCCTTGTCTTCAGGAGGATCTTGTTGTCATAACAACTAATGCCTATAACTTTGAGGTGCCACAGCAGAAGCCGGAACCTAAGCCAGAGAAGGTGGATGGTCGCGAGTATCTTGCCTCAAAGGGTGTTGCTTCTTCGTCTAAACAGATGGAGGAAGTAGACGAGAACCTTGAGGCTCGTGTGGTGCGTCTTGAGATGCTTGTTCACAAACTTGAAGATCGTATCGCAAGACTTGAGGGTGATAAGGCAGCCCGCGAGAAGGATAAGGTTCAGGCTAAGCAGGCTCGCCAGCAACAGAAGAATGAGATTGTTGAGGTTGATCTTCATGCTCATGAGATTCTTGAGACTACGAAGGGAATGGACGCCAAGGCAATCAAGGATTATCAGCTTTCTATCTTTACTCGTACAATGGATGAGCATATTCGTGAGAAGGGTAAGAAGATTGTGTTCATTCATGGAAAGGGTGAGGGTGTTCTCCGTAAGGCAATCATCGATACTCTTAAGGATAAGTACAAGCAATGTGAGTATCAGGATGCTTCATTCCAGCAGTATGGCTTTGGGGCAACAATGGTGATAGTGAAATAGCTTCGTTGAGGCTTCACTTGAATGGAGTTGAATGGAGTTAAGTGGAGTACAAAGAAGTAAAAAGACGCATGATTGTTCGCGGAAATGCCATTCGGTGCAGAGTATCGTCTTTTAACTCCCTAAACGACGAAGGAGTGATTACTTCTTTTAACTCCATTTTACTCCTTTAAGTGAGCAAGTTAAGAACTTGAGAACATTAAAATAATAATTATTAATATAAACTGCCTTCTTGCCTTAGTTGCCATTCCCATGGACTGGGAGGGATAGGGGAGAGGGGCTTATTTCTTATTATGAAAAGACAGGCATTCAAGATGTTCCTGAAACCAGGTTTCAAGGAAGAGTACAAGCGTCGTCACGCTAATCTGTTTCCAGAGTTAAAGGCTCTGTTGACAGAGTCCGGAGTTCGTAACTATAGCATCTATCTTGATGAAGAAACCAATGTTCTCTATGCTTATCAGGAACTTGAGGGCGAAGGTGGTAGCCAGGACCTTGGCGAGACAGAAATCTGTCAGAAGTGGTGGGCTTATATGGCTGACATCATGGAGACTAATCCTGATAATAGTCCTATTAGCATTCCGCTTCCTGAAATGTTCCACATGGACTAAAGTTTTAGGTGACTTTTTTTTGTTTATGCAATTTTGAAGTGCAACTTCAAAATTGCATAAATTTTGCCTCGAAAACTGCAGAATAGCCTCGAAATCTATGTAAATTTGAAGTTGTATTTCAAATTTACATAGATTTCGAGGCTTGTTTATGCTCATCTCAAATAAAAGAATTACCTTTGTGGCATACAAAAAAGGAGGTAATATGGAATACACAATAGATGAGTATTTGGGTCTTTTTGCACGCGAAGATTCTCCTGTGATTATGTCAGGAAATGCTGTTGTACGTCGTGAGATTAGCAAGGAGATAAGTGAAGCGATGAAATACTTTCCTGTAATAACTATCACAGGACCTCGTCAGAGTGGTAAGACCACTTTGATTCGCTCTCATTTTCCTCACTTGACATACTATACTCTTGAGAATCTTGACACTCGTGCCCTTGCTACTTCAGATCCGGTATCGTTCCTTAATCGTCATCCGGAGGGAATGTTGCTTGATGAGGTGCAGAATGTGCCAGAACTATTGTCGTATATACAGGGTATTGTAGATGAGCATCCTGAGAAACGATTCATCCTTTCTGGAAGTAATAACTTTACTTTGCTGAAGAGTATGACACAGAGCCTTGCGGGACGAAGCTGTGTGTTTGAACTCATGCCGATGTCCTTGTCGGAGGTTGGAGGATGGGCATCTACTCTTTCTCTGGACGAATTGCTTTTCAATGGATTGTTTCCTGCTATATGTACTAAGAACAACCTTCCTAAATATCTTTATCCTGCTTATATAAAGACTTATATTGAGCGTGATGTGCGTCTGCTTACTAATGTGAAGGACTTGATGCTTTTCCGCACGTTCATTCGTCTTTGTGCAGGTAGGATAGGTTCTGTGTTCAATGCATCTGAGTTGGCAAATGAGGTTGGAGTATCTGCAAATACCATAATCTCATGGGTTAGTATATTGCAGACTTCTTACATCATTTATTTGCTTCCACCTTATTTTGAGAATAGCCGCAAGCGTCTCACGAAGAGTCCTAAGATTTATTTCTGTGACACGGGGCTTGCTTGTTCGCTGCTTGGCATTAATAGTCCTGACGAACTATCTTCTCATGCCATGCGTGGACATCTGTTCGAGAATCTTGTTGTCAACGAAGCATATAAGAGCTGTTTGAATAGCATGATAGATCCAATGCTGTATTTCTATCGTGATTCAAATCAGAATGAGGTTGACCTTTTGCGAATGACATCCTCTGGTCTTAAGGCATTTGAGATTAAGAGTGCAGCAACCTTTACATCTCATTTCGAAAAGACACTCAAGTCCCTTCCGTCTTGGGTTAAGCCTGAGGTAACTGAGCGTACCATTATATACTCTGGTGTAGAGGAGAGAAGGGAAGGTGATATTCGTCTTCGCAACTACCTAAGTGCAAGTGAGGAGAAGATATATTGATGCTATGATATATTTTTTGAACTTGCATTTATTATTCTTGTAATAGAATGGCATTAACATTCTATTACAATCAAAGCCCCGACATTCCCAAGTCAGGGCTTTATTATGCCATAGATTTTTTATATCTTTGGACATAGCTTAACAGTATGCCACCGTTTCAATTCTATATAAGTACGATTAAAAGACCTACACCGCATGTTAGGCAGTAACATCGACTCCGGTTTCAATTCTATATAAGTACGATTAAAAGAGTAGAGGAAGCAGAAAATTTAATCTAGTATGGCGTTTCAATTCTATATAAGTACGATTAAAAGAAAAGAAGCTGTAAAATCTAAAACTGCGGCGCAAAGTTTCAATTCTATATAAGTACGATTAAAAGTTTGGTGACGTTTATTCAACAGATTATGAGAGACTGTTTCAATTCTATATAAGTACGATTAAAAGCTTCTGTATTATATCGATGCGGTTCTGGTTAGATGTTTCAATTCTATATAAGTACGATTAAAAGAACCTTATATCTCAATGCCCTCAGTTCCATCATACGTTTCAATTCTATATAAGTACGATTAAAAGGTAGCAGAAATTATTGACGAAGAGGTTCATAGGTTGTTTCAATTCTATATAAGTACGATTAAAAGATGACGTGAGAATCTTAAAGATAAGTCGACCTTTGTTTCAATTCTATATAAGTACGATTAAAAGGCATACAAGTGATGATCCATGAAAGTATAAGTTTGTTTCAATTCTATATAAGTACGATTAAAAGCTCCATGTTGTCCGTAGCAAGTCTCTGTAGCTTGTTGTTTCAATTCTATATAAGTACGATTAAAAGTCAAGAATAATTTCTTTGCCTCTGCATATGACATGTTTCAATTCTATATAAGTACGATTAAAAGCAGAAAGTAAAAGAAAAATGCAGACAACTCGTTCGTTTCAATTCTATATAAGTACGATTAAAAGACTGCGTTTTATCTCGGAGGAGTTAACTTAAGGATTTAGTTTCAATTCTATATAAGTACGATTAAAAGGATAGCAGATGTTGCTATTGAAAATCGCATTTGTCTGTTTCAATTCTATATAAGTACGATTAAAAGAATTGTGTTGCAACCGGTGATGATTATGCGTCTATAGTTTCAATTCTATATAAGTACGATTAAAAGAAGTTGTAGGTAATTTAACAGGTCACAATATAATGTTTCAATTCTATATAAGTACGATTAAAAGGAGGATAAACAAGTCATAAGGCTCCGTATTGGTATCGTTTCAATTCTATATAAGTACGATTAAAAGAGATAGATGATAAAGATATAGCAGATGTTAAGATGTTTCAATTCTATATAAGTACGATTAAAAGGAACTTCAAATTCACAGCCATCATCTGTAAATAAGTTTCAATTCTATATAAGTACGATTAAAAGCCTTAAGCGGCAGAGACGCAGTTTCCCGTATAATCCGTTTCAATTCTATATAAGTACGATTAAAAGGAAGCTGGATTAAATCCTATAACTTTCATGAGTAAGTTTCAATTCTATATAAGTACGATTAAAAGTGGTTCTATTTCCTCAAATACTGCTAATACTACGTTGTTTCAATTCTATATAAGTACGATTAAAAGCTATTTGTCGTATTAAGTCCGATAAGATTAACATATGTTTCAATTCTATATAAGTACGATTAAAAGACCAGTTAAACGAGCCTCAGAATGTTTGTACTCAGTTTCAATTCTATATAAGTACGATTAAAAGACATTTTTCATCTCGCTATCAACCTTTATGCCTTAGTTTCAATTCTATATAAGTACGATTAAAAGCTTCAACTGCAACTGGTAACCGCAAGAAGATGACTAGTTTCAATTCTATATAAGTACGATTAAAAGAGATATATCAGGAGTATATGATGATTGATTCGACGTTTCAATTCTATATAAGTACGATTAAAAGGGTGGAGGACGTGCTGTAGACGTAGAGTATGAGGAGTTTCAATTCTATATAAGTACGATTAAAAGCTTGTCAATATGTTTTGACCTTGCACGCTTACCATGTTTCAATTCTATATAAGTACGATTAAAAGGATTCCCTTGTCATAGACCCTGACACTTATGAATAGTTTCAATTCTATATAAGTACGATTAAAAGCCAGACGATACCATCAACGAACAGTTGAAATCAC
>JAZUHP010000054.1:0-16811 GCA_045641785.1 Bacteroidaceae bacterium
AATGTTTTCGGTACCTTATCGTGAACACAATGGAGCCATGACGGAGTGGACATAGGATTGATGCCCAATCAGCTTTAGCATTTGCAAAAACTTATTGGCTTAGCCAAAAGCTAAAGTCGAGTTTTAATCATCAAAATCTTCCAATTCCATGACATTGCAGGATGTTGCCAACCATCTTAATGTGTCATGGGACACTTAAAGGAGATTCGTTCCATCTATCTTGAGCGCCACAATAGTCTGCTTTCCCTGAAAGGAGTAGTGAACATCGGCATTGATGAGTTTGCTGTGAGGTAAGGTCACATATACAAGACCATTGTCGTAAATCTCGACACGGGAAGGATTCTGGCTTTATACCCTACATGACTGTCGCATCACTCGAAATGTCGGATGAACCAAATAAAGGTCCTATTAAAGACGAAGAATGGGGATATGAGCCAAATCCAATAGAACTAGAATAAAAAACTACGATGAACTTTAAGAAATACTTTGCTCTTTTCTATATGGTGATGCTTGCTGCATTTACCAAAGGACAGACAATAATAACAGGAGAAGTACACTCTCAAGACGGTGCAGAACAGGAGTCTGTTATAATAACGGCACGAAATCCTGCTGATAGTGCCATAGTGGGATATGCGTTTACAAACAAAAAAGGAGTGTATTCGCTAAAGACAAATGCCCCTTCTGATTCTATCCTGCTTGTATTGTCAGGATTCAATATCAAGACAACATATAGAACTGTGGCAAATCGAAATGCTACTATTGACTGGAAGACAACAGAAGAAAGTCTTGTGTTAAAGGAAGTACAGATAAAGGCTCAAAAACTATGGGGCAGCCGTGATACATTGAATTACCTCGTGTCGGCATACATGAAAGACCATGACGTAACAATAGGAGACGTATTGAAGTCACTTCCGGGAATCACAATAGATGGTACTGGAAAGATTTCATATCAAGGTGTACCGATAAGCAAGTTCTATATAGAGAATATGGATGTTCTACAGGGACGATATAATCTTGCAACAGAAGGTATAAGGGCAAAGGATGTGCAGACGGTACAGGTTATGGAACGCCATGAGCATGTCAGAGCATTGCAGGACCAGACACCGCCAGAGGCAGCAGCTCTTAATCTGAAACTGAAGAAGGAAAAGAAGGGTGTGTGGTCTCATAGGGCAGATGTCGCCATTGGATATGATGATGAAGTACGTTATCGTGGTAGTTGGCAATCCATGTTCTTCGGGAAAAAGCGTCAGCATGTTCTCTATGGAGCGCATGCGAACGATGCATCCAGCAACTCAATGATGCACTCTCACTATGGTGGAAACGGAATAGTACGAGACGTTTTTACTGGTGTCGCCAATCCCGGTGCTTCTCCTATGGGTAATAGCGTGGATAACAGGAATGGTGGTGTGCTGGCAAACAACGTCATAAAACTGAATGATAGTGTTAATTTCCATGTGAATGCTATGTATAGTAATAGCGTGACAAACCTTGCTACATATCACAGAACTAACTATCTGCTTCCAGACGGTACTGACAGATTGCTGATAGAGGACATGAACTCTCATACAGTAGAAAATTCTACAGAAGCACAACTGATGTACGAAAAGAACAAGTCAAAACTGTACATAAAGAACACTTTCGACATAAAAGGTATATGGAATGATGACAGAGGATTCATAGGAGGCGGAACAAAGGATATAAACCAGTTGTATAACAGCCACACATTAGGATTACATGACAATTTCAATATGGTTTACAGAACCAAAAAGAATGGTGGCTTCAAGTATAATAGTGATAACTCGTTCCGTTCATCTCCACAAACTCTCACTCTTACTCCTGGTGTGTATAGCGGATTCCTGAATGACAGTATCGAATACGGACAGACAAGTCAGAGTGGTAAAATAAATCGTTTTGCTTCATACAATAGTTTCTCCCTCTTGGCAGATATACAAAGGCGACATCTTACTATAGTGCCGACACTCTCTGCCAATATAGAGCATCTTGACATAGAGACGGATATAAAGGCAGATGATAAAGTCTGTCCTGATGCACATGGTGATATGAGATACACCAACTTCAATCTGTCAACAGGTGCACGAGTACAACTTGTGTATGAGAAATTTCATATAAATGTTACGCTTCCGTTGTCTCTTTCAGCAACTATGCTCGGAGGAGAAAGTCATAATGACAACAACAGGATAAAACTGTATTTCAATCCGAGTGCATCTATATTCTGGCGATTCAAGGAATACTGGACTTTGGATGCGAATGGTTCATACGGTGTCAATTCTACATCCTGGCGAATGCTCTACACGGCATACGTTCTTTCTTCATACAATAATATGTTACACTATGGTGGTGGAATATTTGACACACAGAATATGTCAGGACGCATGAAACTGAACTATCGAAACATTTTCAGTCAGGTATTCTGTTACATAGAAGGAAGTGCAGGAAGAAGTCATAGTGATATTGTTTATGGTTCGTATATTGATGAGAACTCTTTTTCGACAACACAGATGGAGTATGCCCCACATCACTCAACGAGCTATAACATAAATGCAAGTGTACGTAAGGACATTGACTGGATGGAGTTGAGTATGGAAGTTCTTGGCCGATATGGACGTTCTAAGGGTGTGTATTTGCGTCAATCCGTTCTGACAAGTAACACATCTGATAGTTATGGTATAGGTGGAAAAATCAGTTTCCGTCCATGGGTGCGTATGATGTTCTCAAACGAGGCTAACTATTCACTCTCAAAAAGCAGCAATTCCTTAGGATATACAGGAATGAACATCAAGCATTTTTCAAGTAATGCATCTACATTCATAACGTTGAAGAAGAGCTGCTTGTTCCTCAATATTACAGAACGCCATACAAGCAATACGTCACTCACAGGCATGAGACATTTTGATATGCTTGACAGTAGCCTAAGATGGCAGGTTAAGGATTGGCAGATAATATTTGCCGTCAACAATATTCTCAATAATCGTAGTTACATTGACCGTTACCAATCTGACATGGTTGATTCATATACAATGTATGAACTGACACCACGTCGTTTTATGGTTAGTTCCGTATTTGTTTTCAAGTGAAAAATGAAAAGTTTTATATTTCCGCTTTATCATCAAATGGATTCAATAGATTGCGGCCCGTCATGCCTTCGTATGATAGCGAAATACTATGGTAAGGAGTAAATATCCATATAATGTTAATTACAGAAATAAATTAGATGAAGGAGTTAAAGGTTATGTCTATAAAAGTTATAAGAAATAGGTTTAATGTTTTGTTGTTATTTGTTTTGCTGATTTCTACTTGTCAAGTAGATGCAAAAACAATTCGAGCAAAAAACTATTTGGATGCAATTGATAAAATCGGGAAAAAACATGATAATAGTTCTTTGTCGAAGTATCTTAGTTTAACGTGAGTTCGATGAATTTGTTTAGAACAAAGTAAGCTGATTATCAGCAACTCTGACAATATTGATTGTCGGTTTCTTAGGGAAGAAGCAGTATGCAGCAATGGCAGAAAGTAGATTTACTGTAAAGTTGTGTAGGCTTCTGTGCCTCGAGTGCTCTATCTGTGCGATGTTCTTCAATTCATCATTTACGGTCTCAATGATGGCTCTCTTACGCAGTAGGACTTTGTCCGATACGCTCATCATGGCTCCCTTCATGTTACTCTTGAGTTTCGTTATGAGTTGTATGCCGTCAACGAATAGTTTCTGGAAGAGATCCTTGCTGATGTAGCCTCTGTCTGCAATGAGTTTATCAAAGATCTGCTCTATGAATCGTTTATCCTCCAAAGGCTTTCTGTCATCGACATTGCCTGGCGTGACCATAAAGTTGAGAAGTTCCCCCTTCTCGTTGCAAATGAGATGTAGCTTGAAACCAAAGAACCACCCCATGGAACACTTGCCTTTGGCTGCGAACCCCTTGAATGTCTTGTAAATAAGTATCCTTTGATTGCGACAGACACGTAAGGGAGTCGAATCAACAAAACTTATACCTGTACACTTACCCAGCAGGACCTTCTTTATGAATATAATCAGTGGAATGATAATCTTCTTCTGCAGTTCCACGAATCTGTTGTAGGATACAGTCTTCGGGAAAAGATGCTTCAGGTGCTTGCAAACGTGGTCGAGATAGAAATGTTTCAGACAGCGAAAGCCAGAATTATGAAAAAGGATCATTATGACCATAATCTCTGCATCTGACATCGTTGAATCACGATGATACTTGCGCTTGGCGGGCTTAGAAGTGTCTTCAATAGCATATTTTGACATCATACGATTAAAAACCTTGCAGAATTCGTCTGTCATAAAGAAAATTTCTGTAACTTTGTCTTCGGTGAACATAGCGAGAATTGTTTGTATTACTTTTTATTTTAGCACTATAAAGTTACAACAATTTTTGCTAATCGCCAAATTTATAAGCACTTATATTTCATCGAACTCACGTTCTTTTAGCAGGAAGCCTAAAACCTGATGGTACAGAACGACAAAAAGATACAGCTGGCGTTCCTCAGGGAGGTACAACAGATGAGTTCGATACAAGAAAAAGTTTAATATGTCTGAATTCTAATTATAAAATTAAGGGGCTATCCGCAAGGGTAGCCTTTATTTTTGTTATATTTGTGAAATAGCTGTGAATGAGAATTCACAAGTATATTTTTTTTGTGTAATATTTTGCTGTTATGCAGAATATTCCATATATTTGCGCCGTAAAAAATGACCTAAATAGACTAAACCGATGGACACACTTGAAGATAGGGATATAAGATACATCAATCCTCTTACTGATTATGGATTTAAGAAGATATTTGGAGAGGAGGACATAATGCGCGAGTTTCTTAATGACTTGCTAAAACCGGAGTCAAGGATTACTCACGTGAATTTCCTCAACAAAGATATTCTTCCAGACAATGACTCGCTTCGTGGCATCATCTATGATATGCGTTGCGAGACAGAGGATGGTAAGGAGATAATAGTGGAGATGCAGAATAGGGGACAGTCTTTTTTCAATGACCGAATAATCTACTATATGTCAAACTCCATAGCACCACAAGGATATGTTGGACGTAAGGAAAAATTGGGTGCAAGTGGTAAACCAGTTATGGAGTCATGGAACTTCGACCTTAAACCAGTATATGGTATCTTTTTCCTTAACTTCCCGTTGAGTGGTTTTGAACCACGACTGGTTCGTACAGTCAAGTTCATGGTGACAGAGACAAAAGAAATATTTAATGATAAAGTCAGGGCATACACTATCCAGCTTCCATGCGTGAAGAATATGCGCGAGGAAGATTGCAAGGACAGGATAGAGTACTGGGCATACATTTTACATAATATGGAGACAATGAGAACTCAATTACCATTCACAGATCAGCAGCCCATCTTTATGAAGATGGAGCAGATAGCCAGCTACTCGGAAATGAATCCTGAGCAGCAACGCATCTATATGGATAGTCTCAACAACTACCGTACCGTCATGGCTGCCAAAGAATATGACTTTAGTCGAGGTATGGAGAAAGGCATTGAGAAAGGTATTGAGCAAGAAAAGTTAAATAATGCTCGTAACTTTAAAATTCTTGGTGTGCCATTTGAAACGATAAGTCAGGCAACAGGGTTGTCTGTAGAAGAGATAGAAAAATTATGAGTGATTGACCGATGCCGAACAGATTCGTGCATCGGTCAATTTTGGATTACGGGGGACATCAAGATGAGCAAATAACCTTTTTTAAGTTAAGGAATTGCATATTTTTTTGCGTTCAATAAATGAGTGATAGCTTGGCTAAAAGAACAATCCTGGTTGGAAAATATTCCGCTTTATGCTTTTCGAGACTACCTATATGGGAGAGGGAACTCTTCTGTCAGAATAGAGGATGTTACACATTGACGCACTTTGGTATATTCATGCCAAAGTTTATATGATTCTGTTAATTTAAAAGAAATGTAGTAAATTTTCCGTCTCTATCCCGATGATGTCAAGAATTTGCACTATCTTTGCATTTGAAATTGCAATTTAATATTTTTTATATTTCATACCACATAAGTTATGATTTATTTTTTCAAAACACCTTCACAGAGTGTGATCGCTACAAGTGTTGATCACGAGCTCTCTGCTGATGAGGTTAATGAGCTTTGCTGGCTCTATGGCGAAGCTACAGTACTCAATGTGACTAATCTTGAGGGATTCTATGTAGGTCCTCGTCGCGAAATGATTACTCCTTGGAGTACTAACGCAGTGGAAATCACTCAGAATATGAGTATCAATGGCGTTAAGCGTATTGAGGAGTATTTCCCAGTAGACAGCGAAGATGCTGAGCACGACCCAATGCTCCAGCGTATGTACAAAGGATTGGATCAGGAAATTTTCACAGTTAACATTCAGCCAGCTCCTATTGTTCATATCGAGAACCTTGAGGAGTACAATGAGAAGGAAGGTCTTGCACTCTCTCCTGAGGAGATTGAGTACCTCCATAAGGTGGAAGGTCAGCTTGGTCGCAAACTTACTGACTCAGAGGTGTTCGGTTTCGCTCAGATCAACTCAGAGCATTGCCGTCATAAGATCTTTGGCGGTACATTCATCATCGATGGTGAGGAGAAGGAATCTTCACTCTTCCAGATGATCAAGAAGACTACTCAGGAGAATCCTAACAAGATTCTTTCTGCATATAAGGATAATGTGGCATTCAGCCAGGGTCCTATGGTTGAGCAGTTCGCTCCAAAGGATCACTCTACTTCTGACTTCTTCGAGGTTAAGGATATCGAGTCTGTCATCTCTCTTAAGGCAGAGACTCACAACTTCCCTACAACAGTTGAGCCATTCAATGGTGCTGCTACTGGTACAGGTGGTGAGATCCGTGACCGTATGGGTGGTGGTGTTGGTTCATGGCCTATCGCTGGTACAGCAGTCTATATGACTTCTTATCCACGTAACGGTGTTGCTCCAAGCCAGCCACACAGCTATGCTAAGTGGACAAAATCTGACAAGGAAGGTGATATCCGTGACTGGGAGAAGATCATCCCTGTTCGTAAGTGGCTCTACCAGACTCCTGAGCAGATCCTTATCAAGGCATCAAATGGTGCTGCTGACTTCGGTAACAAGTTCGGTCAGCCACTTATCTGTGGTTCTGTCCTCACTTTCGAGCATGCAGAGCAGCAGGGTGACACAACAGAGCAGTACGGTTATGATAAGGTTATCATGCTTGCCGGTGGTGTAGGTTATGGTACTAAGCGTGACTGTCTCAAGGGTGAACCTCAGAAGGGCAACAAGGTTGTCGTTGTAGGTGGTGATAACTACCGCATCGGTCTTGGTGGTGGTTCTGTATCTTCTGTTGATACTGGACGCTACTCTTCAGGTATCGAGCTTAACGCTGTTCAGCGTGCTAACCCAGAGATGCAGAAGCGTGCCAATAACCTCGTACGTGCTCTCTGTGAGGAGGATGTGAACCCTGTTGTTTCTATCCACGACCACGGTTCAGCAGGACATGTTAACTGTCTCTCTGAGCTTGTAGAGGAGTGTGGTGGTGTTATCGACATGACTAAGCTCCCAATCGGTGACCAGACTCTTTCTTCAAAGGAAATCATTGCTAATGAGTCACAAGAGCGTATGGGTCTCCTCATCGACGAGAAGCACATCGACCATGTTCGTCAGATTGCTGAGCGTGAACGTGCCCCACTATATGTAGTAGGTGAATGTACAGGTGATGCTCACTTTGCATTCCAGCAGGGTGATGGTGTTCGTCCATTCGACCTCGATGTAGCTCAGATGTTCGGTCACTCACCAAAGACTTATATGCGTGACGAGACAGTTGTCCGCAACTACGAAAACGCAACATATACAGATGCTGATATCAACAAGTACCTTGAGAATGTACTCCAGCTTGAGGCAGTAGCTTGTAAGGACTGGTTGACTAACAAGGTTGACCGTTCAGTAACAGGTAAGATTGCTCGTCAGCAGTGTCAGGGTGAGATTCAGCTCCCACTCTCTGACTGTGGTGTAGTAGCACTCGACTACCGTGGTACAAAGGGTATCGCTACTGCTATCGGTCATGCTCCACAGGCAGGTCTTGCTGATCCAGCTGCTGGTTCTGTACTCTCAGTTGCTGAGTCACTCACAAACCTCGTATGGGCTCCACTTGCAGAAGGTCTTGACTCTGTAAGTCTCTCAGCTAACTGGATGTGGCCTTGCCGTTCACAGAAGGGTGAGGATGCTCGCCTCTATGCTGGTGTTGAGGCTCTCTCAGACTTCTGTTGTGCACTTCAGGTTAATGTACCAACAGGTAAGGACTCTCTCTCAATGACTCAGAAGTATCCTGATGGAAGCAAGATTGTCAGCCCAGGTACAGTAATCGTTTCTTCAGGTGGTGAGGTAAGCGATGTAAAGAAGGTTGTAAGTCCTGTTCTCGTTAATGACAAGAACACTACTATCTATCATATTGACTTCTCATTCGATACACTCAAGCTTGGTGGTTCTGCATTCGCTCAGACACTCGGTAAGGTTGGTAGCGATGTTCCAACAGTACAGAACCCAGAGTACTTCCGTGATGCGTTCCTCGCAGTTCAGGAACTTGTGAATGATGAACTTCTCCTTGCTGGTCACGATATTAGTGCCGGTGGTCTTATCACTACACTTCTTGAGATGACATTTGCAAATCAGAAGGGTGGTATCTGTGCTGACCTTTCAGGTATCGCTGAGAAGGATATCGTCAAGGTTCTCTTCGCAGAAAACCCAGGTGTCGTTATTCAGGTGGCAAATGACAAGAAGGAAGAGGTTGAGAATATCCTTGAGAAGGCAGGTATCGCATTCAGTGCAATCGGTACTCCATCTGATGATCGCAATGTTACTGTCAAGAAGGATGGTAAGACTCGCTCATTCGATATCGATGCTCTTCGTGAGGTATGGTACTCTACTTCATACCGTCTCGATACAAAGCAGAGCTTCAATGGCATGGCTGCAGAGCGTTTCGCTAACTATAAGAACCAGCCAATCCAGCATAAGTTCAATGCAGACTTCACAGGTATGCTCAGCCAGTATGGCATCTCAGCTGACCGTCGTGAGCGTACTGGTATCAAGGCTGCTATTATCCGTGAGAAGGGTACAAATGGTGAGCGTGAGATGGCTTATTCACTCTACCTTGCAGGCTTCGATGTTAAGGATGTTATGATGACTGACCTTGTAAGTGGTCGTGAGACACTCGAGGACATCAACATGATTGTATTCTGTGGGGGATTCTCTAACTCAGACGTTCTTGGTTCTGCAAAGGGATGGGCAGGTGCGTTCCTCTTCAACCCTAAGGCTAAGGCTGCTCTCGATGCATTCTATGCTCGTGAGGACACTCTCTCACTTGGTATCTGTAATGGATGTCAGTTGATGATTGAGCTCGGTCTTATCAATAATAACCACGCTGTAACTGATGCTAAGGGATATGCTCAGATGCTTCATAATGTATCTCACAAGTTCGAGTCTGAGTTCGTGTCACTCTCTATCCCAGAGAACAAGTCAGTAATGTTTGGTTCACTTTCTGGCAACAAGCTCGGAATCTGGGTTGCTCATGGAGAAGGAAACTTCAAGCTTCCTAAGGCTGAGAGCGAGTATAACATCATCGCTAAGTACAACTACTCTGGCTATCCAGCTAACCCTAACGGTTCTACTTATGATGTAGCAGGTCTCTGTTCTGCAGATGGTCGTCATCTTGCTATGATGCCACACCTTGAGCGTGCTATCTTCCCATGGCAGCAGGCAAACTATCCAGCTGACCGCCGTAAGGATGAGGTTACTCCATGGATTGAGGCATTCGTAAATGCTCGTAAGTGGGTAGAGGCTAATAGAAAGTAAGACCCACCCTAACCCTCCCTATAGGGAGGGGATGCCATCCGGAACACGTGATGGCTGTAGGTGGTAATATATAAAATGAGCGAGGCAATCGAAAGGTTGCCTCGCTTTTTTGTTTGTGTTTTGGTTGTTTCTATGGTATCGGTAGTTCCGGACTTGCCGGAAATTCCGGTACGACCGGCAAGTCCGGAACTACCGGTACAAAAAGAAATAATCAGCGGTTAGGATAGACCACCTCATTAGAGGCTGCCCCCAGACCACCATACCAGTTTGCACAACGTACAGAGTAGCATGCCCCTTCCTCCGTCTCTTCTGGTACTATGTATTCGTTCTTTGTAGTAAAGTCTACAACATCACCGTCAATGCATATTGCATAACAATAGGCAGAAGGAATGTCTTTCCATACAATAGTCTTGCGCCCTTTCATCTTTAGTACAGGTGGTGCAACAAGTTCACATGCTTTCTTTGGATTCCATTTGCCAAATACTTCATTAATGGAGTATGCCTTTGCCTCTTCGTCGGTTAGTTCACTCTTGAACTTTATAGTAACGTCCTTACTCTTCGAATCTTTATACACAGACTTTCTCTTGCTTGCATCTACCTTTGTTCCATCAGAAAGGTGACTATTGTATTCTGCATAAAGACGGGGGAGTGTACCGTGCATATCTCTCCATCCCGCATCACATGGAGCAATACTCATCTCCGTATTTAGAAATACCACCTGTGGGGCGTTTTTCCATGGTCTGCCTAAGAAGTACTTGCCAGACTGTTCTTGAGGCCCTGTGAGCCTGCAATCACGGAAAATATAACCATATTTGAGATTCTTCTCTGTAGAGGCAGCTGTGACAATATCCTTACTACCTTTCTTGCCTCTGTCTAATAGTGTTATGTCACAATCGTTAAAATACATTGTTCCTCCACCGCAGATGAAGTCAACGGTACCACTTATCTTACAGTTCTCAAGGTATGTAGTCCCCTTGTCATTTGTCCAGTAAGTGTCTTGGGTGCTTGTAAGCATGATATTCTTGAGGATGTTACCCTTACAGTTCTTCTCATTTAGGGCTACTGCACGATTGGCAAATGCGTTTGGGTCATTCTTGAAGTTACACCATAACTCTAGGTCCTGAATGTATGTACTATCAGCATTACGGACACAGAGAGTGGATGTGATTCCTATGCCCTCATGACGAGGAATATTAACCACCTTGGTATCTTTCCAACTCTCACCAATGATAGATGTATTAGGTGCCTTGAGCGTTGTTACAGGACTTGGAAAATAAATGGTATCACCATTCTCCACGGTACTGATAGTATCACCATCACCCTTTATGATATAATAGTTAGACTTAACAAAGATGCGGAAGCGTTTCTTCAAGTCCTCCCTTGCATTAGCCTTATGAATGGCATCCTCAAAGGAACCGCTATCAGGTACGACAAAGTCATATATCCAGCGTTCTCTTTGCCCATAGACATGGACAAAGTGTAACATCAGGATAAGTATTGAAAGTATTGCTTTTCTCATAATATGGATCCATCCCGTTCCTTCCTATATGGAGGATGACTATTACAATAAACCTTATAGCAAATAGTCATTCCTAATGGGCGATTAAAGTGATTAATAATGTTTTCCGCAAAGATATGTTTTTTCACCCAAACCTTATGTATAAAACAAAAAGAAACTCATAGTCAATAGTTGACTATGAGTTTCTTTTTATATATTCAAACCTCAAATGAGGTATTAAGTCGGATTAGTAACCTGGGTTCTGCTTCCAGTTGTTATACTTGTTAAGCATCTTTGTTGGGATTGGGAAAATACGACGAGTCTTGTCAAATTTTGCAGTAGGGAATCCTTGTTTATGGAAACCATACTCATCCTCAAAGTGACCAAAACGAATCATATCATTACGACGCCAGTTCTCATCAAAGAACTCACGACCACGCTCTGCATACAAGTCATCAAGTGTTGGAGTAGCTGCAATCTCTGGAGCATTTACATATTTGCGAATCTGATTAAAGAGGCTCTGAGGTGTGTCACCATTTGTTGCAGTAGCACCACGAAGAATAGCTTCTGCCTTCATAAGAACTATATCAGCATAACGGAAGATAGGCACATCGTTTGACTGGTTTCGGTCATGAGAGAAGTCTGCATCAGAAACAAACCACTTAACAGACTTGTACCCCTGATTATAGCCATTTACATCATTACCTACATTGAGACGCTCATCCTGTTCTTTAAGAGTGATTGTCTTTGAAAGTTCAACCTCAGCATCCTTGTACAACCATGGAGTTTCTGTTTTTGCAAATGTCTTTGGATCATACATGTAAATCGTACCAGCAAGAACATGTCCCTGACGATCATCTTTGCTAAGTTCCATAAGAATGTCAGACATCTCTGGAGTGATAGAGAAGTTACCACCACAAGATTTTGAAAGAGACTCACCATAATAGCTTGTACCTGTATTTGCCTTACGCCATGAACGAGGACGTCCATATTGTAGGCCTGTTTGGTTTATCGCATCAAAAGGCATAGCATAAATGAAGTCCTTTATCTGGTCACCATTATTTGGATAGAACTTAGAAAGGTATGGATCAGAAAGATCAAATTTTCCAGACTTGATAATGTCATCACAAAGTTCAACTACTCGCTCAAGCTTATCATTCTTATAGTTAGTCGCCTCATAATCTGAAGGAGTAGCGGCAGTATAAACAGGCCAGTTGATATAAAGCTTGGCAAGAAGAGCCTCTGCCATCCAACGAGTTGGCTTTCCATATGTATTCTTATTTACATTTGTAGTAAGATTTGGAAGGGCAGACTCCAATTCTTCAGCAATAAACTGAGCAACCTGAGCACGAGGAGAACGGTCAACAACCTCATCATCTGAATACACACGGTTAAAAATAGCAGCATCACCATAGCTATCCATAAGAATCCAATGATAGTATGCACGAATTACGCGAGCAGAAGCTGCTGCAGGTGCATCATTACCACCCAAACTCAATATTATATCATTGGCTTTTGCTATACCCATCTGTACCTCTTCGTACCAGTCAATAGAAGCATCATCAGGAGAGAAATTGTGAAGACACATATGAGAGTATGTACCATCATCATAATAGTCTCCATCAAAACTGATTCCAACCCATTCGTCACTTGACAATCCCTGTGCTTCCATATAACGACGACCAAGAGTACCACGAATATGGAAATAGAGACTTGATAGTTTTCCCTCAAGAGCAATTTCAGAATTTGGATATTCTGTATAAAGAGACTTAAGAGGTGCTTCAATATCTGTACAGCCAGTAAGCATACCAACTAACCCAGCTGCAATAAAAAGCTTTTTATATGTTTTCATTGTGTGTTATCAATGTTTAGAAGTTAATTTTTGCACCGATCATATAAGAACGAGTATGTGGGTAAACATCCCAGCTATAGTCAATACCAGGAGCAGTACCATCTAATCTCATTTCAGGATCGATACCCTTATAACCAGAAATAGTAAATACATTATTAACAGAAGCATATAACTGAATATTCTTAATCCAGCCATCGAAGCCATCATTAAATGTATATCCTAAAGTAAGAGTTTTAAGTCTTACATAGCTACCACTTTCAAGCCAACGATCAGAAGGAACATTAGGATCAGTATTCACTACACCTCCATTAACCTGCTGAGCGACATACTCACTAAGAACATTTTTAGTACCACTAGCACCTGTAAGACGAGATGTTGCAAGGTTGTTTGCACGAGTACCATTATAAACCTTGTTGCCAAATACTCCTGTAAAGAATAATGTAGCGTTCCAATTTCTATAAGTAAAGTTATTATTCCAACCAAGAGTGAGTTTTGGGAGAGCTGTTCCTGCCTTTACGCGATCACGCTCAGTATTTGTTTCTGATGAAGGGATAAGCTTTCCTGTACGCTCACCAGTATTTGCGTCATGCTCATAGTACATTGCACGACCATTTTCAAAGCCAGCAAACTCAAAAAGATAGAATGTTCCAAGTGACTCACCCTCCTTAATAAGTTGTACATATCCATTTGAAGACACACCAGCAACATCAGGGTCACCCATTGTGATGTAATCCAACTTATGTGACTCATCAGAAATCTTGTCAACACGGTTCATATTATGAGAAATATTTAGTGTTGTATTCCAACGGAATCCCTTAGATCTAATAACATCAGCATTAATAGACAACTCAATACCACGGTTTGTGATTTCACCAATATTATAAGGTGTAGTTCTAAATGGCTGGTTCTTTACTTCATAATTCCAGATAAGGTCTGTAGTCTTCTTGTTATAGAACTCAAGTGTACCATTGATACGACCACCCAAGAAAGCAAAATCAAGACCTACATTGAACATACCCGTTGTCTCCCACTTAAGATTAGGATTTGAGTTACTTGTAGCATATAGTGTATAATATGTATGTTCCTTGCCTTCGTCGTCAACCCACAAGAAAGTATCACTACCATTTCCAAATGTAGCACGAGAGTCATAAGCTCCAAAGCCCATTGCATTACCGCTCAAACCATATCCAGCACGAAGCTTGAGATTTGTAAACAACTCCTGCTCCTTCATGAAGTCTTCCTCTGTAATATTCCATGCAGCGGAAACAGATGGGAAAGAACCCCATCTATGATTCTCACCAAATACAGAAGCACCATCACGACGCATTGTAGCCTGAATCATATAACGGCTATTGAATGAATAATTCAAACGACCATAGAAAGAAATCATCTTTCTTGTTTCTAAAAGGCCACAAGAGGTACCTCTTAATCCTTCGTATACATCAGAAGCATAGTTTGTATTATGCCACTTTACCTGATCATCATAGAAATCGTTTACCTTAAAACCAAAACCATCTCTTAGGTTTCTCTCTTCCCATGAATAACCAACCATGGCAGAGAACTTATGAACCTTGTTCCAAACATGCTCATAGTTTCCATATGTTTCGAAAGAATGCTCATCATCAAACCATGTACTTCTATTAGCAAGGCCATGATATTTGACAGGTACCACCTGTGAGTTTGTAGAATTGTAGGAACTGCTTGTACGCTGACTATTGTTAAAAGAGTAGTTTACATTCCAATCCAATCCCTTTATAATATGAAGTGTTGCTTTTGCTGTAAACTGCTGGCGCTTCATATTATTCTCCTGAGTATCCTCATTTATCATTGAGAGAGGGTTGTAGTTCTTATCAGGATTATTATTTACTCTGAAGTAAGTTCCGTCTGCATTATAAATTGGATTGAGCGGAGAATAGTAATTCATAGCATCAATAACAGATTCTCCATGCCAGTTCATGGCAACACCTTGATATTTTCCATATACAAGGTTTGCACCCAAAGAAATATCAAGATGATCCTTAAGTAGCTTTGTTGTTAAAAGTGAACGAACATTAAGGCGATTTCTGTCTGTTCCACGGATAATACCCTGAATACTATTATAAGTCACACTTGCCATGTACTTTGTCTTTTCTGTACCACCATTGATAGAAACATTGTGGTTATAGCTAACACCTGTACGAAGTATTTCCTTCTGCCAATCTGTATTACCGCCATTATCATCAACATTGATGCCATACTGACTGAGACTACGAAGACCATCAGCACTCATCATGTCTAAAGTCTTAGTAATCTGGTCAATACCAACATAACCATTATAAGTTACATTTGTCTTACCATTCTTTCCTGTCTTTGTTGTAATGATAATAACACCATTAGCAGCCTTTGAACCATAGATAGCTGTAGCTGTTGCGTCACGAAGAACATCGATGCTCTCGATATCGTCTGGAGCAACCATTGAGATGTCTACTCCTGGGATACCATCAATTACATAGTATGGTGACATAGCACCATCACGGAGAGAAGATGCACCACGAAGAGTGATTGATGGAGTACCATTAGGGTCACCTGTTGATGTTACTACAAGTCCTGGAACCTTACCCTGAAGCATCTGTGCTGGGTCTGTGAATACACCCTTGTTAAGATCGTCTGCCTTAACTGTTGTAACAGAAGATGTAAGGTCCTTACGCTGCATTGTACCGTAACCTACGACTACAACATCACCCATTACCTTTGAGTCTTCCTTAAGATAGACATTGTGCTTATTGCTCTTTACTGTAACCTCCTTCTTCTCATAACCAATGTATGAGAAAACGAGAGTCTTACCTGTTGCCACATTAATCTGGTATTCACCGTTAATGTTAGTTACTGCACCATTTGTTGTTGAACCCTTCTCAACAACATTAACACCAACGAGTGGTTCTCCAGAAGAGTCCTTTACTACACCTGTTACCTTCTGGGCAAACATGTAGACAGTACTCAGCATGAAAAGAAGTGCCATAGAAAGTGCACGCCCTTTCCACAACTGTGAAAAATGCTTTTTACTCATTTCTTTGTAGATAAATTTGGTTTATAGTATTATATGTTTAAGCATGTTCTATTAATTATAATTTCTTTTGAGATTCTCGGCATCTTGTCTTTCTAAATCTTATAACATAGCTTGCTATGCTCCTTTGATTCCTCAAGATGGTCTGTTCGAAAATAGGACAAAATCCATTCAAAGATAATTTATAGAACCTGCCATTATTTAGATTGAATATCGTAAAGTTTTGTTTTATAGTGCAAATGTATGAAAAAATAAGAAAAACAGAAACAAAAAGTATGTAATAGTGATGGTATATCTATGTTTTTTATTCTTTTCGAGCATAAATATGGTAAAAACTATGTTGTTTTTTATTATTGTCTATTGATATTTGATGTCTTTCCCTGTTCCTAAAATAACGCGAACTCGATGAATTTAATCGCGCAAGCGCGGACGAAGAAAAAACGGTTCTTCTTCAATTTAGTTGAAAAGAAGTTCATATAATGCTATGCTTTAGAATATGCATATTGCAAGACTGTTAAATATTAAACACAAAGAAACTTGTTTTAAGTATAATTAACTAACAGCCAATAATATATA
>JAZUHP010000055.1:0-38367 GCA_045641785.1 Bacteroidaceae bacterium
AGAAAATCTCAGTAATTTTGTCTTCGGTAATCATGCGAAATTCTTTAGTTTCATTGTTTTGTGCTTATTACAAAGTTACTGAGAATTTCGCTAATTACCAAATTTATAAGCATTTATGTTTCGTCGAACTCACGTTAATTAACATGCCTGCCGGATTAGTTCGTAAAGGCTTTTTACTTGTATCTAACGCAAAGACTTTACCGCAAAGCGGTCGAGTAATAAAAAACATGGAAGACCAACAAAAACAGATGAAACGACAAATAATCTTTTTACTATCACTCCTACTCATACTATCAACCGGTTGTAGAGACAGATCCATAAGTCACACACTATACAAGGCAGAAGCTTGTCTTCCCGACAATCCTGATAGTGCTGCATACTTCATCAAAAAATGCAACTATCGTGCCATGAACAATGAAGATATGGCTTTGTTCCACCTTATTTGTGCAGAAATAAACCATCTTGATGGTAAAAAGATTAACGAGAAAAATGACATCAAAAGGGCATACGACTACTATCTCGAGGAAACAAATGATGGTAATTCGAGTGTTAGGCAACTGATGAGACATTTTTCCAAAAGCTGCTATTTTCTTGGTTTACACTACTCACAGCAAGATAGTTCAAAACAAAGTGAGGATATGATGCGAAAGGCTATCTTGATTTCAAAGGAGTGTAATGACTGGCATACATATTATTGTGCCAATAATCTTCTGAGTCAGAAAATGGTATGGAGCAATCCAAAGGAAGCAATAAAGATTGCAGAAGAAGCGCTTTACGGGTATAAGAAAGCCAAGGATTCGGAACATAACCACATTGCCATAGTCCTCAACCTCGCCTACTGCAAATCCTGCGATGGCAGGACAGAAGAAGCGCTTGATGACTATAACCTCGCACTTGCAAAGGCAATAGACCTTAATGATAGCCAGATGGCACATACCGCCCTTCTCAGCATGTCATATCTGTACAAGTCTAAGGGAGATCACACACGTGGACTCGATTATGCAAAGAAGGCATTCTCGTGTGGTATGGAACGCTATTCGGAAGAGTCCTTGTTAGGTCTTGCCGACTATTTCTTTCAATGTGATTCTTTGAAGCAATCAAAGAAGGTTCTTGAACTATGTGTGAAGACTAACAACATAACAGTACGTTCAAAAGCATACTCTCTACTTGCCAAGGTATGTATGGGAACTCACGAGTACAATAAAGCATCCCAATACTACGACTATGCTATGGCATATTCACAGAAGGCATACCTTAAGGGTATGGCGGAAAAGAACGCATACTACAAGGCAAACATAGAACACGAGCTGGAAGAAAAGGAGATAACTCTCCAAGCATTCAAGAACAAACTTATTCTCATTTCCATCATCATAATTCTCATCATTTCACTAATTTTCTTAGCTGTATTCTATAAGATGAGAAAGGAAACAACACGCCTAAAACACTTGCAGGAAATAGCAGAGAAAGATAAGGAGATAGCCGTAAAGGAAGATGAGATAGAACATAAGAGTGATATGATAAAGACTCAACAGGCAGTCATCACTCGTCAAACCCATGACCGTGCAAATCTACAAAAGCATATAGCTGATGCTAAATCTGGACTTATTAATAATCTCCTTTCTCAGGACAACACGAATGATGGAAACAGTCGTTTCTGGGGACGAAAAGACAAGATTGTATGTACAGATAATGACTGGAAGAGTATAGAACATTTGTTGAATGATACCGACAACGGTTATATAGATGCACTCCGTGCTTCATATCCGTCCTTCACAGAAGACGACATCCGTCTATGTATGCTTATCCGCCTTAACCTTACTAACGATGAGATAGGTCGTTTCTTTGACATCCAGAAACAAGCTGTTCAGAAAAGAAAACTCAAACTTAAGAAAGAAGGTTTTGGCGTGAGCGACAAGGACATTTACATTGAGCAGATTCTAACCGAATTCAACAATACGACAAACAATGAAGAAGTAAAAAGGAGTTAAGTGGAGTAAAAAGGAGTTAAAAGACGAATGATTGTTCGCGAACATACCCTCCGGTCAGCGGAGTATCGTCTTTAACTCCCTAAGCGACGAAGGAGCGATAACTTCTTCTAACCCCATTTAACTCCCTAAATCGAATTAACAATTAACATGTCTCCGGATTAACTCGGTAAATGTTTTATTCCTATTGCTTGTATCTAACGAAAAGGCTTTTCCATGGACGAACAATACTATCATCTGCCATTAGGTACACAGATTATCCGCAATGGTATCACACTGACATTGACGGAAGATGGTTGGCGTGCTGAACTGCAGCACTCCATGATGCGTCGCTGTAAGGGGTGGGATTATACTCGTCCCTGGATATACCTCATCACCATAGGTTGTCAGCATCACGACGTGCCGCCCCAGCCTCAGGGCATTCCAGTTAAGTGCTCGGACTACGGTTTTGTCAAGTATTCGGACTCAAGCTATGTCAAGTACTCGGACTTCAGGAATTCGAGCATATCCAATAACTCCCAGAGCTTTGACAATAAGGAAGTAATCGCACCCATTCCCTCTACCTGGCAATATCCCGCCTGGCTCAAGGAATGCTACTCACATCAGGGCCACCCTCACCTCTTTGGTGAACTCTCTGGTACAGAATCAGCTCCCGCCATCGCACTCAATGACTTCGGCAAAGCAGTAGATGAGCAGATAATGGCGATTTCAGACTCCTTCCCTCAGGTAAAGATCATTGAGCATATAATTATGCCCAACCATATTCATTTCGTCATAAGAGTAAAGGAACGCTTACCCGAGAAACAGCCTATTGGCTATATCATCAACCGCTTCAAGAGCTGGGTGAACCGCCGATATAAGGAAATTGCACTCGGGTTACCCCCGAACACAATAATGTGCTCTCGCTCTGAGAGCGAGAGCATAGAGCAAAGCAAGAGTACAGAACACAAAAGCACCACTCCAGTAAAGCCCAGTCGAAAACTCAACCTTGTCTTTGAGGAGAACTTCCATGACAGAATCCTCTTCAGGGAGGGGCAGCTGGATTGCATGATTAGATACTGCCGCGAGAACCCTCTACGACTTTGGAAGGTAGTACACAACAGCCAATACTTCCATACATTAGAAGGCCTTGAACTCACGATGCCAATACTTGCTGATGGTGGAACAAAAGGGCGTGGGCGCTGGAACGGACCGCTTGAGGGGCTGCTGGCACCAGTTATGTACTCATGCTCCCAGAGCATGAGCACAGAACAACGCTCCCAGAGCATGAGCAAAGAACCAAGTACTTGCCTTACCATTACCTTCAATGCTATTGGCAACCGTGCTCTGCTTAACACCAGCGAACGTGTGCAGATCCAGTGCAGCCGTTCCATGACGCAGGAAGCCATCATGCAAAAGACAGAGGAGGTACTGGCACAGTGCAAGCATGGTGTCGTACCGATATCCCCATGCATCAGTCCTGGCGAGAAGACAATAGCGAGAGCGGTAATGAAAGCAGGCTACGGTCTCATCGCCCTCTTTCCGCAAGGCATCCCAAACACCACATACAAACCATACAAGGAGTTCTTCGATGCCTGTGCATCAGGCCAGTTACTGATACTGAGCCCCTGGAAATACGAGCAAGGCGTCAACCACATCAAACGATGGCAATGCCTTTTCCTCAATGACATTGCCGCACAGCTAACGGTGTTATAGATAACAAATGATAAGAGAATCATACCGTCTTGGTGTATACGTGGTTTGTGGTATAAAGGTTGCTGTATAACTTTAATCATTCATACTACTCGGCAATATTTCGATACACAGAAAACTCTGTATTTCATAACATTGCCGAGTAAATTATATTATAAGCATATCATCATTACAAATACGAAATGACATACGTCAAAGCAAAAAATATTTGAAACACTTTTTTCGGATATTTTCCCCTATCTATAGCACAATATAGATTCTGCCATAGCACATTATTATGTATCTTAACTTCCACACAATATGTTTTGCAAGTTTTATTTCCGCACTTTGCTTCTATTGACTAATTTTGTATAGCAAATACGTTACAATCATAAAACAAACATATTTATGAAGAAGTTTTTCGACACCATTAAAGTGACATACTACTGTTGTCTGTTTGGTTTCTTTCCTATAGTGATAAGCAACATAGTCAGGATGTATTTACTCGTCAGATACAAGGATGGTAATAAACGACATCAAGAATGGTATCACAGAAAACAGGCAGAATACTGCAGGTTCTTTCTATGCAAGTCCATTCCTAATGTGGATGTGGAGATTCTAAACGAGAATAAGGAGAACTTCGAACGCCCTGCCATCATCATCGCCAATCACCAATCCATGCTTGACATCCCAGCTGTATTCATGCTTCATCCTAAAATTGTAGGAATGGCAAAGGAAGCCCTCTTCCGCAACAAGATGTTCGCTACAATGGTAAAGTACAAGGAACTCATATCCAACGCAGCACCGATACGAACAGTCACTACATACGCCAGAGAAAAGATGGCCGCAGGATTTTCTTTCCTAATTTTCCCAGAGGGCACACGTTCAAAGGATCATAACATACTTCCTTTTCGTGATGGTGCCTTCTTCTTTGCAGAGAGTCTTAAATGTGACATCATTCCCGTAACAATCTATGGCACAGGCAAGATTCTGCATACAAGTGGACGTACTGGTACTGGCTCCATCGTAGTGGAGATTGGTGAACGAAAATGCTATGACGGCATGAACCGCAAACAGATGGCAGAGTACTGGCACAACTACTTCGTCGAACGTTTCTCAATAATCAGCAAGAGAATGGATAAGGAAAATATTTAATAAATGCTTTAGCTTGCATTATTCACTAGGGTATCCTGTTTGTTGTACTTCAACCCAATTGAAGAAGAACTGTTTTCCTCGGTTAAAAAGTAAAGCTTATGTGTGACGTACGACAAACTCACAAGCGCTCTTTCAGGTCAAGAACAAATGTAGTGCCATAACCTTGCTTGGAATGGACATTAACAGAAAACCTGTGAAGTGTTACAATACGTTGCACAAGGGCCATCCCAATACCATGACCTGAGGTATCCGTTGCTCCTCGATAGAAAAGACGGAAAAGGTTTTTCTGTTCAGTATCACTCATACCCTGTCCATCATCCGAGAAGGTCACAAAAAGACTGTCGCCTCCTATTCCTACCCTACGAGAATGACGTGCATGTATAACTATGTTCGAAGTGTGATTAGCAGAATACTTGCAATTGTTTTCGATTAAGTTACGTATTGCTAAAGCCAAAAGATAACGGTTGGCTGTAACAGAAACAGCATCACTACTGTAGGTTTATTGAGATTTATTTGTGTCCAGTAACCTTTACATAAATAAAAAGCCGAATCCTCATTTGTTGAAGATTCGGCTTTTATATTAATTAGTTCGTCAAAAGTATCAAATAATGCAGTCAAGAATAGTTCCGAACAGCATTTTGACTTCTAACTTATTAGATTTGACGGTAAGAATCAAGCTGTGATGGATCAAGCGCACTTACATAGTTGAAGTGTTTTGCAACCTCACTCTCAGCATAATTCATGAATACCTGAAGACTCTTGCCAAACATTTCTGGTGCCTTCTGTGCATCCTGAAGGATAAGATGGCCCATGATTGGGAGAGCAGACATTTCATAGAGCTTACGAGCACAGAGGTCGAGGAAATCTTGATCACCAGGAGCCTTTGCCTCTTATGTTCCTCCTAAGTTCCCTCGTAGTATCTCCATCGCATCTCCATCGTATCTCCATCGCATCTCCATCGAATGTCCATCGATACGATGGAGATGCGATGGACATTCCATGGAGATTGTATGGAGTTGAATCGAACCCACTTCGAAGGAAGGACGGAAGAAAACGGGAGAGGAATACTTCATAAAGTTCTATCTTACAGCATGCAAAATAATTAAGTGCAAGTAATAAATATCTACTTTTGTTTTGGTTAATAGAAGAAAATAGTGTATCTTTGTTATGTTTTTTTGCCCTCTTGAGCGAATGCTAACTATTTGTAAAACTAAGTATAATAAATATGAATAAAAATAAGACATACTATATATTGTTTACTCTCCTGTTGATGATGATGGGGGTGGAACAGGCATGGGCTGTACAAGAACAATATGACTACGATGGGGATGGCGTGAAAGAGACCTATAATGTGGTGTATCTGAACTTAGGAAGCGGAAGTGACAGTAAGGATGGTAGCACCGTGACCAATGCTGTGAAATCATGGAAAACAGCATATAGCAAGCTCCCTGCCTACACAGGCACCACCGATGCTGACCGCGATGCCGCTTGGGATAGCAATATCATTGTGGTGTGCGATGCAAGCAATACCCAATTAAACACACTGAGCGTTACCAACAAAGTGCCAGCGACTATCACTGGTGTCTGGCCTTGGACAGCAGCGAATACCACTGCTGCCAAAGTAAAAGCTGGCGGAGCCGTGTATATCAATACGGGAAATGACACAGGTGGTCCGTCATTGGGCATGGATACCAAGTTTAAGTATCTGCGTTTTCGTAACGTAAAAGAGGGATCACAAACAGGATCGGCATATTTGCAGTGTTACCTGCATGATGTGACGTTTGATGTAGGGTGTGTGATGGATGAAATTGCCGTTGATCTTATCGTAGATAATGGAGCGACAAAAGGAAACAAAGCCCCTGATTTACATCTGATGATGTATGCTAATACTCACAATTTCACAGCTACAGCAGATGGTGGGTGGCCAGCACAGACAAAGCCGATGGTGCTGACTATCAAATCGGGTAAGATAGGCCGTCTGTTGAGTTGTCGTATTACTGGTACCAGTTCATCTGATGGCAGTATTAAAAACCGCTATGTCGTTGGTAATCCAAGCCACCCTCTGATGGCCATCTTGAATATGGATATTGACCCTAATACGTCCGAGGGTGATTGGAATTCTAAAGGCTATACCAACGATATTGAGTTCTGCTGCGCCGGTGCTACACAGGGAATAGAATATTGCGACATCAAGTTCAATATCAAGCGTGGTAAGATTGGTACACTGGTATCTGCTTGTCAGGGAATGTCGATCACCCAAACAAAGAACTTAGGTCTCTCTAACTCTACTTTCTGCGGCAGAACCGAGGTAAATCTCATTCCGAACAATGACGACAACGACATCATTATCAATCGCTACTATGGTGCCTGCCTTGGCCGCTCTCAGAGCAGTCCATCGAGTACGACTAATGGCATTGCCAATACTGCGTTCTATGGCAGGAGCACCCTGAATATGTATGGTGGAAAGATTAATAATGGTGTGTTTATCTCGGCTGGTGGTGTAAGCGGTCTTCAGAGTACGGATGGCAACTACCACACATGCGATCAGTACATTCCATATCTTGATGATGCGGATGCTTATAAAAATTACCCTTACATGGGAATCAAATATCAGCCGTATGATGCCTCGAAGACAATTGCCAAAGTGACAACCATCATGAACGGCACGCCCGAGGAAATAGACCTTGCAGAAACCATTACCACAATGAATATCTATGGTGGCGAGATTAAAGGTGGTATATATGGTGGCAGTTACGGTTACTCAGACGTATTGAGAATCCAGTGTGCTATGGAGCAAGCTGGTTCGCTGTGGGGAGATACGCATGTTAACATCTATGGAGGAACAATCTCTGGTGGTGTTTATGGAGGTGGTCAAGGTTCGCCGGACTTCTATAATCTGGCTCCCAACAATCGTAAAAATGAGTTTACTACCGTAGCCTCTGTTTATGGTAATACCAATGTAAACATCTATGGTGGAGAGATTGATGGCGACATCTATGGTGGCGGTATGGGGTTGAAAAGCCAAGCTGCTGGTTCGGGATCTGTTATAAGCTTTGATACGCCAACGGCAGTAACACTTGTTGCAAACGAATTCCTCAATATCGCCAAAGTCTATGGCAACACCAACGTAACCATCAACCCCCAAATCCTCAAGCCCTTTAATGAATGGGCCGTCCCTAATGTCCCAGAGTTTGCAGGCCCCGACGAAAGTTGGACCTACACCGGCGACATCTACGGTGGTGGTGCGCTTGGTGCAGTCGAAGGTAACACCAATGTCATTATCAAGGGTGGAAAAATCAATGGTAGCGTCTATGGTGCAGGACAAGGTGAGGAAGGACATCAGGATAAGGCCTTGGTAACAGGAGTAACGAATGTGACAATAGGTGCCTCGGAATGAAGTTACTTTGATTAATGACAATAACAACGAAACGATTATACCTCGTGACGATGAATAAAAATACACATCACATATATAATATAGTACTGCTGCTCCTGCTCGGAGCTGCACTTCCACTCTATGCTCAAACCATCAACGGTAATGTCTTTGGCGGTGGCAACATGTCCAGTGTGGAAGGTAGCGCGAATGTTACTATCAATGGTGGCAGTTTCGGTGCGGATATCTTTGGCGGTGGTAATGGATCACTCAATAATGATGGTACTATCAGCATGTCTGCCAATGTAAGCGGTAACACCAGCGTCACCATCAATGGCGGTAAGTTTGTCGTGAGTTGCGACGATAAGTCAACGGCAAAGGTTACCTTTAAGGAGCACTACAACATCTACGGTGGTGGCAATATTGCCAGTCAGGTGGGCGAGACGCATGTGTATGTCACGAAAGGTATGTTTGCCAAAGACTCTGATGGCAAAGGAATATTTCTGGAGAACAGCAACACTAAAGGTATTGCTCAGGCATACTACCAGGAGGGACAGATGTATTTCTGTGTCTTCGGTGGTGGTTATGGTAAGAATACCAGCGTGACGGGCGATACATGGTTAGATTTCCATATCACGGGCATGACGGATATTAACTCTACTGTCATTGAAGATGACCTGCTGGAATATCAGTCGTATCTCGATGTCGTAGGTGGAGGTTTCAATGGTACAGTAAAAGGCAATTCCCATGTTCACATGGGTGGCAATGCCATGTGCCGCAATGTGTATGGCGGTGGATTGTATGCTGCCGTTGGAACAAAGGATGATGCAGAAACGGGCAAGACTAATGTCTATATCACCGGTGGTAATATAGATAATGTATATGGCGGTGGTGTGATGAGTGATATCCTTACTTCATCCAATGTTAATATCGGTTTGCACGATGCATTAAGCTTTGACGGTCGTGACTATGCCGTAGATAACGAAAAGATCACTATCCTCATGTCTGTCTTTGGCAGTAACGGTGTCAGTGGACGCGTAGAGACAGCCAACATCAATCACTATGGCGGTACGGTGAACAAGAACATCTATGGTGCTGGCAACGGTGATTACAAAGGCTACTACACCCCAAACCTTTGCGACTATGCAGATGGAGAGAATGACAACTACTATATGGTTGACCACTCTGGAGATAAAGATTACAAAGGCAATCCATCTCCATCAGGTCCTACCTACAAAGGTCGTCCACAGACAGGTAATGTAAACCTCACTTTAGCAGGAAAAAGTAAGGAGGACAGAGCTATCGTACTTGGTCAGGTATTCGGTGGTGGTAACTCATGTACCATTGGTGATTGGGATGAGAATCTTTTGAATACAACATACTCGGGCAACCCACACCTTGTGCGAGACGACCCGGATTACTTCCTTGGTAGAGGTATGCTGAATGTGAACCTTGGCAGCCATGTCACCATTGGTCGTACGCACAAAGTGTTGGAAACGGCAGATGACCGCGACGAGTATATTGACAACGGAGAGAACGTCAGCGGTCTCTTCATGGGATGCTCAGGCAAGAGCCTTGCCACAGAGTCAGGCGACAAGTCGGAAGACAATCACTATCACCATTTCTATAAAGGTGGAACCTATTATCCTGGTTTTGCCGTAGCCAAAGAGGATGGCGCAACATTGTCTCGTGAGGAACAGCTCAAACCGTTCCAGGCTTACCTGAACAACATCATGGTAAGGTCGGATGAGGTGCATCTTAACTTTGCGGAAGGCGCTGAGGACATCTGGCTTGCCAACTTCGTGGGCGGTGGTTTCCGTGGTTCGATGAGAGCGAAGACCGAGTATGGTAAGTTTGACTACACGCTACCCGAAGGTGTTACGGTGAGCCATACTATCGTGGGCGGTGCCTATAATGCGCATGTTCAGTACCGAATGTTTGAATCCGACTCAGATGGCAACTTCGTGGATAAAGATTCGGATGGCAACTGGGACTACGCAACTGAAGTACCTGATTATTGGATAGAAGGCAAAGATTATATCAAGAAACTTTATGAGGATGAGGAGCATCCAGAGAAGGTAACCGGTATCCTGCGTTATAACTTCAATGGCGGAATACTGAGTGATAACAGTACGGGTGTCAGCACCAGCGATGTGGGACATCGTATTCATAATGTGCATCTTGACCCTCGCGAGGATGGAATAACAGATGATGAGCGTGATGCACGTTACGCTACTGCCTACTTTGAGCCAATGGATGAAGACTCTGATGACCCTAATAAGGAAGATGCAGCCACAAGAAAAAAACTCTTTACCGCCAATAGGGATAAGGTGCTGCTGCATCTCGACATCCGCTGTGCCCTTGAGCCAGAGGTGTTCGACAAGGCAAATGGTACAGGATACCGTGCTCATGGAGGTAATGTGTTTGGTGGCTGCTTCATGTCAGGCTTCGTGGAGGGTGACTCTTGGATAGACTATAACTGTTGGTTGTCACCAAAATGCTCAAATAGTAAAGACCCAGGCGATGTGTACTTCTTCAATAAGAAAGATAATATGCACATCTACGGTGAGGTGGCAGACCTTGAGACTAACAATGCACTCTCTGTATATGGTGCTGGATATGGTGCTGATACCCACTCCGATGGTGATGTGTATCTCTATATCAAGTCTATTACCCACACAGTAACAGGCGACACAGACCCTACTGGTATGTTCCCCTATATTTACAATGCCTTCGGTGGTTCGAACATGGGAACGGTGGCAGGCAACACCAATGTATATTATGCAGTAGGTCAGCAGGGAACATTGTTAGGTTCACTCTATGGTGGTAGCTATAAGGGTGTCATCGAGGGTAATACCTTTGTTGAGATGGCAGAAGGCTTTGCCAACAATGTCTATGGCGGTAGCCGTCAGGCAGACATCCATGGTGCATCGCATGTTTGGGCATACGATGGCAAGTTCCGTGGAATCAAGGATGCCAACCACCTTATCATCTGTAACCTCTATGGAGGAAATGATATTGCTGGTACTATCTCTGGCACTATGCCAGCCAAGTTTACGGAATCAAAGTGGAATGCAGCGCCGAATGGTGATGATAAACCTCGTCCAAACCTTACAGACAAGAAGTTCAATACCTATGTTGAGATCTCTGCCGACGATGGTTCTGCAAACCGTGGTTTCCCGCTCATCGGTAGTGCCTATGCCGGCGGAAATGGCGAAGCATGGGTGTCAGAACAGTTGAGTGGTCCAAAACCAGAGGTAGAGACCACGCTCCTGGAAATCGAAGGAGGCTCTACACTCCGTGCCTTCGGTGGTGGCAACATGGCTACTGTGACTGGCAATACCTATATCTTCACCAATGCAGCGAGCAACAACTTTGCGAATGTAACATTCACTGACTATCAGAAGAACATCATGACAAAGGTGTTCTTCAATAGCATGAAATCTGGTTACCGATGGGATGATAACACGCTGACCATTGATCCATACCATGTGGTGCGTCTTTTCGGAGGTAACAACCTCGCCACTATGGACATCCAGCCTACATGGAACTTATGGAACGGCAAGATTGAGAATGTCTATTCTGGCGGTAATATGGGCGACATGACATACTATAACCCTGATGGTGTTATGGCAAGAAAAGATGGTGTCAAAACTGGAGTGCTCGGTGTTGAGAATGCGGACGGAACAAATGTCAACCTCAATCCAAAAGGATTAAACATCACTGTTGACTCGCCAATCATTCGCATTGGATTACTCTTCGGTGGCTGCCGCATGAGTAATGTGACCCCAACTCCAAAGGCTGCTCAACCGGCTTGGCCTGAGGGTGATGATGGCGTTGATTGCTATGGAGCTACAGTCAATGTCATAGATGGTAACATTGGCTACATCTTCGGTGGTAATGATGTGAGTGGTACAGTAGAGCATGGTACAAACATCAATATTTGCGGTGGTGTGATAGGTCAGGTGTATGGTTCAGGCAATGGTGACTTCCTCTATAAGTATATCCCTGCTGATGCTGGCGATGATGACTTATATGCTGACGATGAGAAATCGGACACTCGCATCACTGAACATAATAGTGACGAATACGGCATCTACTACACCGTGCCAGAGAATGATAAGGATGGAAATCCGATAGATGACTCCAGTACAGGTGACACCCACAAGATTATGACCATCAACAGGATTCGTCCATCGGTGGATAATGCCTTTATCAATATCTCGGGTCTTGCCCCTGAATACAACAGCGGTAACAAGGGTATCACCCTCATCAAGGGCAATGTCTATATGGGTGGTAATGCCACAACCATCACTCGTGGTAAAGAAGAAGCCTTCACAAAGTTTAAGTATGGTTCCTATGCTGTAGCTGGTGGTCTCTATATGGGTTCCGATGGTCAGGACTACACGCGGGATGAGACCATTTCGCAGTTTGCAAAATTGAATGGCATCGAAGATATGGGAGCATCGACTTCTTTTACCGCTGGTCATGAGGATGATGCCAGTCACAATCCAATCCTTCTCAATGCCTACCTCACAGCAGTGGATATGAATGCATTGCCAAAGGAGTTTGCCATTCCTTCCACGGGATTGACAGAAACCTATGTCGGCACTATCTGCGGTGGTGGTAACCGTGGTTCTATGCTGGTCGACAAGACCATAGATTTGGTTATCCCTCAACAAATCACCATCTTCGACAAGATTGTGGCAGGATGTAATAATGCCACAATCGACTATAATCAGAATGGAACCATCATCAAGTCCATCGGTGGCTATACTCGTCCTTTGGATATAGCCAACAACGGTACGAATGGTAACATCAAGATCAGATATAACATTGCGGCACAGTTTATTCCTCTCAAGTTAGATGTACCTATGGGAGACAACTTGAAGGTGCCTGTGAACCGCACTGACCACAATGAGGGTGAAGAAACCTACTTCGAAGCCATAGGACATGCCTTCCTCGTACCTCTTGTCAATGATGCTGGCAATGCCTACACTACTGGCTGTAACATCTATGGTGGTTGTTATTCATCGGGCGAGATTGAGGGTGATGTGGTACTCAATATTCACAGTAACATGTTGCGATATGCCAACGAGGAAAAACTTAAGAATGCAATTGCCAATGATGAAGCGTGCTTCAATGTGTTCGGAGCTGGTTTCGGTCAGGATTCTCATGTTTGGGGTAATGTGCACATCAAGATGGACAAGAGCGATAATGTCAGATTGTCTCAACCCGAATATGCACCTATTGGCAGCGAGCTCTTTGACTCTCATTATCTGGATGGCCAGAACCAAATGACTACATATGACACCCCTTCAGTCAACAATATCTTTGGCGGTGGACGAAATGGAAAATTAATCGGTAACACTACGATTGAGATTCGTAATGGTCGTGTGTATAGCGATGTGGCTGGTGGTTGTTTTGCTTCGGATATGTATGGTTCGTCGCACATCATTGTGGGTTATCCTACTTACTACAAGTGTAACACCTCGGGCGAATATGCACTACAGCGTGGCGACCAATGGAACGAGGACAAGGGTACAATAAAGCAGAGCGTGAAGTACCTCAAGGGAGACCTTGTGCCACAGAATGTGTATGAGCAGATTACGGATGCAAGCAAGGATACAAAGTTTGAATCTGTGAATGATGTTCCTGATAACTGGTCGAAAGTAGATATTAAGATAGGTAAAGGTATCTATGGTGGTGGCTACTCGCTTGCCAACAGTACATCTGCCTCGGCAGGCTCGGTTACTATGCATAAACTGAAAGCTACACCAGCTAATTCGGAAACCCTTCTGACCTTGCATCCACTGAACTTTGATGACCGTTATGGGCTTGAAGATGACTTCAACACCGAGGGTTATGGCGGTAATTCTGCTGTCATGGTCGGCGATCAGGCAGGAGAAGGCACAATCGACCACATCAGTATATCTACGCTGATAGTCAAAGAAGCTACTATACCTGCTGGCCATTCGGTCATTGGTAAGTTTGTTAGGGAAGATGGTAAGTACACACATCAAGGCGATGGTCCTGCTGTTGGTGGTGTAACATACTATGACCTCACAGGCGATGGAGGTATCTATGGTGATGGTCACCTTACTTTCAGTGAAGGTTTCCGTGCAGCTGACATCACAGGCTACGGTTACAATACTGGTACGGTGAAGTTCCCACGCCTGATGAACACCTTCCAGCGACTCGACTTACTTAATCTTAATGACTGCTGTGTTATGCTGCAGGGTGCTCAGGACTTTGCTACCAATCAGATTGATGCTACCATATATAGCATGACTCGTATTGATGAACTTCGCATGAACTCATCGCTTGATCCTGATGCAACCCTTGGTCAGATTAGTGCGGCTACAGGTCCGTATCCAGGAGACCAGTTCGATGTAGCAAAGCAGCGTAACTACCTTGGTTTGTTCAACAATATCCACTACCTTGGATCAATTGTGACGAATGATGACTTTGCAACGGGTCCCTTCCATGGAGCTGACGGACAAGTCGGTACTAACGATTACAAGAAAGAGAAGCTATCCTACATCACTGCATACTCTGGTTCATCAAAGGATGTTACTGAAACAGAACAATTCAAGAAACGCAATTTGGGTACAGCCCGCAATGCCATTGGTATCAACAACGGTTTCTGTCTGCGTGTGGAGAGCCTTGATCTGAATGGGGACCACTACTATGGTCCTATCGTGGGTGTAGCAGAGGTTAAACTCCTTACCTTGACACAAGGTGAGGGTGGTGGCTATGTGTATGCCGATAATATTCACGAAGACAAGGATAACTTCTTAAACACTTCGGGTAACTTCGTTTTCCCTGGTGTGGTTGCTCAAGGTCTTGATGCAAATGGTGAACCTATTGCTGACCAGTATATCGTGGATGACTGTTTTGCTAAACACTACGGTAAGCCGGGTGATATCACTACTCGCGATATGTCGCATCCACTTGACGAGGTTCACTATTGGTATGTTGAGGGTAGCAAGTACTTCTTCAACACTACTCTGACGGGTTATACATTCCAGGATCCTATCACCTTCGATCTCATAACTAATGATCCACATATTGTGCTTTCAGGTATAGAAGATAAAAGCCAGCTCAATGTCAAAAAGATTGAGTGGTTGAGCACACACCGTTATGGTTATGAATGCGTACTGGAAAACAATACAGAAGACAAGGTGGATGATTATGAATTTGATCTCGAAGTGAACGGATCTACATGGACAACCGACATGCCTCGTTATACAAAAGGCATGGATCCAGAACCTCTTACCTCTGGTAAGATTTACGAAAATCCAGCTCCAATTGGTAGGGTTTTCCTCAATACTGGCACTCCTATCTTCAATGTCAAACTGCAGGATAAGCTCAACAATAGCGGTAACGACAACTACATTAACCATCTTGATGAACCTGAACTTGTGAAAATATACCTTGAAGGCGTAACCAATGGTCAGACATACAATTACACCATCACGATGAGAATTGTCTATCTGCAAGGTCCTTCTTACGAAGGTGGTGTGAGTATTCTGAACTGTGCACTTCCTGGTGAGCGTATCGGTTTCACTTCTGGTGGTATCAAGATCAAGACACCGGAACTGATGCCTGTCACAGCTACTGCGTGGGAAATTCTGCCTTTCAAGGAGATTGACGGCGATGGTGTCTGGAAGTGGGACAACGACAGAGGTGTCAAGATTCCGGAGAGTCAGTATAGTGAGGACCTCACTGGCAACCTCACCGGTTGGATTCCTGCACTCTATAAGCAGAATGAAAGTACTATTGCCTACATCTTTACTGCTGGTGGTCATCACTTCCCTGTGATGCCTAAGCAGGATGCAGCACTTAAGCAGAATCGCATGATTGTGGTACACAATTACCACCGTATGAAGGATATTGTCGAACAAAGCATCGAAGAATCTGTCAGCGAGGGAGCATGTGTATATATAAGCAATTTGCAAGACTTTACGAAGTTCGTCGAGTGGGTGAATGCAGACAAACTTACTACAGGTGTTGATTTCATTCTTCAGGGTGATATTAAGTTGACTTCGCCACTGACGATTACCAGACCTTTTGATGGTACATTCCATGGAGATGGTTATCATATCGATCTTAACGGTAATGGAAGCTCACTCTTTGGCGATAACCTGACTGGTAAGGTCTATAACCTAGGTCTTGTGGGTGGAACGATTGCAAGCACTGGTACCGTTGAGAACAGCTATGAGCTTAAAGACTCAAAAGACCTCAGTGATCCTAAAATCCTTTATGGTAGTAAAGCTTATGCTTTGAGCCACCATTTCATTCCTACAGCAAGCGGTTATGTTGAAGGTCGTTACGCCAATGGCGACTACCAGTATGCTACCACTGATCGAGTATGGTCGCTCCGTACAGGTGAACCATGGTATGGTCATGAGGAGACTCGTCACGACTGGGAACATACCCATGATGAAGCCCGTTGGAATGAAACAGACAAGGTTAATGTCCCTCTATACAGTGGTACGGGTGTTGTGGCAGATAAGACCGTGGATATCTCTGGCAACGGTACGGAATTCTTTATCTACAAAGGAATTCCTGCAGAATACGCTAACGACTACCTCTTCTTCGGACAGCATCTCGATAAAGAGAATGCCGATGCCTACCCAATGCATATCCATCAGGTGGCTACAGGTGATGAAGACGAAGCTAATGGCGGTAACCGTGTGTATGAGACTGCAGGATACTATCAGAGCAAGAATGATCAGAAGTTCTACTACAATAAGGACGCTTGGGCTCTCGATCCTGCACTCACAGCTATTGACTATACGAATATGACTACTGAAGGTGATACTGACCTTGATGATGATGGTGTGCCTGATTGTATCATGCCAACTAAGTTCAGCGTTGATAGTAATAAGGACAACTCTGATGGCAGTCCAACTTACAGCAATGCTAATTACGGTCATGTGACTCAGAATCTCCTTGTATATAATGCAGGTGAGACTTTGTTCGACCAAAATGATGTAGATAGTATAGCAGAGAAGGATGTCATGTACCATAACATCAAGAATGGCAAAACTGACTACTTCCACCTCGTGGATAAGCAGGACTTCAATGCTCCTATAGCATTCAATGTTGGTAAGGTTTGGTATGAGCGTAAGCCTCAGAACTACCGTAGCGGTTCTACTATGGCATGGGAGGGTATCTGTATACCATTCACAGCCAATAAGGTTTACTCTATGGTGGACATTCCAAAGGGTGGTGCACCAATGGAGAGCGTGATAAGTCACTTCTATGGTGAGGAACTTACTTGCGAGCCTAATGAGAATGACCACACGCTCCATCATGAGTACTGGCTCAACGGTATGGTGGCTGCTACTTCAGGTGTTGCATTTGCTCGTCCATCAAAGACTGGTACTGGTCTGTTTACAAATGATTATGCTTCACAGGAGGGTGGCAACTATGAGTTTAAGAACGATTACTTCGTAAAGCTTCCTCACTATGATGACTACTATGGTACTCGTGATGACGATGTATATGGAGATGACAATGATAAGGCTTGGTATGCAACATCTCATACATTCACTGACTATGTATATCTCTCTCATGCGGTTCCTTATGTTGTTGCATTCCCAGGCGAGGATTACTATGAGTTCGCCCTCACTAATCCTGTAGTGTTCGAGAATAGCGAGACTACTATCAAAGTGTCTGATGACGAAAAACAGTCTTCTGTAGTAGGTGCTTATACTCACAACGGTACATATATACATCGTACGGCTGCTGATTATGTTATAGATGCTGACGGAAATGGTTTCGAGAACACAGCAGGAACTGTAACAACTCTTCCATTCCGTACATACATCACAAACTCTTCTTCATCTGCAAGGGTGCGTTACATCCCAATCGATACTGATGATCAGGACGAATATGACAATGATATGGACAAGGGTACTACTGACAGATTCTTCAAGATCTATAGTAGTAACAATCGTCTCTTCATTGAGGCTAACTTCTCAGGCGACCTGAATATCTACTCACCATCTGGTCAGTATATACGCAAGGTACATGTTGAGAGTGGATTGAACCAGTACGATGATATCCATCGTGGCGTCTATGTGGTAGGGGGCAAAAAGGTTGCGATATAAGCTGTGCTTAAATGTAAGTGCTTAACGGCAAATACACCAATACTCGGAGTCTTCGCTATATTTTTTGTTGCCCATGAAACATAATTATCACGGGCAACAAAATATTTTTTCATCTTCATGAAAAAACTTTTTCATGGGCAACAAAAAGCCGAACCTTCAGAATTGAAGATTCGGCTTTTATTTATTATATTTTGATTAAAAGTATTGAGTATGCAAACACCCAAACTTATAACCATTATTAGCTCTGACGATAAGCATCAAGCTGTGATGGATCGAGCTGGCTTACATAGTTGAAGTGCTTTGCAACCTCGCTCTCTGCATAGTTCATGAATACCTTGAGGCTGTTACCGAACATCTCTGGTGCTTTTTGTGCATCCTGAAGGAGAAGGTGTCCCATAACTGTGAATCCAGCCATCTCATAGAGCTTACGAGCACAGAGGTCGAGGAAATCTTGATCACCAGGAGCCTTTGCCTTTTCTGTTGCAACAGCAAGTTTCTCTGCCATAGCCTTGAGGCGCTCCATGTATGACTCGTATCCTGCAGCAACTGGTTCTGCCTCGAAGTCCTGAAGAACACTCTGATAGAAACCATTTGTTACATAGCGGATAGCTGCTACAGTCTGGAGCTGAGTAGTTCCTTCGTAGATAGATGTGATACGAGCGTCACGATAGATACGCTGACACTTATATTCAAGCATGAAACCTGATCCACCATGTACTTGGATAGAATCGTAACATGACTGGTTAGCAAACTCTGAGTTCATACCCTTTGCAAGTGGTGTGAAGGCATCTGCAAGTTTTGAATATTTCTTGAACTCGTCACGCTCCTCTGGAGTAAGCTTACGCTCCTTAGAGATATCATCAAGAGCCTTGTAGATATCAACATAACGTGAAGTCATGTAAAGGAGTGAACGACCAGCATCAAGCTTTGCCTTGATTGTAGCAATCATGTCATAGACAGCAGGGAAGTTGATAATCTCCTTACCAAACTGCTTACGGTCCTTTGCATATGAGAGAGCCTCCTCATATGCAGCCTGCTGGAGACCTGTAGACTGAGCTGCGATACCAAGACGAGCACCATTCATAAGTGCCATGACGTACTTGATAAGACCGAGTTTCTCTGATCCACAAAGCTCTGCCTTTGCATTCTTATATACAAGTTCACATGTTGGTGAACCATGAATACCAAGCTTGTTCTCAATACGACGAACATCAACACCTCCATTACGCTTGTCATAGATGAACATAGAAAGACCACGTCCGTCCTTTGTTCCTTCTACTGAACGAGCAAGCACAAGGTGAATATCAGAGTCACCGTTAGTGATGAATCGCTTTACACCATTGAGGCGCCAGCAGTTCTCCTTCTCGTCGAATGTAGCCTTGAGAGTTACAGACTGGAGGTCAGAACCAGCATCTGGCTCTGTAAGGTCCATAGACATTGTCTCACCAGCACAAACACGTGGGATATACTTCTTGCGCTGTTCCTCGTCACCGAACTCATAGAGAGTTACGATACAGTCCTGAAGTGACCAGATGTTCTGGAAACCAGCATCACCCTCACTGATAATCTCGTTAGCAGCAGAGTAAACAGTCATAGGAACATTGAGACCACCGTAGCGACGTGGCATAGTAAGACCATTAAGACCAGCCTTGATAGTAGAGTCAAGGTTCTCATAAGTCTTAGATGCATAGAACATACGTCCGTCCTTACAGCTTGGTCCTTCAGCATCTACATCCTCAGCATTAACACCGATAATGTTTGCGTTGATATCGCCTGCAATCTCAAGGAGCTTATCGTAGTTATCGAGTGCATCCTCGTAATCCTTACAAGCATAGTCATACTGACCATAGTCAGCGAAATTGCGTTCTTTAAGTTCAACGATGCGCTTCATCAAAGGATGATCCATGTGAAACTTAATCTCTGGAACGTCTGTATATGAATTTGCCATAAATTTTACGGTTTTGAGGTTTTGAGGTTTTAAGGTTGTACGGTAGGTTGCGCTGTTTCGTGCTTTTTCTTGTAGATTAAAGAACTTAGCATCTTATAGATGTCTGTAATCTGAGCATCTAAAGATTTGTATTCTTCATCATTGATGAATCCCAAATCTTTTGAAAGCACAATTTGCGTTTCTATCTCATTAGAAGAACCTAAAGCAAAATATAAGAAATGTAATAAATCACTCATAGATGACCGACCATATCCTTCCGCTATATTTGAAGGAATTGAAACAGCGGCTCTTCTCATTTGATTTGCCAAGGCATATTTTTCAGTAGAGGGATAATGATCTGTAATCCTATATATATCTGCAACAAAAGCCATTGATTGTTGCCATACTCTAAGATTTTTATGTGGTCCCATCATATCTTACCGAATAACCGTATAACCTTATAACCGTAATACCTATTATTTACTATTCTTCTTATAATATTTAATCAACTTTGGTACAACCTCCTCGACTGTTCCGTTGATGATGTAGTCAGCTATCTGGTTGATTGGAGCCTGTGGGTCATTGTTGATAGAGATGATGATTCCAGAGTCCTTCATACCTGCAATGTGCTGGATAGCACCAGAGATACCGCAGGCAATATAAACCTTTGGACGAACAGTGACACCTGTCTGACCAATCTGACGATCATGGTCAATCCATCCAGCATCTACTGCAGCACGACTCGCTCCTACCTCTGCATGAAGTTCCTTAGCAAGTTCGAAGAGCTGATCAAATCCCTCCTTTGAACCAACACCGTAACCTCCGGCAATAACGATTGGGGCACCCTTGAGGTTATGCTTTGCAGCCTCAACATGACGGTCAAGCACCTTAACAACATAGTCTGTTGTAGGAACATACTTTGCAACATCATGCTTGATTACCTCACCCTTATAGTTTGCATCAACAATCTCCTTTTTCATGACACCGTCACGCACTGTTGCCATCTGTGGACGATGCTCAGGGTTAACGATTGTGGCAATGATTGATCCTCCAAATGCTGGACGAATCTGATAGAGCTGATCCTCATAGTGCTTATCAACCATCTCACCAGCCTCATTCTTGACCTTCATATCGAAAGAACCAATCTCAAGCTGAGTACAGTCTGCTGTAAGACCAGAATGAAGTGCTGAAGAAACACGTGGACCGAGGTCACGACCAATGACTGTTGCTCCAAGGAGACAGATCTGAGGCTGCTCCTCCTTAAAGAGATTTACAACAGCAGAAGTATGTGGAAGTGATGTATATGGGAAGAGTCCCTCTGCATCAAAAACATGTACTTTATCTACTCCGTAAGGAATAACCTGACTTTCTACACCTTCAAGGTTAGAACCAATAAGGAGTGCTTCGAGCTGTACACCAAGCTGGTTAGCAAGCTTACGTCCTTTTGTACAAAGCTCCAAACTTACATCAGCAACCTTGTTGCCTTCAAGTTCACAATAAACAAATACGCTATTCATATTATTCGTTTAGCATTTAGCGATGAGCGAATAGAGACTTTACCATGAGAGATTTCTCTCACCCCTAAACTCTCAACTCTAAACTATTATCCAATAGTATTAGATTCCATGAGTTCTACAATAAGACCTTCGATATCAGCATCGCTTGATGTGAGAGTCTTGTTTTCCTTAGCCTTGAAGACAATGCTCTTGACTGCCTTTACATTTGTTGGAGAACCAGCCTTACCAATCTGCATTGGATCTGCCTCGATATCTGCAGCACCCCAGATTGGGAATTCGCGATTCTTGTTTGCCCATACACGCTTCACATTACGAGTGCGGCAAGGAGCAGCAGAACCATTGACTGTTACTACGATTGGAAGTGGACCTTCTACAGTCTCAACACCACCATCGATATGACGCTTTGCAACAATCTTCTTAGCATCCTTATCAATAGAGATGATCTCTTCTGTATAAGTGATCTGAGTAAGACCAAGCTTCTCTGCTACCTGTGGTCCTACCTGTGCAGTATCACCATCAATAGCCTGACGACCACAAAGGATGATGTCATAGTCACCTACCTTCTTAATTGCCTGAGCAAGTGTGTAACTTGTGGCAAGTGTATCAGCACCACCAAGAGGTCTGTCAGAAACGAGGATACCCTCGTCTGCACCACGATAAACACCTTCACGAAGTACGTCTGCAGCCTTTGGCAGACCCATTGTGATCATAGTAATTGTTGAACCAGGATTAGCGTCCTTGATACGGAGAGCCTGCTCAAGGGCATTTAGGTCCTCAGGATTGAAAACTGCTGGAAGTGCAGCACGGTTTACAGTTCCTTCTGGAGTCATCGCATCAGGACCGACATTACGAGTATCTGGTACCTGTTTTGCGAGAACGATGATTTTCAAACTCATATTATTTTTAGTTTAGGTTAATATGCTTTTTATGATATTAATTGCAAATTTAGCAAAGGCAAAAGTACGTATTTTTTTGTGTTCTACAATCAATAATCGGAATAAAATTCACGAAAACAAAAAAAGTGTGCAATATATTGCACACTTTCTTCTTATCGTGTAGTGAGTTTTCTCTTTTTCAAGAACTAATGTCTCTGACGACGTGCAGAAACTCTTGGACCTGATGAAGCCTTTGGCGCTTTCTCTTTCTTTGTTGATGCCTTCTGAGTTGTGGTATTACCAGTAGATGTCTGTCCTCGACGTGTTTTATCTGAAGACACAACTGGTTTCTTTGCCTTTGCATTAGCAGCAGCAATACTGTCCTTACGTGCCTGAGCAACAGAGTCGATAGGTGTTGACCAGATATGTTCCTCAAAGTCCTTCATCTCCTTCTCTATCTTTGCCTGAGCCTTTTCAAGACCTGCCTGTACACTACCGGTACTGTCAGGTACAACCTGCTCCTGCAATGACTTGCCCTGCATATTATTTGTCATGTAGATCTTACCCTTATAGTGGTTTGTGGCAAAGAAGTCTGCTGATGACATCATAGCAGCATTATTAACATTAGATGTCATAACCATGTGACCACTAAGATAGGTTGCGATATCATCATACTTAATCCAGAATAATGGATAAGGAGTAAGTACATCACCTCCGAAATCACCTGAACGCATAAGTACAGGGCAGAGAGCTGTCACACGACTATGATAGGTTGCTGTATTCTGGTCATAGTAGCTGCTTTCCTTCACATAATATCTGAGTACCTCTGCTGAAGGAATATCTGCATTATCTACCTTTATGGCATTACCCTGCTGTTCATAGTAGATGCTATACTTCTCAAGGAAATCCTTGAAATGCATGCGCTTCTCTGGTGAAAAATTTTCCACACCAGTCAAGTCATACTCATATACAGGAAGCTTGCCAGTACTGAAAAGGTCGAAGATGAGAGTAAACAGGTTCTTCTGCTTTCCCTGTGGCTGAACAGGGAAATAGAGTGCTGCATTCACATCGTCCTTCAAGTCAAGTGAACGATAAAGGTCTCTGCGCCATACCACTTCCTCAGGAACTGCCACAGCTGTTGGGAACATTATATCAGCACGACTAACAGACACCGTAGCAGCCTTGCTACTTGTAGTGGATTTACCTGCTGTTGCATTCCTTCGAGGAGTGTTTCTGTTATTCTGCTGAACCCTACTTCTCTGAGGCTGGGCATACAATGTGCAAACAGAAACATTGCAAAGCATTATTGTAAGTAAAAATAATATCTTCTTCATTATCTTATTATTTTTCTTTCTAGTTAATTATGACTTCAACAGGAGAAGTAAGTGTTCGTTCTATACCATCAGGTCCTACAACCCTAATACGTGATATATTGAACATCTTTCCTCTTGTGAGTGAGCGAATACGGGAAATCTGGTTAGGTGTGAAGTTTGCAGAATTACTTACCTCAGGAACAGCATTACCCATATTATCAACAAACACTGTCTCAAATCCGAGTACACGGAACGCAATATCCAAAAGACCGTCATCAATGGCAGCACTTACAGCACCAGCAGAAAGAAGCATCTGCTTAGATATTCTGCCTCCCTTGAAACGTGTATCACCACACTGGAGGTAACCTGTAGGATCAGGCAACTTACGAACATGGAAAGAGAACTTGCCCATCTCCTGTGAACGTCCCTCACTCATGGCTGAGACTGTAAATACAGCATCTGTTCCTACCTTTGAAGGTACTGCGACATACTTGCCATCACCCTTCTTAGTAAGCGTACCATTAGTCATTGACACATTTATCTTATTAGCAGGAACACCAGGAACACTCACACTAATAGGGTTCTGGTAACCTGCATAGAGCATATTCATCAATGTAGCAGATACAGTAGCCGAAGGATCAACAACTGTATAAGGTTGAGTGAAGTCTCTACGTATCGTCTCACCATTACCGTTCTTCATCACAATGTATCCAGACAAAGTGAAGTCACCTGTTGATCCACATACTGTCTCATAATGACCATCTGAAGCCTTCAATAGAGTATTACCTACATATATATCAGGACGCTGAGTAGTATCTACTGCTGCCATTACGATATCTGCAGTAAACTTACCACCTCTTACAATGGTCTTTGACTCTGGGATAACGAATGCGCTAATCTGGTTCACACGGACATCCTTAACGTCAATGTTAGAGATAAGCTGGTGAAGAATCTCGCTCTCAGCATGTTTCACATCTGTCTGTAACTTTGTGAGCAATGTTACCGCAGCTACAACAGGTGTATTCTCAAACATGTACTCCTGCCAGTTCTTACCTATATTAAGAGCAGAAGAAGGAACCTCTGTATTGAGATTATCTCCAATGATACGACGTTGTACAGAATCATTAATCATCTTTAATACACTCTCACGGAACGTATCAATAGAATTCTTCAGTTCTGTGCCTCTACCAGATGTAGGAGAAAGCATGATATGAGTAGCAGCCTCAAGATTGTCACGACTCTTGATGTCATGGATATCGCCATCCTTGCCATCAGCGTACTTTACAATCTGAATCTTGAGTTCCTCTGCCAAATTATATAGAGTGTCAGAAAGAGCGCGAACCTTCTGTGCCTTATTATACCACTCACGAGTCTTCTCCGGATTCTGCTTCATAGCAGCCTCAAGAGCATCATAGATAGCCTCATTCTGCATGTTCGAGTTGTCCTTCGAACGATTGAGACTCTCATCGACAAGTGTGAAGCCTTTGAGCACATCTGAACTGACGTTCATGGCAAGCATCGCCATAAGAACGACATACATCAGATTGATCATCTTCTGACGAGGTGTTACTTTCTTTTTTGCCATATAAAGCCCCCCAACCCCCAAAGGGGGCGACCATCCGGATTAGGGGGTGGATAGCCAAATTTGTACTTATATTAAATGTCCATCTCCGAATATTATCCGGAGGCTGTCCCTTTTGGGGACGGGGACTTATGAGATCTTCATCTTGAGAGCCTCAACCATCTTAGCATATACCTCATTAAGTTCCTGAAGCTGTGCTGCAAGACGCTTTGTCTGCTCGTTTACATCATCTATAGTAGAAGACTGAGTGCCTACGCTCTTAAGCTGAAGCTCGTAGAAGCGGTTGATACCAGTAAGAGTACGGTTCATTGTTTCCATCTCCTCTGAGTCGCGAGTGAGACGAGCACTCTGTTCTGCCACCTGCTTGAGAGTCTCTGTAAGTTCTGTGAGTTGCTGAACATAAGCAGTTGTTGCCTTCTGCATATCTGGTGTCATGCCCTGGAACTGTGCTGCCTGGAAAACAGGAGCAGAAGCAGTAGATATATTCTCTGCAAGTTCTGCAGCATTGACAATAGTGACTGGTGTTGGAGTTGCAGGAGCAGCTGAAGCTGAAGGTGCAGCACCTACATTGCCAAGATTAGCAGCAGCATTTGCAAGTGCAGCAGCTGTTTCCTCTGATATTCCGGCACCACCGCCACCTATAACTACAGGACCACCAGCAGGAACCTCGCCAGAGTAAGCAACGCCTTCAACTGGAGCACCACCACCTACATATACTGTACCGCCGGCCGGTGCATTACCCATACCAGCAGCAGCCTTAGCAAGTGCCTCTGCTGTCTCCTCTGTGAATATAGCATTACGAGCATCCTCTGCAGCATTATCCACATCCTCACCAAGAGCGCTCTGATGCTCAAAACCAGCAAGGAAGAACACGATAACCTCTGTACCCATACCAAGGAACAACATGATATCGGCACCTGAGATATGTGTGAGTTTGAACAATGCACCAAGGATTACGACTGATGCACCCCAGCTATATGCGAAGTTCAGGAATGTCTGACCCTTCTGACTGTCCATCCATTTCTGGATACCTGATAGTTTATATTTCTTTGCCATAATTTTATAAAATGAAGAATGAAGAATGAAGAATGAAGAATCTCTATAGTCTTCACACAAACCACTATTCATTCATAGTTTACTATTTAAGTTCCGCAAGCCCTTAACTTGCTCACTTTAAGGAGTGAAACGGAGTAAAAAGGAGTTATCACTCCTTCGTCGTTTTAAGGAGTTAAAAGACGATTAGAGGCCCACCCTAACCCTCCCTAAATGGAGGGAACCAAGCTGCTCCATTGTGGTATTATTCGTTCAGATGTTCCGGAGGCATGTTAATTTTAATTCTTTCCGCGAACAATCATACGTCTTTTACTTCTTTTCACTTCTCTTAAATCCCTTTAACTCCTTCCAAGTGAAGCAAAACTTGGGTTAATCATATTAGGAGAAATCCGACAAAGATTGAAAGAACTGCAATTGCCATTCTTCATTCTTCACTCTTCATTCTTCATTATCTACGAGCTCTTGTTGCTGTTCCCACCTGACTTCTCACACAACGGAAACCAATGAAGGAGCGACCTACATTCTGGTATTCACTTGTACGCCAGGCAGACTTTATGAAACTCTCAGGATCTTTCCATGAACCACCACGAACACTCTTCTTTTTCAATGCGTAAGGATCTTCCTTTGCTGCATTATATAGGAGAGTAGGGTTCATGTCACTCATTGACAACACACCGGCTTCTGTATATACATTGCTTGTCCACTCTGCCACATTACCAGCCATGTCATAGAGTCCATTGCTATTTGCACTATAGATACCGACCTTCGATGTGATGAGGTTACCGTCCTTAGTATAGTTACCTCTGTCCGGTTTGAAGTTCGCATAGAAGCAACCCTTATCACTTGCTACACCTTCCTGTTCCCAAGGAAGTTCATTGCCATTCTTTCCTCTTGCAGCATATTCCCACTCAGCCTCAGTAGGGAGACGGTAGCGCTGTATGAACTTAGCAGCAGGACCAAGACCTTTGATGAGGAAATCTGTACGCCAGTTACAGAATGCGTTTGCCTGTTCCCAGTTAACTCCGACTACAGGGTAGTCATTGAAGTTTGCATGAGTAAAGTAGAGACGCATGTAAATCTCATTCTCTGCATTCTGGAAGTCATTAATCCAGCAAGTGGTATCAGGATACACATTTACTATATATGTATTAACGAAATCCCAATGACTTGAAAGAGGACGAGTGATTGTCTCTCTATGTATGACACCTGCATCATCAACATAAGCAGTATCCTTACTAATCATCACAACCTCATTTGGATCTGTTTCAATATCTGTATTGAGGTTACGCTCTGCTGGGTCAAGACGATACTTACGCTTTGCAGCCATCACATGGTCATACACCTCATATCTATAGTTCATCTGCTTAGCATCAAGCATCTTTTCACCAGTGAAAGGATGAACTGTGTAGACACTCTCTATAGCACGAGCCTGTTCCTCATCAGGATTACGAGGTATTGACTTATTCCAGTTAAGATGTGGCTTGATAGGATCACCATTCTTATCAGTATCTATCTTGAAACTCTCGTCACCACCATAGTTAGGATCAGCAAGACGTTCACGAATGATAGAGTCACGAACCCAGTAGAGGAACTGGCGATACATGGCATTAGTAACCTCCTTCTCATCCATCCAGAACGCATCGACAGAGATCTCTCTTGATGGCATGTCCTTACCCCAGAGTGTATCTGTAGACTCAGAACCCATCTTAAGAGAACCACGCTTTACGAGCACCATACCATAAGGTGCTGGTTCAGAAATTGCCAAACCACCGACACCAGTCACTTCACCACCTGAAGCATTCATGCTACCCTGTGAAGAGAAGCAAGAATGAAGTGTAAGTGTAAATAGTATCGCAGACACAGCAACAAGTGTAAAATAAAGTTTTTTATTTTTCATCTTATAGAACTTTTCATCATTACGGAGACATCATCGCCAGACAACATTCCCCTTCCTTTACATTATATCATTAGAGCCACCTTACAGACTTATGCTTGTTGCGACCTTTCTTGAAAAGGTCAAGCTCTGTCTTGTAGCCCATAACAAGTTCATGAGAACCATTTATCATACCAATGCCAGACGTGTACATCTGGTAAGAATAACCAAGTGTAGCACCATGGAAATCACCTCCAACCATGAATGTTGTTGAGACTCCAGGACTATATCCAAGTCCAGCATAAAACTTCCGTTCCTCATATTCATAGACAACCTTACATTGTACATCCTCTCTCCATGTTTGAAGATCTGACATAATCAAACAAGAGGGTTGTAATATAAGTAACGAATTTTTCAACTTTATATTGCCTCCAGCCATAAAATAATATGACTGAGGGAAATTTATTTCGTACCTTTCGCCAGCCGTTACCGTTGGAGCCAATGCATGCATGATAGAAAGACCAGCCCACAACTTTGGCATTGTATAGTACAAGCCAAAATTGAAGTCAAGAGAATTGCCATCAACAGCAGATGTAGGGAATGCAGGGTCAGCAGTATCTTCAAGTTCCAACTTCGACCCATCCATTTTCTCACTTATCATTCCTACGTTGAAACCGAAGGCAAGTTTACCTTTCAACCCCAGTTTCATATTATAAGCATACTGAATGCTAATCTTTGTTGTGGAAAACATACCAATGTTGTCAGTCAAGAAACTGACGCCACCTCCATGACGGGGACTCAGGAAATAGATTGGCATGTCTGCTCCAACATACATGGTTGACGGAGCATTGTCATACCCAACCATCTGCATGGAGTATACACCAGAGACATTCAGTTTACCTTCTGTACCTGAGACTGCAGGATTATAATACGATTTCACGGATGTGTAGTCAGCAAACTGCACATCCATCTGTGCATCTGCAATCTGCCAGACAGAAACAAACAGCACAACAATCGTGATAATCCGTTTTCTCATACTAAAATTAACGGCAAAGTTACAGTTTTATTGTCAAATACACAAACATTTAGCAAAAGAAGCAAAAAAAATAGACATCGTTTCACAACGGTGTCTATTTTCATTAACTTAATAGTTAATCATCGCATTTAATCTTTACCTATTCATATTATTTGCATTGTCCCTTCTAATTTCATATGAACCTACCTTTCCAATGACCAGAGAACTATGTTCAAGACCACTTTTTCGGTGTGTTCTGTTTGTAAGACTATATGAATTTTGAAAGGTTTAAAAGAAAACGCTTTTTTTTCAAAAAAAAATTTGTTTTTCTTGAAAACAGTTATTATCCACCTAAAATCAGGTTCCAATCCGATAGTACAAAATTAAGAATCACGTCCTTTTCGACCACGAAACTATTACGAAGCGGTCACGAATCGATGTCGAAGGATTGTCGACAAAAGGTAGATAGCACAAAATATCATCAACCTGTCATTACACGACATTCAGATGAACTTCCATGATAGCCTTATATTCCTTACCATTAGCATCTGTATAGACATAAACCTGGCGGATGATGTACGTTCTGCCCTTAACAAGACGTCCAGGGTACTGTCCCACATAGCATCCATATGTATCAGGATACATCTCGGCAAAAATGTAGGAAGAAGAATCATAGCCTACAACATTACCGGCAGAGTTGAACCAGTGTCCAAACACCGTACCTGAAGATGTGGATGTTGTTGTGTTATTTGTCAAAGTCTTCTTGTCTGCATTAAGACCAGCAAAACGAAGATAATTCTTCTTGTTTGCCACCTTGCTGCTCACCACAGCCCTCATCTGTGCTGTAGAGACACCCAAAGCCTGCGAAATAGCATCCATATCATACTGAACCCTGACACTTGAATACAGACTTGAACTGCTTGCAAGAGTTGCATTTATAACAACTGTGGTGTCTTTTCTCACATAATCCTCAGGATATGCAGAATAAGTGCGGTTCACGCCAAGAGGATCTGTTCCTGAGAACTTAACTGCATAAGGCCATTGTTCATCATTTGACTCGTCATCATCCCATGAATGAACCCAGTACTCTGTTGGAGCACCCATAACGACGAACCACATATTGACACACTTCTCAGGAACTGTGAAACTTACCTCACCTTCCTTATCAGAACACATATCAGAGTAGTAGCGCTTTCCATCTGAGCAATATGCAGCAATACCATAACGCCAACCAGCAAGATTTGTCTTTATCTTACGGTAGCCATTGGCTCCTGCAAGACCCTTGAAATTAGCCTTGATAACTGTTCCTGCTGCAGGAATCTTCAAAGGGTTAGCATTATATCCATAGTTCTGAGGACAATACTTAGGGTCAACAACCCACCAAGAATTATCATTATTCAAATAAGCAGAAAGGATGTCGGCAGTAGCCTCCTTTAAGTTCTGGCGCTCACTACCAATCTTAGCCTTTCCATAATTACGGATTGCATCAATATCAAAACTTGTAAAACGTGCAAAACCCTCATACATCTCATCAGCATAAGTAGAAGCGTTAAGGCCAAATAGCCTCATATAAGCCTGTGAAGGATCCTCAGGATTATTTGACTCACGCCATACCCTACCCACAGTATTCTTACCATGTAGTTGACACCACCAGTCATGATAGAAACAGTTGTTGTAACGAGCCGACTCGTGATGTATATTAAGGTGATGACAGTTCATGTAACCTTCAAAGTACTCACCATCAGAGAACTGGTATGAAGGATAGACCTTATAAGCCTGCCAGTTGGCACAATCCTCCCACCACTCATTTCCCTTTGAGTTTGGGCCAAGCACATAATTAAGACCATGTGACTGACCAAGATCTGCACTTACAAGGAACTGGAACGTATGTCCAATCTCATGTGCCATAGTATGACCATTTCGAGCAGAAGCAGCACGTGGAGTACAGTGGAACACACCTACTTTATAAGGCTTTGAGACAATAGTAGATGATGAATATGTATATACAGTACCATCCACACCACTACCATCAGCACGCCAGTCAGAACCGTCCCAGCTCTTCTTGACAATGAACATCTCTATCTTGGCATTATCTGTAGTTGAACTGCCAGGTGTGATGAATCCTAGTTCCTCAACATAGCACTTCCATATCTTCTCCGCATCACGAAGCAGAGTGTTCACATTACAAGTATAGCCATCATATGTGATGTTACCGGTTGCAGTCTTTGTCAATCCATTTTCCCAGAAGATGATGAAGTGTTCTGATTCTGCAGAACGCTCAAAACAGAACTGAGAAGTTGACTTAGTGAAATCATTTGAAGCATAAGTGCTTGGACGAACGATAAGTCTTGATGGACGATTGAAGGTATACACTCCAAGATTCTCCTTGCCATAAGACTTGGAAGTATATTTCAGATTGCCACCTGACTTATATATTCGCATAGACATAGAACGGAACTCTATGGAATCACAATTATCAAGCAAGATAACCTCGTCTTCATAAGCACGATTCTCATAATCGAACCATAATGTGTCACCGACCTCAGTCTTAGCACATGATGGAGCTGTACACATCATGAATGCAGCAAGCAAAGAAAACAAATATCTTTCCATACCCATCACTTCTTCATTACCTTAAATGATGCTTTGCCAGAATTGATGACATACACACCCTTATCCAACCTATTAAGGTCTATAGCCACCTGCTCACCACATTTTGAGACACAAGCCTCAACCTGAGCGCCAGAAGCATTATACACCTTTATATCCTTCGCATCTCCAGAAAGAATCAGAGTGTTGGCACGCATCTGTACAGCACCAGCCTTAACATCATCTATAGCATTAGGAGCATCAGTATTTGAGATGACAAAACTTTTCACCTGAGAGAATGTGTAGCCATTCTCACCATTTATAGAAAAGCCGTCACCCGTAAATTTCATCACAGGAATATCTGTTGATGTCATAATGAAATACACCTTGGAGTCATCACTTAGTGTAAGTACAAGACTCTTTGCGAAGGCAGATAATGAACAAAGGCATATAACTACAAATGCCAACAACGTTCTCTTCATCATTGCTTTGACTTAAAAAGATTATACACATTGACACCCATCCATACTGTTGCTGCACCAAAGAAGAATGTAGCGAAATAGAAGAATGAGTCTCCCTTAAAAGCTGTCACACAGTATAAGCTGACGGCGAAGCAGCAAAGCACGCCGACAAGCGATACTATCATCATTATTAGCTTTATCTTTTCCATTACTTGTTGAGTTTCCAAGAATAACCATCCTTTGTGTCCTTAACCTCAAATCCAAGAGCAGCAAGATTATCGCGGATAAGGTCACTTGTAGCCCAATCCTTGTTTGCCTTAGCCTTGCTACGCTGTTCAAGGAGCATGTCCACAACCTTTCCAAATGCTTCCTCACGAGCATCGCTCATTCCGGCAGCACCACCAGCAGCACTTGTAGAACCAGCCTTGATTCCGAGAATGTCGAACACGAATGTGCTGAAGAATGACTTGAGTTCTTCAAGTACCTCCGCTGTTATTGTTTCCTTCTTGTCTACAATACTATTGATTGTCTTTGTTGCCTCAAAGAGGTTAGATATAACAATAGGAGTGTTGAGGTCATCATTCATTGCCTCATAGCACTTCTCCTTGATGCCATTGACAAAATCAATAGTAACAGAACCCTTATCTGAAGGAGTGATGTTATTAAGAGCCTTCCAAGCATCAAGCATACGCTCAAGTCCCTTCTCTGCTGCCTGAAGAGCCTCGTTTGAGAAGTCTACAGTTGAACGATAATGTGCCTGAAGAATGAAGAAACGAATAACCATAGGAGCATAGCCACGCTCAAGTCTCTCATGATCACCAGCAAAGAACTGAGGAAGAGTGATAAAGTTATTATATGACTTACCCATCTTCTTTCCGTCAATAGTGATCATGTTGTTGTGCATCCAGTAAGTAACCATCTGGTCGCCCTGACTTGCAACAGCCTGAGCAATCTCACACTCATGATGAGGGAACACAAGGTCAAGTCCTCCACCATGAATATCGAAGTGAGAACCGAGGTACTTACGTCCCATAGCAGTACATTCACAGTGCCATCCTGGGAAACCGTCACTCCAAGGTGAAGGCCAGCGCATGATGTGTTCTGGCTGAGCAGCCTTCCAAAGCGCAAAGTCTGCCTGGTTCTTCTTCTCCCCTACTCCGGCAAGTTCACGGCTGGCATCCTTGATGTTCTCAAGACTGCGACCAGAAAGGATTCCATACTTATGATCCTTATTATACTTCTCAACATCAAAGTATACAGAACCGTTTGACACGTAAGCATATCCATTCTTGAGGATTTCCTCTACAAGCTGTTGCTGTTCTATAATGTGTCCTGTAGCATGTGGCTCAATGCTTGGAGGTATACATCCAAGTGCATCCATAGCCTCATGGAAACGGTTAGTATAGTACTGAGCCACCTCCATTGGTTCAAGCTCCTCAAGACGTGCCTTCTTTGCAATCTTGTCCTCACCCTCATCTGCATCATGCTCAAGATGACCTACATCTGTGATGTTACGAACATAGCGTACCTTGTAGCCGAGGTGCTTGAGGTAACGGAAAAGAATATCGAATGTGATTGCTGGACGAGCATGTCCAAGATGCGCGTCACCATATACTGTAGGACCACAAACATACATTCCAACATGTGGAGCATGAAGAGGTTTGAATACTTCCTTTCTTCTTGAAAGTGTGTTATAAATATAAAATGCTTGTTCCATCTTTATATAATTTTTATACAAAGGTAGTCAAAATCCACATAATAATATATATCTTTGCAGAAAATCATTAATAATATGAGTATTTTTGAAAATTCTTTCCGTTATATTTCTATTAAGAGAACTATTCTTTTAACATTCATAACAATTCTTCACGCTTCACTCTTTACGGTTGATTCATACGCTCAAGAAGTAAAGGAGTTGCAAAATAAACCAAAGATTGTTGTGGGCATCATGGTTGACCAGATGCGCTGGGACTATCTTACCCGCTACTATGAGCGATACACAGATGGAGGTCTGCGACGACTCATGGCAGAGGGCTACAACTGTAACAGGTTACTAATTAATTACATCCCTACTGTAACTGCAGTAGGACATACTGCTGTCTATACAGGTTCTGTTCCTGCATTCAATGGCATCATAGGCAACAGCATGTACTTTGACGGAAAGTGGGATTCTCCTGTTCGTGATCTACGACAGGATGGTGTAGGAACAAAGACTTTGGAGGGCAAGGCTTCACCTCACCACATGCTTACCACAACCATGACTGACGAGCTTCGCCTTGCCACAAACTTCCGCAGCAAAGTCATCAGTATCAGCATCAAGGATCGTGGTGCCATCTTCCCTGGTGGACACACAGCAAATGCAGCCTACTGGATGGACAGCAAGTCCATGGATTTCGTATCTTCCACCTATTATATGAAGGACCTTCCTAAATGGGTTAAGGACTTCAACAAGAAGAAACTTGGTGCAAAGTATCTTGCCGAATATGGAAGAAAGAAGGACAAGAACGGGGAACTCGTAGCCGACTTCTGGGAACTAATGTATGATGCTAACACATACATCCAATCTGCAGACAAGCAAGCCGACTACTATGACGAGCGTACCGGAACAATCCTGAAATATCTTCCTCACGGAAATACCTACACAGCAGACATGGCTCTTGAGGCACTTAAGAATGAGAATCTCGGAAAGAACCCTGAGAATGTTACTGACTTCCTCGCAATCAGTTTCTCTTGTACTGACATGATAGGCCACAAGCTTGGTCCTAATGCTCCTTGGGTTGAAGATACATACCTTCGTCTCGACCAGGACATCAAGAGAGTTCTCGATGCTCTCGATGAACAGGTAGGAAAGGGCGAGTGGATTGCTTTCCTTAGTGCTGACCACGCAGGAAGTCATAATGTAAAGTTTCGTCAGGAACATGGAATACCTGCTGCCACATGGCCTTACTACGGAATAATGAATGAGTTAAATGACACTCTCATGAAGGAGTTCAATCTTTCTCGCAAACCTATCCACAGCCTTGAGTGTCACAACGTGTTCTTCAACGATTCAGTCGCTACACCAGACATCAAACAGAATCTTATTGACCGTACAATAAGCATACTTGAGAAGAAGGACATCGTAGCTTATGTCTTTGAACCAAAGAAGATTCCGTCATACATTCCTGAACCAGTCCGTACAATGGCTATCAATGGTCATCACCCAAAACGAGGTGGAGACATTCAAGTTATTCTTGAGGCAAATGTGACTGAGGACTATGAGGAAGGAAAGGTTCCTGTCCCATCATACTACCACGGCATTCCACTTGGCACAAACCATGCTGTATGGAGTCCTTATGACTCACATATCCCTTTCATTGTCATGGGTAAGGGGGTTCGCCACGCTTGGGACGAAGAGTCACATACTGTAAATGATATTGCTGCAACCATTTGTTCATTATTAAACATACAGATGCCAAGCGGTTGCATCGGTAAAGCTATAGATGTAAAGAAATAACAAAGACAATGAGGGCGTCACAAAATTTGTTACGCCCTCATTGTCTTTATATTTCAACGAAGTTAATATGATGTTTCCAACAAACCTCTCAATCCACCAGCAGTGATAGCACTACCAACAACCTTTCCTTCTGGATCGATAAGGTAGAAACCTGGAATCCAATGAAGCTTGAACTCCTTAAATGTAGGATCCTCACGAGTAGACTTTAGTGTGCTTACTTGAGGCCATGCAAGCTGTTCCTTGCGAAGGATATTCTTCCAGGCATCTTCGCTGACATCAAAACTATAGCCTATCCATTGCACAGGTTTGCCATTGATGCTCAAATGCTGGTACTCCTTATAAAGCTGTTTCAGGAAAGGCATCTCATAACGACAGTCCTTACACCATGTTGCCCAGAAATCTATCACCACATACTTGCCACGATAATCTGACAACTTGATAGTGTTGCCAAGAGTGTCCTTTGCCTCGAAATCAGGGATATACTCTCCCGCCTTAAACTCAGGAAGATACTCAGGGTGATTTGCTGTAAGTGTATCAAGCCTATTTTCTGAGAGGAAACCGTCCATGATTGCAGTAGGGTGACCGTCACTTGTGAATGCACCTAACTTATACTGACCAGGACGACACTCTGGTTCCCAATAAAACACACCCCTGCAACGACCATTGGTCAAAGTCTTACATTCTTTTATCAGTCTTCTCAACTGGCCACGTCCATCAAGCATAATCTCAGGATGATGCTCATTCACCTCAAAACCTGTTTCTGTTATCATCACATCTACTCCATACTTATCAGTAAGAAGGTTGATATTTCTAATACAATCAGTTATGGTCTTTTCTGCATCGGGTTCCTTGCCTGCCTGAATGCTCCAGTAGGGATAGAGCGACATACCAATCATGTCAAACTTAGCACCATACTTCTTTAGAATATCAAGGTTCCAGTTATAGAGGTTATTATCAAATCCATTGTCGAGATGAACAATGACTATAGCATCTGGATAAACAGTTTTCACAGCATCATATCCAGCCTTGAAGAATCCGGCATACTGCTTTGGCTGATGGTATTCTCCACCGATATGGCCCATAGCATCAACAATCTGTGTCTTGCCATTTTCATCTTTCCATTCCCAACCTGTCTTTGGATCCATCTTTATTGACCATAGCATACCATTGCTTGTCTCATTACCGACCTGGACCCAACGCACATTTATTCCATTGTTACGAAGATATGTCAGGACCTCTCGTGTATGTTCTGCCACATCATTCTTCATCTGCTTGAAACTATGTCCTTCCCATGCCTTAGGAATATTCTGCTTTGCAGGATCTGCCCACCAGTCACTATAATGAAAATCAATCATTATGTCCTGACCGAGAGCCTTAGCACGCTGGCACTTCACAAGCACATCTTCCTTATTGCACCACTTGCCATATCCACGTCCTTCCGGATCTACCCATACACGAATACGCTCAGCACTTATGCCATAATCAGCCATAAGTGACATACATTCACGTTCCTGGTTCATACGGTCATAGCACTTCCATCCCTGTGACTCATACTGTGTAAGCCAACCCATATCCACACCAAGAGTAAATTCATTCTGAGCTATTGCACTTGATGTCATCAGCACCATTGCAGACAACAAACTCTTTATCTTTCCGTATCTCATATTCAATAGTTTTGGCACGAAGATAATCGTAATTATTTAGAGAAACAAATATAGCAACATATTTTTATATGCCTTTTATTTCTTACACATTACTTACATAAGGACATAGTTATTTAGGGCTGTTCCTTCGACATCGCTTCGTAATCCCTTCGTATTGGTTTCGTAACAAAGTCAAATTTCTTTGCTGACAAGAATCAATTAGAATATGTACCCTAATTTTAGCTCATCCCCTATGAAATCGGGATCTCAGACAATATCGTCAGACGTTATACAAAGATAGTAAAATTCCAACCCTTTTGCAATTTCACGTCATCCGCAAAACAACATTTTCTGCACTTTTTTATTATAAGTCAAGGACACCTAAAAATCGTTACGAAGGACTGTAATGTGAAGATTGCAAAGACGATCTGGCATTATTCACTAAGGCGTTCAGTACATGATAGTCAACTTTATTTAGGAATAATTATAACCAGGACAACTTATCTTAACCTGAGTTCGACGAAAACATATGGCGCAAGCGCGGACGAAAAAAAACCTTTAAAAACAGATAAAAACCGGTTCTTCTTCAATTTAGTTGAAAAGAAGTTCATATAATGCTATGCTTTAGAATATGCATATTGCAAGACTGTTAAATATTAAACACAAAGAAACTTGTTTTAAGTATAATTAACTAACAGCCAACAATATATAGTAAATA
>JAZUHP010000056.1:0-7972 GCA_045641785.1 Bacteroidaceae bacterium
GAAACGACTGTTGCCTATACTCATCACATTCATAATAACAAGCTACTTTGCCGTCATGTTTGTGACGAGCATCAACGACAGCACCCTAAAGAAGATACTTGGTTGCATACTCATAGTCGTGAGCATCTATTTCTTCTTCATTAGCGAGAAAGTAAAGGTGAAGCCTACATTACCTATGCAGATTAGCATGGGTAGCATATCAGGTATGATGGGAGGTTTCTTTGCGATGCAAGGCCCTCCTGCCGTACTATATTTCCTTGCCTCTGAGAAGACGAAGGAAGAGTATATTGGTATCACTCAGGCATACTTCCTTATCGGAAACATCATGATGACTATCTTCCGTGCAAAGTCTGGTTTCCTAACCATGGCTGTAGGTCAGGCTTGGTGCTACGCCATAGTCGCCGTATTCATCGGTACATGGCTCGGTTCACTCGTCTTCAACAAACTGCCAATCCAAGTTCTTCGCAAGGTGATATACGCATACATGGCAATAAGCGGCATACTAGCGCTCGTAAGATAAGGGTGTTAAGTAGGGCTAATGAAAGCCATTTCATCGAATTTGCACTTTACGACCCTCCTATTATATTACACCGTTTACACTCCCATTAAAACAGCAACTGAACATGCTTTGCTTACGACCTGCTTACGACATTTGTCGTAAGCAGGTCGTAAGCAAAAGGTGTTTACTACATGTTTACTACGACAGATAAAGAGACGTTGAACCTACCCACAAAACGTCCTGCACGCCCCCAAAAACATTTATGTTCACTTACTTATTTGGCAGAAAAAGATTACCTTTGCACTCTCAAACATAAGTAAGTAACAAAAATAATCATCATCACTTACTAAACCTAAAAACATTATTATTCCTATGTGGTGGCGTTTCGTAATATTCACAGGTATCCTGTTCAGTATAGTATTGACAATCATTCCTCATTTGATATGGTTCATTAGCTTTGTCGGAGGAAAGATCTGGCACTACAAGGTGAACTATGCTCCTTTTGGCTGGACAAGTCTCGCACTTGTGGCTATACTATGGATCCTTCTCACATACGGTCACTTCATCGGCATGTGGCAAATGACTGTCAATGAGGTAGAGTATGCAAGCAACAATGTGCCAAGTGCCTTTGACGGATACAAGATTGTACACATATCGGACCTCCACGTGGACACATACGACCAGAACCCAGAGGCGCTGAAGGCTATTGTGGATAAGGTCAATGAACAAAATGCAGACATCATACTATTCACGGGAGACATGTCGACACACAGTTTACACGGAATAGAAAAACATGCACAGACACTTAGCCAACTCAAGGCAAAGGACGGCGTGAAGAGTGTATTGGGTAATCATGACTTCTTCATCTATGACCGTTCATACAAATCCATGAAAGAACGTTGCGCCGCGGCAGACACTCTCACAAGCATGGAAGAGTCCTTCGGCTGGGAGGTTCTTCGCAACAGGAATGTCATCATAGCACGTAATGGAGAACATATTGCCATTGCTGGCGTGGACAACATAAATGGAAATCAAGGTTTCAAGACAATACAGAAGGGTGATCTAAGCAAAGCCATAAAGGGCATCGACAACAAGTTCACGATACTGATGACACACGACCCAAGTCATTGGACAGCAGAAGTTCTGCCAAAGTCGAATGTGGATATAACTCTTTCAGGACACACACATGCTGCCCAGGTACGTCTTTTCGGCATATCCCTGGCAAAGATGGCATTCAACGAATGTGACGGAAGATATGACCGTGACGGAAGAATGCTATACGTTAATGCAGGCATTGGATGTACCGCCCCTTTCCGTATCGGCTGTCCCTCAGAAATAACGGTTATAACACTTACTCGACTTTAGCTTTTGACTAAGTCATTCAGTTACAAGGGTTTTGCGGTTATGAAGAGAACCCTATCCCTGCCTCCCCCTCTATGGGGAGGTGTACCATGCGGAATAGAATAAAAGTAAAGAGAAGTAAAAAGGAGTAAAGAGGAGTTAAAAGGAGTTAAAGACGAATGATTGTTCGCGGAAATAATTAATGCCTCCGGACGGTAATTATGCATTATGCATTATGAATTATGCATTATGAATTATGCATTATGCATTCACACTCCCTTCTGGCACCTTGCACAAATGCCCTTGGCAACATACTCCACCTCATTCATCTCGAAACCGTCAGGCATCTGCACAACCGGTATCTGATAATCTTCAAGGCAGTATGTCTTTCCACATGAGACACAAGTGAAATGTATGTGATTGATGTGTTTACCATTCTCACATCGGCAAACACAGTATTTCTGGCATCCCGAACCATCATCAATAATATGAAGGAGATTATTGTCCGCAAATAAACGTAATGCACGGAAGATACTTGAGCGATCCATGTCTGGCATCATGTCCTCCATATCGCTTAGGGTAAATGTCTCTGTAAGCGTACTTACCTTCTTCCAAACCAACAGACGAACTGGCGTTGGCTTGACACCATGTGACAACAAATGTTCATCAACACTCTCCATATACAACAAGAACTAATTTTGACTAGGAATCCAATGTCTGCTCTATCTCGCTTGAGTGATGGTGGTGATGATGGTGATGGCGATGGCTCTTGCCACTTGCCTTATGCTCCTCATGCAACTCCTTGGCAGACTTCATGTTGAGGACACCACGGAGAAGATAGATACGACTTATGACAAGCAGAGGCATACGTACACACCAGCTTAGCACAACCCACCATGTGATGGAACCTATCGCCATATAACCCATACCCTTTACCAAGTGCAGATACACTTCAATGCCAAGGATAAAGGCATACAACAAATAACGTAATGCATAGAGTCTGTAGGCTGTCCTTACCTGTCGGAAAGCAGGAGAATGAACCTTCTGGTACAGGAATGTACCTGCAAAGAATGACGTGAAAGCAGATACAAGACCTATCACAATCTCCGTGTAATGACGTACATCATTACTCAAGTCAGGCATATTCATCAACAAGAACAAAATGGCGGCATCTACCACACAGACCAAGAAGTCAGCAATAAAGAACTTGCCAAATATCTTGTGTTTATATTCCTTTTCCAGCAGCAATATCAAGATAAGGAAAGACAAGTAACATGCAACCTTTACCAACTTATACAGATAAGTATAGTAGACTACTATTGTCGTTGCCAATCCCGGATCAAAATGTGCAATTGGTACAATCTTATACAAAACAGGTTGCTTGATCGCAAGCAATATTGTTTCAATAAGTATTGCAATAACTGTTATCTTAAACTTTGTTCTTGTTTTCATGATTTGGATAAAATCTTTTCCTGATTTGTTTTGCAAAAATACAAAAATAATATTAACTACTCCTATCTTTACCACAATTTTGTCCCTTCTGTTACCATAAAACTGACACCGCAACACATTTTTAACATTATTTTTTTATTTTATTAACATTTTTGACGTCTTTACGTGTCTATTTTGACAAAAAATTATAAATTTGCAGTGACAAAACTAAAACTGCATGTCACCATGCAGGCAAGAAAGTACCATTTCGCCGATATTATTCGGCAAGAAACATAACCCATAAACTACAGCTAATATTTATGGCTTTAACCAAAGACGATGAACTTTTCATAAACTCATGCACAACGTTGGACACTTTCAGCCCGACAAAAAGCAAATCTGTGTGTGATGCTCATGGTCAACTTCAAACTGCAAAAACACAAAGAGGTTACGGACTTAGTCGCGTTATCAAATCTGCGCTTAAAATGTTTGGTGTCCTCGTGAAGGAGGATGGAATGGAGATGTCTGTGCCTAAGAGAAGAAGCAATGAGGTTGAGCAATTCCCCGTTTTCTTCTATGTAGACAACATAAAGAATGCGATGAAGGATTCTACAGAGAACCTTCACTTTTATCTTTGCGCCTATATAGACAAAGGATGGACTATACTTCGCCAAACCAAGTTTGAAGTCAGTCCTCTCGCCTTATTCCCATATCGCTACGAATATACTCCTGAGAATGAGCCAACACAGAAATACCATATTGGTCTCAAACTCATAGTACCAGAATACAGCACAACAGAATATGCATCTAAGGAGGTCGCCATCGACTTCCTCACTAAGGTGGATAGTCTCAAACTGAAGTGCAAGTTTTGCAACATACCGTATGACAGCCAGTGGTCAGACGGACAATACCGTCAAGAAACTGTGTGCTTAGCCGAATTTGAGCAGATAAACGTACCTATAATAGATGACTACGGCCTCATCTTCGACAATTTCCTTGAAGGCACGCAGATAAGCAGCGAACCACTTTCTGAAGACTGGACAGAAAACACATACAACATAGACTCTGCCACTATCAACACTCCACTAGAGACAAAAGAGCCTATATACTGTGTCCTTTACACAGGTAAGCGTAACACTGTCATGGTATTACGATGGTTGCCTACAGCAATGACTGACATCCATGACAAACCACTCTTGCCACTCCACACTATTGGCACCATAAACCCAGAGCAGAACGAGGCACTATACAATGCTATGGCATCATCAAAGAACAACATACTGTTTGCCAAGGCACAAGATGGTGTAGTCAAAGTGATATGCAACATGGACGGATATTACGAAAGCGAGCTACGCGACTTCGTACTCCCAACAGATTTGTTTAACCTTGCAAAGTAAGATAAGAGTATGGGAATAAAGAATTTCTACATGAAGACATTCCATCAGGATGCCTACGAGAAGATTGAAAAAGAGTACCAGAACTCTTGCCGCTACTACTCTGCAGGACTCAACCTCTTCCTTCAACAGAAGAAGTTGAAGAACGATCCTGACGACTACGACATGAAGACTGTCGTGTCAGAGCACGAGGAAGATATAAAGATATACCATACCTATACTCAGCGTAACACGGCTTATCCTGATGCCGTATGGCTCTATACAAAGGAGCATCCTCTGGATATAGAGGTAGCACAGTTCGTCAACGAGAACGAGGAACTGTTCAAACTGACACAAGAGTTCTATAAGGCAACAAAGAACACCACACCGGGTCAATACCGTGCATTCGGCCTTACGGAGAAAGACAGAAACATTGTGGATGCACAACTAAGTGAACGCAAGACACTACTCATCGACTATCTCAATGTCATAAACCAGACACCGGAACCAGAGGAAGAAGAGAGAAAAGTAGAAGCATACACTATTGACGTCAAGGAAAACAAGAACAGCTACCTTGACAGCGAGCTCAACCCGAACGAGAAGGTCTTTGTCATTGACGATGGCACATGGGGCGACTATGTAAATCACGTAAACGATTGCATTAACAAGCGCATCCGAATAAAGGACGACTTTAACCTCATTCACTCAAACAAGTTTCTTATCACTCGCTGCTACAAAGAGACATCATTTGATGGTGGCATAACCATCAAGTCAATATATGAGATAAAGAAGGACTCGCCACTCAAACAATATGTAAGTGTTTGCAACACCGCAAGGCGATTCGCAGAAGTGGAATATCCTCAGGCATACCAGTACTTCGTGGATCAGGGTATATTCAAACCTTACGACCCTAAGCTGTCTCTCATCGACTGTCTCTACATCGTTTCTCACGTAGAGATGCTGAAGAAAAGACAAGCAGAAGGCGCACTTTAGAAGCGCAAAACCATTAATGGACACATCAATTATATAAATAATACTGATTACTTATTTATAAGTATTGTAACAGAAGAAGGCCATACCTTTTAATATGGGTACGGTCTTCTTCTGTATTTTTAACACCTACCTTACACGATTATTCAAGAAACTCACAAAAACGGCACATAGTGTCAAAACAACAACAATCTTTTACGACACCGTTCAAAAAGCCAGACCTAGCAGTACTGTTCCCATATAACCCATATTATACGAATTTCTATGTCTCGATTTGCACTTTCGAAGCAGTTTGAGACGTTTTTACATGTTTTAAATTGCCCAAGTGAAAGAAATTGTCTCAATAATGCAACAATATAAAAGAAAAAGTACGTACCTTTGCAACGTTAAATAACTGAGGGGTCAACTAAAGACAATCAATCCTTCCATTCCCAGAACTAAAAAAACGAAAAATGTTATGAAAGCTTTAATTTACTTCATCTTATTCTATGCTTCCATCTTTCTCATCTCAATGATTCCAGAAGAGAGATTTGAATATCTGAGTAGCGGTAGCCAGAACGAGGAGACCGTTGACAATCCAAGCAAAGAAACGTCATACACAAACTTCTCTGACTCAGCAAAGGGTCAATGGGACGCACGTGTATACACAAAATAACACAAGTAATAGTGCACACTTTTGGTGTGCACTATTATTTTATCCTACATTTTGCTTTATGCAGAAACATTGCTAAAGAAACATTTTAACAAGTCATATAACTAATAGCTTTTTCTAGTTCATCCACCCGAAAACTCTCTACCCTGTTCTATGATAGAAGTGTCTACCATAGAGCAGGGTAATTCTTTTACTTATTATCTGGTGCCATTCCATTAAGAAAACAGAGAACACAAAAAAAGCGACTCCAGCAAATGGAATCGCCCTTATAGTATAACCGCAAATTATATTTGGGTAGTACTGCTATCTAACACTTACATCTTGCGTGTATTCGTCACCAAATTGATTACGGTAAATCACAGTTACCCTCTTCGTACCCACAGAAGGTTTCATGCGGAAAAGGTGAAGAGTGAGACATTGTGACTTGTCCGCCTTCGATGTCTGTACACGCCAAGCCTCATCCTCGTCCGTAAACTGTTCCATGACACCCTTGCGCACTCCGTCCTCTACAAACTCAACCGTAGCCAACTTGTCCCAATCCCACACATTGGCAACTACATAATCCTTCTGCGTACCGAACTCGCCAGGAGAATACAACTTCATCTGTACCGACTCCGACTGTTTTGTTGCCTTGTAATGCCAACGAACATCAATACCATCAACATCAACAAGCAAGAATCCGTTTGGAGCGCCACAGCGGTTAACATCTCCGTTCCACCATCCACCACACACAGCACCTATGTTGTGCTCATATAGATTGTCGTCCACAATATTGTTCTGGAAGAAGTGAGTATGTCCCGCAAACGTGTGAACCTTATAATCCTTTAGGATCTCTTTCAGCATCCTACTGTTTGCCACATTACCAGAGTTGCTCACCATGTTCCAGCAAGCAGCATGCATATTTAAGAATACCACCGAACCCTTAGGCACAAAGGACAAATCCCTCATAAGCCAATTCAACTGTGTCTGTGTGAACGCCTCACGATAAGTACGTCCACCATAGTAATTGATGCTTTGCATAGTAATGAAATGTACCTTACCAATGTTAAAAGAGTAGTCGCAAGGACCGAAATGGCGCTGATACTGCATCTCCGCATACACCGGTGTGCCGTACGGCATGTTCTGGAGTCCTTGATAGCGGAGATCAAAGTCGTGATTTCCGATACACTGGAAGAACGTTCCCTTTATACCGCTGTAAGACATCATGTACTTGTCAAACATAGGCATGTTGTCCCATACAAGGTCACCAAGAGCCACAGCAACCACCTCATTGCGCTTCGAAATAGAATCGCATACACGTTTAAGTTCTGGTACAGATTCTGACATCCAGCGTTCATAATGTCTCTCCGTCCTCATCTGCGGATCGGAGATGGAGATATAGGTGAATCTATCAGCATTTGCCTTACGTGGAGTAAGGCGAAAATCGTGAGTGTTACCATTTCTCACAATCTCGTCCACCCTTGCATAGAAACCTACTGCGACAGAGTTATTCTCTGGTAACGCGTATTCGGAAGGAATAGAGATGGACACGAATTTGCAGAGGCAAGTGTCTGTATTGAGTGTCCATCGTCCCTCCTTATCAGTTTGAACGAATTCGTACCCATTGTTAACAACAACGCCAGAAACAGGTCGTCCATTGTTTGTCAACACCTTACCTGAGAATGTGAAGTTCTTACCTTGTGCCAT
>JAZUHP010000057.1:0-5722 GCA_045641785.1 Bacteroidaceae bacterium
GTGGGCAGTGTGGCTGGTGATTCTGCATACGCTGGTGGCAATGTGTATTGTGCAACAAAGGCTGCGGTAAAGGCTATTACCGATGGATTGCGTATCGATGTGGCAGAATCTGCTGTTCGTGTGACAAACCTGAAGCCAGGATTGGTTGAGACGAACTTCAGCAACGTGCGTTTCCATGGTGACAACGAGCGTGCCGACAATGTTTATAAGGGCATCAAGCCATTGACAGGTGCCGACATTGCTGATGTAGCCTTCTATGCAGCAAGTGCTCCGAAGCATGTACAGATAGCTGAGGTGCTTATCCTTGCAACGCATCAGGCAAGCGGTAGCGTGATTCACAGAGATTTGTAAAACAACAGATGTCTCGTATTTTTATAGTAATAAAGGTTCAGTGAGTTGGTTTACTCAAAAACATGATTGAAGAAGTGTAACAATTCGACTAATTCCAATACTATATAAATAGGTATAACCAAAACTATTAGTATGATGGAGCAAAACAACAACTGTCCGGTAGTGCTCTATACTGCACCAGATGGCACAACGCAACTGGACGTAAAACTTGAAAATGAGACGGTGTGGCTTAGTGTAGAACAAATGGCTATGCTGTTCGACAGAGACAGATCTGTTATTGGTAAGCACATCCGTAATGCGTTTCGCGAAGGTGAACTTATCAAGGAAGAGGTATGGGCAAAATTTGCCCACACCACTCGACATGGTTCTATGGAGGATAAAACACAGACATCCGAACTTGATTACTACAATCTTGACGTAATTATTTCTGTTGGCTATCGAGTCAAAAGCTTAAAAGGTACGCACTTCCGCCGTTGGGCAACTACCATCCTCAAGCAATACCTCGTCAAGGGCTATGCCATCAACCAGAGTCGTCTTGATCACTACAACGAATTGAAGGACGTGGTGAAGCTGATGTCGCGTGCCATCTCGCTGCAAGAACAGGTGACTGAAGAAGAATTTGGTGGGTTGTTCAACGTCATTGGCGATTACGTCTATGCGCTCGACACGCTCGACCGCTATGACTATCAAGAACTTGCCGTTGATAAGACAACCAAGGACGAACCATTCCATGCCACATACGACAATGCCATGGAGGCAATCAACGGATTGAAGGAGAAGTTCGGAGGTTCTGCCCTCTTTGCCAACGAGAAGGACGATTCCTTCAAGAGCAGCATCGGCCAGATCTACCAAACCTTCGATGGCGAGGAACTCTACCCTTCTGTCGAAGAGAAAGCTGCCATGCTCCTTTATCTTGTCGTCAAGAACCATTCGTTCAGCGATGGCAACAAGCGTATTGCCGCCATGCTCTTCCTATGGTTCCTCTCCAAGAACGGCATCCTCTACGCCCCCGATGGTCACAAGCGCATCGCTGACAACACCCTCGTCGCTCTCACCCTAATGATTGCCGAGAGCCGTACGGAGGAAAAAGACGTAATGGTAAAGGTGGTGGTGAATTTGATAAATCAAGAGAATCAATAAACTCTTTCTAAGACAAATACACACATGGATTTTTATAATGTACAAATAACGACGGATTTTGGTGAAGTTGTGGTATTGCAGGTTGCTGCTTCATCACCTCAAGAGGCTGAAATGGCAGCAATTTCAATGGTCGAAAGTGGCCAAGCTGGTACTGACGGAATGATTGTTTTAGATTGTTTTGCAATAAGTTAAAAAAAAACAATGATAACAGCTCCAATACATAATATAAGTAAGGCAGATGTTCTTTTGAAAATAGCAAGAGAATTGTACGAACTATATAATAGCAAGATGAATGAGTTGCCTTATAGCATGAATATAATCAGTGAACTTCATGCTAACGAAAACGCAAACTCAAGAATATTGCGAGGATTGCTTCAGTACTCATACAATGGTAACTATATATTGTTACATCCGTTTGTATGTATGATGCAATCAAAATGTAGTGCCAATATCGGCCTTAATATCAACACCCCAACTTTCACAAATGAGGAAAATCGTATAGATTTATTCATTAAGGAGAAGAACAAGTATGCGATCATTGTCGAAAACAAAATTTGGGGTGCCAGAGATATGAAAGGACAAATTGAACGATATGTTAGGTACGCTATAAGTTGCGGTATTCCAAAGAACAAAATTTATGTTATCTATTTGACCGGTAATGGTTCGAAAGAGATAACGGATGCCAGTTTAACAGATGAAGTCAAAAAACTCCTTCAAGTCACAAACAAAAGTGATGGCAGATTCATTACTATGAATTTCAAGGATGACATCGTGCCATGGCTCGAAGAAATAATCACATTGGACAACGTGAAATCCGAACCATTGCTTTTGTCAGCAATCATTCAATATACGGACTATCTAAAACAAGAATTTGGATTACGTAACGAAGATAAAATTATTGAACGTCAATTAGAAACCGTCATGATGGAAAAGTTACAAATAAATAGCTTAGCAGAACTTCTCCAAACTTGGGAAGAAGTATATAAACTCAATGATTTGTTTGCGGATGTTGCAGATGAGAGAATCAAATTCTTATGCGAATCAAAGATATGTAAGGCACTTGAAAAGAAAGGTTATAAAATTTCTGATTCCCAATTCAGTTATGAAGAATTCTGCATAGAGATTGAAGTCCCCGAATTCAAAAAATGTCATTGGAGATTCGAATTTGAGAATAACAGGCTGTATTCTGGGCTTCGTATCTTGGAAGGTAAGTCGATTGCGAAGAAATATTTATCTCTATTGAACGATGTCTACGAAAAACAAGAACAAGATTGGGCAGGATGGAAATGGCACAATACAGAGCTTAATGATGAATTCTGGAAAGAAGTTGAGGAACATCCAATAAAAGTTGTCAATTCTATTGTTTCAGAATTAGAACAAGTAAGGGATGCTACTAAAGAAATGAACTTGTAACAAGCAAACATAATTTATATGAGAAATGTAAGAATGAAATTTAGTGGATCTGAGATTCAGGAACTTGAGACACTAATAGCAAAACTTGAGAGATATCCCAAAGATAAACAGAAAAATATAAGAAATAAGTTGCGCAAAAAAGGATTGTATTGGAGCGAGTTTGCTAAAGGATATGAATACACTGTTGCCAACTTTTATAGATTCATAAACCAAGGAGTTATAATTGTTGAGAATATGGCTGAACAGACATTGGCAGCATCATGCCAAGACAAGATTTGTGTCTCAAACATGGAGCCCGAACGAAGAATAAAATGTTTTGCTCCTGTGGTTGATTCTGAATCAGAAATCCTAATCCTTGGAACTATGCCAAGCCCAGAATCTTTAAGAAAGAACGAGTATTATGCCAACTCTCGAAATAGTTTCTGGAAGATTATTGCAGCAATCTACAATAACAGCAAAGAATTTGAGAATTATGAGGACAAACTAGATTGTATTCATAAAAACCATCTGGCGTTGTGGGATGTGTATAATAACTGCGAACGAGAAGGAGCACTTGACTCAAATATAGAAAAAGCAACTCCCAATGACCTTCATGCTTTTCTCAAATCACACCCATCCATAAAAAAAGTAATATTGAATGGTCATGACGCAGAAAAAGCTTTTACTCTTGATTTCCCTCATGAATATGCAACATCTTCATCTTCTACAAACTCAAAGGAACTAGACGTTAAAATATTGGATTGGAAATCAAAACTTTTCATTATGAACAAGCCTAATAAAGACCCAATGGAATGGGAGGTGCTGGAAAGCGAGTACCTCTTCAAAAAAACTTGGTTGACGGCAAGGCGAGAACATGTCAAGCTGCCGACCGGTGCGGAGATTAAGGACTTCTATGTGCTGGAGTACCCTGAGTTCTGCAACGTGATTGCCATCACGAAGGACGGGAAGTTCCTAATGGAACGTCAGTACCGCCATGCCCAACACTACACGGGCTATGAGATTCCTGCAGGATGTGTGGAAGAAGGCGAAGATCCAATGGAGGCAGCCAAACGTGAACTCTACGAGGAAACAGGCTTTGGCGGTGGCGAATGGAGCAAGCTGATGACCATCAGCCCTAACGCTGGGGCTTGTACCAACTACAGCCACACCTTCCTTGCAAAAGGTGTTGAGCAACTATCAAGCCAGCATCTTGAAGAGTCGGAAGACATTAAGATTGTACTGATGGAGCAGGATGATGTAATCCGTATGCTGAAGAACGATGAGTTCCATCAGGCAATGATGGCAGCACCCCTATGGAAGTATTTTGCAATGAACCACTTGATATAAGTTACAATGATTAAGAAACTAATTATATATGCATTCGCTGCACTTTCGATGATGTCCTGCGGAGGTCAGGACAAGCAGATGGAACCCGTAGTGGACAAACAGGCCACAATGGATGAAGTGATTATGTCACGCCGTAGCATTCGTAAATGGCAGGATAAGACAATCAGCCGTAATACGCTCGACATTATTATGAAGCATGGTATCAATGCCCCTAACGGCAAAGGTATTCAGGCGTATGAAGTACGCGTGATAGACAAACCCGAGTTGCTGAAAGAAATGTCGCAAGCAGTTGTGAAGGACATGCCCGAGGTTGGTCAACGCGAAGGATTCAAGAATATCTTCGTTGATGCGCCATGCGTTGTTTTCATTGCTGCATACGATGATTACGATCTCTCACAGGTGGATTGTGGTTTGCTTGGTGAGAACATCATCCTATCAGCTTGGTCAATGGGGATAGGCTCTTGTTGCTTGAGCAGTTCTGCAAGAATGCTCAATACTTCAGAGTCAGCAGCTTCTTACATGCAGAAACTCGACTTTTCTGAAGGTTACAAACTCCTATATTGCATTGCGCTCGGTTATCCTGACGAAAACCCAGACGCAAAGCCTCGCAATGAGGATAAAGTGCGTTACATAGAATAATGGCACGAGTCACATTTATTTGTAACTGCCCTGAGGCATGGAAGACTATGAAGGAGTTTGCAGAAGCTTTGGTTCGGGGTAAAGGCAATTTCTATGACGGTTGGATGAAAAACCCATACAGCGCAATGATAAGCTGCAATGACGGTTTCCGTCCAGTTAGTTATTACATTGAAACAATAGAATAATGACAATAGAACAATTCAGACAACACATGGCAGATGGTCTTCCTGTCGAGAACGGCTCGGAGGCACATCTGTTGATGCACGAAATGTCACAACAGGCACTTCGCATAACGGCAGAGATTAACGGCAAGTATCACGAACCTGCTGAATTACGCAAGTTGCTTGAAGAACTCTGGGGGCATGAGATTCCAGAGAGTGTTGGTATGTTCCCACCTTTCGGTACTGATTGCGGAAAGAACACTTGGGTTGGCGAACGAACATTCATCAACATGGGTTGTAAGTTCCAAGATCAAGGTGGAATATTCATCGGCAATGATTGTCTGATTGGACATAATGCCACACTCTGTACTATCAACCATAATCCCGATCCTGAGCATCGGGGTGATATGACCTTCAAACCTATCCGTATTGAAGATAAGGTCTGGCTTGGAGCAAATGTAACTATTCTGCAAGGTGTCACAATCGGCGAAGGAGCCATTGTTGCTGCTGGTGCAGTAGTAACAAAGGATGTTGCACCAAGAACTGTTGTCGGTGGTGTACCTGCTAAATTTATCAAGAACGTATGATAACAGAATTAGAAAAACGTATGATAACAGAATTAGAAAAATGTATGCGTGGCGAACTCTATGATTGCCATGCGCCAATCTTCATTGAGCGAAAAACCAAAGCTG
>JAZUHP010000058.1:0-134158 GCA_045641785.1 Bacteroidaceae bacterium
TCTGTCAAAGATCGATTTCTTGTCGCTTCCAGTCTATTTTTCAGCGCCTTAACTCGTGTTCCCTTGTGGGTTTGAGTAGCGTTGCTTCCCGAAAGCGAGTGCAAAGGTACGGACTTTTATGAAACTGACAAGCGATAAGGCAAGAAAATTTCAAAAAAGTGCGATTTTTATGCGTATTCAAACTATTTAGAACACATTTATTCCGATAACGAAAAGGGTTACTTAAAATCATTAATGCAATTAGCCACATACATAGCCTCTTCTAAAGTAAGAGAAGGACCAATAGGAAGACTTAATTCTTCACTATGTATCTTTTCTGTTATAGGAAGAGAAAGATTCGAGTATTCTCTATAGCAATCTTGTTTATGAGGAGGAATAGGATAGTGAATTAAAGTTTGCACTCCCCTATTCCCAAGATAACCTTGCAGTTCATCTCTCCTTTCACAAAGTACAGGGAATATATGGTAAACATTATTAATATGATTCAATCTTTCAGGAAGACTCACCAAAGGATTACATATATTATCATAATAACAATCTGCAATCATCTGACGATGGGCATTATCCTCATCAAGATATTTTAGTTTCACATCAAGAACAGCGGCCTGTATCTCGTCAAGGCGCGAATTCACTCCTTTATAATTATAGACATACTTCTTTGAGCATCCATAATTACCTAATGAACGAACCACACTAACCAAATCGCGATCATTAGTTGTGATTGCCCCTCCATCTCCAATTGCACCAAGATTCTTTCCTGGGTAGAAAGAATGAGCAGCCGCATGACCAATGGAACCTGTTCTCTTAGACGAAGAATGAAGAATGAATGATGAAGAATCATCTTGAATCTCGACTGAACCAGATTCTTTAGTATCAGAATAACGGCAACCGTGAGCCTGCGCATTATCTTCCAAAAGCAGAAGATCATATTTCTTGCAGATGTTACCTATCCTATCTGTATACGCACAACGTCCATAAAGATGTACAAGCATGATTGCACGAGTACAGTCAGTAATCAATGATTCGATTTTGGTATCATCAATCTCAAGCGTTTCAAGTCGCGGTTCAACAAACACAGGAACAAGATTATTCTCAGTTATAGCAAGAATAGTTGCAATAAATGTATTTGCAGGAACGATAATCTCGTCACCATCTTTCAGTTTACCCAATTCCTTATAGCCACGAATAATGAGAGAGATAGCTTCAAGTCCATTTGCTACTCCCACACAATAATCCGTACCTATATATTTGGCAAAGTTACCCTCAAAGCGACAAGTACGTTCGCCATGAAGATACCAGCCAGAATCCACAACACGATTTACAGACTCTTTTATTTCATCACCGTGTAATGCATTTACACTCTTAAGATCAAGAAACTTAACTTCCACAAAAAAGAACGATTTAGTTATTCTACAATGCAAAGATAAGAAATAAAACAGAACCGAGCAAACACGGTTCTTCTTTAATTGTTTTGAAAACTATTAGTTCGACAACCGCACTTCATCAATTAGCCCAAAGATGAGCCACAAAACAAAAAAGAGAGAGTGCAGAAGCACTCCCTCCTTCATATTAAATAGATATCATGATTACTCATAGAATCCAGTGTAACGCTGACCAGAAATTCTGTGGAAAAGAATTGAAGGGTCATCGTCAGAGAACTTTACATCAAAGACAATACTGTCATTTGGCATTCCATGAAGATTCTTTGCTGCACCGAGAAGAACCTTACCATTAGAAACAGTAGCTGTTTCACCATCAGACTCAGAAGAGTAAGCAATAGGATCACAAGCAAAAGTCTTAGCACCGTAATTCAAACCACACTTAAACTTAAAGTCCCAGAATTCACCATTATCAGTAATGTAGAACATATCTGGAGCATTGTCATTAGTGTTGAATGTATAGATCTGAATTGGACCAACTCCATACGCATCACCGTAGCTAACAATGTTACCATTGCCATCATCGCCGAACGCCTCAAGAGTAACATCCCAAATACCTGCCATATCCTGTACGGCAGTACCTCCAGCCTCAACATCAGTTTCCGGACTACAAGAAGATAATCCGAGAACTGCCAATGAAAGCATTAATGTAGAAAATATCTTTTTCATAAACTATTCAAATTATTTGTTAGCAACAATGTGGAATGTCATAGCACCTGCATAAGCAACATCCCAAGAAAGAGTAGAAGTAGCAGGATCATAAACACCATTCTCCATGCTATCGTATGAGTCGCCCCATCCAGCAACATCACCTGAAAGAATGTTGAGTGTGTTATCAGAAAGAAGCTGCACGTAACCCTTCATAGCATATCCACTTCCATAACCAGCCCTTTGGTCATAGTATCCACCCATCCAGTCAGAGATTGTAAAGATACCAGGAGCAGCCTTTTTCAATGAAATAGTATATCCACTAAATGGAGTCACATTACCACCATAATCACGGAAACTACCTTCTGCTATATTATACACACCACTGATATCAGTAGTAACTGTTGGATCACAAACAGCAACAGTACGATATGCCGCAGAAGTATAGCCATCAGGATTAGTTACATAGTAAGCTATTGTATAAAGACCTGCAGTATTTACATCCACATCCTCAACACCCTCTGCAACAACATTACTTGAATAGTCAGTACCATTAAGAACAGCATCACAACCAGCATCAGTATAAGAAGTTCCGATTGGTACCTGAACAAACTCATCACCATTAACTGTCATCACAGCATAATAAGTGATACGAGTATCTGTTAATTCGTCGTCGCCGCATGATGAAAGTCCGAAGACAGCCATGCAAAGCAACAAACTGCTATATATAAACTTTTTCATATAAATCTATTTTATTCAGATTCGTATTATTTAATATCCCAGAATACCTTGTCGCTGATACGACGAGCCTTAGGAGTATTCTTATTAAGAGCACGAGCATCCTTTGGATAAGGCATACTCATTGCCATCTTGCCATCCCCCTTAAGGTTTACAGCAGGAAGGATAAAGTCACCAGCTGTATACTTTGTTGGATCCTTGCAAATCTCCTCGCCAGATGCAGCAGAAACAGCAGGGATATCTGTACGGCGAGCCTCTGTCCAAGCCTCCATGTGGTCACGCATAAAGAGAGCAACCCACTTCTGCATATAGACAAGCTTAAGTTTATCGTCCACAGAACCTGTCCAAGAAGTATTAGAAGCAGCGAGGAAAGCATCAGCACCTGCAACGCCACGACTTGCAAAGTCGATAGCAACTGCACTCTCATAAGCACTCTTAGCAGCAGCATCATCATTATTGAAACGAAGTTCAGCCTCTGCCTTCAAGAACTCAACCTCAGCCTGAGTGTAGAGATATACAGGAGCATCAGCAAACTGAGAATAGTCGATACCACTTACCTTAGCTTCCTGATACTGGTTTGTAGCAATACCAAGCCAAGCTGGAGCCTTAGTCTTAGCACCTGGGAACTGACCAACATAAGTGTTGTCTTCCTTACGAGGGTTGATTGCATAAGCAATACGTGGGTCAGATGTTGCAGACATATAAGCAACAATAGGATATGCAGCACAGTGGTTCTTTGCGCCAAGCTTATCGAATGATCCATACCAAGGATTGTACTGTCCCTTAAGGTTCTGATAAACATCCCAAGTAACATCCTCTGAGATAAAGTTGTTCTTTGCAACAAGACTCTTGATCTTAGCAGTATTCTCAGCTACATTGATGTTACCATCAACAAGACGGAAAAGCATACGGAGACGGAGAGCATTAGCAAAACCTATCCACTCATTAATATCCTTATTAAGCATTGGATCAGTAAGAGACATCTTGTCAGAGCTATTCAAAGCAGCCTCTGCCTTATCAAGTTCAGCAAGAACACCTTCATAGACATCCTGTCCATTATCCCATGCAGGCATAGCATTGGCTGCACCCATGAGAGCCTCCTTATAAGGAGCGTTACCCAAGTTATCAACTACAACCTGGAAAGTGTAGGCACGAAGTACTGCACAAGCAAAAAGATCAGCAGTATTACTTGTACGGCTTTCAATCTCCTTCAAGTCCATCAAAGCACCAGAATAGAGGTAGATGTATGGACGGCCGAACATATCCTTACTTTCGTCAATGTTATACTCAGCCTCATCATTATACTGGTTTGCAGTAGGCATCTGCTCGAAATACTGAGCAAAGAATCCTGCATAATTAAACAACTGGTCACCGACACAGTCTGCAACAAAGTTCTCTGCTGCTGGGAAAATCAAGTCTGGAGTAACAACACTACCTGATGCGTTGTTTGGATCTTCATTTATATCCAAATCACATGAAGTGAGAAGACACAAACTTGACAATGCTATTGATAATATCTTTTTCATTGTAATAATCTGCTTTATTAGAATTTAACCTGAACGTTAAAACCAAACTTTCTTGAGCTTGGGTTTGCGCTGTACTCACCATACTGACCTTCCAAGTCATTACCGAAAGAAGAAAGTTCTGGGTCAATAAAGGTATTGCTGCTTGGAGTCCACATAAAGAGGTTGCTTCCGAATGCAGTAAGACGAACTCCTGTAAGGAATGTTCCAGCAAGCCAATGCTTAGGAAGATCCCAAGAGAGAGCTACACTACGAAGCTTGAAGTAAGTCTTGTCTACAAGATCTGCAGCATCAAGTTCGAGACCACCATTATTCCAATAGTTATAGATATTTGTTGGATTAAGAGGAGTAGTGTTCTCTACATAAGTTACATTTCCGTTGTCATCCTTGCTCTCTACAACAGAGTTAGGGATAATCCATGGGTTACGGTTATTGTAAGCTGTCTGGATTGCATTACCTGTGAAGTCCATGATGTTACGAGTACGTGAATACATCACACCACCCTTACGATAGTCAAAGTCAGCAGACAAAGAGAATGACTTGTAGCGCAATGTTGTACCAAAGCCCATAGTGAACTTAGGATTTGCTGAGCCAACTCTTACAAGGTCATCAGTAGAAGCTGGAAGACCACTCTTCTCGTCAACTATCACACGTCCATCATCAGTCTTGCGACTTGTATAAGCCTTGAACACTCCAAGTTCATCGCCCTCGATAGCATAGAGACCAGTTCCACCACCAAGACCGTAGATGATTGTCTCGCCACCAAGTTCAGCAGGGAGGTCATAAACCATATTATTGTTCTTAGTGAAGTTGTATCTCAACTCCCATGTGAAGTCACGAGTCTTGATTGGAGTACCAGAGATGAGGAGCTCGACACCACGGTTACGAATCTTACCGAAGTTAGATGTCATTGAAGTGTAACCTGCAGAAGGATCAACCTCAAGAGCAATAATCTGCTTATCAGTAATACGATTATAATAAGCGAGGTCAAAGCTTACTCTATTGTCAAGGAATGCCATGTTAAGACCAAGCTCAAACTCAGAAGTCATCTCAGGAGAAAGAGTATTGCTACCAAGACGGTTACCTACTGAGTAAGCATTTGTACCAGTCTTGCTGAATGGGAACTTAGATTCACCCCATCCACTTGAAGAAGCTGTTCCCTGAGCATATACAGAATTAATCAAATAAGGATCAGCATCCTTACCTGTTCTACCCCAAGCAGCACGGAACTTACCAAATGTGATGATTTTCTTAAGCTCTGCATCGAGAAGTTCAGAGAACACGAAAGAACCAGTAATACCAGAATAGAAATAAGAACGATTCTCATAAGGAAGTGTTGAAGACGCGTCATTACGAGCAGTTGCAGTCAAGAACACCATATCCTTCCATGAAGCCTCAGCCTGACCATAGAAGCTAAACATACGATACTTCTCCAGATACTGAGAAACAGTAGGAATATCAGAAGAGTTCTTCAAATTATACCAAGTAGGGATTGTCAAACCTGTAACTTGTGCATTTACATAAGAATATCTCTTATCAAGAATTCCAATACCAGCAACTGCATTAACATGAATGTCCTCATTAGCCTGCATGTCGAAAGTAACGAAAGCATCCTGATTTATTTCACGGTTACGATAAGTTCTCTGTCTCACCAAACCAGTAACACCTTCAAAAGTAGAAGCACCATTCAATCCAAGATATGTATCACCGAACAATGTCTGGAAGTTTGGAGTACCCATATTGTTATGGTATGTCTTAGTATCAAGACCAATGCGGTAAGTAGCCTTGAAATACTTCAAGAAGTCATAATCGAACTGAAGTTTTCCGTAGAAACGGTCTGAAGCATAATCATTCTGGTAGTTCTCAAGAATCCAGTATGGGTTAGTGATTCCATAAGGAGTGTAGTAATAACCAGGAGTATGGAATACATTGCTAAGATCCTTATACTCTACGATACTGATATCTCGTGGAGTCTGCATGATAGCATTATACATAGAGCTCTCCTTCTGTCCTGTAAGTACAGCCTTTGTATCCTGTGAAGAATAGTTCAAAGTTGTGCTTATTGTTAAGTCCTTAATCTTATGTGTACCACGAGCACTGAAAGTATACTTGCTATAGCTATCAGCATCTGTAGGAACAATACCATTCTCGTTTATCTGAGAAAGAGAAACTGCAAATGTACTATTATTGTCATCAGAAGCACCGCTGACGCTAACACTGTTCTGGAACTTGAAACCTGCATCAAAGAAATCACGGATATTATTCTTTATTGGAAGATAAGACTTGATCTGCTGAGAGTGGTCATAGACAGAACCATACTTAAGTACAGAACCATCAAAGGCAGGACCCCAAGAACCGTTCTCATCGTCAGTCTTGTCACCATACCAACCCATACCGAACTGGTTCTGAGCCTGAGGTACGCGAAGAACAGTCTCCCAAGTCATACCACCATTGTACTCAACGCCGATTCCCTTAGAGCTACGAGCACCGCTCTTTGTAGTAATCATGATAACACCGTTACCAGCACGGCTACCATAAAGTGCAGTTGCAGCTGCACCCTTGAGGATTGTCATTGACTCTACGTCGTCAGGGTTGATTTCATTAGCACCATTACCGAAGTCATAGCCTGAGTTCAAACCATCAGAACTGAAACTTGCTCCATTATCCATAGGAACGCCATCGATAACGTATAAAGGTTGGTTATTTCCACTGATAGACTGGAAACCACGAACAACCACAGAGTTAGATGAACCAGGAGCAGAAGCAGTATTAATCTGCACACCAGCAACCTTACCAGCAAGACCTGACATGATATCATTAGAACGTGTCTCTGTAATGATGTCAGCCTTCACCTGTGTTGCAGAATAACCAAGTGCCTTAGCAGAGCGCTTGATACCCAATGCTGTTACGACAACATCATTAAGGTCATTTGATGCGCTTTCAAGCATAACCTTTACGGTTGGCTTGATTGCTACTTCCTTTGTTGCCATACCGATGTATGAAACAATGATAGTTTTTGAAGAATTTGGCACATTTGCAATAGTGAACTTACCATTGATGTCTGTAGCAGCACCAATATTTGTACCTTTCACTTTAACAGATGCACCAACTACAGGTTCGCCTGTCTCAGCTTCATAGACAGTACCTGTCACTTTCTGCTGGGCGAACGCCATACTAACTGCGAAAACACAGATAGTAAGGAACAACCATAATCTTTTTCCCATTCTGTTTAAAAAATTAGTTATTATAAAGTTATAAATATGTTTCGTAAAAGAGGATTCATAATGACTTGTTTTTTCTCACCTGCCTTTAAGAAAATCGTCTAAAACAGTTATTAGAAATTCATTTTATCGTAAAACGTCGGCAAACATAGTCATTTTTGAAGACTTTTCGCACCAAAAAGTAAAAAAATGTTAATTAAAGCAGCAAAATTAGTATAATTATGACAAAAAGGCAACGATTTGAGGGTAAATAAAGTCAATTTGATTATTTCCTACGAACCACAAGCATAGAATCTCGCTACATGTAGGTTTACCAATCGACGTGTCATAGTTATTAATTCGTTTTGAGGCTGTTTTATGTTCGATCAATTCTCGATATTTCTTCGCTTCAGGAACGAAGTTAGAGCGAACTTACATCTAAGTCACATCTAAGTTAAGTCGAAGGGAAATCGAGATATAATCGATTGGATAGCAGAAGCAGAACGATTTAACATCAAGGTAGTTAAGTAAGTAATCATAATTATTTTATAATATTACAGTAAGTGATTTTCATAATATCTGCACTCTCTTTGTCGTATCTTTCCGTTTCATTTTCAGTCACGATGCCCGCATCGCTCCTTCAAATGAATACGAAAATCTACTTCCAAATAGAGAGCATCTATTATAAAAATAATTATGATCACTTACTTACAGTCAAATAAGCATCAAGTACCATATACGCAGAAATAAAAAATCATGAATTAGAATTACCTTGCAAAGGTAATAAATCAAGAAGGCGTTGTCAAGAGTTTTGAGGATATTTTTTCACTTAGGGAGAAAAAAAGATTGTGAGTAACGAAGGAGAGATAGTATCAGTAGTTGACAATCTGGATGAAATACACCGAGTGTACGAGGAGTGCACGAGAATTACTCGAGCATCACACACAATTCTCCAGCAATTCGTGTGCGCTCCTCGAGTGCTCCTCGGGGAAACCTTGTAGAGTCGGTCCATCTTCAATTTCGTTGAAAAAGATTTATCGCGCATGGCGCGGACGAAGAAAAAAACAGACAAAAACAGAAAAAAAAACAAAATCTCATTTAACAGAAAGCAAATTATGCAGAAAATTATTCAGAAAATTTGCTGAACAATTTGCTGGTTAATTTGCTTTCAGTCACATCTATAAGCAAAAAGGGAGGAGAATCTATTTTCTAAATTATCGTTTTTTACAGCTTTCAACGAAATTGAAGAAGAACCATTTTCGTTCTTTCTTTTCAACCAAATTCAAGAAGAATTGTAAAATCGCGAAATTCAACTTTTAGTCCATTACTTTAGTCACTAACCGTCCCCCCCCTTAAAAGGGGGAACATGGTTAGGACTATGGGGACTGTCGTTGTGACATTTTTGGGCATTATTCTGTAACACATACAAGTCAAATTTTCCACGTGAAATGACAATTCCTCTGAAGAAAACAAGAAAACACTTGCAGAAGTAAAGATTTTTGACTTTTTTCTGTTGCTGGAAGAGAAAAGTAAATAAAAAACAATAACTTTGCATTTGTTATGAAAGAGAGAATTAAAAAGATACTCCTGAAGGAGAGGAAATACCGTGATCCAGACTTTTCTGCCACTAAACTTTCAGAAATGCTGGGTATAGAGAATTATGCACTTTCAAGAATAATCAAGAAAGAGTTTGGTTGCTCATATTCGGACATTGTACTGTCAGCACGAATAAAAGATGCCAAGAAATATCTCAAGAATCCGAGGAAAGATTCTATGACCGTTGAGGAGATAGGTATTCTTGTAGGATTCAAGAACAAGGCTTCATTCTTTACCGCCTACAGAAAATATGCTGGCGGAACTCCTGAAGTGTACAGAAGAAGCCTTAGGAAAATGAAGAATGAGGATTGATGAATACATCATAAAAAAAACTGATCACTTACTTAATGAACAAAACAACTCTAATTATGGCATTTATACTTAGTTTGAGTTCTGTCAGTGGCACAGCACAGACAGACAACTTCAACTATTCTGACGAGCGATTTGCAGACCTGCAAATGCTACGCTACAAGGTAAATGGATTTGAGAGTCTGTCAACAAAGCAGAAGACTTTTGTGTATTATCTCCACGAAGCAGCTCTTTGGGGTAGAGATATCCTCTGGGACCAGAATGGAATCTTCAACCTTAGGATTCGACACATCCTTGAGGAGATATACACATCAACCAAGGTTGACAGAAAATCCGATGAATTCGCCGCTATGGAGATTTATCTGAAGAGAGTATGGTTCTCGAACGGTATCCATCACCACTACGGATGCGACAAGTTTGTCCCTGGTTTTAGCGAGAAATGGCTAAGGGAACAGATTGACAAGGTTCCTGCGCTAAAGGGCTCTCAAGACATTAGCAAAGAACTTGATGCAATATGTAATACAATATTCAACCCAGAAGTGATGCAGAAGAGAGTAAATCTTGCTGAGGGAGTGGATCTTCTCAAGACATCTGCATGCAACTACTATCAGGGGGTAACTCAGGAAGAGGCTGAAACTTTCTATGCAAAGCAGAAGCAGGAAGGTGATTCGCTTCGTCCTGTGATGTACGGAATGAACAGCACACTTGTAGCAGCCCCTCTCCCAACCTCCCCTAAGGGGGACGAGTGCCATCCGGATGGAATGGTAATAAACGGAAAATACATTTACGAGGACAAGTGGACAACAGGCAACAAATACGGAAAGACACTCCAGCAGATTACAAAGTATCTTAAACTTGCACGTCCATATGCAGAGGATGCAAAGCAGCAGGAGGTAATAGATAAACTGGTTAAATACTACGAGACAGGAGACCTAAAAGCATTCGATGAATACTCTATAGCATGGGTTGAGAACACAGCACCTCTCGTAGACTTCGTGAACGGTTTCATCGAGTGTTATGGTGATCCGCTCGGTCTTAAATGTTCATGGGAGAGTATCGTAAACTTCAAGGACCTTGAGGCAACAAAGCGTACTGAGACATTGAGTGAAAATGCACAATGGTTCGAAGACCACAGTCCTGTTGACTCACGTTTCAAGAAAGACAAGGTTAAGGGTATTACCGCAAAGGTTATCAATGCAGCCATTCTCTCTGGAGACCTCTACCCTTCTACGGCAATCGGCATCAACCTGCCTAACTCAGATTGGGTTCGCAAGGAGCATGGCTCAAAGAGTGTCACAATAGGCAACCTTACAGACGCATACAACAAGGCAGCCAAAGGAAACGGTTTGACCGATGAATTCGTCTATTCAAAGGAAGAAAAGGAACTCATAGAGAAGTATGCCGATGTGTGCGACGATCTACATACCGACCTTCACGAATGCCTTGGACATGGAAGTGGAAAACTTCTCGATGGAGTGGACGGGGACAGCCTTAAGGCATACGGTTCAACTATCGAGGAAGCACGCGCTGACCTCTTTGCTCTGTACTATCTTCCTGATGCAAAACTTGTGGAACTTGGTCTTACTCCAAATGCAGAAGCATACAAGTCATGCTACTATAGTCAGATGATGAATGGTCTCATGACTCAACTTGTTCGTATCAACATAGGCAACAACATTGAGGAAGCACACATGAGAAATCGTGCTCTTATAGCTCGCTGGGCACTTGAACATGGAAAAGCAGAAAACATCGTTGAAATGGTTAATGAAAACGGAAAAACATACGTTAAAATCAACAACTACATCCGTCTTCGTGACCTATTCGGAGAACTCCTCGCAGAGATTCAGCGTATCAAGAGTACAGGTGACTACGATGCAGCAAAGAACCTTGTTGAGACTTACGGCGTAAAGATTGACCCTGAACTGCACAAGGAAATACTTGATAGATACGCAAAACTCAACATTGCTCCTTACAAGGGATTCATCAATCCTTTGTACAAGGCTGTCAAGAACGAAGATGGCGAAATCATCGATGTAAACGTTACTTACAACGAGGGTTATGCAGAGCAGATGCTCAGATACTCAAGGGACTATTCTGTGAAGTAAGGAACCGGAGTTCGATGATATTATCGCGCAAGCGCGGACGAAGAAAAAAACTATCTCCTTCAGTTATCGCGCATGCGTAGATTGAAGAAATAATTAGGGTGTCCAGTTGCTTGTACCAAAAAACTTTACCGCAAGCGGTCTATAATTAAAACCAAAGAAAACAAGAGAAAACCGAGGAAAACAGTTTTTCTGCATTTCCAAGAATAGGTTTTCTTTTGTTTTGAAAGGTTTTCAAAGGTTTTAATTACAGACCGCTTGCGGTAATAACAAGCACGATTAACTGGACACCCTAAGAAATAACACAAAAAGGTTCTTCTCCAATTTAGTTGAAAACTATTTATCGCGCGCGATAAATCATTCACATACTAATGGAACTTAAAGAATAATGGAAGGTAAAGAATAATGGAAGGTAAAGAATTAAAAGATACAATAATAGACATCAAGAAAGAGCTTCGTGCCAACATGAATGGCATAGCATCTTCTGCCATGAGGCAGTCCGATGACTACAGAGTGAACTTTGGTGTCGAGCTTCCAAGAATAATCAATATCGCTTCGGAGTTCGAGGCAAGTCATGAACTTGCACAAGCGCTTTGGAAAGAAAGTGTACGTGAATGCAGAATACTTGCCACCATACTTATGCCAACAGAACGATTTGATGAGGAACTATGCGACATCTGGATTGAAGACATCAAGACCATAGAGATTGCGCAGATCTTCTGCATGAACATGATGAGAAGACTGAAGTATGCATCAATCAAAGCATTTGAGTGGATGGCATCTGACAAGGAGATGACTCAATGTTGTGGATACCTTACCCTATGCCACGTGCTTCGTAAAGGAGAGCTGACAGAAAGAAGTGCTGACGAGTTTCTCGACCAGGCATCAACAGTCCTCAGTCAATACAATACAGAAGACACAGAATCGGCAAACAAATCGACAGTTCTAAGAACTCAAGTTTTCAAAGCACTACAAATATTTGCTTCACAAAGTGAAGTTAACACAGAAAAGGTCAAAAAAATTGCAGATTATTTGTCGTAGTGGCAGAAAAGTAATAAATTTGTGCGGTTTATGAGTTAGTGATATGGATACAGACAAGAGATTTGAAGGAGCAAAAGCCATTTTGAACTCTTATATAGAGAGTCACAAGATGCGCCACACACCAGAAAGAGAGGCTGTCCTTAAGGTTGTACTGAACACCACAGGACACCATACTGCTGACGAGATACAAGCTATGACTCCTGACAATTTCAAGGTCAACAGGGCAACAGTATACACGACACTTGACCTATTCGCCGAGATTGGTCTTGTTTACTGCCATCCGATAATCAAAAGCGCAGCGCTCTACGAGAACGCATTCAAGGTAGAGCCTCATAGTCATTATATCTGTACCGAGTGTAACGAGATACACGATTTGCATGACACAAGTATCACTAATATCGCTATGCAGGCCAAGACGCCTCGATTCACAAAGGAGCGAAGCAGCACATACATCTATGGAGTATGCACAAAGTGCAAGGCAAAGATGGCAAGATGGCAAAAGGCAAAGCAAAAGCTTGCAGCCATGGCTGCTGCCGCATCAGAGTTGAACAAGCAGGCACAGGACACAGACAAATGAAAATTCTAACAAATACATATATAAAATGAAAGTAGATGTTCTTTTTGGTCTCCAATGGGGAGACGAAGGTAAGGGAAAGGTAGTTGACGTACTTACTCCACGCTACGATGTAGTAGCTCGTTTCCAGGGAGGTCCTAACGCTGGACACACACTCGAGTTTGAAGGACAGAAGTATGTACTTCGTTCTATCCCATCGGGAATATTCCAGGGTGACAAGGTCAACATTATTGGTAACGGTGTTGTTCTCGCTCCAGACCTCTTCATGGACGAGGCAAAGGATCTTGAGAAGTCAGGACACGAGCTCAAGAGTCGTCTTCACATTTCAAAGAAGGCTCACCTCATCATGCCAACTCACCGTTTGCTCGATGCTGCATATGAGGCACAGAAGGGAAAGAACAAGGTAGGTACTACTGGTAAGGGTATCGGTCCTACTTATTCAGACAAGACAAGCCGAACCGGACTTCGTGTAGGTGATATCCTCGACAACTTCGACGCTAAGTATGCTGCAGCAAAAGCTCGCCATGAGGCTATACTCAAGTCACTCAACTATACAGACTATGATATTACTGAGGTAGAGAAGAAGTGGATGGAAGGTATCGAGTATCTTCGTCAGTTCCCTATCGTCGACTCAGAGCATGAAATCAACAACCTTCTCAAGCAGGACAAGTCTGTCCTTTGTGAGGGTGCTCAGGGTACAATGCTCGACATTGACTTCGGTTCATACCCATTCGTGACATCATCTAACACAATCTGTGCTGGTGCATGTATCGGTCTTGGTGTGGGACCAAATAAGATAGGTGACGTATTCGGTATCATCAAGGCATACTGTACTCGTGTCGGTGCAGGTCCATTCCCAACAGAACTCTTCGACGAGACAGGTGCAACAATACGTGCCATCGGTCACGAGTACGGAGCAGTCACAGGTCGTGAACGTCGTTGCGGTTGGATTGACCTCGTAGCACTCAAATATGCTATCATGGTAAGTGGCGTTACTAAACTCATCATGATGAAGAGCGACGTACTCGACGGCTTTGACACAATCAAGGCATGTACAGCATATAAGCTCAAGGACGGTAGCGTCATCGATTACTTCCCATACGAGATTGACGATGTAGAACCTGTATATGTTGAGATGCCAGGATGGAAGACTGATCTCACAAAGATGACTTCAGAGGCAGAATTCCCACAGGCGTTCAAGGATTACATCGCATTCCTTGAGAAAGAACTTGAGACACCTATCGCTATTGTCAGCGTAGGTCCAGACCGTGAGCAGACTATCGAAAGATAATTCAAAAAGCAACAAATAGGCAAAGGGTTCAAGACAATCTTGAGCCCTTTGCTATTTTAAAGTACATAGATTTGCTAACATCCTTTCTTTTTTTTACCTTTGCCGTGATTCTCACATTTCCAGTAGCCGTAACAAAGGGTATGGCTATTCTAAGCAACTAAGAACTCACTAAAAGGGGAAGACAGATATTATGAATATTTACTACAGAATATTATCAACAGTCATTTTCTGTATCCTTTGCATAGGAAAAGCAAATGCACAGTTTAAGGACGGCGTGTATTTTTTTCTCAACTCCAACACAAGCCAATACCTTGGTATAGGAGGTAGCAGCGGTGCACAAGCAACACTCGTGAAACACGAGCATCCCCTTGTTCTAAAAGCTGTTAACGATTCGCTATACACTATCGACACTCATGTCTATATGGACAATGAGAGTCATTTTCTTGGCACTAATCTAAACCTGAAGTCCAAAGAAACCACATGGCAGTTCATAGAAACAAGCAATGGAAACTATGCCATCACATACGACGGGAGCAACTACATTTGCTCTGATGGTTCATCTACATACATAAACACTACCACAAACATAAACAACAGAAGGGCACAATGGAAAATAATAAATGAAGAAGATCGAATCTTAGCACTTAAGGAAGGAAGCGATGCTACTTTCCTTATAAGAAACGCAGACTTTTTCAGCTCCTTCACATCAAGTTACAAAGAGTCATATTGGACTATTGGTGGAGCAAATGTCACTTCCGACATCAACCTTTCTGCTGGCAATCCACTCATGCCATGTGCTTCTGCCTACCACACTCCATTTGACGTGTATCAGGTTCTCGAAGCAATCCCATGTGGCACATACTTACTACAAGGACAAGGTTTCTACCGTCTTGACGGTACAAGAACATCATATTATCCAGAACTATACATTGACGAGGAGGCTGAGATTTTCTACAACAGAACACAAAACGAGAACTCCGTAAATGACGCGAGTGCATCATTCTCAATGAACCTGTATGAAGTCAAGGATCTTAAGTCTACGACCTACAACGGCGCTATCAGGATTGGTACAAGACTTGAAAGGTCGAACACACTGTGGTGCTGTTGGGACAACCTAACACTAACATACGTCAAAGACCTGGATTTAGCCGGATATAAGAAAGCATTCGACATCTCCAACACAGAGTATGAAGGTATTATCAGGAATACAATAAACCAGGAAATAAAGGATTCGCTCAAGAAAATACTAAAGGACAAAGACTTCATCGAGAACGAGAATACCGTTGAGTCATACAAGAAATACGTATACACTCTCAATAAGGAATTAGTCCTTGCAAAGAAGTCTATAGACTACTACAATAATTTCATTGAGTCATATAACAGATACATTAATCTTGACGAGACAGGACAAGAACTATTTCAAAGACTTGCAGAAGAAGTATACTGCAGATATGAGGACTGTGTCATTACAGATGCAAAGGAGGAAATACATCTTTTAGATTCCATTTACGTGGTTGCTACGAAAGCACAAAAGACACCAGGTACAGACATGACTGCAGCAATAGTGAACCCTGACGTAAATAGTTCTACAGGATGGACCTGTGAGAAACCTAATGGAGGTAATGGTCCTCTCCTTAACAATGTGTCATTTGAATACTGGGCTGGCAATAACATAAAAGATGAAGACAGGTCTTTCAACTATTACCAGACAATAACGGGCTTACAGAATGGTAAGTATACAATATCCTGTCAGGCATATAACTCGAGGAGTTCAACTGACAACGCTTTTGTACCATCATGCGGTCTTTATGCTATTAGCGGGAATGATACCGTAAAGGTACTTGTAGAGGAAAGTGGTAACACTTTTAGTGACTTCACCACACCAGAAATTATTGTAACAGACAGCACGCTAACTATTGGAGTCAAAAACTTCGGCGCTATGCCTGCACGCTGGTTTGTGGCAGATAGCTTTAGGCTCACCCTTATAGAGAACGAAGAAACTGTTACGGGTATTGGGAACCTGCCATCTTCAAAGAGCACATCAGATGGTGTGTCTTCTATATATTCAGTCAATGGCATCAAGAGGTACAAGACTGGCAAAGGTATAAACATTGTCAAGTACAAAAACGGAGAAGTGAAAAAAATCATTCTATAGGCATAATAAAGTGATGTTATTTGTCATCAACTATAATGTGTAGAGAGCAAATACAGCACTTTTGCACCTTATTTAATTGCAACGAGTTGATTACAGCAGTTGTTCTTTGTTTTTATGTGTTTTTTTTCGTTCCTTTGCAACGATTTTTACATGTATTACGTAGTCACAAAAGAAATAACGACGTCACTTTAAGTGATAGTGCATAAAATAAATTTATTAACTAACTTAAATATTAACAAAAACCAAAAAGAAATGAAGAAGTTTACTCTTTTTTTCATGACTATGGTTCTCACCATGGTCAGTTCACTTGCTTCGTTTGCTTCAGAGATGTCTGTTACAGACGACTCTGACTCGAAGGCAGAGAACGGTTATCTCAGAGTAAAGTCAGCTTCCGAGTACACTGGTAGTGCCGCAGAACTTGACGGCAAGACTTTTGTTCTTGTGGACGCTGCAACTGGCGACAACCTTCTCTACAATCACGATGACGTTCATGATATGACTGCTGGAAAGTTGTCAGATCTGAACGGAGACGAGTACATCTACACAAAGTTCGCTAAAGTCACAAAGGCTGGTGTCGAAGGAAACATCTACACAATGCAGATGTTTAACAAAGACGGAGTTAATTTCAAAAAGTACGGAACACAGGGATACGTTAATTTCCAGCCTGCTGGACAGAACATAGTATTCACCCTTGGTCTTGGTGACGGAACAAAGTACGGACAGGACTGCGAGAATGGTGCTCTCTGGGACGTACAGGCAGAAGATGGTGGTTTTGTAATCAAGAACGTTAATCGTAACAATTACTTCAACCACTCGGTTGCATCTGCTTCTATCGCAGATAAGGCTTACTTCAAGTTCTTCGGTGAAGTTGAACTTTACAAGGAGACTAATGAACTTGAAGTAACAGTTACTACAAATGCGAACGCATACGACGATGTTACCGTTAATGGTATAAATGCTTACAAGGCAGGTACATCAAAGGTTGCTGGCTCATTTGATTTAACAGTTCCTGCTGGTGCAAAGTACATCAAGCTTTCAGCTTTGGCTTGGAAAGGTGCTAACGACCAGAAACTCATCCTTAAGAAAGGAGAAACTGTCGTAACAGAAAAAGACATCATCACTAATGATGGTATCACAGGAAACTCTCCATACACACTTGTTGGTGAGCCAGATGCTGAAATAGTAATCGACCTTGGTGAGGCTACCACAGAAGAGACTACATTCACAATCACTTGTGAGAAGCGTTTTGTAATGTGGAATATCATTGCATTGAAGAACTACGAGGCTGCTCCAGTTGACCCTGTTGACCCAGTTGATCCAGTTGACCCTGTTGATCCTGTTGATCCAGTTGATCCAGTTGACCCTACACCTGCAGTTGTTATTGTAAACAATGACTTCAAGGATGGTGTAGTTGGCGATGTTAACATTGCTACATACGCTAAAGATGGTGAGGTTAACCAGATGCAGGAAGTACCAGGATGGTCTTTCGGTGTTGAAAATGGTGACGCACGTGCTGCAGGTGTTGTAGCTTACGGTTCTGCTACTACTATCGGTGGTGATGCATACAAGGTTCCTGCTGAAGGTCCAGAAGGAACAAATGGAAATGCTCTCGCATTGGTAGGTGTTTGGACAGGAACTGTCAAGTATGTTCAGAACGTAACTCTTCCTGCTGGTAACTATGTTCTTTCTGTTCCTGTTTACAACTATGCTGGAACAACTGCATTTGTAAAGAACCTTATCGGTGTAACAATTGATGACAAAGAGATCTTTGCCACTACAAAGAATTACGCTGTAGGCGAGTGGAAGACTGAGAATATCAGCTTCACTCTTGAAGAAGAGAAGACAGTTACAGTATCTTTAGGTTACGAAGGTGCTAACGTTGGTTCAGGTGCTTCACAGCATCTCTTCATCGACCGTGTAGATCTTGAAAAGACATCTGAGGTTGAGGTTGCCATTGCAAACATCAACAAGGATATCGAGGCTATCGAAGCAACTATTGCTAAGTATCCTGTAGGAGATAATATCTTCATGTATGCTGAGAGCGAGTTCACAGCAATCAACAATGCAATTGCTGACGCTAAGGCTGCAACTACAGCAGAAGGTGCAACAAAGGAAAGCATTGCTACAGCAGCAGAGAATCTTGCAAATGCAGTAAATGCCTTCGCTCCAAAGATGACTGCACCAAAGGCTGATCAGGCTTATACACTCACACTCCCTGTTGCTGAGAACGCACAGCTTTCTGTTTCTACTGAGGACGGTATTAGAATTAAGGAAGAAGGTACTGCTGTTTACTTTGTTGAGCAGGAAGGTGGCACTTACGCTATCACTAATGGTACAGAATATGTAGCATATGCTGGCACAAACACATGGTCAATGACTGCAGGTGCTGAGGCATACGGATGGACTATCTCTCCAGTAGAAGGAGGATATACTATCAACGGTAAGAACGGTCTTCTTGGAACAAACGCAGCAGACAAGGCTGCAGGTTCTGCTTGCTACGGCAACAAGACTACTGCTAATGGTAACTGTGTTTGGGCTATCGCTGCAATTGCTCCTGCAGTTCCAGAACTCGCTATGGCTACAGTTGACATCACAGAGACTGACGGTGTTGTTACTGTTGCTTCTGACAATGCAGAGTACTCTCTCGTAGTAATAGCTAAGACTACTGAATGGTTGGATGAGGGCGAGACTCCAGAAGACGCACTCAAAGGTCAGATTGAAGGTATAGCAAGCACCTTCGAATCAAAGGAGCAGTGGGAAGAAGCTCTTCCATACATGGGATTTGACTTCGGTTCTAAGACTATCACTATTGCTGACTACCAGGAAATCAACGGTGGCAAAGAGATGTTCGTAATTGCTGCTAACGTTGCTTGGAACGAGAAGGAAGGAAAGGTTACTCTTGCTTCTAACACTAAGACTTACAACTTCACTGTTCCTGCAGCACCAGAACCAGAGCCAGCTATCGCTGCTGGTGACTACTTCATCATCAACGTTGCAACAGGTCGCTACCTCAATGGTGCTAACTCATGGGGTACAAAGGCTTCTGCTACAAAGACTGCTCAGGCTATGACTATTGCTATGCTTGAGGATGGTACTTACACTATCGACTCTCACATTTCTAACGGTGGTAACAACCACTTCGTTGGAGCTGGTGACAATGTATATGTAGACGGTGCTGCTTCACCACAGACTATTGAAAAGGTTGCTGACGGTATCTTTACTATCAAGGACGTTAATGGAAAGTATCTCGCTGTTGAGGAAGGTTTGATTGTAAACTTCAAGGGTGAGGATGCAACTGACGAAGCTGCTCAGTGGAAGTTCGCTACTAAGGAAGAGCTTTATGCAACACTTGCTGACGCAAAGAAGGACGCTCCAGTTAATGCTGCATTCCTTATCGCTGACGCCAACCTTAGCCGTAACAACCTCGACTATTCTGCTTGGAAGGGTGATGCTCCTGCTAAGAACGCTAAGGCAAAAGATTCTTTGGCAAACAACATGAACCTCGAAATGTGGGGTGGTAACTCACAGACATTTGATACATATCAGGAAATTGAGCTTCCTAATGGTATCTATTCTTTGAGTGTTCAGGGATTCTATCGCTATAACAACACTACAGAAAACACTAACGATGTAGCTAAGGCTGCTCACGCAGATGGTACAGAGGTTATCTACTCTAATCTTTACGCTAACAATGATACAGTTGCTCTTAAGAGTATCTGGGACGACGAGATCGCTTTTGCTGCAGAATATGACACAAATATCAAGATTCCATTCTCACAGAATGAGGCTGCAGATGCTTTCGACAAGGGATTCTATAGCACAGAACTTACAGTTGAGGTTACTGACGGTAAACTTAAGTTCGGTATCGTAAAGACTGACCACATCGGTTGCGACTGGACTGTTTGGGATAACTTCGAGCTCTACTATTATGGTGAGAAGGAAGCTCCAAAGCCAGAACTCGCTGAGTCAGACCTTACAAAGGAGATGTTCTTCCAGTACTACAGCAATACAACAGGTGATGCTCTCGAGACTCCAGCTACTATCGGTTCTGACTATAATGTAGGTACATCTACAGGTATGGTTTATGGTCTCTCTACTGTTAAGTGGTTCGCTTATGCTGACCTTACAAATTACGAGACTCTTGTACTTAATGTAACAGAAGGTACTCCACGAGTAATGTACAACCGTGATATGGATCCAAGCAATCCTGATGCTGACGGTGTAAACCATGTTGAGATCACATCTGAAAGTCCATACCTCACAATTGAGGAGAACGAAGATGGAAGCAAGTCTTACATCTATGATTTGAAGGCAATGGCTGCTGCTGATGCTAACAAGCCATACGTTCACCTCAATGCTATTAAGGGCGCTAACTGGGCTAACACTACAGTTACAAGCATGAAGCTCTACGGTATCGCAGAAGAGGTTACTGTTATCGAGGCTGTTGAGACAGAAGTTGCTCCTGCTGCTAAGAAGATGATGGTTAACGGTAAGCTTGTTATCGTAAGAGGTGGCAAGACTTACAACGTTGCTGGCGCACTCGCAAAGTAATTCGTTTTTCTTTACATAATTAGAATTCAAGGCACCGAATATTATTATTCGGTGCCTTTTTCTTTTAAAAATCAAATAAAAACACACATTTTTTACGAATAATCTTTGTTAATAAAAATCAATTATCTATTTTTGCACGGTAAAATGAGAACTATGTACAGAAACACAATCATTTTGATTTCATTTATGGAAACCATTTACAAATGAATTTCATTGTCCAAGTTCCTAAATAATAACTGCTCAACATCATTTCTAAAAATATGTTACTGGTATGGCTATCCACATATAAAATGGATAAGTCTGCATTTTCACAACAATTATTCGATTATTTTAACTAACTTTATTAATTCACTTTCTTAAAAAACAAACCAATTAAAATGAAGAAGTTTACTCTTTTTCTTATGACCATGATGGTCAGTGTAATTTCTTTGTTTGCTCAGGAACCAGCAGCTCCTAAATTTTCTGCTTTGGCAACTGATGGAGAAACAGTGCAGTACCTCTACAATGTAGAGACTCATGCATTCGTTTTAGGTGCAAACGATTGGAATACACGTGCAAGTGTTTCAGTTGAAAAGGGCTACAAGTTCAAGATTGCTGACAATGGCAATGGAACTTACACTCTCAACGACTATGTAGAAACTCAGAACGCATGGAAGGCTGTATTTGCTGGCAATGCAACAGACATCTGGGTTGACAACCTTGGCGGTGCAAATGTTAAGGGTTGGGTTATCACATCAGTTGGTGAGAACCTCTACAAAATCACTAATCCAGGTGCAAGTGCAACAGGTGAGCTTTCTGTAATTCAGGACCTCTCTGACACTCGTCTTAACCTCAACGTTTCAAACCCTGAGGCTTACGGTGCTACATGGGCGCTTGTTAGTGAGGACGACTATGCTGAATACATCGCATCTTATGATGTAGAGGCAGTAAAGGAATATGTAGCTTCTAAGAAAGAATCAGTTACTGCAGCTCTTCAGGGAGTAATCGACGAAGCAAATCGCGCTTCAATCGAGGCTCGCGAAAACCTTGCAAATGCTACAAACATTTACGGTGAAGGTTATGATGAATGGGTTGCAAAGACTGCTGAGTTTAAGGGACTTGTTGAGGCAGGTAACTACACAGAGAAGATTGTAAATCCTAACGCTATTACAGGCTGGCACTCAAGCACAGAGTTCAACTTCCTCCTTACTCCATGGACAGTAGGTGGTGAGCAGGCAAACAAGTTTGACAAGGCTCTCTACATCAACACATGGTCAACAGAAGGTGTTAGCGACGGTTCTAACTTCCTCGTACCATTCTTTGAGTACTGGACTGGTGACGACAACTCACTTGGTGCAAATGTTCTTGAGGCTAAGGTTGAAGGACTCGTAGCTGGTAAGGCTTACGATGTTGAAGCATGGACTCGTGTTCGTGTTAAGAATGGTCAGAACGGTGCTGCTCCTTACGGAATCACACTTCAGGCAGGTGATGGCGAAGCTGTCAATGCTTGTGGCGAGCAGGTTGGAACATCACAGATGTACCTTACTAAGGTTGCTGTAAAGGGTAACGCTGACGAGAACGGTGTTCTCAGCATCAAGTACAACATCGATGCAGACAACAACATCTCTTGGCTTTCATATAAGGACGTTAAGTATACAGAGGCTGCTCCTGAACTTGCTAAAATTGAGGATGGAGACTACTTCATCATCAATGTTGCAACAGGCAGATACCTCAATGGTGCTAACTCATGGGGTACAAAGGCTTCTGTTACAAAGACTGCTCAGGCAATGACTATTGCTATGCTTGAGGATGGTACTTACACTATCGACTCTCACATCTCTAATGGTGGCAACAATCACTTCGTTGGAGCTGGTGACAATGTATTCGTAGATGGTGCAGCATCACCACAGACTATTGAAAAGGTAGCTGACGGTATCGTTGCTATCAAGGACGTTAACGGTAAGTATCTTACTGTAGAGACAGGTTTGGTTGTTAACTTCAAGGGCGAGGATGCAACTGACGACGCTGCTCAGTGGAAGTTCGTTACAAAGGAAGAGCTTTATGCTGGTCTTGCAGAAGCTAAGGAGGATGCTCCAATTGACGCTTCATTCCTTATTGCTGACGCTAACCTTAGCCGTAACAACCTCGACTATTCTGCTTGGAAGGGTGATGCTCCTGCTAAGAACGCTAAGGCAAAAGATTCTTTGGCTTCAAACATGAACCTTGAAATGTGGGGTGGTAGCTCACAGACATTTGATACATACCAGGAAATTGAGCTTCCTAATGGTATCTATTCTTTGAGTGTTCAGGGATTCTATCGCTATAACAACACTACAGAAAACACTAACGATGTAGCTAAGGCTGCTCACGCAGATGGTACAGAGGTTATCTACTCTAAGCTTTACGCAAACAATGATACTGTTGCTCTCAAGAGTATCTGGGACGACGAGATCGCTTTTGCTGCAGAATATGACACAAATATCAAGATTCCATTCTCACAGAATGAAGCTGCTGATGCTTTCAGCAATGGATTCTATAGCACAGAACTCAAGGTCGAGGTTACTGACGGCAAGCTTAAGTTCGGTATCGTAAAGACTGACCACATCGGTTGTGACTGGACTGTTTGGGATAACTTCGAGCTCTTCTATTACGGTGAGAAGGTAGTTCCAGAACCAGAACCAGAACCAGAACTCGCTGAGTCTGATCTTACAAAGGAGATGTTCTTCCAGTACTATAGCAACACAACAGGTGAGGCTCTCGAGACTCCTGCTACTATCGGTTCTGACTACAACGTAGGTACATCTACAGGTATGGTTTACGGTCTCTCTACTGTTAAGTGGTTCGCTTACGCTGACCTTACAAATTACGAGAAACTCGTTCTCAATGTAACAGAAGGTACTCCACGAGTAATGTACAACCGTGAGATGACTCCAGATAATGCTGATGCTGACGGTGTAAACCATGTTGAGATCACTGGTGAAAGCCCATACCTCACAATTGAGGAGAACGAAGACGGAAGCAAGTCTTTCATCTATGACTTGAAGGCTATGGCTGCTGCAGACGCTAACAAGCCATACGTTCACATCAATGCTATTAAGGGTGCTAACTGGGCTAATACAACTGTTACAAGCATGAAGCTCTACGCTGTAGCAGACGCACCAGTTCCATCTATCACTTCTGTTGACATCACATTCGACGCTGAGGAAGGTGCTGAAATCGACCTCGCTGAGACTAAGTCAATCCATATTGCTATTGCTTGTCCAGAAGGCATTGAAAAGGATGCAGAGCTCTTAATCAATGGTGCTATCATCGACAAGGATGGCAACTCAACTCCTGTAACTGCATTCACTGACTTCGAGGACTGCACTGACGCAGCTATCTCACAGCTCACTCCAGGTGAAACTTACACTCTTGTAATCAACAAGGTTGCTTTCGGTGAGGTAATCGGTGTAGAAGATGACAAGTTCACACCTATCTACAAGAACACTATCGTTGCAGAGGAAGGTTCTTCACTCGCTTCTCTCACATTCTCTATTAAGGCTGAGGCTGAACCAGAAATCGCTGGTACTAAGTTCAACATCGCCCCAGGTGGTAACTGTGAACTCCCTATCCCAGCTGATGCAGTACGCGTATTTAACTTCTCTGGCCAGTGGGCTTCATGTGCACCAACAACAAATAGCTTTGATGCAGCAATCTATAAGAATATAACTGTAGAGTTCGAAGAGGCTCTTGAATTCTATTTCAACACTCCTTATGTGGATGCTACAGGTGCTCAGCAGTGGGGAGGTGCAGCAGTTGGTACTACTACATTCGTTCTTGACCTTGCTACTGTAGGTTCTATCACAGACTTCAGCATCCAGAACGTTTCAACAGACCCTACTAACTTCGCCATCAAGAATGCTTATGCTACTAAGCTTGATGACACAGTAGAGCCACTTATCTTCACTCCTGGAGGTTGGGGTGTTGCAATGAACGTTGACGGTGTTACTGACGGTGTTGCAACATTCAAGGGACAGTGGGCTGGTCTTAACGTAGACAACAGCATTCTCAACAAGGAAGGAAAGAAGACTCTCCGCGTTTATGCTAATCAGCCAATCCCTACTACAGCACAGTGGTGTGTTAAGTATGCTGACGATAACTCAGACGGATGGCCAGCACTCGGCATCAGCGAAACAGATCCAACATACGCTGAATGTGTTATCGACCGTCCTGTTTCATCTATATTCTTACAGTGGACAGTTGCAGAGGTTGGTTCTATCGACATCAAGGCAATCACTTGGGAAATCGATGAAACTACAGCTATCGAATCAATCGAAACTGCAGACAACACTTCTGTAAAGAAGATGATGGTTAACGGCAAGCTTGTTATCGTTAAGGGTGGCAAGACTTACAATGTTGCAGGTGCTCTCGTAAAGTAATTTTGATTTCTTTACAAAACCTTAAATAATTGAAAAGGTGTGAAGCAGAAATGCTCCACACCTTTTCTCTTTTATTGTAAGTATAGGTATTGTAGAATTCTAGAAACTCTAGAAATTCTAGAAACTCTAGAAACTCTAGAAATTCTAGGAATTCCAGAAACTCTAGGAACTATAGAATACCTGGAATATCAAAAAAATGCTATCAACAACTACAAGCTGAGTCCATCAAGCAACTTCACATATAGACTTATTGCTTCATCAATCTCGCTAACCTTAATATACTCCTCTGCTGTATGAGAACGACTACTCTGTCCCGGTCCTAACTTAAGACTTGGAAAACGCATTAGCGCCTGATCACTTAAAGTTGGAGAACCAAAAGGTACAAGTCCTTCTGCTATACATCTTTTTACAAAAGGATGGTCCTTATCAATACGGGAAGAACTTAGACGGAAACTACGTGCTTTGAGCTCAGACTTAAGGTGCTGTTGTAAGAAATCAAATATCTCTTCATTGGTATAGCACTCATTACTTCGCACATCAATAGTGAAAGTACACTGATCTGGTATTACATTGTGCTGAGTTCCTGCATTAACTATTGTAACAGTATTCTTCACAGGTCCGAGCAAGTCTGTCTGCTTTGGGAACTGCCACTCCGAAAGCCACTTGATATCCTCTATAGCATGATATATCGCGTTGTCACCTTCATTACGCGCAGCATGTCCAGCTTTTCCATGGGCAACAGCATCAATGACCATGAGTCCTTTTTCTGCAATGGCAGGTTGCATACCTGTTGGTTCACCTACTATTGCAAAGTCAATCTTAGGAAGCAATGGAAGAACACTTTCTATTCCATTCTTGCCAGACACTTCCTCCTCACAAGAAGCAAGGTAGATCAAGTTAAATGAAGAATCCTTCACACAATAGCAAAAGAACACCTGCATAAGAGACACAAGTCCACCTCCACAGTCGTTTGAACCAAGACCATAGAGTACATCTCCTTCAAGAGAAGGAGTAAAAGGATCATGTACCCATCCTGAAACTGGTTTTACCGTATCAATATGTGCATTAAGCAATATGGTTGGCTTGGACTCATTAAAGTCATTAGGCACACACCAGATATTATTTCCTTGACGATTAATAGTAAAGATATTATTCAATTCTTCATTCTTCATTCTTAATTCTTCATTAAGAATATCTGCCGCCTTTGTCTCGTCTCGACTTATGCTTGGAGTCGAAATCAGCTTTTTCAGCAGTTCAACAGCAGAATTTGTCATATCAGTATTCTTCATTTTCAAAGCATTTTATATAATTTTAAGTTTCAAAGTTACAACTTTTTGGCAAGAAACTCGTAACTTTGCACGAAATACAGAAAATTGCAACTGGATAATAATAATAAACTATAATATAATGGCACAGGAAGACATCTTCAAGAAAGTGGTTAGCCACTGCAAAGAGTACGGATTCGTATTCCCATCTTCAGAGATCTATGATGGTCTCGGAGCTGTTTATGACTACGGTCAGAACGGTGTAGAACTCAAGAACAATATCAAGCAGTACTGGTGGCAGTACATGGTTCTCCTTCACGAGAACATTGTTGGTATTGATTCTGCTATCTTCATGCACCCAACAATCTGGAAGGCATCAGGACACGTTGATGCATTCAATGACCCACTCATTGACAACCGCGACTCTAAGAAGCGTTACCGTGCAGATGTTCTCATCGAAGAGCAGATTGCAAAGTACGAGGATAAGATTGAGAAGGAAGTAGCAAAGGCAAAGAAGCGCTTTGGTGACAAGTTTGATGAAGCACAGTACCGCGCAACATCTGAGCATGTACTCGAGAATCAGGCAAAGCGTGATGCACTTGAGAAGCGTTATCAGGAAGTAATGAATGCTGCTGGTGGCATTGACCTCGAAGGTATGAAGCAGATTATCCTTGATGAGGAAATCGTATGTCCTATCTCTGGTACACGTAACTGGACAGATGTACGCCAGTTCAACCTCATGTTCAAGACTGAGATGGGTGCTGCAGCAGAAGGCGCAAGCACTATCTATCTTCGTCCTGAGACTGCACAGGGTATCTTTGTTAACTACCTCAACGTACAGAAGACTGGTCGTATGAAGGTTCCATTCGGTATTGCCCAGATTGGTAAGGCATTCCGTAATGAGATTGTTGCTCGTCAGTTCATCTTCCGTATGCGTGAGTTTGAGCAGATGGAGATGCAGTTCTTCGTAAAGCCAGGCACAGAACTTGAGTGGTTCAAGACTTGGAAGGAGCGTCGTATGGCATGGCACCAGGCTCTCGGTTTCGGTGCTGAGAACTACCGTTTCCACGATCATGACAAACTTGCTCACTACGCTAATGCAGCTACAGATGTTGAGTTCAAGATGCCATTTGGATTTAAGGAGGTAGAGGGTATTCACTCTCGTACTAACTTCGACCTTTCACAGCATGCTAAGTTCTCTTCAAAGAAGATTGAGTACTTCGATCCAGAGGAGAACAAGTCATATACTCCATACGTAATCGAGACATCTATCGGTGTTGACCGTATGTTCCTCTCTGTTATCTGTCACAGCTATGACGAGGAGAAGCTTGAAGGTGGTGATACTCGTACTGTACTTCATCTCCCAGCTGCACTTGCTCCAGTTAAGCTTGCTGTATTCCCACTTACTAAGAAGGATGGTCTTCCAGAGAAGGCTCGTGAGATCATTGACGACCTCAAGTTCCACTTCAACTGTAAGTATGAGGAGAAGGATCAGATTGGTAAGCGTTACCGTCGCCAGGATGCTATCGGTACTCCATTCTGTGTAACAGTTGACAACCAAACTCTCGAAGACAACACAGTAACACTTCGTTACCGTGACACGATGGAGCAGAAGCGTGTAGCAATCTCTGAGCTCCGTGGCATTATCGAAGACCAGGTTTCTATAACAAGTCTCTTGAAGGGACTTAAGTAATAATAGGTATTCAAGTTTATCTTATGAAGAAAATATTCAACATACTTCTATTATTAGCAGTCAGCAGTTCTTTACTCACATTAGTCTCATGTTCAGAGACAGAGGAAATAACAGATTATGACAACTGGGAGGTTCGTAACCAGTTGTATATAGACTCTATTGCCCAGGAATGTGAAAAGAACACAGACGGCAAGTGGTTAAAGATTTGTGCATACAAGTTCGACGAAAAGATAGAAGAACTCAATAAGAACAAAAACCACTATATATATGTTCACAAGGATGTTGAAGGTAAAGGTACTTATTCACCTCTCTTTAACGATACAGTACGAATACATTACAAAGGTCAACTGATTCCATCTCCTGCATATCCTACAGGATATGTATTCGACAGATCATATACTGGCTACACATTAAATGAGGATATCGACGTTCCTTCAAAATTTGGTGTAAACAATGTTGGTGTTGGTTTCTCAACAGCGTTAATGTATATGGTAGAAGGTGACCAATGGAAGGTGTACATACCTTCTTATCTCGCCTATGGTCAAGATGGAACAAGCACTATCCATCCAAACTCTGCCCTTATATTTGACATCAAATTAGCTAAGGTCTATAAGTTTGGAATGGACGAAGATACAACCTGGTACTAAGTCATATAAATGATGTGGAATAATAAAAACCATATATCTCTTGCTTTAGAGGTATATGGTTTTTCTATTTAATTCATAATGCATAATGCATAATTCATAATGCATAATTGCCGTGCGGATAAGCATTTTACCGCTTGCGGTCTGTAATTAAAACCAAAGAAAACAAATAAAAACCGAGGAAAACCGTTCTTTATATAATTTCAAGAATAGGTTTTCTTTTGTTTTGAAAGGTTTTAGTTACAGACCGCTTGCGGTAAAGCCTTTTCTTCGTGTTTCATACAACTGAACGCACTAATCATTAACTAAAGTCTCTAAACTCTCAACGCTGAACTCTCAACTTTCAAATGCTAAAGCTAATCACTGCCATTCCTCGTACTCTTCGTCTTCATACAGAAGGATTCGGAACTGTTCCAATGAACCATGCGTCTCACCGTCAAAGACAAGTTTAAGAGGGAAATAAGCGCAAAGCAATTCATCTTTAACATATATACGGAAGCGAACTACTTCAAACTGGTTCTCGTCATACATACGTCCTCCTATACGGAACTGAACAAACTCTTTGTCACCATATTTCTTAAGGATGCCTACTCCCCTACACTCGTCATCAACAAAGGCTGCCACCTTCATCGTTGCAGGGTCAAACATCTTACCATTTACCATAATTTGAGCATTCACGATCATCTCCTCCTGAAAATCGTATGGTGAATATTCCCACTTAGGCATTACGCAGACATAGCAAGAATCCTTCAGGTTCTGGACTGAAGAGAAAGCTTTCACGTACGATGTTCCTACAGATGAAGCAATGATATCGTTGTCAGACATAGTCAATACAGAATCTGTTACCGACCAGAACACATCACCATTGGTAAGAACTGGAGTATATACAGGAGATAGCGAGAACGTGTCTCCCTGCATTATGAAAACTGTATCTTTATTTAAGTGCATAGAATAACTGTCCTGCAGATTCTCATCGAACTCATAGTCGACAAGTCCACATGACGCAACAGTTACTAAAGTAACCATTGAGGCAAACAGAACATTTATTTTATGCAATAACGTTTTCATTTCTTATTTTCTTAGATACTTCATATTCTTTTGTGCAACAAACTCTGTACTCTGTATATTGGAGAAATATACCTGAGCATTCTTTGCCGCTGTTTTTGCTTTGCCTATAGCAGTTACACACATGTCGTACATTGACTTTGTATCTGTACCATCTAAAGAACCAGAAGTCTTATGCCTTTGCTTCTCCAACTTCTGTAAAGCAACATATGCATTCTTATAGTCAAGAGCAGCCTGATCAGAAGCCTGTTCTGCCTCATTTTGTAGCTCTACAATAGCTTTATAAGCATCTTTGGCTCTATCCGTCAGGCCTGCCTTTTTTGCTGCCGCATAAGTCATTTTTCGCATGGATGCAATAGCAGTCTGTATTTCCTGCAACTTGCTCTTTGCATTAAAATCGCACTGACGCGTTTTTTCTTCCATATCGAGAGCGGAAACAAGGCAATCTTCTATCTTCAGTTCATACTCTTCAATAGTGTATTCATCATCTTCTATTTCTTCAATACCTTCAGTAAATTCCATAAGGAATTCATCTCTGAGAGTATCCTGTGGCTCAACTGTCTTACGCAATACAGGAACAATCTTAAACAATCTGATGTCACTCTTACCGTTGTTGTCTACAAGGACATAGTCAAGTGCACCAAGAGTCTTTGACACAGCCGTTACCTGCGCAGCATACAACTTATCTGGCGACATACGATTCTGTACGTAATTCAAAGGAATGACGCATGTAGGAGATATCAGATTGCTTATCCTATACACTGAAGGATTATTATCCATTGCATAGTCTACAGGTTGTCCTGGCAACACCTCCACGATTCTCAATGAGTATGAATATCTCACGTTCATGATCGAGGAAGTAACTATTGACTCTTTCCACGTGAACAGAGCATTAACAGGGTCAAGCTCTGCATATCCATCTGTAACACTCGTCATCAACGGCAGAAGCATCTCAGGAGCCTTAGCCTTATAGCTAACAGTAAACATTGCACCACCACTTGATGGATTGCTTACTGCTACAGGGCTTGCTAATGGAGGATTTGACCATTTGTAAGCAGTGACAGTCAACTGATAACGTCCTTCCGGGAGAAGTCCAAACGAGCCACCGCCATATCCACTTAGCAGACTTGGTGCAACATAGATGTTACGAGACGAGAGATGACTGAAAAGTCGTTTCATATCCACCATATTCAACTGTATAGTTCTGTTTGGGCCTATTGATATTGGTTGTGAAGGTTGAATATTATTAGGAGTAGAAAACATGCTTTGGGTTACAGGATAAGCACAGTCGACATTTATACTCAGATACACATTCTGCGTTTCGGAAGACACGTTCGTAAGAGTTATGTTAAAGAACTTACCTGGATTGTCAATATACGTCAATGCCTGTGGTGGTAACACCTGTTGTACCGGAACAACAGAGACCATCACATTTTGGGCATGCATAACAAGTATGCTAACCACAACCATCAATGTTATTGTCAATCTTCTCATATATTAATTCGTAATTCTCAATAGCAATAATTAATAAGTCATCGCATCAGACTGAATGTGTAAGCGTAATTAAGACTAACGGTAAAATCAGTTCCCTTAACATTTGTACCAAGCAAAACAGAATTAACGTCATTATACTTATTGACACCAATATCTGCCGAGAACAGATGAACCTTATCAATAGTGTAGCCTGCACTTAGTTCTAGTCCCACAGAGAAATTATCAGACCCTGTAGACAATCTATTACTGCACAAAGAAAGAGTTGCAGAAGCTGTCAAACTGTTGTCACTCAAGAATGAGCGATCTGCTGTGACTGAACATATATCACTCGAATACTTAGCACCATACCCCTTAGAATCCTGATGACTTAATGCCCCTGTGAACATCATACCCAAAGATTCCACATCCACACCATATGTACAGCCAAATGCCATCGTGCGAACATCACTTTCATTAGGCAGATTAGGATTCAAGTTCTTATTCTCCGTATAATTGACAGAAAGACTTACACTATGATCCAGTCCCACAGTCTCAAACATATACGAAGGCATGATACTAAAGCTCGACATTTGTCGACGAATCTTATAAACATCCCAAATCTCAGCAGTACCATCCTTCTGGCTCTGATGATATCCATTGTACAGAGCGCTCACATTAAGATTATCAGCAATACGAGAAGAAGCACACAGGTTATATACACATCCTGTAGTTGTATATAACTGCTCTCCTGATATATTGTCTGACTGCAAAGACAATGAACCTGACACAGAGACTTTCTTGAAAAGGAAAGAACTTGCTGTAAGACCAAGACTCTGATAGTTATTAAGCATATAGTATGTTCCAAGCGAATTGTAGTCAGGCTGGACAAGACGATAGCTAACAGACGCATTTACGAATGGTAATGCAACATTAGCACTAATGTCGCCAGCAAAACGCGATAGAGTACTATACTTTGTATCATATATATTATCAAAGAATGTAGTCGTATGAATACTTTCAGACTCTGTATCTGTTGAAAAAGCAGATGTTGCCAAGTTCGTCGTTAAAGACAACCAGTCATTCACGAAATAACCAGCCTTTAGTCCGAACACCAAACTTTCCTGAGGACTAACTACGCTGCGCATAGAAACGTCAATGGAACTAAGGCAATCATAAGCCCTTAATAAATATATGTCAGCAAAGAACTTCTTATTATCTGAATAGCCAGCCTTAAATCCCCATCCCATACGCTTATACTGTGGGGTACGGGCATAAGGGTCTGTTGGATCATCATTGACAGCATTTCGCAAACGACCATAGAAGAAACCACCATGCCAATTCTTATCGTTATATTCAAGTCCAACGCCATTGAACGACATATTCATCACATAACTGCTGAAATCCATTGACGACAGACCGAAATGTCCTTGCCAAGACTTATAGGAAGGACTAAGACTGAAAGCCACATGAGGATGGTTAAAATCGAGACTGCTATTAGTATAATAGAAAGAAAAAGGCATGCTAATACCATAAAGATTGATATTCATATTGGCATACACAGCATTATTCATAGGTGACGAGAAACCATCACCTAATGAGGAATACCGGTAGGTGTTCTGAGTACCTACAGCACCAGATATGATAAGTGGTGAACTTTTGGAGATCTGTGAAATGTTCTGAGCAAAACCAGAACAGCATATCTCCAAAAGCACAGCCAACAATGTCGTTTTCTTTTTGGTAAATCGCATAACTTAAATAAATAGGGGTATGTAAGACCTTTTGCAGACTATAGACGTCTTCTATTTGACCTGCTTTCAAATCCCTATTATTCGCACTTAATCTTCTTTGTAACTATGGCACCATTAAGGTTATAAGATACGAGATAAATGCCACTTTCCATTTCTGTTACTTTACGGCCAGCAATATCATGTATCTCCATAATCTTATCCTGTTCTATATTACGAATACAAGAAATTCCTGTAGTCATAACATCAGCACTAAGTTCAACTGGTTCATCAAGAGAACCTACAACGCTTGTGTACTTGATTGTCTCGTTAAGGTCAACGACCTCTTCAGTCTGTTTGTTGTACAACTTGAATGAGACCATCTCTCCCGCCTTACCAGCAACATTAATGAACATCTTGCCAGACTCAGAAGCAAAACCTTCACCACGACATTCACTTCCGACAAAAGCACCTATTGAATAGTCTTCTGGTGAATAGATATCAGAAAGAGTTGCGACTATTGTCATGTTATCAGCAAACTGGGAATCGTCATAGCTCCAATGTGAAGTCTCAACAACAGCTGGTACACGACTGCGAGCGCTTGATACAGCAGAAGAAGGCATTTGAACCTTTTTATTCACAGTATTACTAACCACATAAACAAGGTCAGGATTGAATCGCATTGTAACAACACCAGGAGTTGTAGAATAATACATATAACCTTTTCCTGCTTCAATAGTAAATGAACTATAACCTTCCCATCTTGAACCATCAAATTCTATGAACGAGCTCTTACCGATAATCTTGTCTCCAGATTTTGGAGTGATATTGATTGCACTTGGAATCTGACTCAAAGGTATGTCAAACTGATAAGGGTTGTTAAACCAGTTGTAGCCTTTATGGATATCCTTAACCAATGCAAGACCTACAGATGTATTATATCCAGGATTAAAGGTTGTTCGGATAGAAGCCTTTATCTTATACATACCTTCTGCAACATTGATATCATTGATATCACCATAAAATCCAAATGTAGCATCATTATAAAGAAGTTCAAACTGAGAACGTATTTCTTTTATATTATCACTTACCCAAGACTCGTACTCATTAGATGAGTTCTTCAGTTTCATAACGCCAGTAGCATCTTCTGTTGCATAGAGTGAGAACCAAGACCATCCATAAGGAATAGCAGCAGTAGCGGTAACCTGAACTGTACCATTATCCTCGCCACCCTCTGTCTTCATAAGAGTACCATCATAATACACCTGATAAGGAGCAATACCAACTACATTACCATAAGCTGTAAAATTGTAGATTCCATCCTTTTTCTCATAACTTACCACAGCCATAGGCACTCCACCAAGAGATGGGAATCGGAATTCAACAAGAGAAGGATCAAAGATGCTACCAATAAGGTTTGGCAATGTAAATGTGTATTTTGTATAGCGGTCCAACTCAAGACTACCAGGGCAGTTAAAGCTAACAGGATATGAAGCTGTCAGTTCTGTAGAGCAAGACACCTTGAACTGTTCCTCATCATAGACAGGACCTGTTACAGTACATTCCAACTTTTTGTTTGCACATTCTCCTGCAATGCTAAGTGTGCTACCAGAAACGCTTATTTCGCTTGCATCAAATGTATTCCACTTAAAATCAAGTTCACTTAACAGAGTACATCCATTTGTAAGTTTGATGTCCTCGCCATTGGCATTTTTATATTCATAAGTGAAACTAAGCTGTTCCTCACGTGGTAGATTATTTGTTACGCTCAAAGTAGGAACTGTGCTTATACCTGTAATGGCCTCAATACCAAGATCTATCCTGATAGCATTATCAGAATATATTGTAGAGAAAATAGAATTAAGCGAGTATTCCAATCCACGATAGTATGCCCTAAACGTGATATTCTTGTTTACGTCGTTATCATCACCCCAAACACGAAGTGCATAGACACCTTGTGATGTTGGTTTCTTTACAATACCACGACAAGAGTTATCAATAAAGGCGGCCAACTCAAGTGTTGAATCTGAGGTTGCGATTGCACCATTAATCTGCAACTTAACATACACAGGACAAGAAGCAGGATATTCATATTCTGTTGGTGCAGTCCAATGGTCGGCCCAAGCCATGACATTTGCCGAAACAAGCAATAAAGAAAGAATTATTTTTTTCATGTTATCAAAATTTAGTATTGTAAGTGAGTGATCAGAACTATTTTCTTAGATTTATGTATTCATTAACAATTCGAATTTTGCCTTTCCAAAAAGAGCATATAGTGCCCCCTACATAACTGCTTTGAAGAACAAAAGATGTTCAGTAAGGGATGCAGGCATTATAAAAAATTCTGTTCACCTACTACCCCAACCTATCGGTACTATTGCTATTTTGTTGAAAACGATTTATCGCACAAACGCGGACATAGAAAAAAAACTCTTAAAACCAATTTTCTTTAATTCTCTTAATTTTCGTTCGTGTACACTTCCAACCAAACTGCAAAAGAACCAACCTATCTTACAAATAGGCATCATTCAAACGTGGCAAATATACAATATTTTTTCATAAAAATAAGAGAGACACATAACAAATCATCAATCTTTTACCACAAGAACATAATAAATGATAAATAAATGGTAAAATAGCAATAAAAACGTTCTTTTATTGACAAAGATTAGTTATAGATTAATAATAATTCATACATTTGCATTTGAAAATACATTACACCTATGAACATTAAGAAAAAGTTAACTATTGATTTTGTAGCCCTCCTTACTATAACAGTTTTGTGTCTTCTATCCTGTGACAGCAACAGTGGTAGACACATAACTAGTCCACTAAAGAAAGAAGCAGAAGCAATTGCTGATAGCCTTAAGGAACTTGGAGAATTCCAGAAATACATTAGCAAGTATCAAAAGATGGGCGATAAAGACGCAGAGCTGGCGATACGAATGGTTTACGGAAAACGTCTCAGAAACAAGTCTTTCTTCGAAGCGGCAATAAATCAACACGACACATGTATTTCTATAGCTAAGGAACTAAGAGATACTGTTGAATTAATAAATGCACTTAATCACCAGGGAACAAACTTCCGTAGAATAAGTGTTATGGGTGAGGCCTCTAACTGTCATTACGAGGCCCTCAAACTTTGTGACTCATTCAAAGACGATACAAGCTATGTAGCAAAGAAAAACATCACACGCACACTCAACGGACTTGGCAACGTTTTGCTATCTCTTGAGAACTATGAAGCTGCAGAAAACATGTTTCGTCGTGCCCTTGCGTATGAGACAGAAGCCAAGAATCCAACAGGCATGGCAATAAACCTTGCCAATATAGGAAGCGTAAAAGAACATCAGAACCTGTCTGATTCTGCTTTTATATACTACAAGCAATCACTCGAATACAACAAAATTGCAAATGACAGTGTAGGTATCTGCCTATGCTACATGTATCTTGGAAAGATTGAAGAGAAGAAGGCTAACATAAATGATGCCTTGACATACTACCACAAAAGTTATGAGATTGGTCTTCCGACTGGCGACGCATGGCATTGGATTGAGCCATGTATATCCATCGGAAACCTATATCTTGAGCAGCATGAGTTAGATTCTGCACAAATATATCTGGAATTAAGTTTAACTACAGCTTACTCCATCAATTCTATAGAACATCTTTCAAGGCTCCATGAACTCTTTGCAAAGTATCACGAGAAAAGGGGCAACTACAGTCAAGCAATCCTTGATGTCCATATATGTAAGATATACAATGATTCTATCTCTTTAGAAAAGAATCAGAATCACATACAGAATCTCCGTGTAGAATATGAAGCGAACAAGGTTCGTGCAGCAGAAGAAAAGTTATTGACTGAGAAAAGAATCAGGAATCTTATTCTTACGAGCAGTCTTATCATAGCTGTATTTGTCCTACTTGCATTCTATCTATTCTATCGTGTTACAAAACTCAGAAGAAAAGCACAGGAAGAAAAGGAAAAGGCGGCACAAGAACGTCAAGAGTTCTATCGAGGTGTTACGCACCAGTTAAGAACGCCTCTTACCGTAGTACTTGGTATGACTCAGCAACTCCGTAAGTTCCTGCCAGAAGACGAGCCACTTGCAAAACGAGAGTTTGATGCTGTAAATCGTCAATGTCAGCAGTTGCTTACCCTCGTCACAGAGATGATAGAATACTCAAAAAATGGTAAGGTCAATCCTGCACCTATCATAAGCGAGTTAAACACAAGCGACAACATAGACATCGATATACCTTCATCTTTACCAACAGATGAAGAAGGACGCTATATCCTTATTGCAGAAGATGACCCAGACGTGGCACTTCTCATAACAGAGATGCTGAAAGCGGAAGGGTATAATTATGCCTGGGCAAAAGATGGTCAGGAAGCATGGGAGATGATGCACGACAATATGCCAGAGCTCCTTATCACAGACATCATGATGCCAAGAATGGACGGTCTTGAATTAATGAAGAATGTAAGAAATGACGAAAGTATCAATCATCTCCCTATCATCGTTGTGTCAGCACGTGTAGAGAACGAAGATCGTCTTATAGGATTCGAGGCTGGAGCAGAAGTTTACCTTGGTAAGCCATTCATTCCAAATGAGCTTCTTATACGTATCCGCAAACTGCTTGAACAGCGTCAGTTACTACAAAACAAGTTCAGGGTGCACATTGTCAAGACTGCAACAGACAGTCCAAAAGAACAGGCAGAAGTGGTAGGAACTAACGAGGCAGGTTCTATAGTCAGTGAATCAGTAAACACATCCACAGACACTACCAACGAAAACGTCAATACAAGCAAACAAGTTGACACTACAGACGAGTCAGATATAGCCAAAGAATCTACGGATAAAGAAGACAGCAAGCAAGACATCAATGTCCATGAGATGTCAAATAAAGAGCGACAGTTCCTTGAAAGTGTAGACTCTTACATTATCTCACATCTCTCAAGTACAGACCTTAGTTCTGCTACTCTAGCTGAAGCTCTCAACACGACTACAAGTACTCTCAACAGAAAGCTCAAGAATCTCACGAACATAGACACTACACACTATATTCGTATGCACCGTATTGAAAAGGCAAAGGACTTGCTCGCTAACACAGACCTTGCAATGATGGAGATTCAAATAGAATGTGGTTTCGACACACCAAGTTACTTTAGTCGCACTTTCAAATCAGATGTAGGTGTCACTCCTTCTGAGTACAGAAAAAAGTAGACACACATTCAAAGACTGACTACCATCCGACTTTCTAAAGACATATATAATCTATAAAAAACAGGGACTCACACCATACGATGTAAGTCCCTGTTTTTATATTATTCAAGTTTTGCAAGTTCTTAACTTGCGAAACTTAAAGGAGTAAAATGGAGTTAAAAAGGAGTTATTGCTCCTTCGTCGATAAGGAAGTTAAAAGAGATACTCTGCTGACCGAAAGGTACCTTCGCGTACAACATTAGTTTCGCTGAGGTCCTACGGGATTCGTCTTTTTACTCCTTTTTACTTCATTTTACTCCCCTTATCTCCTTTCAAGTGAAGCTTGCGCTTTCGCAGAAAGAAATTAAATAAATTACTTCACATTACCAACCTTGATAAGGTACTCAGCAATCTGAACTGCATTAAGAGCAGCACCCTTCTTGATCTGGTCACCAGTAAGCCAGAATGTAAGACCGTTCTCATTAGAGAGATCCTTACGTACACGACCTACATACACATCATCCTTGCCAGCAGCAAAGAGAGGCATTGGGTAAGGAAGTCCTTCCATAGACTCTGCATTAGCGTCCTTGTTAGCCTTTGCACCAACAAGAGCTGGGTTATCGATAAGTGTAACACCATTAGCAGCAGCAATAGCCTTCTGAGCATCCTCAACAGAGATAGGCTTCTCAGTCTCAACCCAAACAGCCTCTGAATGAGCGCGGAGAGAAGAGATACGTACACACATAGCAGAGCAGTTAGCATCAGTGTGCATGATCTTCTTAGTCTCATTGAACATCTTCATCTCTTCCTTAGTATAACCAGTGTCTGTGAAGACGTCAATCTGTGGAATAACATTATATGCAAGCTGATAAGCGAACTTGCTTATTGTTGGGTCCTCAGAATTAGCAAGCTGCTTGTACTGCTCCTGAAGCTCTGCCATAGCAGCAGCACCTGCACCAGAAGCAGACTGATAAGAAGCCACATGGATGCGCTTGATATGTGAAAGCTGTTCAATTGGCTTGAGGACAACAACCATCATGATAGTTGTACAGTTAGGATTAGCGATAATACCACGTGGACGGTTAAGAGCATCCTCTGCATTACACTCAGGTACAACCAATGGCACATCATTGTCCATACGGAAAGCACTAGAGTTGTCAATCATCACAGCACCATACTTAGTGATATCCTCTGCAAATTCCTTAGATGTACCAGCACCAGCACTTGTGAATGCAATATCAACATCCTTAAAGTCGTCACCATGCTGAAGGAGTTTAACTTCATACTCCTTACCCTTGAATGTGTACTTTGTACCAGCACTACGAGAAGAACCGAAGAGAACAAGATCATCTAATGGGAAATTTCTCTCATCAAGAACACGGAGAAACTCCTGACCTACAGCGCCAGATGCGCCAACGATAGCTACTTTCATATTATATAATTGTTAAATACTATTATCTAATTACAATTTATTCATAAAATCGGGTGCAAAATTACAACTTTTAAATGAAATGATAAATAATAATAGTAAGAAGTTAGTAACTTTGCCATGAATTAATCAATAAATCACTAACTACACTACACATTTTAACAAATTGATTATTAATTTGGACTTGATAAACACATATCTTCATCTACCAATTACTAATCCGACATGGATTTTCTTCTTGGTACTATGTATCATTTTGTTTGCGCCAATGATACTTAGCAAACTGCACATTCCCCACCTTATAGGAATGATTCTTGCAGGTGTACTTATAGGTGAACACGGATTCAACATTCTCACACGTGATGCAAGTTTCGAACTTTTCGGACAGGTAGGCATATACTTCATCATGTTCCTTGCAGGACTTGAGATGGATATGCAGAACCTTAAGCGCAACAGGACAAGAGGTATCATATTCGGCACACTCACAACACTTATCCCATTTGCCTTTGGATTTGTAGCAGGCTACTGGCTATTAGATTATAGTGTACCAGCATCCCTACTCCTCTCATGTATCATGGCATCACACACTCTTGTTTCATACACCATTGTGGGAAGATACGGCGTTACTCGTAACCCTGCCGTGACAATATCTGTAGTAGCGACAATGATAGCCCTCCTTGCCGCACTCATATTCCTTGCAGGTATGGCAGGTGTACTGAAAGGCAATAACGACCTTATGTCATGGCTCATATTCTTTGGTAAATGTGGATTATATGCAGCTGCAGAGTTCATACTTGTCCCTAAGATGGCACGCATCTTCTTCAGAAAGTTCATAGAACCTGTGATGCAATTCACATTCACGCTTTCTATTGTGTTCTTTAGCGCCGCACTTGCAGAGATGTGTGGTCTGGAAGGAATACTTGGTGCCTTCCTGTCTGGACTTGTTCTAAACAGGTTCATTCCTCATACATCACCATTGATGAACAGACTTGAGTTTGTAGGTAACGCTTTATTCGTACCATACTTCCTTATCGGTGTGGGAATGCTTATAAATGTTATGCCAATATTCAAGGAAGTAACAGCGATACTCGTTGTCATAACAATGGTAATTGCTGGTACACTATCCAAATATGTTGCCGCACTATGTTCACGCAAGATATTCCACCTTACACACGAGGAAGGGCTCATGATGTTCGGTCTTACCGAGGCACATGCTGCAGGAGCATTAGCAATGGTACTTGTTGGTACAAAACTTGAGATGGCGCCAGGCGTTCCACTCATGAACAGCGATGTCCTTGACGGAGTTGTCATGATGATTCTTCTCTCATGCATCATCAGTTCTGTAGCAACAGACCAGGCTGCAAAGAAGATAAAGATGCTTGAGAAAGACTGCAAACATGTACGTCACGATAGTACATCTCTTGACGACGAGAAGATTCTCATACCTATAAACTATATGGGTGGCATACAGCAACTCATGCAGTCTGCTATAATGATGCGAAATGAGAAACTGAAACGTGGACTCATATGTCTAAACATCATCAATGACGCCGACCTCAACGAGAAAACTCGTGCACATTCAAAGGAGTGTCTCGACATGGCTGCAAAAGTGGCGGCTGCAAGTGATGTACCAGTACAGACACAGACACGACTTGCTGTGAACTTCGTCACAGCAACCATACATGCCCTAAATGAAAACCATGCATCAGAGCTTGTCATTGGTTTACACAGAAAACTATCAAATGGAGACTCATACTTCGGAAAGTTTGCCATGGGACTTATTGAAGGAATGTCACGACAACTCACAATAGTCAATCTTCAACAACCAGCAAACACAATCAACAGAATACATATAGCAGTACCTAATAAGGCACAATACGAGAAGGGCTTCTATCGCTGGATAAACCGAGTAGCACGTATTGCAGAAGATCTGGGTACAAGCATTGAGTTCTACACTTCAGAGGTTACAGGCAACTATATCATGCGATACATGTCTGAGCGTCACAAATCAGTAGATACAGAATACTCAGTACTTGACTCATGGGAAGAATTCAGCGCCCTACGTCACGAGGTAAAGAAGGACGATCTTCTTATCGTGGTAACAGCGCGTACAGGAAGTATATCATATCAAAATACATTCTCTCATCTTGGTTCTCAACTCGAGAAAGACTTTGCAGAGACAAACACTATGGTCATCTTCCCTGACCAGCAAGAAGAAAACAATGAGATATACACATTCTCTGACCCTCACAATGCAACTGTAAGTGCTGCCAACACTCGCGTAACACGATGGTTCAGCAAATGGATTGGAGAGATGGGATAGGCCGCCGAGGGCGGGGGGAAAGTTAAAAGTTAAAAGTGAAGTTAGAAGTGCTGAAGTTAAAAGTTTTATGTTGCACAAAACTTACATTCTTTACTTAACAAGTATATAAGTAACGTGAGTTCGACGAAAATTTTCGCGCAAATCGCGGACGAAAGATGCGATTAAGCGAATTTTTTCGTCGAACTCACGTTAAACACATACATTTTGCATTGAGTCTGCATTGAGTCTGCAACGAGTGTGCAACGAGACTATCAAATAAAAAGGTCAACAAATCTACGAGAAACCTCCAAGGAGCACTCAAGCAGCACTCGAGCAGCGCACGAGATTCTCCAAGCAATCTCGTGCGCTCCTCGAGTCCTGCTCGAGTGATGACTGGAGAAAAGGGGGTGATTGAGCCATTTACTAAGGGGCAGTTTCTTGCCCTATATTTTGTACTTATGTTGTCATGATGCCCGCATCACTCCTTCAAATGCAAACGAAAATCCACTTCCAAATAGAGAGCATCTATTATAAAAATAATTGTGATCACTTACTTATAATAATAGTTAAGCCATTCGGTAATTCAATTTTCCGAATGGCTTAACTTATAACTCCAAACTTAAAGTTTATCACTAAACTTTTAACTTTTCATTTTTAACTTTTAACTTCTTTAAGTCCTTCAGGACTCAAAGTTATCTTATTCTTCTTGTAGAGGTCACCAACTGCCTGCTTAAATGTCTTCTTGCTAACCTGGAACACCTCATATATTTCCTCAGCAGGTGACTTGTCATGATAAGGACAGAAACCGTCATGCTCCTGAATATACTCAAACAACTGGTCAGAGAAAGAACGGACATGTTTACGACCATGTTCCTGAAGAGCAAGGTCGATCTTTCCATCCTCGCGTACATTACTAACAAAAGCCTTTAGGCGATCACCTGTATGGATATTCTGGAATAGCTGGTTCTGATATATAAGACCACTATACTTACCTTCCACGATAGCCTTAAAACCAAGGTCTGTCTTTTGTTGAATAAGGATATCAACCTGTTCTCCTACCTTATAAGGAGGCATATCCTTACTGAGGAACTTATCCACCTTAGCACTTGCAACGATGCGGTATGTAAGAGCATCAATATATGTATAGACAATATAGCTTCTGCCCTGCTGCATTCGCATCTTCTGTTCACGGAATGGACAGAAGAGGTCCTTCATAAGTCCCCAGTTGAGGAAAGCGCCAGAGTCATTAACCCAGTTAACCTCAAGGTAAGAAAACTCTCCAACCTCAGTCAATGGATGCTCTGTAGTAGCAATAAGACGTTCCTCATTGTCGAGATAGAGGAATACATCAAGCACATCACCTATCTTTGTTCCCTCAGGAACATAACGCTTTGGAAGAAGGATTTCACCAATCTCTCCTCCATCAAGGTACATACCGAAATCAACTTCCTTTACTACCTCTAATTCATTCCTCTTGCCCAGTTGTATCCTGTTCATATTCCTCTATATTTTCATTCTGGCTTTCACCATTATTATTATCATTAACTATAACACCATCCTTTATTCGTATTGTACGGTCTGTTATCTCTGACAGATGCTCATCATGTGTGACAATCACAAATGTCTGACCGAACTTATCACGCAAGTCAAAGAACAGTTGATGAAGTTCCGTCTTGTTCTGTGAATCAAGACTACCAGAAGGTTCATCGGCAAGAATAACCTCAGGATTATTCACGAGAGCACGAGCTACCGCCACACGCTGTTTCTCACCACCAGACAATTCCGAAGGCTTATGATTAGCACGTTCCTTAAGACCGAGATAATCGAGTAGTTCAAGAGCACGAGCCTTTAGTTCACTATTCTTCCTGCCTGCAATCATGCCCGGTATCATCACATTCTCCAGAGCAGTAAACTCAGGAAGAAGCTGATGAAACTGAAACACAAAACCAAGATGGAGGTTGCGGAACCTATCAAGGTCATTCTTACCAAGACGAGTGACATCCGTACCATTTATAATGACACTACCAGAGTCAGCCTCATCAAGAGTACCCATAATCTGAAGGAGTGTTGTCTTGCCAGCACCTGAAGGACCAACAATACTAACCACCTCACCCTTATTAATACATAAGTCTATTCCCTTCAGCACCTGAAGTGATCCAAACGACTTCTTTATGTTTCTTATCTCAATCATCGTACCCACTGTTCTGGATTAAGTCTTGTTCTTTCCTTTCTCATCTGGAACTGTAGGACATACCTGCCCTCAGTATCCTTACCGATCTTACCAAGAGTGTCACGTGTCTTTACCTTCTGTCCCTTAGCCACAGACACATCTGATATACCAGAGTATATTGTGATATATGAGCCATGACGGAGCATGACGACATAACGTCCACCATACTGGAATATTGAGCTGACCTCACCGTCAAATACAGCACGAGCACAGCAACCTTCCTGTCCCTTTATATCAATACCCTTATTTTCAAGAGTAACATTCTTAAGTCCTGCAACAGAATATGTTCCATAGTGACCGACAACAGAGTATGGACCAGTGATAGGCATAGGCAAACGACCCTGGTTACTTGCGAAGTTGCCTGAGAGTTTAACATCAGCGCTACTTGACTTCCACTCCTCCATCTTCTTGCGTTCAAGCTTATCCTCAGCCTCAGCCTCCTTAAGATCAGCATTAGCCTTGTCGAGAGCTGCCTTAGCTGCAGCCTTCTCAGAAGCAGTCTTGGCAGACTTCCTTGCTGCCTCAGCCTGAGCTTTAGCAGCTTTAGCCTCTGCAAGTTTGCGAGCTTTCTCCCTTGCAGCTTCCTCAGCCTTACGGTTGCGCTCCGCCTCAGCCTTACGAGCAGCTTCAAGCTCAATCTGAATTATACGTTCAATCTCTGCATTCAGGTCATTCTCCTTCTTCTGATAGTCCTTTATCTGTTTCTGAACAGTAGAGAGGTTCTTGTTAAGGAAATTAACCTGCGTCTCGCAAGAAGTCTTCATATTCTCAAGAGACTGCTTACGGTCGCGAAGACTGGCAAGGTTATTCTCCATCTTGGTCTTTGAAGTAAGCAGACTGTTCTGGGTATTCGTAACCTCCAGTTGCTTCTCCTTCAGAAGTTCGCCCTGTGCCTTCTGGAAGGTAGAGTATTCCTTCATATAACGAAGACGGCGCATAACCTGGGAGAAGTTATCTGCAGAGAGTACAAACATCATCTTTTCCTGAACAGAACGATTGTGACGCATATACACAACAGCCTTTGCAAAACGTTTCTTCTTCAAGGCAAGCTCCTTCTGAAGTCGGACAAGCTCATTAGACAACGAGTCTATGGTACCGTTAAGTATGTTAACCTCAACGTTAAGACTATCAATAGCTGCCTTCTGTCTACCGATCTTGTTATCGAGAATAAGTACACTATCCAGGTTCGACTTGATATGCTTATTGAGTTCTGCAGCCTTCTGAGCAGCAAGTTTGCGTTGCCTCTCAAGCTCCTTCTTCTCCTTTTCCAGCTGTTCCTTAGTCTTTACAGCCTTCTTGCTGATAGTCTTGGATGTAGTAACCTTCTTGGTTGTTGTCTTCTTTGTCTGTGCCGTGAGAGGCATACAGAGTATGAGAGCCAAGAAGAATATGATATAACTTCTATTCATTATTCAACAATGCTTTAAATAGTGCTTCTACAGAAACCTTTTGATACTTTGAAGAAACCTCTGTATGTCCATTCCATCCAGAGTCATAGTTCAACGAACCAAGTTTTATTTCCATAGTCACAGGTTTACGGAAAGGTAACGTAAAGGATATAAAACCATTATTACCCTTTTCCTCTATCTGTTTCCAGAACATGTCCTGCACAGCCTCATGAGTGATAGGCATACCAGTCAAGCGACTTAGAGTACTAAAGCTCTCAGACATATACTTCTTATTCATCCTATCAATGACAAGTACAGACTCAGGAGAAATCTCCATGCGTCCTACTTCCATGACACCCAGTACCGGATCAACGAGAGACACCTGAATAACATCATTCCATCTCATCTTGAGTTGACCGCTGGTAGAGACATCCTTGCCATCCATAATCAACTTGACCTTCACCTTTGAACAGATCTCCGTGTGCTTAGGCGCCTTCTTCTTTGTCTCAATAGTCTCCACCTTAGAGCTAACGGCATCGTCATCCTTTGCCATCTTCTTAGAAGAATGACAAGATGCAAGGAAGACAACTCCCAAAAATAGTACAATATAATTCTTCAACATTATGATCACTTACTCAATTTTCTCTTCTTTATCTTTTTCTCAAGAGCCTTGAGATTATCATTTCCTCCAAGTTCCTTTGCCTTGATCCAATACTCAACAGCCTTGGAAGAATCGCCACAACGGCTATAGATATCCCCAGCATGTTCTATGATAGTACTGTCAGATGCATCAAGACTATCACCCATAATTGACAGAGCCTTATCCATAACCTCACGAGCCTCATCATACTTTTTCTGTACAAAGAGAACCCATGCATAAGTATCAAGATATGTAGGGTTATCTACCTCGAGTTCATTTGAACGCTTGCTCATCTTTGCAGCCCTATCAAGATTCTTTTTCTCTAAAGACAGGTAATATGCATAATTGTTCAGCACATAGGCATCATCATAACGATAGATAAGACAAGTATCATATTCTTGAAAAGCCTTTTCTGAATTACCCAACTGATGATACAGGTCACCCATCAGGGAGTGGAACCTCACGAGGATATCGATATCCTTCTTCTGGTCTGTATGAGCAACTCCCTTATTGAATGTCTCTATAGCATCATCATACTTATTCTGATTATAGTACACAAGACCAAGGTAGAAATAATACATCGGTTCTTCTGCACCATAGTCTACGGCTGGCTTACAAAGAGTATAGATATTAGCTGTATCATTTTCCTCAATAGCATAAGCCAACAACTGGTTACGGGCAATCTCACTCTCCGGCTCTATCTCAAGCATCTGCTGTAGCACAGGTTTCAACCTATCCTTCGACATATTGGATGAAGCCATATACCTTGCACAAAGTTCATGCATCGTAGCATCCTCCTGAGGCATTGCAAGAATCTTATCAAAAAGATTTATCATACGGATAGAGTCACCACCTGGCTGAAGATTCTCATACACAAGTCCACCAACAAGTTGAAGTCTGACCTTACGCTCCAACTTAGGATTTGTGACCATTCTAAGAATGTATTCCTGGCAAAGAGAATCAAGTCCTTCCTTCTGATAATAGTTTGAGAGAGAGATAAGCACATTCACATTATCAGAATCCTTAGCCTCAACCATCTTATACTGCTTCAATGCTTTTTCCTTGCTTTCGTCAGTACCCTGATCCAAGTACAGGTCACCAATAAGCACCTGATACTTTAGGTCATTAGGATATTCATCTGCAAGAGCCTTCATCTCCTTAAAGGCACTCTTCTCATCCTTCATCTGAACATAGATACGGAACTTCTCCATACTCAGTTGCTCAGACTTACCCTCCTTCACCTCTATCTTATCAAGTACCTTGACCATATTCTCATAGTCATTGTTTGATGCATAGAGATCCACAAGCATCATCAGCACATCAGTCTTGTCAGGGAAGGTAGAAGCCATATCCTCCAGCACCTTCTGAGCCTCATCCTTCTTACCAGCATTGAAGTACAGCTTCACAAGCATATCCTTGTACCAGTAGTTATCAGGATAAAGTTTAACTGCCTCCTCCATCTTCACAATAGATATGCTGTCATTACGCATATACCTATTCAGGGTAGAGAGATAGTAACGTGCAGACCCCGAATTAGGATTCTGCTTCAAGGCATAGTCAAACAGATCGTATGCAGAAGAATAGTTTCCCTGCTGAAGCTGCTTTGATGCCTCAAACAATATGTAGTCATTCTTTGTCTGTGCAGGAACTCTTGCACATGACAAAGATAACAGAATCAATAAAGTATATAAAAAGTGATTCACAACGTACCCCTTTTCAACTTTTAATTTTTAACTTTTAACTTACCTTACACTCCGGTATGACCAAAACCTCCAGCACCTCTTTCTGTCTCGTCGAGAACATCCACCTCAACAAGTTCAGGTTGCTCATGCTTTGCAATGACCATCTGAGCGATACGCTCTCCATCGTTGATGACAAAAGGTTCATTGGAGAGGTTGATAAGGATGACACACACCTCGCCACGATAGTCCGCATCAACCGTTCCCGGTGAATTGAGGACAGTCACTCCCTTCTTTATTGCAAGACCAGAACGAGGACGTACCTGTGCCTCATATCCAGCAGGAAGGGCAAGATATAGTCCCGTTGGGATAAGCTTGCGCTCAAGTGGAGCAAGAGTGATTGCTTCGTCAAGGTTTGCCCTTAGGTCCATGCCAGCACTCTGTGGTGTAGCATATTCTGGAAGAGCATGATGTGATTTATTTATTATCTGTACTTTCATATTTTGGATATTTTGTTGCAAAGATAATAAAATCAAACGAGAACAATCCATAATTAACAATCCTTAATTCATATTTACACCTAAATAATAAGGATTTATAGAAACAAAAGAACATAAAACCAAAAAAATTAACTACTTTTGCACAAAACTATTGACAATGAACTGGGAACAATTACTATCAAATAAACGTCTGGGACAAGAACATAAATACCAGAACCGCATAGAAGAACGCACAGAATTCAAGAGAGACTATGACCGCCTCATCTTCTCCGCACCATTCCGCAGATTGCAGAACAAGACTCAGGTGTTCCCTCTCCCTGGACGCATCTTCGTACACAACCGACTCACCCATTCTCTCGAGGTGGCAAGTGTGGGCCGTTCACTTGGTGACGACTCTGCCCGTCGACTCCTTGAACGCCATCCAGAACTGCACTCTACCCATCTCAGCGAGATTGGTGACATCGTTCAGGCAGCATGTCTTGCTCACGACATGGGAAACCCACCTTTCGGTCACTCTGGAGAACGTGCCATCGCCACATTCTTCACAGAAGGTCCTGGACTTGAGTACAAGAGTCTCCTGACAAGCGACGAATGGGCAGATCTCACTCATTTTGATGGTAATGCAAATGCCTTCCGACTTCTTGCCCACAAGTTCAAGGGACGTCGTGAGGGTGGTTTTGTACTCACATACTCCACACTCGCTGCCATCATCAAATATCCATTCCCTGCAATCAAGGCAACAAAGCAGAAGTTCGGGTACTTCAAGGACGAGGCAGAGACCTACCATAAGATAGCCACAGAACTTGGTTTGACAGAGGGAGTACGTCATCCACTCGTCTATCTTGTTGAGGCTGCAGACGATATCTGCTATGAGATAATGGATATTGAAGATGCTCACAAACTCAAGATCCTCACATTCGAGGAGACGAGAGAACTACTCATGGGCTTTATCCAAGAAGACAAACGAGCAGAGGTAGACGAGCGCCTCAAGCAGGAATCTATAGATGACAAGAACGAGCAGATTGTATATCTCCGTTCATGTGCCATAGGAAACCTCGAACATGAGTGTGTTCGTGTCTTTGTGGAAAATGAAGAAGCAATACTTGCCGGCACTTTCAAGGGAGCGCTCATCGACCATTGCTGCCCACTCATTCACGATGCGTACAAGAAATGTGAAGCTGCATCCTATGCCAAGATATACCATAGCAAGGATGTAGTCGATATAGAACTTGCTGGTTACAAGGTCATTCGCACTCTTATAGAACTATTTACAGATGCAGCAATGCATCCAGACAGAGCATATTCAAAATTACTGCTCAACCGTGTCAGCTCTCAGTATGATGTTGACAGTCCTGACACCTATACTCGTATCATGGCAGTACTCGACTTCGTTTCTGGTATGACCGATGTGTTTGCCCTCGACCTTTTCCGCAAGATAAATGGCGAGAGCATTCCTATAATTTAGCGTGATTCTGTTAGTCTCGTTGCAGACTCATTGCAGACTCGTTGCAGTCTCAATGCAAAGTCGTACAAAAAAAGGCAGCAAACAGATTGAAAACTCCACATTACAGTCCTTCGTAACGATTTCCACCTCGTCTTGACACAAAATAAGAAATGGTAATAAAAGTGTTTCGGAGAAACTGCAAAATGACATGCCAGACAATTTTTTAGTTATCTTTGTTTTATGTCTGACGACACCACTCAAGTTCCTTATTTCAGAGGGGGTAAGCTAAAATTTGGATACATATTCTTATTGATTCTTATCAGCAAAGAAATTTGGCAAGATTACGAAGCCAATACGAAGGGATTACGAAGCGATGTCGAAGGATTTTACAGGTAAATTGTATACTTACCGACCAGAGGAACTGAAGATATCCCGATGGGACAGTCAGAACCTCTGGTCGGTATTTTGTTTTTTAGGGAAATTCACAGGGGGGAAAACAGGGAAATAAACATCACGTTATTCCTCTATTAATCTGTCATTTATAGCACATCCCCTAATAAAAGGGGAAATTTTCCTAAAAAGTGTTTTAATGTTTTGCATAAGACTTCTGATAAGATACTTTTTCATTGACATTTAAGTTCTTTACAACACTCTTTTCATTTGCCTTATCTACTGTTGAACCAATATATTCTGACGAGTTATTGATATCCATTCTCAGTTCACTTCCCAACAAACCAGTCTTGTTTTTATAATCATCGAAGATCATCGACTGTTTCATTATCTACAGTTATTTCATGTGCCTGTTTCCTTGTACGCTTACCATAATCCAAACGTATATTGGCACGAAGCATAACCATGTTTCTAAGAATTGCAGAGCTATTGTTGTATCTATTGTTCTGATAGTAAGACGTTGAGATACTACTGCTGTTTTCTCCCTCAATAAATTTTAATGGTGGCATATATGCTAACATTATGGATGCACGATTTTTGAAGAATGACTTCATGGCGGCAAACATCAACATATTTTCTCCACTGATAGTAACCCCATACATAGAAAGGTTCTTTTTGTTTGCCTTATCATACTGCATCATAAGCCTCAGTCCATGCTTGTTATTCATATACATAAAGGTAGCACTTCCCACCAAAGCATTCGACGTGGCATTGTACTCGTCATAATTGATTCTACTATGTTCATAAGCAACTCTACCCGAGAAATAGAAGCACTTCATAAACATCTTATCATAATTCAATCCTATAGAGTACTGCTTGAAATCTGCATTTATGTATGATTGTGATACCATACCATCACCCAGCTTATCAAAAGATAAATAATGTTTATTTGGATTCAAATGGACAGATGGTGTCAAGGTCAGACAATCCCACATCCTTAGCCTTGCAGAGAAATTATGTATCCTCATCTGCTGTAAACCTGGATTTGCAACAAGCATCCTCAACGAATCTAACCTATAATTTACAAGTGTCTGTGCCAAGGTTGGATACTCTACACTTCCACTATACTGACAAGTAAAGTTAATTTTCCTACTTGGCTTGTACATGAATTTCACATCTGGAAAAAATGAGAAATGCTTTTCCGTACCCAGACGGGACACGTACTTTACCCATTCTGCTGCACCTCCTAATGAAAAACTCATTTTTTGAGATATATTATACGAATAATACGAGAACAATCTGTTTCGGTAATTGTCAGACTCCTCCTTATATGCATTTCGCTTTGTCTCCTCTGAATGATAGTTTTTCCATGTTGTTGAATACCCAAACTTCAAAGATGATTTTTCTGTATCATACGTCATGTCGATATTATATCGGAGATAATTCTTCTTCGAGGACAGAACAGCTTCATTGCTAAACAGATTCAACTGATATACACTTGAGTTCAAATCACTCGTATAGTAATTATAGTTCAAGTCGCTGTATATCTTTATTCTGTCATTTATCTTGCCATTGTAGAATAAAGAACCTACCACGTCATTCGACTTATCCTCCTTATCCACATCCATCAATGTTGTACTACTAACAACTCCATTTACACCATACCAGATATCGTTGTCAACATGCACATTATTATTGTTATTTGAATACACTAACTGTCCAGACACAGAATGGTCTTTTGATATCTTATAGTCAAATCCTGCTAAAGACTTACCCTGCAACGAACCATTTTTTATGTTGTCCTCATTATCTTTCCTAATAGTACCCTGCTCTAAGTATCCAGGATAGCAAGTATAATCATTCTCGAACATCTTGACTCTCTTTAGTCCAAAATCACAACCAGCATACCATGTCAACTTATTATAAGTATGAGTATAGTTTATGCTTGAATTTTCCTTGAGCAACCAATCCCAATCGGAGATTCTTGACAATCTTGAGTTGAGGTTATTGTTTACTGTGAGATCCATACCTACATAATCTTCGTATAATTTGAGATCAATAACTGCTGCATAGTTTTCTGACAGGTATCGTCCACCAGGATTGTGAACTACCTCTACCGACTTAATCTTCTTTGGATTGATGTCCTTAATATAGTTTGAAGGTTTTTCTAATCCATCAACAAGTAGAAGCACGTTCTTATCGCCGTCAACAGATATTTCTGTATTATACCAGTTATACATAATGCCTGGTAGTTTTCCAAGCATCTCACCTGCATTCATGACACCTTTTCGTATTTCATCAGTTACAAGGTACACATCCTTGTCAATCTTATTCATGGTTGTAGAACTAACAACTGATACCTCTGCCAACGCAAGAGGAGACAGTTTGATGATGCCAAGATCAGTCTTGCTACCATCAACACCTATTCTTTTTGTTTTGTATCCGACATAGGAAAATTCGATAGAAGAAGGATGGTCCTTACTCTCAATAAAGAACAAACCTTCATTATTGGAACGTGCTCTAAATATAACATTATTTCCCAAATAAGCAGAAACAGTAACCTGAGCCAATGGTTCATTTGTTATACTGTCACATACTGTTCCTCTTAACATTTGTGCCTGAACAGAGACAGACACAAACATCAATATACTACATAGTAAAAGAGTAATACCTTTCATAAAACTTTTCGTTGTAACAACCTATAATTAAACTAAATTTCTTAAACTTATTGGATTACAATCCATGACATCATACTGGTGGCAATAAGGAAACAGAAGCATACTCTCTTGATGTAAAAGGAGTGATAAATAATAACGCAATTGTTGCGCAAGGTATAAAATACTTTTTCATAACTAAGGTCTGGTAATTGTGTTAAAGTTATTGGTAAGTTGTTTGTTTTTGTCTTTTGACGCCGCAAAGATATGGACATAACGTCTTCATCCAAAAGAAATCTTATTCCAATGAGTTACAGGTTTATTCCAATCCGTCACCCATAACTGTTACCATATTTGTTACCGCTACGAAACAAAGCTTTCACCCTGATTATCTCATAATTACAAACAAAAACAAAATCACAACAAATAAAAGTATAATCAACAGTTACAAACATAGCAACAAGAACATACAGGAAAAGTAACACGGTTTTTTGCCAAGTCATAGAAAAAGCGTACCTTTGCATCACAAAACAAACCTAAACTAACTAACAAATGAACCCTACAAAACCTTTCGCATTGATATTTATTGCATTATTCGTAATGATTTCTTGTTCAAAAACGAGTAATTACCAATACGAAGAATTAGAAATGCTCATCGAGACTCAACCACAGGTTGGGTTAGATTCGGTATGCCACCTCATAAAGAATGATGATGGCAAGGATAAATATATAAGCAACAAACTCGCATTGCTTAAATATATAGCAGAGATAAAGTGCAAAACAGAGCACAAATCAGATAGTACAATCATCGAGATAGCAAACTACTTTGAAGAAAACGGTTCTGATGCAGATAAGATGAAATCACATTTCTGTTTGGGTGCTACCTATTTCTGCATGGAGAATTTACCACAGGCAATTACACATTATAATGAAGCCGTTTCCATCGGATTGTCAAATACGATAAGTAAATACGATTCCATCTGTTTAGCAAATACATATTACAAATTAGGACTCACTATTGACAATACAAATCAGCACTCCTTGTACTTACAATATGCAAAAGAAGCATTAGAAATAAAGCAAAAACTGGGGACTGACGACCTCATGGATTACCAAAACATGGCCAATGCATATTTTATTAACAATATCAATGATAGTGCAGAATTCTATTTCAAAAAATGTGCAATGGAGATTATTTGTAATAACACAACTAAAGAAAACATCAATGAAATAGGAGAACAATTATATTTCTTCTCAAAAACAAGTAATCAGGAAATGGCAAAAATGTGCCTAAGCCAACTAAAAAAAGAGCACATAGACTCAATTCCTGCAAGCACACTGTCAAAGATTGTATATTATTTCATACACATTGAATTAAACACAGACTCTTGTATTTTCTACAATAAACTAGCATTAGAAAGAGAAGACGAGATTTTAGGGAAGGCAAGCAAGGCAAAAAACTTGTCCATACTATACGCTTACATCAAAGACTACGAAAACTCATCCAAATATGCATATCTTAGTTTCACATACAGCGACACGGCAGAAATAAAATACAAGTTATCTGAAACAGCTGCTGCGCAAAGCCAATACCAGTCAAAGGAACTTGACAAGATGCGAAGCAGCATTCACGAGGAAGAGGTTCGAAGGAACCAGTATCTTGCTTACGGAGCTACTGCCATTATGACCATACTTGCCATATTAGGATTCTCGCTATATATCCAAAGCAAGAAAAAGAATAGGATAATGGCTGAAAAGGAACAGATAGAGTCCGACAAGAAGGAAATAGAGGAGAGGCATCAGCAACTTCAGGAGGTGATGGACGCAGACAACAAACTAAGGGCTGAGAGCGCCAAGGATATCTCCGCGGTCATAGCACATCTTAACACAATAGCAGATGATGGAAGAATGGCTCTGACTGAAGACATCTGGGATGACATCTTCACGGCTGTTGATAAGCTATACCCTAATTTCAGGAACCATGTCATCTCATACTATCCTGTCATTGAGAACAAGGATCTTATAATCATTTACCTTGTGATGCTCGGGATGAAACAGGCTGACGTAGCACGATTATTCAACAATGCACGATCTGTTGTACACAGGAAATTTCACAGAATAGAGGAAAAGTTGGGCAGTTCGATAAGTGATATAATTGATGATTACAAGAAAAAGGAGTAAAGCACAGAGTCTGATTCATACAATCTTAAATAGGGAATGCCGTAAACCTGGAAGAAATTTCCTAATAGTATGATTGCCCGTATTATATTTATTTGTATATCTGCATAAGATAACAAAAAGGATTACAATATTCTCAATCTGATTACTACATTTATTTCAGACTATTTGACAACATTCTCTAAGTAATATCCTTTCATAATAGTTACTCTAAATGAATGGCACTAAACAAAACACCAAATATAACATATGAGATTATAGTATTTATAAACAAAAACAACAATATTATATTAGTGTCCATATATTCTACCCAACTCGCCATTGGCGTTAAAGTAATTATAAACAAACTACAATTTATTAAAACATGAAGAAACATAACATAAACAAGACTACGAGTTTTTTGAAAAATCAAGCATAATGGTAGGGAAAACAACATATACAACAAGCAAAAAACATCATTTTGAATTAACGAAATCAACAAAGCACAAATTACCAAAACGATATATTTATTCAAATATCGACTAATCATTCGAAAAAGCAGAAAGAAAACAATTGTTTCTATTATAATTGGACCGAGAATACAATATGACAGAAACTGAACTAACGACACAACTTCAACTTCATCATCTTTTAACAAAAATAATATCGGAGAATAAACAAAAAGGGAAAGAAACAACATGACGCAAAACATTGAGAAAAACTTACTTAAATTAAGAGAAAAGTACCCAATATATTTTATTGCTTTATCACTTATATATTTGATTACCGACATGCTATTCGTTTTAGTTAAGATTACACATTTCTATTTTTATTAATAAAGACTGTGACAAGAATAACTTGTCACAGTCAAATTCACTAATGTGAATTGAAACAAAAAAACATTTACGAAATAATATTATTAAATGTTATTCGTTTTCTATTGATAAAATTAAACATACAATAATGCTTTTTATTTACACATATACTTGCCAAATATTTCACACAATAGTGATTTACGTGACAAAACAAGCTCTCCTTCACCTTCCATATTGCGCACAATTGAATAGCCATCACTACTTAAATTCAAGATTGTAACAAAACAACTATGTTTTTTATATGTAATCGGAGAAAGAATTACTTCATCTACAATCCCATATTTATATCCGTAATCATTCGGATCATATCCAAGGAATTCTACAGAAACATCATTTGAACGTTTTACCTCATTAATATATTCATAAGGAATGTATGCTATTGCCTTATCATTATCCAATGCTTTTACATCTACAGTAACTGTATTCACATAAGGAACACAATATGCTACAACATACAAACACATAACAACAAACGCCATTATAAGCATTCCTATCCTTATCTTCTTAAGAGAAACACCACTAGTGTATCGAAAGTGCTTTTTTTCACACAATTCTATTTTCTCCTTTTCTTCCATAAACTGATTTTAACTGCCAAGTTCAAGTTGATTTTTTACAAGATTATAATATGCGCCCTTCTTTTCTACTAAAGACGAATGATTACCAATTTCCACAACTTTACCACTATTTAGGACTACAATCTGATCTGCACTTTTTACTGTACTTAATCTATGAGCAACAACAATTACTGTTTTGCCTTTATAAAAAGAATCAAGGTTATCGACAATAATCCTTTCATTCATTGTATCCAAAGCATTAGTCGCCTCGTCAAGGAAAATATACTGGGGATCCTTATAAACAGCCCTTGCAATAAGGATTCGTTGCTTCTGCCCCTGACTTAAACCCACTCCGTCTCTTCCTATGATAGTGTTATATTTAAGAGGAAGACTCATAACATATTCATGGATATTTGACATTTTTGCTGCAAATTTAAGGCGATCAACATCAATTTCGTCATCACCAACTGCAATGTTTCTTGCAATACTCTCAGAAAAAATAACTCCTTCCTGCATCACAACACCACATTTTTGTCTCCACCATTTTAAGTTCACATGTGATATATCGACATCGCCAATCCTAATTTTGCCCCCGGTAACAGGATAATAACCAAGAAGTAGCTTGAGCAAAGTAGTTTTTCCACTACCTGACGAACCAACAATTGCAGTCATCTTATGTTCTGGAAAAACAAGAGATACTCCATCTATAATATTGTCTTTAGCATATATATCATATTTAAACTGTATATTCTCCATAGTCAGGCTTTGACCTCCCACAAACGACTTCACACAATGTTCTTTATCATCTTCATTATCTATTGTGTGGACTTCATTTATTCTTTCCAAACTTATCTTAACGTCCTGAAAGGAATACAAGAAATTCATTAACTGGTCAATCGGGACGTTTAGTTGTCCTATTATATATTGCACAGCTAACATCATACCCAAAGACATTTCACATTTAATCACAGCAGTAGCAGCTAAAACTGTAATCAAAATGTTTTTTGCCTCATTTATGAAAATTGCTCCAGCTTCTTGACTTTGTCCAAGTTTCAAACTTTTCATCTGAACATTATACAAGTCAGCTTGTACATCTTCCCATTCTTCTCTTCGTCTTTGTTCGCAATCCTGAAGTTTTATCTCCTGCATTGAAGTAACGAACTGATAACTTTTGTCTTGGTTTCGCGCCTGACAATCGAATAGTTCGTAATCCAACACCTTTCTTTTCTTAAGAAAAGTCAAAAGCCAAGTTCCATACAAAAAACTTCCTATGACAAAGATTCCAAATATTGTTTTATTATATATACATAGAACAGAACCAAACACAAATATACTTAGGAAAGAAAACATTACATTAATAGTTTCCTGAGTCAAGAAACGCTGAATTCGTCTATGGTCATCCATCCTCTGCATCAAATCTCCCATCAGTTTGACATCAAAAAAAGACATTGGCAACTTTAGAAGCTTAATGAAAAAATCACTAAGCATAGATACATTAATCTTCATACTGATATGTAGAAGTAACCATCTTCTTATAAAGTCAGTTATAGTACGTGATAAAACAACAACTAACTGTCCTACCATAACAAGCCAAATAAAGTTTATATTTTTATGCTTGATTCCTACATCCACAACCATTTGGGTAAGAAAAGGCATCAACAACTGAAGTAGACATCCAAGAACGAGTCCTAATGCCACATAAACAAATAATTGTTTGTACTGAGCAAAATATCCAGATAGGAATTTAAGAGTGTGAACATTATGTATTGTCTGATCTTTTAGTTTTCCGAAATCAATTGTTGGAGTCAGGAACATAACTATGCCTTTTTCTTGAGTTCCTGATTTTGTGCTTATCCAATGCTCCTTAAATTCCTCCTTCGAAAACTTCACAAGTCCTTTTCCTGGATCTGCCACATAATAAGTTTGGCCATTTTTTACCTTATATAGAATAACAAAATGGTTTTGATTCCAATGAAGAATACTTGGAAGAGTTGCATTTATCAATTTATCCACAGAAATTCTTCCATATACTGTATTTAATCCTAATTGTGACGCAGCCTTACTAAGCCCAAATAGAGAAACTCCCTCTGTTGTTTCACGGCATACATTGGACAAAAAACCTATACTGTAGTTAACTCCATAATGCCTACAAATCATATGAAGACATGCTACGCCACATTGCATGGCATCATGTTGTTTCGTAAAATGAAAATTTGCCATTTAGAATCTGTTTTTTTCGGATATACCAGCTCCGGTTCCTTTATATTTACTTTTTGAAATATTATAATTATAAGCCAGAGTAAAACCACATGACCGAGTAAAATTATATGCATCTTTTGAAAGAATCATGCCATCGCCATATATATCTATTCTGTCCTTTTTTGTTTTTAAAATATCATTAACAAATACACTCAATGTCATCTTTTTATTGAAAAGAGTCTTTAATAGTTTCAAATCTACCGAGCCTGCTGCTTTTTTTACAGCAAATCCATTCGCCATTTTTGTAGAATAACGAAGATTAACAAGCATACCAAAACTATCATTAAATACAAACTTGTTCTTAACATAGAATCCAAAGTTTGGCATTCTAAGATTTTGTGAAACAGTAATACCCTCTGTATCAAAAAACTGTTGAATATAATTCAACTCAAATGTTGGTTGATAGAAGGCTAACTTAGGTGACATAACAAAAGAAGCAGACAAAACATTCTTTTTTCCAAAATTTCTTTTTGTTATCAGGCCTATTTCAGATTGATTATCATATAAACATATTATATCTTCAAAACTATTATGTATCGAATTACAAGAAGCCATGAAATATACAGATTTCCATCCTAAATAAAGGTCTAAGACATTCTGTTTCATTGGAACAAGATATGGATTTCCACTCTCATATAAATACCTATTATCGTACTGAACATCACTACGCAGACTTCTATAACTTGGACGTCTTGTCTTGTTAGTATATGACAACTGTACTCCAAAGTCATTAACATCATACATTAAAGACAATGAAGGGAAAAAATTGTTGTATCGTCTTGACAGTTCGTTATCTTTGACATTGAAAGCATAATAATTGGAAGTCACATTTTCATATCGTATACCCAATTCCACAGAGAAATTATTCTTCGACCAAGAATACTCAACAAAACAAGCATCATTTATTTCCTCCACTCTTGAATCCGAAGAATCAACATAGTTTTCAGCATTCTGGTATTTCCCTTTTGAAATAACATGAGTTACTTCTGATCCGAAATTTAATTTCCCTGTCAACAATGGGTATGAAAACAATAATTTACCAGCATACATACTATTATCTCCATCACTATTAGAATGGACGTTTCTATCTTCAATATCGTTAGATTCTTCAGACACAAATCTTACGTTTTCTGTAACAACATTTGTCCAAGAGCCATTAAAATCGACATTCAGTTTTCCAAATCTATTACAATAATAGACATTTGCCTCCTTGGAATAAGTTGTGCCATCAGAATCAAACATTTGATCCACAAAATCATTTTCAGAGCTATGTCTAAATACCTTTTGCCACATTTCATCCGAACTTATCTTTGCTGAAGATTTCTGAACACTATAGGTCAATCCGAAAGATTGTTTGTCATCGACATCATAATTACATCCAACCTTCCAATAATGGTCCTTATCTTTGGAACTCATTTCATCGTATTGCACGACTTTCAAGTCGCCTGAAATGAAATTGTCAGAGGTAAAGTTCTTTTCACCAGAATTTGCACCCCATACCATTCCTTCACCAAAAACATCAAAACCTCCAAATCGGAACTTCACATTTTCGTCCGTATAACCACTTATTCCCTTTCCATTTACAAACAGTTTGTTATCAGTAACAATTCCTAAACCATCGCCCTGCTTATGAATTGTCTTAATAAGAATAACAGAAGATACTGTAGCATCATATCTTGCTCCAGGGTTTGTTATTACATCAATGCTTTTTATATCAGAAGACTTAAGTTGCAACAACTCAGACACATTTAACACCTTCTTGTTATTTATGTATATTAACGGAGTTCCTTTAGCAAAAACAGAAATCTGATCATCAGATGAAACCTCTATCATCGGAAGTTGCTTTATTACTTCTATCGAATTACCCAATTTCGATAAGATTGTATTTTCAATAGGTGCACTTAGTCCACCAGCAATCATTTTGTATTGTGGACGAGTTGCTTTAACCTCAACATTTGCCAACAAATGGTTGGCATCGACCATAGTAATTACACCTACATTGCCACCTGTCACATCCTGATATTTCGTTTCGTATTCTATAGATGATATTTTCAGAATATAATTCTCACCTAATGGTACATCTGCATTGAAACTTCCATCTTCATTTGTTACAACACCTTTGATAAAAGCAGAATCTGCCGACGCCAATACAACAACATTCATATACTGAAGTGGCTCATTTAAAGTATCAACGACCTTTCCTGATATACCTTGTGCAAAGGTTTCTATAATACAAGAAAGAAAAATAACACTTATGGTCAGACATCTTTTTATATTCTTACTCATGGATATACAAAACTAATATTTTATAAGACAACTATTTATCTATGCTTCTATAGTACTGTTCAAGGCATTTATCTAGCAAACCTGGAGCCTTTTGCATACACTGGCAAAGATTATATTCTCCGTTTTCATAAAGATTCCTATGATTATACCAAGCACATTTGCCATGACAAATAGGCATAAAGAAGCATTTTCTACACTCTGGATCATTATACCAGGCACAACCTTCATGATATCTATAATAAAGTTTAGGATTGGTGATTTCATCACTACAAATATTACCTATTACTTTGTTCTTGTCAGAAACATCATTCCAGCACTTATAGATTTCGCCTTCTGGTCCAACGATAAAAGAATTCACACTCGACGCACAACAAGTCTTTGCTCTATTCATCTGTGGATATACTGTATCTGAGATCAATCCATTATTGAACAATTCAAAATGAAGATTTGCAATCTCCCACCTTTGGAAAGATGGTTCTACTAATTTCGAACATTTTTCATCATCTTTTCTAATAAATCCAGGATACACTATAACCTTCTTTGATGATATAGTAATCATCAAAATTTTCTTTATCCACATTTACTCTGATATGTAATTCTGTATCAGGAAGACTCTTTGACACCTCAACAATATTTGAAGCAATAATATCAAATGTTGGCTTTCCATTTAATTTAAAACATCTCAAAGTGTTGTGTCTTTCATTTACTCCGTCAAAAGTAAATTGAATAGTATTCAAAGGGAATTCCTTAAAAAGATCTATTACTCTTTTGTAAAATAATGTACCATTAGTAATTATCACATGTTTAGTAATCTGTGCATCAGATTCATTCTTTCAAATTCTGATGAATATTGAACTCCGTTAAAAGTAACATATATTGTATAGTTACCATCTTTAAGAGCATCGATACTCAAAAACTCTGTCTCGTCAGATTGCAGTTTCATTGTTTCAGAAATAACAAGGTTGTCATCTTCATCAAAAATTTCAACTAACATATTATCAATATCATAATAGTTCAAGAAAGTGATGACGTCGTCCCACAACCACACTTCAACAGAAGGTGTCACAACTCTCGGTGCTCTTCTTCTGCCAGATGTTCCAGAATTTGAACTTGAACCACTTACAGCAGAAAGATAAATTTCTTTTTTTGAATTATCAGATAGAGTTGCAGCATTAAGAGATACCACTGTGGTAAACATACTTAATAATGTAATGCCCAAAGGCAACAAGATTTTTTCATAATTGTTTTTTGTTTTGATTTCGTAATTGTTTTTTGACGCTGCAAAGGTATTGACTCTTCACACAATAGCCAAAGGATTATTGTACCAAGAAGTAACCTTTTTGTCCCAATATGTACCCCCCCTTTGTAACCCCTTTTTGTTACCACGGTTACAATAGAAATTTAATGTAACAAACATAAAATAATGTAATCTTATACATACATAAAAAACGTTATACACCTGCTTTTTCCTGTTGCCTGGTATAAGTTATTTTGTGGGGTATCTTATGGTTAGGTGTAACGTCTATTTATCCATCGTAGTAAACATGTAGAAAACAGCCTAGGCTTACGACTTGCTTACGGCAATTGGCGTAAGGAAGTCGGAAGCAGAGGCTGGTCAGATGCTGTTCTATTAAGAGAATATAGGGAATAATATAATTGGTTGGTAGAGACAAAGGACAAGTTCAACAAAATCGCTTTTGAGAGTTTTCAGCGAGCAGTCATAACTGATGAACGATATAAGCAAAACTAAATAATCGGAAGTTATTTTTTAACCATAACTTGTCATTACTAAAGAAAAAAAGTAAGTCGTCAAAATCTTTTTCAACCAAATTGAAGAAGAGCCCAAAAACATATACTTATAATTAAAAAAAATCGTACCTTTGCACATAGTTACAAAAAAAAATCATGATATCATATAAAAATAGTCTAGTTGTTTTTTCCCTTGCCTTTTTGTGTTTTTCCTGCAAAGAGAATAATAAAAATAAATTTGAAGAATTAAATTCCTTAATGGAAACCAATCCTTCCAAAGGATTGGTTGAGGTTTATAAACGAATAAACGATAAAAAGTATTCGAACAAACACGATAAAAAGCAGTTGGAACTTTTGAAATTTAAGGGAGAAGACAAATGTGGAATTATTCACACATCTGAAGATTCTATAAACGAGCTACTCCAATACTTTGAAAAAAAAGGTTCTATTGGTGAAAGAATAGAAACACATTACTACATGGGTAGTACATACAGAGACAAACATAACTACCCATTGGCAATCACATATTATAATAAAGCTATAAAAATTGGAGAAACAAACACCCTATGTAAAACAGACTCCATGGTCCTAGCTAATGTGTACTCACAATTAAGTGGATTAAACGATTTAATCAACAACCAAAGTTTAGCATTAGAACAAACCAAACATGCACTTGATATCCGGAAAAGAATCGGAATAGATGATGTTGCATCGTATCAGGATGTTGCAAATTCATATTATAGGAATGGTATTATTGACAGCGCAGAATATTACTACAAACAATGCCTGTTAAAAATTGTCTGTGATAATTCCATCAAAGAAAACATAAACTATATTGGGGATCAACTACAGTTTTTCTCTAATATCAATAATGAAAAATTGGCAAAACTATCATTCGAACAAATCAAAAGTATTAGTCAGGATTCAATACCTTCACTTGTAATGGCCAAGATTTCACAATATTATCTCCATATTGACTTCGATATTGACTCCTGTATATATTATAGTGAATTAGCATTCGAACAAGAGAAGGACTATGCTGAAAAAGCCATTAATGCAAAGAACCTTTCTATGTATTATGCATACAAAGATGATTACGAAACTTCTGTAAACTATTCATGCAAATATTACCTCCTTGAGGATTCTGCAAAAATACTCCTTAAGAAAGCAGAAACAGCAACCGCGCAAAATCTTTTTCAGGCACAAGAGATTGACCGAATGCGCAATGAACTTGCAAGTGAACAGGCAAAGAAAAATGAATATATCGCATATGGAATGACTGCCGGAATGACTATGCTGACACTCCTATGCATCTCGTACTATATTCAAAACAAGAGAAAATTAAAATATCTTGAAAATATTGAAAAACTTGAGGCGGACAAGGAAGAGATAGAGATAAAGCACAACACTCTTACCGAAATCGTTGAAGCAGACAATAAACTTAGAGCAGAGAGTGCAAAAGATGTGTCATCTGTACTTGCTCACCTTAACGAGATAGAATATGATCAAAAGGCGATTCTTTCAGAAGACATGTGGGAAGATGTATTTCTTGCCGTAGATAAAATACATCCGAATCTCAGAAATCACATTTTGTCTTACTATAAAGACATTGATAACAAAGACCTCATATTAATATATCTGACTGTCATTGGGCTAAAACAAGCAAATGCTGCCAGATTGTTCAAGAATGCTCGTTCTGTGGTAAACCGCAAATACATTCGATTAAATACAAGACTAGGAGCTTCACTTAATGATATGTTGCAAGAATATAAGGAAAAATACGAAGAAAACGCCAAAGACATTTCTGTTTAAGCGCATATCTGGATTATCACTTACAATTCCAACAAAACAATAAGAAGAAAGAGAACACCTCACGCAGAAAGATGACTCTACGTGAGGTGTATTATGTTTCACAAGCGTCGTAACTCTTTATCAATGTTACTCTGACTCTTGTACTTTGACTTAGACTGATTGAACTTATATCTTACTGTCATTGACACATAACGACTATCGTATATGCTGTAGTTGTCGATCTCCATTCCATTAAGATACATAACACTACCGTCACGACGATGCTTGAGAAGGTCATTTCCATCCAATAAGACACTCAACTTGTCATTGAAGAATGTTTTTGTCACGCCTACACCCAAACGAACAGAGTGCTGATACATGTCCATATTCTGGTATGATCCAGTACCTGTATAATAGAATGACATACGACCAATAAATGTCTTGCTGAATGAGAAATTATTATCCCACTGCACAGAAGGCATTGGAGTCTTGAATGACCTTGTACCTTCATCCATCTTCTGTGTATAGAACTGACTTGTAAGCGCAAGAGTAAGATTTGGTCTCCATATACCCACAACAGGTGTAAGGATAAAGGCAGAAGTCAATGTTCGGCAATGGTCGATGTTCTCAAACGCAATCTTTGTAACTGGCAACGAATTATATGTAAAACGCTCTGCAGAATAGAAGATCGCATTCTTCGTATCCTGATAATCCATATATAATGTTACCCATTTCCACACAACATACAATGATGCGTCATATACATACTCAGCCTTAAGAAGAGGATTACCTGTCTGCCACGTAAAACGGTTTCCATAAGTCATTTCATTACTCAACTGTCTGTACGAAGGACGACTTGTCTTTCCTGAGAATGACAACTGAGCCTGAAAATCTCCAGCCTGCATCCCATAAGAGAAATTTGGGAACCATTGATTGTATGAACGACTCTTGTCCTCAGCCTTCACACCATGCTGGTAATACTCAAATGTTGCATCTTCATTTCTAATGCCAAGAGTAATCATACCTATAGGAGTAACCTTTGAATACTCAACAAAAGGCATCACATTGCTCTCCTTTATCCTGCTATAGCTTTCTGGCATGTAATTAGATGATACAATATAGTTGTCATTGCGGTCTGTGCTTGTATACTCTGTACCAAATGACAATGTACCTTTCCACAGAGGAGCCTCTACTACAAGACGGGAACCAAACACAGAATTTTTTGTATCACTTAATGGACTTACTACTCGGTCATTTGAAGCCTCACTATTCTCATCATATACACTCTGATTCTTGTAATGACTACGAACATAGTCAACATCAAGATTGATATCCCATCCTTTTATTGTACCAGCATAATATGCATTCAACCTATGGTTAGCCGGACTCATGTCTACACTTGTCATCTTGGTAGTTATACGGTCTGACACCTTTCCCGCTTCACGGATAACACTATTCAACTCAGCAGATGTGTTATTCGTAAAGTCGTATCCGACAGAGTACTTCGCACCAACAAAATTGTTTTTTGCAAGTTCGACATTTAGACCCAATGTATTATTAATTGTTGAAGATTTAAGAAGTTCAGAGTTCAAGATTTCCTGTGTCCAATCCTCGGTTCCATATACAGTCTGAATATTATTTGAGCCATACTTTACATCGCCAAATGAATAAGACACATTATCAAATATATCAACTTTGCCACTACGGTACTTCATCTGGACACTTTCATTTCCTCTTGACTTTTCTGACTGACGGAAATATGAACTGATGTCTGCACTAAATCCTTCACCTACCGGTTTCTTGGTTGTAATCTTAATGACAGATCTTACCGTAGCATCATACTTGGCACCTGGATTATTGATAACCTCCACATTCTTCACATCATCAGACTTGATATCCTTGAGTTCAGATAAATCAGTAATCTTTCTGCCATTCACATAAATGACAGGACTACCCTTGCCAAACACCTGAATCTCATCTCCCATGCTCTGTACCATAGGAATCTGTCCAAGTACCTCCATAGCAGTACCTGCATAAGCAATTGGAGTTCCTTCCACATTGGTAGAGAATCCCTCCTTTGTAAGTTTCACAGTCGGGCGAAAAGCTTTTACAGTCACGCCACCAAGCATCATGTCATTAGCTTTTAGAACAACCGTAACAGGTGACTTAGATATATCACTTACATATTCGGTTCGATAGCCAACAGAAGATACCTTTATGTAGTTTCCATTCTTATTCTTAGGCATTGCAAAATAGCCTTTTGCATCAGTCACAGCCCATTGCACCATTGAAGAATCACTTGATTGACCAAGCAACACATTCACATAGTCCAAAGGCATTCCTTTCTCATCATTCACATAACCGCGAATGGAATCTGTCTGAGCATTTGCAATAGCACCGACAAATAAAAGCATAATAAAAATCTTAGATTTCTTCATCAGAGAACAATCAGTTATAAATAGTTAAATGTTACAACATCCTAAGACAGGATAATAAACTTCTCAGCTTTAGCATTACGAAAGACTATGCAAAAAGCAAACTTGTATTATTCATGCTTTAACACAGAGGGTTCGGAGACCTCAGAGAATTATGTAGTTCATGTATTATTACTAAAAGCTCTGTGTTCTCCGTGTTTCTAAAGATACTGTCGAATTGTATTAATAATACAAGCTAAAGTCAAATTAATTTTCGGCAAAGATAAGGAATATATTACAAACTGCGCACAAAACACGGACTTTTATTGACAAACTTCCATTCTTTCCTCTCTTTTCTTAATCTTTTAACATTAACCATCCTACGATGTGCCTCCGTATTGTCTCCGTATTATCCACACTGTATGTCCATCGCATCTCCATCGCATCTCCATCGAAACGATGGACATTCGATGGAGATGCGATGGAGATGCGATGGACATTCGATGGAGATGCTTCGGAGGCAGATCGAAGGATGACCATACTATCATCGAAAGATATTAGTAAGTGATGCTGGCATTACAAAATGAAACTGCTCACTTACTTTATAGGACATATTTAGTACTCATACCCACTTCCACCAAGGAACTCACGAAGGATTGAGTATTTTGGGAGGACATCAGGACTAAACGGATGTATCTCATTGACAATCTTCAGAACTCGCTTAGCCTCATGGTATTCTGCAGAGTCGGCAGGAACAGCATTAAGAATATCTATTGCCTCATGGCGAAGCAATCCCAGTTCATAAGGGAATGAAGTATTGACACTCGCATCAGCATACTTCTGATAAGGCACAATCCAACGCTGCTCGCCACGACGTACACTTGGCCAGCGTTCGAGAGTTGACTGTGCAGAAGTGCCACGATACTTGTAGTCACGAACCATACGACGAACAAGACGATTGTCCGGACTTAGGAAAAAACGTCCATTCTTACCAGCCTTGAGAGCAGAGCCAGATATATATACACGGTACAAAAGATTCTTGTCTATGCCGCCTGTCAGTTCTGGATTAAGTCCGTGAATACCCTCAATAAGTAGGATAGAGTCAGGATCCAACTTTATTGGCTCGCTCTGCCACTCACGAGCACACTCTGCAAAGTTGTATCTTGGTAGAAGAACTTCCTCACCAGCAACAAGTCGGTTAAGGTGATCCTCTATAAGGGGAAGGTCAAGAGCATACAATGATTCATAGTCATACTCTCCATTCTCGTCAAGAGGGCAGTCTTCAAGTTTGCCATAATAATCATCCAATGAAAGCATCTTTGGTTTCATGCCCTGCTGTTGGAGAGCATAGGCCATCTTCTTACAGAAGGTTGTCTTGCCACTTGACGAAGGTCCTGCAATAAGCACTATCCTCGGCATCTTCATGGCAATATCTTCCGCAACACTACTAATCATTGTCTCCTTCAATTTCTCAAGTATAGTGACCATCTCGCCAATCTTGCCAGAGTCAATGACAGAATTTACCAACTCAGCACTTATGTCAGCTGTTACCATTTTCACGGCAGACACACCGTTGATATTGTACTCGCCAACCAGTTTATTGACTAATTCGGAAATACTTTTTTCGTCATACTTTTGATTTGATTCTGATTTAATTTCATCAGAATCTATCGTTTTTCTTTCAACAACTACAAACTGTTCAGAAGTTTTACTATTTTTGCAATCGCTATACATAATGATTCATTTTAGGTTATTATGCGCAAATATATGATGTTTTATTTATATTATGATAAGAATTTTTCATATTTTTGCAGATGCAAACTCTAACATAACAACAAGTATATGAACGGATCTCAAATTGACACCATCCATATTCTTACGCTTCTTGGTTCCGTAGCCCTCCTGATGTACGGAATGAAGGTAATGAGTGAAGGATTACAAAAGATGGCGGGTAGTAAACTTAGAAATGTGCTTGGCACAATGACAACAAACCGTGTGACAGGAGTGTTCACAGGTGCTTTCATTACTACAGCCATCCAGTCTTCAACAGCCACAACTGTCATGACAGTTAGCTTTGTTAGTGCAGGACTGCTGACACTGGCACAGGCAATATCAGTAATCATGGGTGCCAACATAGGTACAACAGCAACAGCATGGATTATGGTGCTGGGAGGCAGTAACTTCAACATGCTTGGAGTGGTCTATACAGCAATCATCTTCTCTATATTCCTTATATATACTAAAAAAAACACGAACCTCGGTGAATTTATTATAGGTCTTGCATTTATGCTCCTTGGTCTTACCACACTCAAGACTAATGCTGTGGAGATGAATCTTGCAAGCAACGAGTCAATAATGAACTTCTTCAGTTCCACTTGCCACTGGGGATATGGTTCATATTTCCTCTTCCTCTTTATTGGTGGTCTTCTCACATGTTCCGTACAGAGTTCGGCTGCCATCATGGCTATCACAATGACACTATGTTCTACAGGAGTGATGCCAATAGACATGGGTATCGCACTTGTGATGGGTGAGAATATCGGTACGACAATCACATCAAACGTAGTTGCCCTCTCTGCATCGACACAGGCAAGACGAGCTGCAATGGCTCACCTTGTATTCAACCTCTTCGGTGTTGTTTGGGTTCTCTGCATCTTCAAGTACTTCGTTGGTGCTATATGCGACATCTGGGATGTGCCATTCACTCCAGGCGAGACATCTGGCGAGGTCAGTCCGACTGCCCTTAACGCTATCCTTGCCACATTCCATACTGCATTCAATGTATGTAACGTACTTATACTTATATGGTTTGTCAAGCCACTTGAGAAGCTCGTCTGCATGATTATCGCTCAGCGTGCAGAAGCAGAAGAAGAGGAGTGTACACGTCTCAAGTTTATCGGTGGAGGTATCCTCTCGACAGCAGAGCTCTCTATCCTTGAGGCAAAGAAAGAGATTAACGTGTTTGTTGACAGATGCGTCAAGATGTATGCAATGGCTCAGCAACTCCTCCACACACAGAAGGGAGATGAATTCAATAAGCTCTTCAGTCGCATTGAGAAATATGAGAGCATAACAGACAACCTTGAAGTAGAGATTTGTGCATACCTTTCTAAGGTAAGCGAAGGTCGCCTCTCTATAGAATCAAAGCAGGAGATACAGCGGATGATGCGTGTCTGTGACGAACTTGAAAGTGTGGGTGACAGCTGTTTCAACCTCGCCCGTACAATGTCACGCAAACGCAAAACAAGCAACGAAGACTTCACAGAAAAGCAATATGAGCACATCCACAACATGATGCAGCTCACAGAGGAGGCTCTTAGCCAGATGGCAATAGTCATTGAACATGGAGACCATCGCTACGTTGATCTCAACAAGAACTACAACACAGAGCACGAGATAAACAATTACCGTTCACAGCTCAAGAACCAGAATATCGTTGACGTGAACAACAAGTTGTACGACTACCAGAACGGTGTGCTCTACATGGATATCATCTCCGAATGCGAGAGACTGGGTGACTATATCATTAACGTCATTGAGGCTTCCGGTATAAAGGAGAAGAAGGCAAATGGTTTCAAAGCAAACTAAGTGATGGTTAACGATTAACGGTTAATGGTTAACGAGAGCATTTGAAATAAAAGGCTAATGATTTTTCCGCATTCAGAGTAACTCAGTCCTCTCCATTCAGGAATGGATAGAGTGAGTCTCCTAAACCCTCCTTAAGCGAGTGACGAAAAAATAATTTATATTTTTTCAGTCATTCGCTTTGTTATTTGGCATAAATGCATTACCTTTGCATTCGCTAAACAGGAACGGGCTCCTATAGTTCAATGGATAGAACAAATCTCTCCTAAAGATTAGATTCGAGTTCGATTCTCGATGGGAGTACAAGACACACGATGTCGCGTCCCTATCATAACTGCACACGGGGTTAGTTTAGTTGGTAGAATATCGGTCTCCAAAACCGAGGGTCGGGGGTTCGAGTCCCTCACCCCGTGCAGAACACAAAAGAGGAAACATCGCTAAGATGCTTCCTCTTTTTTTGTCTCTAACCAACTTTAGCCCTTGCTAAATTTGTAAGGGACTACCTTTCATCTTCTTCCCTCAACCATCCTGGGTTGCGTGAAAGATACTCATGACCAAAACGGCAACGAGTGCAGTCACGCTTTTCACAATAGGTCTTAGTCAAGTGAATAAGAGCCTGAGTGTCTGCAGAATGTTCTGCAACAACACCTGCCTCCAGCCAATCACGAATGATTGCATTATCTTCAGGTTTCATCTTTTCAAGCAAGTCAATAGCCTTATCCTTTTGTTCCTCATCACTCCTATAACTGCCATAAGCAAACAGTATTGGAGAAACACTATTGATAAGTATACTTAACTTCGACGCATTTGACAATTTGAAATTGCCACTCTTAGAATCAAACAGACGAAGATAGTCTTCCAAGGATTGGGCATTGAGAATATTGGAAAGACGAAATGATTCATCATAATACAGATGAGCAAGTTGTATGATACGGACATGAGGAAAATTCTGAGGACGTAGACGAAAGTACTTCCATACATTCTTGTCTATAGGAGTCAAAGAGAACTTGGTTTTCAGGTATATGTACTCCCTACTCAACTTATCGTACTCCGACTCATCAACACCAGAAAGTCCATCACCGCCAAGCATTCCAGCCTGACCAAGGAATATAGCCTTAATCTGAAACAGGTCATCCCTATGCTTACCAACTGCTGACATAGGCACATTGTTTGCCCACAGCTCAAAGGCATCACCATTCTTACCAAAGCCAAATGAACGTGCTACCGTAACAAACAATGTGTCTTCCCAATTCTTGTCAAGACGTTCTCTTCGCTCCATAATCTGACTGGTACGCATCTCAAGACGCTCAACCTGAAGTGCAGATAACCAGCTATGCACCTTCAACTTATGGATGGAAGACAGTACAGACTTGCATGGAGGACAGGTATCTGCCTTCATAAGATTTTCATAGTTGTCAAGAATATATGACGGTACATCTATCTCCACTTGTGGCACCTCTTCCCCACTTGGATAAGACAACGATGTATCCACATCAGTAGCTACATGAAGAATAACACTATTATATGCAGGATTGGCATCATGCTTGTGACGAAACCAGTCACTTGCACGAAGATGAATCTCTACATTTCCTGCCCAAAGCAAACCATCAATCTTGACTTTTGCACCAATAAAATCAGGTCCTGCATCATGGTTATGCATACCAGGATTAATAACTTCAACACTTTTACCGTCAATGGTCTTAATGTCTTTCAACGGCAATATCTTGTGTTTCCAAACATAGTGTAATACTTCCTCGATCATTTTTCCAATATAGTTCTTTTCATGCAAATATACAGTTTTTTGCCAATACACTATATTAAGAAAACTTAAAAATACCACCAAACGCACCATACAATGTTAAAAACTATAAAGAAAGGTAAGTTTTCTATTTCTAAATGTTTAACTTTGCAGTGAATTTGGAAAATTATATAGATTACTCACAATACAAATAGAACAAAATGAAAATAGCTCTTATTGGATACGGTAAGATGGGCAAGATGATTGAGCAGATTGCCTTAAGCCGTGGACACGAAATAGTAAGTATCATTGACATAGACAATCAGCAGGATTTCGAATCAGAGGCTTTTGCAAGCGCTGACGTTGCAATCGAATTTACTGCTCCACATGTGGCATATGGCAACTACCTCAAGTGCTGGAAGGCAGGTGTGAAGGTTGTCAGCGGTTCAACTGGTTGGCTCAAGGATCATGGCGACGATGTTCGTAAGGCATGTAAGGAAGAAGGCAAGACTCTCTTCTGGGCAAGCAACTTCTCTATAGGTGTGGCTATTTTCTCTGCGGTCAACAAGTATCTTGCAAACATCATGAACGGTTTCACACAGTATGATGTAAAGATGGAGGAGACTCATCATATCCACAAGCTCGACCACCCATCTGGTACAGGTATCACTCTTGCAGAGCAGATTGTTGAGCGTCTTGATCGCAAGAAAGAGTGGACAATGGGTTACCTTCAGAACCCTGACGGTTCTATCGAAGGAACTGACAATGTAGCAGCAGACCTTATGCCTATCAGTTCCATTCGTCGTGACGAGGTACCAGGCATCCATAGTATCACCTACAACAGCGAGGCAGACCAGATCACAATAACTCACGATGCACACTCTCGTCAAGGCTTTGCTCTCGGAGCTGTCATCGCTGCAGAGTTCACAGCAAAGAACGAAGGTTTGTTAACAATAGACGACATGTTCAAGTTCTAACTCATTTTAAGGCTAACAGGCTGAAGGTTATAAGGTCGCTACGCTGGTGAGGTTATAAGGTTCTAATGATTGCTCGCTGGATCATTTTCCATAAGCAAGCTTCTAACTCTTTACTGACGAAGGACACGAACCTTTAAGCGAACAAAGTAAATCAGCCATTCCACGGGTCATATATAACCGTAAAAACTATCGGCTTTGCAAAAAAGTCGGGTAACCCATATCTGTAGTTTCGAATTTTAATCTATAAATATAACAACAGTGGCATTAGATTTCAAGAATTTCAAGAATACCCAATCCCGTGGCAACAAGGGAGAAGAACCAGAAAAGGACTGGGTCAAGTGGACCAAGTTCACAGTTGTAACTATTCTATACCTGCTATTCCTATATTGGGTAGGTTCATGGATGGGACTTATTATTGTACCTTTCATCTTCGACGCCTATATCACTCAAAAGATACGCTGGACATGGTGGAAGGATCTTGAAAGTGACGTCAGTCGTACTATCATGTCTTGGGTAGATGCTATTGTGTTTGCCCTCGTCGCAGTATACTTCGTTAACCAGTTCTTCTTCCAGAACTATCAGATTCCAAGTTCTTCTCTTGAGAAGAGTCTCATGACAGGTGACTACCTACTTGTGAGTAAGATAAGCTATGGTCCACGTATTCCTCAGACTCCACTTACTATGCCACTCACTCAGCATACAATGCCACTGTTTGGATGCAAGAGCTACATAGAATGGCCTCAGTGGGAGTACCGTCGCGTGAAGGGACTTGGTAAGGTAGAACAGGGTGATATTGTTGTGTTCAATTTCCCTGCAGGAGACACATGTGCTGTAAATAACGGCATGACATTCTATAACCTCTGTGTTCAGATTGAGGCTAACTATAGATACAGCATCGGTCAGGAGATTCCTGATATGAGGACATTGTCCGTTGAGGACCAGCGCAAGCTATACGATGACCTCTATATGGCAGGAAAGAAGAAGGTTGAAGCAGAGCCTATGACTTATGGCGAAGTTGCTATCAGACCAGCAGACCGTCGCGAGAACTACGTAAAGAGATGCGTTGGTCTCCCAGGTCAGAAGTTCCAGATAAAGAACAAGATCATCTACACCAACGACAAACCAATGGCACAGCCTGAAAACGTGCAGTACAACTATAAGGTGTACCTAAAGAACGGCATGTACTTTGACGATGCTCTATGCAACTCTCTTGGTATAAGCGATGAAGACAGGAACACAAAGGCTATAGCTGGATTTATGCCACTTACCAAGAAGGCACTCGAAGGATTGAAGAAATCTGGCATTGCTGATAGCATTGTTGAGATAAAGGACTATAACTATATCAATGACAACATTGCTATCAACCACCTGAGCGAGAGCGTCTACCCTATCAACCACGACTATGGATGGTCACGAGACAACTATGGGCCTGTTACTATCCCTGCAAAGGGTATGACCATTAAACTCAATGCTGACAATATTGCAATCTACGAACGTCCAATCCGCACTTACGAAGGCAATGACCTTCGCATAGATGGAAACAAGATATACATCAACGGCAAACTTGCCAACAGCTACACATTCAAGATGGACTACTACTGGATGATGGGTGATAATCGCCATAACTCAGCAGACTCTCGTTACTGGGGTTTTGTGCCAGAGGATCACATCGTAGGCAAACCTCTATTCATCTGGCTCAGCTTGAGTCCTGACAGCAATCCAAACAGCAGGATCAGATGGGAACGTATATTCAAGTGGGTAGCAGACATTAAGTAAAAGGTTCAAAAGGTTAAAAGGTTAAAAGGTTAAAAGGAGTGACATTTATATACCCGTTCAACCTCACAACCGTAAAACCATACAACATAATAACGATGGTACAAACAACATCATATCTACCACCAATAAGTTGGTTCGCCCCTCTTGCGAAGGGCGAACCGATTTGTATTGAGCAATGGGAGCATTTCCATAAACAGACAATAAGGAACAGATGTACCATTGACTCACCTAATGGCAAACTGAATCTCACTATTCCTGTGGACAAGTCAAACTTCGGTGCAGGAGGGAAATGTCTAATGAAGGATGTTAAGATATCATACCATCTCGACTGGCAACATCAGCATTGGAATGCACTTGAGACATCATACTTCAACAGTCCGTTCTTTGAGTATCTTCAAGATGACTTCAGACCTTTCTATGAAAAGAAATGGGAATATCTTATGGATTTCAACGAGGCACTTATAAACAAATGTTGTGAACTGATAGATGTTGTTCCAAACATAAGTAGGACAAAAGAGTTTATAGGAGCACAAGAACCCATAACTGACAACTCAAAACTAACAACTTATTATCAGGTCTTTGCACAAAAACATGGCTTCCAACCTAACCTTAGCATTATCGACTTGATATTCAATTTAGGCACAGAAAGCATTCTTTATATTACAGATTTACCATTCCAATTGACAAAATAGACGTTTTAAGATGTCTATTTGTCTTTTTTTATGCTCCATGTGGTTAACGCACACAAAAAAAGCGTAACTTTGCAACAATTTTTGTATGTATATGAAAAAAAATAAAATAACATTATTTGTCTTAGGATTAGTTATGGCGTCCTGTTCAAGTTCTGATTTTGACTTGAGCACATTCGACAGCACTCCTTTTGAAGCAGACATCAAGTATGTTTGTATGGATGCAGAAATCCTAAAGAACCCAAGTGACACACTCCACGATGCAAGTAAATTTGTAGTGGAGGATGTTATAGAAATTCCAGTGAACAGCAAAGCAGATCTTAGCAAGTTAGCGCCAAAGTTTGTGCTGACTAATGGTTCACAGATATTCATGCAGGACAGCAAGGGAGAATGGACCATTCCTGCTAATGGTGTAGAACGTGATTTTAGCGATCAGGAGACAGGACAGAAGTATATGGTTGTATCTGCAAATGGTCAAAGTCATCATATCTATAATCTCATCTTCAACTGCACAGAGATTCCAAGCAAGTATAGTCTGGACTATTCTGAGTTAAACGACACAGAGAAGAACCCACGCTACTATGTCTTCAAGGAATATGATGACAAGGGCAACTATATATTGACATGGTGTACAGCAAACCCAGGATTTGGTATTTCAAGGTCAAAGGCTGACCCTATGGAATATCCTTCAATTCCTTGCGAAGGACACGATGGCAATGGACATGGAGTAGCACTTACAACAAGTCTTACAGGTAGCATCGCTTCCATGATGAACATGCCTATTGCCGCCGGTAACCTTTTCTTAGGCAACTTCAATACTGTAACTGCACTTCGCGCTCCTCTGGAGAGTACTCAGTTCGGTGTTCCTTATAACAAGAAACCTCTTAAAATAATGGGATACATGAACTATGTTCCAGGAGAAAAGTACACCAACAGAAAGATGGAGGTTATTGACAGAGCTGATTCATGTAGCATCTATGCTATTCTCTTTAAAAACTATGATGCAGACCATAACACAGTCATTCTGGATGGTACAAATGTTGACAACTGCAAATATATAGTTGCAAAAGCCGAGATTAGTGACAAACTAAAGGCTGGCACTAATGGCAAGTGGGAACCTTTTGAAGCATACTTTGACTTTGACTCTTACACTACCCCATTTGTTCCAGAGATATCTGAGGAAAATGGCTATAGCATTACAATAGTATGTTCATCAAGTACACAAGGTGCATATTTCATGGGTGCTGTAGGTAGTAGATTAAAGGTTGACAATATAACATTAGTAGGAGAATAAGATGAAAAAGATAATTGCTACAATATGCCTTGTCTGTATTGCTGTATCTTCTTTTGCACAGCAAGAGGACACGGAGATAATTCGCGACTTGCAGAAGAAAGGTTGGAGCATTGGCCTTAGAGTTGGTTACAACATGGGTGGTACAATGCCTATACCTATTCCTTCCGAGATGAAGAGTATCAACACTTTCAACCCAGGAATGCGTTTTGGCATACAGCTTGACTTTGACAAGATGTGGACAGACAACTGGGGTACCCTCTTTTCTCTAAGATTTGAGTCAAAGGGTATGAGTACAGACGTGACAGTAGAGAACTATCATACTGTATTCAAGGAAGGAACTGACATGACTGAGTGTAACTATACAGGTCAGCAGTCAACAAAGTACTATTCCAACAACATCGTCATCCCTTTGATGGCAAGATACAAGTTCAACAATGAATGGTCTGTACTCTGCGGTCCTTACTTCAGTTATGCATTGAATAAAGAGTTTAAGGGAGAGGCCACAAACGGATACGAACGCCAACTTAAGGATGATCCAATAACAGGACTCAAGGTACCTACAGGACTCAAGACAGAAGTTACTCCTGACAACCCTGCCTCATACGATTTCTCTGATGACCTTCGCAGGTTCAACTGGGGTTTTGAGGTTGGAGTTGACTGGCAGGCTTTCAAGCATTTCCTTGTATTTGCACATCTTGACTGGGGACTCAACGATGCCTTCAAGGACAGCTTTGAAGAGACAATATCTTTCCCTATGTACCCAGTATATGGAGCAATAGGATTCGGATATAAATTCTAAATATGTATATATAAGTAAATTAAATAAATGATTATGGTAAAAAGTTTACGCACACTTGCTACAGTTGCTGTAGCACTCGTAGCATCCGCTACATCATTTGCACAAGATCTTGCAGACAAGCTTCAGGCTTCATACTCAGGTTCTCTTAAAGTTGTTGTTGACGGAAACTCAAACGAACCAAGCGAAGAAACAGTTTACATCTCAAAAACTGCAGCCAACACAATCAAGTTCAACCTTAACAATTTCAGACTTGCTGCTGGAACAGAAGATGAAATGGCTGTAGGTAATATTGAAATTACAGATATTACTCTCACTGGTACTGAGGATAACATCATCATCAAGAAGAACCAGAACATTATGATTACAGAAGGTACCCTTGAGGGTGTAGATGTATGGGCTGGTCCATTGATTTCACTTGCATATATAGAGCAAGGAGGTATTCCTGTGGAAATTGATGGTGTAGAAAAAAATGGTGTACTTACTCTAAACATTGCCATACCACTTGCAGACCAGAGTGTTAATGTTGTTTTCACAAGTACTCAGTCAACTGCTGTAAATTCTGTGGAAAGCAATGCAAGCGCTTCAGAATACTATTCTGCAAACGGCGTAAAGAGCAATACACTTCAGAAAGGCATCAATATCGTAAAGATGTCTGATGGTTCTGTAAAGAAGGTTATTCGATAATAGTCTTTTCGGATTGTGAGAACTATCTATACTGTTATATTACTAATGGTTTCTGCCATCTGTTTCAACACATTTGGTCAGACATTGGACAATAAAAATAATGAGGATTGTGTTCATGCATCACTTATGATTGCAGAACCCAATCCTCACATTTCACAATCTGTAATTGGACACGGATTCATAAGACTACAATATCCTACTGAAAAACTGGATTACTGCTATTCCGTAGAATCAGGTAATCAGGAAAGTTTTTTAGATATTCTTATTGGTAATTTCAAAACTCGTGTTGTCGCTATTGAGGCTGACGAATACATTGGCAGCTTCAACTCAGAAGGAAGGGATGTTGTAGAATATCAGTTAAACCTAACAGACGAGGAATGTAGGAAACTATGGGAAACCCTGGATAATAGCCTTGGTGACCAAACTCATGAATATTCAAACTTCCTTCATCATGGTTGCTCTCGTGAATGTGTTGCCTATATTACAAATACTATAGAAGGCAGCATAAGATATGGTGAGAACTATGACAGCATAGGAAATACCATTGTTGAATATTTCTGCAAGTCATTACCACAAAATTCATTTCTTAGACTCTCAGCTTTAATTGCTTGTACAGGATGTACTGATGATATTCTTTCGGCACAGGACAGGATGATAATCCCATCTACCGTACCAACATTATTAAGAGATGCCGTAATAATTGACAGGAATGGTAATGAAAGACCTTTCTTCAAGAATGAGGGTGTAACAATACATAAGTCGAAGAATCACATCGATTCTGGTTTCACAGCGCCACTATATATTTGGTTCCTGATATTAATACTTTGGATTATAGTCATAGGAATTATTGAGGTAAAAACAAGACATGATATCAAATACATATCCAAGTTTACGGATGTTTCCATCTTAACAATATATGGTTTGATTTTCATATCTATTGTACTAATAAACATATTTTCATCAATAGACGGTTTCTCTGGATGGAACTGGAATTTCTGTATATACAACCCTATATTGCCAATCATAATCTGGAAAATGGACAAAAGAGACAATAAAGGATTTCTTATTCTTCTATCCTATCTTTCCTTTTCCCTATTGTGTATGGCAATCGCAAATGAGAAATTTATTATAGAGCAATTCCTTTTGGTAATCGCCTTCATCATAAGGATATTAACAAAGACAATTAAAAACCATACATCTATAACAACTACTACATCTATTCAATAATAGGAACAGGTAGTAATGACAAATAGACTTAATTATTAATATGAAAAGAACTATTTCTTTATGTATATTGATGGCAATGATGCTATCAATGACACAATTTGCTCAAGCAGTCAACGGTGGTACAAATACTTTCTACTACAAGGGAAAGGCAAAGGCTGTTGGTGCTGGTAAAGTTTATGTCAATGCAGAAAACAAAAGCATTGAAGAAGTTTCTTCTTGGGAAGAATCAAGTGAGTCTGACACTCTAACTATAGAAGCATCAGCAAACAATGCCAATGGTGTAGTTTATCTATACGCCAAGGCAGATGATAGCGAACATTCTTTTAAGGGTTGGTCAAGTAGCGAAACTGAATATAAAGAAGTAAGTACGGCAAACCCATATAGAGCAACAATCACTACTAATGCGACAAATAAAGAAAATACTGTAGTGAAGGAATTTTTTGCTCACTTTACTGCTTCATTCTTCAAGATTGCAAATATTCCAAGCTACACGCATTTAAATGAGGAATATGCACTTTCAATCGACAAGAGTTCAGATGTAAAAGATAGCATAGTGTATACATCGTCAGATACTGAAGTAGCAACCATAAATGACAAAGGTGTCATTTATGGTCTCAAAGTTGGAAAAACAATCATTAAAGCTATAGCTGGAGAAAGGAAGGATTCCTTCGAGTGCTATGTTCGCGATATCAAGAAACATGTACAGATTGATAATTCCGACTTTGAAAGCTGGGAAAACTATGTAGACAAGACAAACAACGCTCCAGACAACTGGAACTCATTCCAGACAGCAGGAGGTGCTTATTCTGGTTTGGTAAAGGCAAAGCAGGTAGATGTTTCATCAGAAACTCGTCCTGGTTCAAAGGGAGAAAAAAGCGTTGTAATATGGTCTCGCAATGCAGCAGGTCTTGCAAAAGCACAAGGCAACCTGACTACGGGCCGTATTAATGCAGGGGGAATGACAGCAACAGCAAAGGGTAACTACAACTCTACATATAAAGATGACAGCAATTACAACGAGACCCTCGGATTTGCTCCTGACTCTCTTGTTGCTTGGGTAAAATTCAAGCCTGCAGAGCAAAATGACAAATTCCCAAATGCTCACATAGCAGCAATTATTCATGACTACTATGACTATATAACTTATGGTACTCCTGAGAGTGACGCTACAGATCCAGAGAACAGCAAGCATATTCATTCTATTGCTGAATATGACTTCAAAGCTGCTACAGATACTGTTGTCACAGAAATTAAAGATGAAAATGGAGAAGTAACAGATACTAAGAAAGTAGTAAACTACTACTGGCAGCGTATTTCTGTTCCATTTGTAAGCTCTAAGAATAATGTAAATCCTGACTATATACTCGTTAACATCTCAACAAACGCTGTTCCAGGAGAAGGACAGGTAGGTGACTCATTATGGGTAGATGACATTGAACTCATCTATAATGACCTTAAGACATATAAGGTTACATACATGATTGATGGCAAGGAATACAAGACTCAAGAATATACAGAGGGAATGCCAATTGAAGCACCTACTCCAGTAAAAGATGGTTATACATTCTCAGGATGGGAGAATCTTCCTGAAGTAATGCAAAACGAAGACATTGTAATCAACGGTTCATTCGCAAGCATTCCTAAGTATACAGTTAACTTCATGACTGATGACGAAACTGTATTTTCTGCAGACACTCTCATTTCTGGTGAGAAAATCGTAGTTCCAGAAGACAAACCAACTAAGGAAGGATATACTTTTGCTGGTTGGGATAACATTCCTGAGACAATGCCTGCTAATGACATCAACATTAACGCAATATTCACAGTTAACGAGTACCTGCTTACTTTCGTAAATGATGATGAGACTGAATTCCTTAAAGATTCTATTGCTTATGGAACTAAGGTAATTGCTCCTGAGAACAGTCCTATTAAGGAAGGTTACACTTTTGCTGGTTGGGATAGCATTCCTGAAACAATGCCTGCTAATGACGTTACATTAAAGGCTTTGTTCACAGTCAACACTTACAAGGTTACTTATATGTACAATAACGAGATTGTCAAGACTGACTCTGTGAAGTTTGGAGAAGAGATTCCTGCATTTACATATAAGCCAGAAGATACAGACAGATACACATATTCTTTCGGTGGATGGTCAATGGATGGTAAGGATTTCAATCTTACAACAATGCCTGCCAATGACATCACTCTCGACGCTATTATCTCAAGCGTTGACGATATTAACACAGTAAATACCGATGTTAAGATCACAAACATCTACGAATATAATGGTACTCGTAGCACTTCATTGAAGAAAGGTGTAAACATTATCAAGTACTCTGACGGAACAACCAAGAAGGTTATTGTGAAATAACGTAAGGACATACATATAATTGTATTAAGGACTATTTGCACTTTTTGCAAATAGTCCTTTTATTCTTTTTGATGTGCATTTTTGCACAATTAGCAACAAAAGATTACTAAAATTATTGGTAAAATAAAAATCTTATATTATTTTTGCACATAAAATCACAAAGTGTGAAAAGAAAGTAAACAATTTTTTCAATAAATGACAGAAGATATAATTGCGCCCATTCCTAAAGAGGTACTAAAGGCGGAGTTGACAGAGGACAAACGTCTACGTTTCACAAACAGAAGCAACAACGAAATATACATCTGCACATGGCAAGATTCTCCAAATGTTCTTAGAGAGATTGGACGTCTACGTGAGATTGCATTTCGTGCTGCTGGTGGTGGTACTGGCAAGTCACTCGATCTTGACGAATTCGACACCATGGAAGAGCCATACAAGCAACTTATTGTATGGAATCCTGAAGCAGAAGATATTATCGGAGGATACAGATACATCCTTGGTCCAGATATAAAATTGGGTGAAGATGGTCAACCAATTCTTGCAACATCACATATGTTCAAGTTTTCGGATAAGTTCATTAAGGAATACCTTCCTTACACAATAGAGCTTGGCAGATCATTTGTAACTCTAGAATACCAGTCCACAAGAGCTGGTAGCAAGGCTATATTCGCACTTGACAACCTTTGGGACGGACTTGGTGCACTTACTGTAATAATGCCAAACTGTAAGTACTACTTTGGCAAGATGACAATGTACCCTTCTTTCCACAGAAAGAGTCGAGACATGATTCTATATTTCCTTGAGAAACATTTCGGAGACAAGGAGAACCTTATAGAGCCAATGTGCCCACTACAGTTAGACCACCCAGAAGAGGAACTCGCAAAGATCTTCACTGAAGACGATCTTAAGGCTGACTTTAGAATCCTTAACAAGGAGGTTCGCTCCTTCGGTTTCAACATACCACCACTTGTCAATGCATATATGGGTCTCTCGCCAACAATGAAGATGTTTGGTACAGCCATAAATGACGGTTTTGGAGATGTTGAGGAAACAGGTATTCTTATTGCTGTCAACGAGATTCTTGAGGAGAAACGTGTACGACATATTGACACATTCGCAAAAGATCATCCTGAACTCATAAAGATAACAAGTGGGGCAAACAAGGTGTTCTATATTCCTTCTGACAAGAGTGAACTCGAAAAAGACAACGACTTTGAGGATGTAAAATAACAGGACCTGTACAAATAATACAGAAACAACAAAATAACAAAATATGGCATTTACAAGAATTACCGCTGCCGAAGCAGCAGCTTACATCAAGAATGGTGATAACATCGGTCTTTCTGGATTTACTCCAGCAGGTACTCCTAAGGCTACAACTGCTGAGATTGCAAAAATTGCTCATGCAGAGCATGAAGCAGGCCGTCCATTCCAGATTGGAATTTTCTCAGGTGCATCAACAGGATTATCTTGTGATGGTGTACTTGCTCAAGAAGATGCAATCAAGTATCGCGCTCCTTATACTACAAACTCAATATTCCGTGGTAAGGTAAACGCAGGACAAATAGCTTATAATGATATTCACCTCAGCCAAATGGCACAGGAACTTCGTTACGGATTCCTTGGTGATGTTGACTGGGCGATTCTTGAAGTGTGTGCAATCGAAGATGATGGTAAAGTATATCTTACTGCAGGTGGTGGTATAGCACCAACTGTTGCACGCCTTGCAAAGAAGGGTATAATTCTTGAGCTGAACTCATTCCATAGTGACAAGTCTATTGGTATTCATGACGTATACGAGCCAAAAGACCCACCTATGCGTGAGCCTATCATGATTTCAAAGGTTACAGACCGTATCGGTACAACATATCTACAGATTGACCCTAAGAAGGTTGTCGGTGTCGTAGAATGCAACATACCTGACGAGGCTCGTGCATTCAAGGATGCAGATCCTATCACAGACAAGATTGGAGAGAATGTAGCAAACTTCCTCATGGCAGAACACAAGCGCGGTATAATACCTCCAGGATTCCTTCCATTCCAGAGTGGTGTAGGTACAACTGCCAATGCTATTCTCGGTGCTCTCGGAAGCAACCCTGACATGCCTGCTTTTGAGGTTTATACAGAGGTACTTCAGAATGCAATTGTAGATCTCATGTATAAGGATCGTGTCAAGTGCGCATCTACTTGTTCTCTTTCTGTAACTAATGATGTACTCCTTGACATTTATGATAATATGGATTTCTTCAAGGACAAACTCGTTATCCGTCCTTCTGAAATCTCAAACAATCCAGAGGTTGTACGTCGCCTTGGACTTATTGCCATCAACACAGCTATTGAGGTTGACATTTATGGTCACGCTAACTCTACTCAGATTTGCGGAACAAAGATGATGAACGGACTCGGTGGTTCAGGTGACTTTGAGAGAAATGCATTCCTCTCAATATTCACATGTTCTTCTGTTGCTAAGGGTGGAGGTATTTCTGCTATCGTTCCATTCTGTTCACACATCGACCATACTGAACATGATGTTAACATTATCGTAACAGAGCAGGGTATTGCAGACCTTCGTGGAAAGAGTCCAATGGAGCGCGCAAAGGCTATTATTGAGAACTGTGCTCACCCAGACTACAAGCAGCTTCTTTGGGATTACCTTAAGATCAGCGCAAAGGGTCACACAAGTCATAACCTTGCTGCAGCTCTCTCATTCCATGACACATTTGTTAAGGAAGGTGATATGAGAAAGGTTGACTTCAGCAAGTTCAATTAATGCATATATAGAGACGAAAAGAGAAAGGGGAAATCGATTATGATTTCTCCTTTCTATGTTTATGATAAGATGTAGGTATATTGTTCTTCTAAGTAAGTGGTCAAATTATTTTTATAATTGATGCATTCATTAATGATTCTGTTTTTGCCTTTCAAAAAAGGGCGTGTACTACCCCATACATAACCATTTTGAAAGGCTAAAGATGTTCTAAAAGAGATACAGGCATTATAAAAACATTTCTGATAACTTTCAATAATTTGTATGAAATATGCCAGATGAACTAAATCATCGGGAGGGGGGGAAACATAAAAGGCAACTCCTTTACGGTGTTGCCTTCTATTCTTGATTCCAACAATTAGTTGATAGCGTTATCAATATCTGCACCAGCCTTGAACTTAGCAACCTTCTTAGCTGCGATAGTGATAGTTTCTTTAGTCAATGGGTTAAGACCCTGACGCTCTGGACGCTCAGATACTGAGAAAGTACCAAAACCTACAAGTGCAACCTTGTCACCTGCCTTAAGTGCGTCTGTGATTGCTTCAAGAACACCATCAAGAGCCTTCTTTGAATCTGACTTGCTCAATCCTGACTTTTCAGCGATTGCGCTTACGAGTTCACTTTTATTCATAGAAATCGTTTTTAAGGAATGTAATTAATATTAATTATGTAATAGATTTTGTTTTCATCTGTAAATCAACATATCTAAAGGTTGATTTTTCATGCTTATTGATGCAAATATATGGGTAATATTTTTCTACTCAACAAAAAAACGTAAAAAAAGAGTAAAAAAAGCGAAAAAAAAGGGTTTTACTACAAAATTGCTCCCTATTCATGGAAAAAAAGCAGTAATTTTGCACACGTTAATAAATTAAAAGAAATGAATATACCATCAATAGTAAAAGGACTGCTAATCCTTAACATAGTTGTGTTCATCATATTTGAACTACTAGGCGACCAGTATTCAAGCATTTTAGGACTGTATTACTACAGGACACCAATGTTCAACATTTGGCAACCTTTCACCTATATGTTCATGCATGCTGGAATAATGCATCTTCTGTTTAACATGTTTGCACTATGGATGTTTGGTCGTGTCATGGAACAAGTATGGGGACCTCAAAGATTCCTAACCTACTACTTAGTGTGTGGTCTTGGTGCTGCAGCTGTCCAGGAGATGTGTCAAGAATTTGGCATTATCAGTCCATTTTCTATGACGATAGGCGCATCTGGAGCTGTATATGGAATACTGTTAGCATTCGGTATGACCTTCCCAAACGAAAGGATGTTTATTATTCCTATACCGTTTCCAATCAAAGCGAAATATTTCATAGGCTTTTACATCATGCTTGAACTCCTGGAGGGTTTAGGTTCAAAGGACGGTGTGGCTCACTTTGCCCATTTAGGAGGTATGCTATTTGGTGCAATACTGATTATCCTATGGAAAAAGAGAGAGCAAAATAGAAGGAATGCTAACAGTCAAGGTTATTGGACAAGTTCATCATCTAGCAATAAATATGACAAAGGAGAAGGTGGTATAACAGGCAAGATTTCCAACATATTCAAAAGCAAAGGCGATAGTCCAAAAATGACTATAACATATGGTGATAGAGGAAAGGACTATGAGTATAATGCAAAGAAAAAGGAGAGTAGCGAAGAAATAGACCGTATACTTGACAAGGTTAGAAAAGGTGGTTACGCAAGTCTAACAGATGAAGAAAAAGCCACCCTTTTCAAGGCAAGCAAAAACTAATCTGTAGTCATACGGAAGCCAACAATTGCAACACCTATAGATGAAAAAGCAAATAAAATACACGTTCATATTTACATTCATTGCCATTAATGTATCATTTATTATGGCAATGAATTTGTGTGCATATAGTGCCTATTTCACTCCGCAGATACACCCTACTCTTTCATATTTAGGTATGGCCTTTCCTGCATTATTAGTCATAAACATTCTTTTTATTCCTTTCTGGATAATAATAAAGAGAAAGTTCCTATACATTCCTTTACTTGGATTAATACTCTGCGGCGGGTCAATCAGGACCTACTGTCCTATAAACCCGTTTGCTAGTGAAGACGGGGCAGATATCAAGTTCATATCTTACAATGTATTTAACATGGGGGATTCTACCAATCGAAACATTCCAAGTGAGAATCCTATACTTCTATATCTACTTAACCAAGACGCAGACATTGTTTGTCTGCAAGAAGCTAATAATGTGGATTACGGAACAAACCTAGACACCATTAAAACCATATATCCTTATTTCGAAAAACAAAAGGCAAAGGACAACTCAATGGCTGTGCTGTCCAAATATCCTATAATTGATTTTGAAAACCTTGATAATGACGAGACACATATGAGAGCATTCATTTACCGTATAAAGGTAAATGATGACACAATTCATGTGATTAACAATCATTTTGAGTCATTCAAGCTTATGCAAAATGACAAAGATAATTACAAGGAAATTATAGAGCATCCTGAACTTGAGACGACCGACGAGAGAATTGATTCTCTTCTCTTAAAGGTGAAATATGCCAATTCTTCAAGATCTCTTCAGATAGACTGGCTAAGTAACTACATCGATAGTCTTGATGCAAAATATATTATTCTTTGTGGAGACTTCAACGAGAATCCTATATCATATTCACACCACAAGTTGACAAGCAAACTGAATGATGCCTACACAAGAGGTGGTAACGGACCTGGATGGACATATAACAGAAGCGCCATGTATTTTCGCATTGACAATATATTAATTAGCGACAACATCAAGTCATGTAAGGCAAAAGTGGACAAATCAATAGATACAAGTGACCATTATCCTATCATTTCTTGGTTAAAACTCAACAAATAAGGTATGTAATAAAAACTTTTTACATGCGTTAAGTGAAGTTTTAAGTATTTTTTAGTAATTTTGCACGCTGAATAAATCTGAATATCTATAAAATCAACTTAAATAATTTATTAACAAAAATGCAAAACAAAGGATTTATCAAGTTTTTGGCTGTAGCATTGACTCTTATCTGCTGTTTCTACCTTAGCTTCTCCGTTGTTACATCACACGTAGAAAGCAAGGCTGAAAAGATGGGTGAGAAAGAAGCTGAACTTTATTTGGATTCTCTGAATACAACTAAGTTCTATCTTGGTAGCTACACTCTCAAGGACTGTCGTGAAACTGGTATCGGCCTTGGTCTTGACCTTAAGGGCGGTATGAACGTTATCCTTGAAGTGAGCGTACCAGAGGTTATCAATACGCTTGCAGACCATAAAACAGATCCTGCATTTGTTAAGGCTGTAGCAGAAGCTAAGGCTAAGACAAAAGAGGATCAGAGTGACTTCATCAACGTATTTGTCCGTGAGTATAAAGAGAACGCGCAGGGTAAGCCTCTTGCCGCAATCTTTGCCACACAGCAGCTTAAGGGCAAGGTTAACACAACATCTTCTGACGAAGAAGTTATTTCAGTTCTTCGCACTGCTGTTAACGAAGCTGTAGACAACTCTTTCAATGTACTCCGTACACGTATTGACCGTTTCGGTGTTGTTCAGCCTAACATTCAGAAGATTGAGGGACAGAGCGGACGTATCATGGTAGAGCTCCCTGGTATCAAGGAGCCAGAGCGCGTTCGTAAACTTCTCCAGGGTTCTGCAAACCTTGAGTTCTGGGAGACATACGACGCTCCAGTTGTATTGCCAATGCTCTCACAACTTAACAACGCTCTCCGCAACAATGGTACAACAGAAGTTAACGACTCTGTAAATGCAGAAGCAGAGGCAACAGAAGAGGTTGCAGCAGACTCTACTAAGAGCGAAGCTACATCACTCCTTGCTAATGTTAAGTCAGATGACAAAAAGAAGGAGGTAACAGCTGCTACTGACGCTATGAAGAAGGAGAACCCTCTCTTCTCTATCCTTTCACCTTCTCAGGCACAAGGCGGATGTTTGGTAGGTTATGCAACTTCTGCTGATACTGCAGAGGTAAATGCGCTCATCAACTCTGAAGTAGCTAAGCGTATCTTCCCTAACGACCTTTCACTCAAATGGAGCGTTAAGGCTTCAGACCTCGACAAGACAGGCAAGATATTCGAGCTCTATGCTATCCGTATGACAGGAAAGAATGGTCGTGCTCCACTTGAGGGTGATGTAGTAACAGAAGCAAAGAATGACTTCAATAATTATGGTAACCCTGTCGTTTCAATGAAGATGAACACAGAGGGTGCACGTCGTTGGTCACAGCTTACTGAAGCAAACATCGGACACGCAATCGCTATCGTTCTTGACAACTATGTATACTCTGCTCCAAACGTAAATTCAAAGATTGACGGTGGTAGTTCAGAGATTTCTGGTCACTTCACAACAAACGATACTAAGGACCTTGCAAACGTACTCCAGTCTGGTAGAATGCCAGCTCCTGCATCAATCGTACAGGAAGATATCGTAGGTCCAACACTCGGTCAGCAGTCTATCGAAGCTGGTGCATGGTCATGCCTTATCGCCTTCATCCTCTTGATGGCATATATGGTTGCTATGTACGGATTCAAGGCTGGTATGGTTGCTAACTGTGCTCTTATCCTCAACTTCTTCTTCTCTTTCGGTATCCTCACATCACTCGGTGCTGCCCTTACAATGTCTGGTATTGCAGGTATGGTATTGACTCTCGGTATGGCTGTGGATGCTAACGTGCTCATCTATGAACGTACAAAAGAAGAAATGCGTGCAGGTAAGAACCTTAGAAATGCTATCGATGCTGGTTATAGCAATGCTTTCTCAGCTATCTTCGACTCTAACGTTACAACAATCCTTACTGGTGTAATCCTGTTCAACTTCGGTACTGGACCAATTAAGGGATTTGCTACTACACTTATCATCGGTATCGTATGCTCATTCTTTACAGCTGTATGGCTTACTCGTATCGCTTATGAGCATTTTGTACACAAAGGAAAGTGGAACAATCTTACATTCTCTACACCTATCTCAAAGAACATGATGCAGGGAACTAAGTTCAACTTCATGGGTAAGTACAAGACATCATTTGCTATATTCGGTGTACTCGTTCTTGCATGTGTAGCTTCTTTCTTCACTCGTGGTCTTAGTCAGTCAATTGACTTCACTGGAGGACGTAACTACAAGGTTGAGTTCATCAATTCTGTTGAGCCAGATGACGTGAAGGATCTCATCACTAAGCAGTTCGATGCAAAGAAGACTTCTGACGAGGCTGTAACTGTTTCTGTAATCTCTGTCGTTGGTGCTGATGGAAAAACTGGTAACACAGTTCGTGTATCAACTAACTACCGTATTTCTGAGGATGGTGCAAACGTAGATGCTGAGATTGAAAACGCACTCTATGATGCATTCATTGCAGGAAATCTTATTGACAAGTCTGTTTCTTTCGAGCAGTTCCGTAACCCAGATGAGCGTGAGGGTGGCTCTATCATCTCTTCACAGAAGGTTGGTCCATCAATTGCAGAAGACATCACTATTGGTGCCATTTACTCTGTAATTCTCGCAATCATAGCAATCTTCATCTACATCCTTATCCGTTTCCGCAACGTGGCTTACTCTGTAGGTTCTATCATTGCACTTGTAGTTGATACTTGCCTTGTTATCGGAGCATTCTCAGCATTCCATCATATCCTTCCTTTCTCACTTGAGATTGACCAGACATTCATCGGTGCTATTTTGACAGTTATCGGTTACTCTATCAACGATAAGGTGGTTGTATTTGACCGTATCCGTGAGAACTTCCAGCTCTATCCAAAGCGTGATCGTCAGCGTCTCTTCAACGAGGCACTTAACTCATGTCTTGCTCGTACAGTCAACACATCAGTATCTACATTCGTAGTACTCTTGGCCATCATCACTCTTGGTGGTGAAAGCATCCGCGGATTTGCGTTCGCAATGATACTTGGTGTTGTCATCGGTACATTCTCATCACTCTTCGTTGCAGCTCCTACAGCATATCTTGTTATGGGTGCTCGCATCAAGGAAGAAGGAGAAGAAGCTACAGAGGCATAATACTTCTAAACTATAACTGATAGAAATATCATTATAAATAACAATAAGAGACTTTTCTTAAGAGGAAAGTCTCTTATTTTCATTTTTAGGCGCCTTTTAATATACAAATTGAAGAAAATTGCATAACTTTGTCGACATTATGAAGAAAGCGATTTACATCATTTGCGCTGTAATAGGAGTCTTAGCTCTATTTGCAGCATATTCAGCATATTCTCTGTTTTCTTCGCCATTCAAGATTAACGAAAGAACTTTCGTATACATCGACAATGACGACAATATGGATTCTGTCTACAACAAAATAAAAACAGAAGGAAATGTAAGTAATATGTTTGGGTTTACCCTAACATCAAAATTGAAAGGTTTTGACACGCCAAAAACAGGTAGATTCGCCATCAATCCTGAAGAGGATATGTTTACATTCACTCGTCACATGGCAAATGGTATGCAAGAACCAATCAAACTTATTGTTCCTGAAGTTCGAACTGTAGAAGACATGGAACAAAAGTTATCCAATCTTCTCATGATGAGTTGTGATGAATTAAAAGATGTACTTAATGACTCATTATACATTAACAGCTTAGGATATAAAAAGGAAACAGTGCCTTGCATATTCATTCCAAACACTTATGAGGTGTACTGGAATATCACACCTAAGAAACTCATTAAGAAACTCAACAAAGAAAAAGAGCGTTTCTGGAATGATGAGCGTGTAGCAAAGGCAAAAGAAATCGGATTGACCATAGAAGAAGTTACCACACTTGCGTCTATTGTGGAAAGCGAGACAAGCTACAATCCTGAGAAGGCAACGATTGCAGGACTTTATATCAATCGTCTTCATACAGACATGCCACTCCAAAGTGATCCAACAGTGATATTCGCAATACACGATTTCAACATTCACAGAGTAACTCTTGAACAATTGAAATACGAGTCGCCATATAACACATACATGAATATCGGATTGCCTCCTGGCCCAATAAGAATACCATCAATTAGAGGGATTGACGCGGTACTCAACTATGACCACAACAACTACCTTTATATGTGCGCCAAGGAAGATTTCTCCGGAAGTCATAATTTCACAAACAACTACAACGAGCATCTGCAAAATGCTCGCAAGTACCAAAAGGCACTTAATGAGAGAAACATAATGAAATAATAATTATACAAACACTAACAATAATAATTATGGCAAAGACAAAAGTAGCCATCGTTGGATATGGCAATATTGGTAAGTATGCCCTTGAAGCAATTCAGGCTTCAAAGGATATGGAGTGTGTAGGCGTTGTACGTCGTAACGGAGCAGAAAATGCACCTGCAGAACTCGCAGGTATTCCTGTAGTAAAGAATATCAAGGAACTTCAGGGCGTACAGGTTGCTATCCTTGCAACTCCAACACGTAAAGTTGAAGAATACGCAAAGGAGTGCCTTACACTTGGTATCAATACTGTTGACTCATTCGACATTCACACACAGATTGTAGACCTTCGCCGTTCACTTGATGCAGTAGCTAAGGCAAACAATGCTGTCAGTGTTATTTCTGCAGGATGGGATCCAGGTTCTGATTCTATCGTTCGTACCCTCATGGAGAGTCTTGCACCAAAGGGTGTTTCTTACACTAACTTCGGTCCAGGTCGTTCTATGGGACATTCTGTAGCAGTTCGTGCCATTGCAGGAGTTAAGGATGCTCTATCTATGACTATTCCTGTAGGTACAGGTATTCACCGTCGTATGGTTTACGTGGAACTTGAAGAAGGAGCAGACTTCAAGGCTGTAGAGGCTGCTATTAAGGCTGATCCATACTTCGTTAATGACGAGACACACGTTCAGCAGGTACCATGTGTTGATGACCTCAATGATGTTGGCCACGGTGTAAACCTTGTTCGCAAGGGTGTTAGCGGAAAGACTCACAACCAGCTTTTCGAGTTCAACATGAAGATCAACAACCCTGCTCTTACAGCACAGGTTCTCGTAAATGTAGCTCGTGCTTCTCTTAAGCAGCAGCCAGGTGCTTACACAATGGTTGAGATACCTGTAATAGATATGCTCGACGGAGACAAGGAAGAACTTATCCGTCACCTCGTATAATCTAATGTATAAGTAAGTAATACTTACATATAAAATGACACGCCCTGAGGTATATTGAATACCTCAGGGTTTTTCTTTTCAATATATTTAGTTATCTTTGCCTACGGAATATAAAACTTAATCAATTATGAAAAAGATACTAACACTTATCTCTTTCCTTCTTTTTTCAGCTACCAGCATATTAGCAGCAAAGAAGGTTGAACAGAAAACAGACAGAGAAGTTTGGGTTGACATCATGTATCAGATGGCAGAGCCTGTCATGAAGAATATGGCAGAGGGAAAACTTCAACAAGTTATGGATACCGTTAATGGTTGCAAGAATCTGGAGTTATCCCCTACATGGGATAATCGCAACAAGAAAGTTGCATACATGGAAGCTTTTGGAAGACTCCTCGCAGGTTTAGCTCCATGGCTCAACCTTCCTGATGACAACACTCCAGAAAGTGCAAAACGCAAACAACTACGTGAATGGACTCGTAAAGCAATTATAAATGCCGTTGACCCTAATAGTCCTGACAGATTGGGATGGGAAAGTGGAGGACAAACACTTGTAGACGGAGCATACGTGGTAGAAGGTCTATATCGTGGATATGATTCTCTATGGGTTCCACTTCCACAAGAGACAAAAGACCGATACATAAAAGAAATAAAGGGACTGCGTCGCTATGATCCTCCATATACAAATTGGTTCCTTTTTGTTGGCATGGAAGAAAGTTTCCTTATGTATGTAGGTGCAGACTATGATGCATTTCGTATAAAGACAGCCATGAGTAAGGTTGAGGAATGGTATATTGGTGACGGAATATATAGTGATGGACCTTCATTTGCATTCGACTACTACAACTCATTCGTTATCCAGCCTATGTATCTCGAATGCCTTGAAATGATCAGCGCTCGTCAAGGCAATAACTCATATCTTGTACGCGCAACTGACAGCAAACGAAATTCAGCAAATAACAGAAAGAAAGAAGTACTTAAACGTATGCAGAAATGGAGTGTTATACTTGAGCGCTTCATTTCTCCAGAAGGTACATTCCCTGTCGTAGGAAGAAGTATTCCATACCGAATGGCAGTACTACAGCCACTCGCTCAACTTGCATGGCGTAAACAGCTTCCAGGCGAACTACATAACGGCCAGGTACGTTCTGCAATAACAGCAGTAGCAAACCGTATGTTCTATGGTCAGGTTGAAAACCCTTCAAAAAAAGCATCTACTCTATCACACAATTTCAATAAAGGTGGATTCCTTACCATTGGCTTTGTTGGTTCACACCCAAATGTAGCAGATTGGTATACAAACAATGGTTCATTATACATGACATCACTTGCTTTCATGCCACTTGGGTTACCTGCAACAGATCCATTCTGGACTGACCCTGCAGAAAAATGGACAAGCAAGAAGGCATGGGAAGGTGATGACTTCCCTAAAGATCACAAGTGGAACATAAATAAAGAAATACTCTACTGGGAATAAAGAAAAATGATAAAATCACTAATAATGATATTCATTGGAGGTGGCGTAGGAAGTATCCTACGCTATCTCGTTAATATAGGTTGTTCCAACCTTAATTCTGTTTACAAGTTTCCCATTGGCACATTTATAGCAAACATTACAGGATGCTTTCTAATTGGACTTTTCAGCGCCATCTGCGCAAAATACGTGTCTACAATAAGCAATGACACAAAGATGATGATGACGGTAGGGTTTTGCGGAGGACTGACCACATTCAGCACATTCTCTAACGAAAGCCTCAACATGGTAAGAAATGGGAACGTACTAACATTCGCTATATATGTTGGAGTAAGCGTCACACTAGGAATAATGGCTGCCTACTTAGGCTCTTACATAATTAAGAACTAAGTAATGGTATGTGATCTGAATTACTTATGGGAACAGTTTATAAAAAAGAAGGTTTCAAAACTAAACACTATATATTATGATAAACAATTTAATTCAATTTCTGAACGACTCACCGGTAAACTTCTTAGCTGTTAAATCAACAGCAAAAAGACTCGAGGAATCAGGATATAAGTATCTGAATGCAGAAGAGAGAATACCTAAAATAAATGCAGGAGACAAATTCTACTTTACAAAAAACGACTCATCTATATACGCCTTTGAAATAGGAAAGAAGGACATATCAGATGCAGGATTCCATGTAATATGTGCTCACTGTGATTCGCCAACATTTCGAATAAAACCAAATGCTGAAATGCTATGCGAAGGTGGAATTATAAAATTGAACACAGAACTTTATGGAGGAGCTATAATGTCAACATGGTTTGACCGCCCTTTAAGTCTTGCAGGACGTGTGATAACCAAGTCTGATAGCAATATGCATCCTAACACACAAACAATTCATATCAAGCGTCCTTTGCTTCAAATACCAAATATAGCGATACATTTCAATAGACAAGTAAATGACGGTGTTTCCTTAAGTAAGCAAAAAGATATGCTTCCTATCATAGGTATAATCAATAATGCACTAGAAGGAAACAATCTTTTAATGAACATTATATCTTCAGAACTGAACATTGATGTACAAGATATCATAGATTTTGACCTATACCTATATGACACGACTCCTGCATGTTTATTTGGATTGCACAACGAATTTATCTCAGCAGGAAGGCTCGATGATCTAAGTATGGTTCATGCAGGTCTGGAGGCAATGATAGCAAGCAGTACATCTGAAGCACCAGAGGTAACAAAAGTACTTGCCATATTCGACAATGAAGAAACGGGTTCGCAAACTAAACAGGGGGCAGGAAGTCCATTCCTTAGCAATATACTGCAAAGGATAGTACTAAGTCAAGGTGGAACACTTGAAGACTATTTTAGAGGCGTAGAAAAAGCATTTATGGTATCTGCAGACAACGCTCATGCTTGGCATCCAAACTATTCAGAGAAGATGGATCCAACAAATCACCCAAAAATGGGATATGGACCAGTGATAAAGTTTAACGCGGCACAAAAATATGCAAGCGATGCCGTTTCAGCAGCTATTTTTGCCAATATATGTACAAAAGCAGGTGTGCCATACCAAAAGTTCGTAAATCATAGTGACGTGGCAGGAGGAAGCACACTAGGCAATATATTAGCAGCATCACTACCAATTAAGGGAGTTGACATGGGAAATCCAATATGGGGAATGCATTCCGTAAGAGAAACAGGAAACGTGAATGATCACAATTACTGTATAAAAGCATTCACCACATTCTACGAGATGAAAGATTAACAAGTACAGAACCTATAATACTGTCTGCCATTAATAACAGGAGCCAGAAACGGCATAAAATAATAATCCGTGACATAGTTCAAAACTATATCACGGATTGTTTGTATATAAATTGTGTTAGGGCTTAAAAGGGCAATTAAAAGGTCATTACAAATAACTGTGGGGAAAATATAATCAAACGGGGAGACTAATATTTTTATATAGGTATAATGAATACATACAAGGAGCTGTAATAACAAGAGAATGTTTTTTTCAAATAGTTGGGTTATATAAAATATAAATTATATCTTTTCGCCGATAAAGCGTATATCTTTTTCTTAATGACAATGCAAAGGTAAAAGATAGTTATAAACTCTGCAAGATTTTATTCAACATTTTTTTCAACGATTGCGATACACTCATACATATCTATATATATATTAATAAATTGCAATGATGCAACAAAAGAAAAATGCAACCTGTGGCACAAAAGAAAACTGGATTTGAGACACACAAAAGAACCATTTCGTTACTATCTTAGCAACAATAGAACATATAATAAAACATGAGTTTTTCTAATAATGATATATAATGTACAGGCTAATGACACAAATTGACATGAAAAGAACTCCGAAAAAAGGCACATCGCCGTAATAAATTCACGACATCTGGTATATAAACACAGAAGAGGGATATATCAAAATATATTTGACATATCCCTCATTCCGAAATGAGAACAAATTCTCATAATTGACAGATTCGCTTCACAGCGTCCGTCATGGTTTTTAGTTAAGCATCGATTAGTTTAATATTGTAAAGCAAAAGTTAATCTTTATTATCAATCAATAGCGAATCAGAACCTACAGAAGAATTAATTCCTGCCTGCGTATTATCCTTCACCTTGATTGCTGCAGATATATTATCCTTCTTAATATAAGGATTAATAGCTGTTACGTCTTCTACTCCTTCAGCAGGAGCACCTCCTATTGATTTTTCAGCTGCACTACCAATAGTAAGAACTATAGCAACAATTGCAGCTGCCTTAAACAGTGGTGTAAACCTGCTACGCATTCTAACAACATTTGTTTTCTTAAGTCCATTCTCACGTTCAATAAGACTTATCATTCTTGCATCAAATTGCTCATTCAAATGCTCGTCACATGCTGTCAATTCGTAACGGAAGATATCTGCATATTCCATAAGATGGCCAGGTACATCTTCCTGAGCGAAGAACGAACGCAGTATCTGTTCTTCCTGAAGTGTAGTATCACACGCAAAATAGCGTTCAATTAATTGTTCGATGTACTTATAATCCATTTTACAGAGTTTTTAATGAGAGTTTTTATGTCTCTCTATAATGTAGACGGATGGCAAAAAGAAAAGTTACAGAAAAAATAGATTTTTTTTACTTTTTCTGTAACTTTTCTTTTGCTGCGCCAATTTTGTTCCTTAATACCTCACGCGCTCGAAACAAATTAACCTTAACATCTGATTCAGAAATCTGCATAATAACCGATATTTCCTTATAAGACTTACCCTCAACATCTCTTAGATGTATAATAGTCCTTTGTTTTTCGGGTAACGAAGAAATTATTGCATGAATCATGCTGTACTTCTCCTGTTGTTCAAGTTTTTCATGGGCAGATAACTGCCATACATCCTCTGTATCATGACTTTCTTCTACAAGAGATACATTTCGTTGCTCGAATCTTGCCTTGCGGTCTAACGCCAAATTTCGAGCAGATACGATAGCAAAAGATTCAAGATTACGGACATCAACTAACTGATCTCGCTGCTGCCATAACTTTAACAGAATATCCTGCACAACATCTTCCGACTCCTCACGATTCATTGTAATGCGGAGAGCCGTACGAAAGATAATATCTTTCAGAGGAAGTATGTCACGCTGAAAATCCATATAAATAACTGAATATATGATTCACCCAAAAGTGCAATCAAAAAAATAATTGTCACAACAGTTTCACATATAATAGTGAAGAATGAAAAAACTCACCCTTCACTATTACCCATTTTCTCATTTTATCACTGTACCATGTTTACCATCAATGGCATCAGCCTTAGTTATTATAACTTGTTTTACGCCTGCGCCTACAGCTTCGAGGGCATTCTCAATTTTAGGTATCATACCCCCATTAACTGTACCATTAGCCTTAAGTTCTTCAAAACTATCAGCAGTTATAAGAGAAATAACACTATTCTCGTCATCAGGATTAGAAAGAACGCCAGCATGTTCGAAGCTATACATGAGAGTGACATCGAAGTAAGGAGCTAACGCCTTTGCTGTTTCTCCTGCAATGGTATCCGCATTCGTATTCAAAAGGTTTCCCTGACCGTCATGAGTAAGTGGAGCCATAACAGGAACAACACCCTCATTGATTAGAGTTGCAAGCATCTTACCATCACACTTGTCAACATCACCGACGAAGCCAAAATCAACCATCTGCTCAGAACCGTCTTCCATCTTAACTTTCTTCAATGGACGCTTGTGAGATAACATTACATTCATATCTGCACCTGTCAATCCAAGAGCGTTTATACCACAAGATTGTAATCTTGCCACGATATTCTTATTAACAAGTCCACCATATACCATGCTAACCACACGAAGCATTTCCGCATCAGTCACACGACGTCCTCCAATCATAGTACTTTCAATACCAAGTTGAGCAGCAATCTTTGTTGCGCTACGTCCTCCACCATGCACCAATACCTTAGGTCCTTCAATGGCGCTAAAATCCTTTAGAAGTTGAACAAGTGTATCTTCATCTTCAACGATCTTACCACCAACCTTTACAATTGTCAGTTTCATATTGTATCTGTTTTGTATAAGTATGTAATCAAAATTATCAGAAAAAAGTAAACGTATCAGATACCAAACCAATCACGTTCAACAACTTTTCACTTCAAATGATCTTCAAAATATCTCGTAATAACCTCATGCAGATGTATTCTATCTGTTCCATACATATTATGTCCATCGCCTGGATATGTAAAGAGATCGGGATAAGTACCAGCATCTATACAAGCACGAATAAAAGAAAGAGTATGTTGAGGTACACATGTAGGGTCATTTCCTCCATATATAACCATAAGTCTACCCTTCAGGTTTCCTGCCTTATTTAGAAGAGATGTGTTCTTATAGCCATCAGGATTACTTTGAGGAGTATCCATATACCTTTCACCGTACATCACCTCATAATACTTCCAATCAATAACTGGTCCCCCTGCTACGCCGACCTTAAACACATCAGGATATGTAGTCATTAGACTTGTAGTCATAAAACCTCCAAAGCTCCAGCCATGAACCCCAAGACGATTAGCATCCACATAAGGAAGACTCTTCAGATACTCAACACCTTTAATCTGATCTTTCATCTCCTCTACACCAAGATTTCGGAAAGTCGCCTGTTCAAAAGCAAGTCCACGGTGTTCACTACCTCTATTGTCAAGGCAAAACATCACATATCCTTTCTGCGCCATCAAAATATCCCATCCACGAGCCGCATAATGGAATGAGGCATCAATATTATGAGCATGAGGACCTCCATATACATATACAACAGCAGGATATTTCTTTGACTCATCAAAGTCAGGTGGAAGAATCAAACGGTAATAAAGATCGGTCACACCATCGGCAGCCTTAATTGTTCCAACCTGTATCTTTGGCACATTGTATATAGCCCACTTATCCGGAGCAGAGAACACGTTAGACACATGACCTGTTGATGTCTGAATGATATCTATATGTCTTGGAATGACTGGAGAAGAGTAGTTATCCACAATATATCTACCCGTTGAATTCAAGGTAGCATTATGCCATCCAGTAGTATTTCCAAGAATAGTCCTTTTGCCCTTCATAGAAACCTTGAATACATTCTTCTGTATTGGAGAGACTTCATTAGATACATATAGGACAGATTTCTCGTCTTTATTGAAACCAAGAACATCAAAGACTTCAAACTTACCCACAGTAAGCTGTTTTATCTCTTTTCCGCTTGCACAATCATAAAGATATATATGATTATATCCATCACGTCGTGTCTGGTATATAAATTTCTTGCTATCCCAAGGAAGGAATACTATTGGATGACAAGGTTCAAAATACTTATCATTATCCTCTGTAAATACAGTACGGACCTTATTGCCAGATTCTGCATCATACTCTACAAGTTCACCATGATTCTGTTCACGATTTACCTCAATGACATACAAATGCTTCTCATCAGGAGACCAAGACACGTTTGTATAATACATATCTGTAGGATCACCAGTATTAAGATACACCACAGTCTTTTTTTTCATATCGAATACACCAACTGACACTTTGTGTGATGCTTCACCTGCCATAGGATACTTGTCTGGTTCAACCACAGCACAACGAGAGTTCTCTGCACTTGGACTTATATTTATCTGAGGATAGGTACTAACCATACTCTGATCCATACGATAAAAAGCAAGTTTATTACCAGTAGGACTCCAGAATGTACCCTTTGAAATACCAAACTCATCACGATGTACAGATTCACCATAGGTAACGTCAAGACAACCATCTGAACTTACAGCATGAACTGTTCCACTACCATCCAGAACATATAGGTTATGATTCTTGGTATAGGCAAGATTCATAGACTTTGCATTCCAGTCCATATTATCTTTAGCGTTATCCGCAGAAGAGGACCACACAACCTTAGAAGACTGCGTGTTTATGACATGCATATCTCCATCACTTCTTTTTACCAATAAAAGTGTGACATCGTCATAAGGAAACGAACAAGACAACATACTTGAAATAGGTTTCTTTTTTTCCGCCCTTAAAATGCCATTTACATAATCTATTGTAAACAGTTCCTTAATTTCCGCGCCTGACTCCTTATCAATAAGACAACAGCGATTTACTTCCAGCATGACACATTTGTCACCGATCCAAGATATATATTTATTTTCAGGAACCGTGTTCTGATAATATGTTGAACCGCCAGGAATAAGGTCGTCTATAGTAAACTGCTTTTTCTGCGCCATAATTGTAGATGGAAGCAAGGCAAAGATTGCCATATAAATAAAACTCTTCATAAAATTTCGCTTAAAGGAATTAAAACAAAGTCACGTTTATTCATGTGTGGATGCGGAATAGTCAGTTCTGGAGAGCTAATATGTACACCATCACCACAGATGACTTCATCATCATAATACATCAATATGTCTACATCGATGATACGATCATGATAAATGCCATCAACAGATTTCCTTGTCCTACCAAGTTCCTTCTCTATTTCCTGAGTTACCCGAAGTATAGCAAACGGAGAAAGACATGTATTAACCTTAACTGCAGCATTAAGAAATGAATTAGTACTTTCAAATCCCCATGGCTCAGTTTTGAGAAAGGCGGATGTGGCCTCAACAGACCCTATCCGCCTTTGTATAAGAGCAATGGCGTCATTCAGATTCTTTTCCTTATCGCCAAGATTAGTACCTAATGATAAATAGACAATATGCATTCCTTAATCAATGATGAGCATAGCGTCACCATAAGTTCCAAACTTATAATCACCGTTGAGAGCCTCCTTATAGGCATTCATGACAATGTCATAGCCACCAAAGGCTGTCACAAGCATAAGCATAGTAGTGAGAGGCATCTGGAAGTTAACAACAAATGCGTTAGCTACAGTAAAATCATAAGGTGGGAAGATAAACTTATTTGTCCATCCCTCAAACTCCTTGATTATACCACCAGGACCAACAGCTGTCTCAATTGCGCGTAGAACTGTAGTACCTACAGCACATACCCTATGTCCCTCCATCTTTGACTTATTTACAATATCGCAAGCCTCCTTAGGAACGAACATCTGTTCGCTATCAGTCTTATGCTTAGTAAGATCCTCGACATCAATACTACGGAAATTACCCAAACCTGCATGAAGAGTGATGAATGCCTGGTTTATACCCTTTATCTCCATACGCTTCATAAGTTCACGAGAGAAATGTAAACCTGTTGCAGGAGCAGTAACGGCACCTTCCTTCTCTGCATATATAGTCTGGAAATTATCGATATCCTCAGGTGTAGCATTACGACGAGAACGCACATCATCAGGTAGTGGTGCTTCACCAAGAGCATAAAGCGCGGCCTTAAACTCATCGTGTGGACCATCATAAAGGAAACGAAGAGTACGACCACGAGAAGTAGTATTGTCAATAACCTCGGCCACCATTGAGTTATCCTCACCAAAGTAGAGTTTATTACCAATACGAATCTTACGAGCTGGATCAACGAGTACATCCCAAAGACGAAGTTCTGCATTCAACTCACGAAGAAGGAACACCTCAATGCGAGCACCAGTCTTCTCCTTGTTTCCGTAGAGACGTGCTGGGAAAACACGTGTATCATTAAAGATAAATGTATCACCGTCATCAAAGTACTCGATGATATCCTTGAACAAACGATGTTCAATTTCACCAGTCTTGCGGTGAACTACCATCAACTTACACTCATCGCGATGGAAAGGAGGCTCAAGAGCCACCTTGTCATCTGGCAACTTAAATTTGAACTGCGAAAGTTTCATATTTATACCTTTTATGTTTTACAGTATTTCTTTTACTAAAGTTTGATTATCAAGCCACTCTTCAAGATGCTCGATGTCAATACAATCTATAAGTTTATACTCACCAATGCGAGTACGAATAAGATCTGTGAGATAACCACCACTATCAAGAGCCTTACCAATGTCGCGAGCAAGAGCTCGGATGTATGTTCCTTTACTGCACACAACTCTTATAGTCAGAGACAGATGCTGGTCACCCAGGTTTCCCGTCTGATACTTTATTCGTTGGTCACGTGGATCATCGGAACTACGTTCTTCCTCCAACTCGTCCACCCTATTCTCAACCATTCCAAAATGAAGCACTTCAATCTCGTCTATGACAAGCACTTTGGGTTTAAGTTCCACCTCCTCACCTTGACGGGCAAGGTCAAAGGCACGTTTACCTTCTATCTTACAAGCCGAATAGGAAGGAGGAATCTGTTCTATTCTGCCAATAAACCTACCCAGTACTTCATCTACCATTTCACGAGTGATATGATCAAATGGATAAGTAGCGTCCTCCGTCGTTTCCATATCAAACGAAGGAGTGGTGGCACCTAATTTAATAGTTGCAACATATTCCTTTGTATGACTCTGAAGTTCATCAATACGCTTAGTCGCCTTGCCTGTACAGACAAGGAGCACTCCAGTGGCAAGCGGATCAAGTGTTCCTGCATGTCCTACCTTCAACTTTTTGACTCCAAGCCTATGACACAATTCGCGACGGACTTTTGCAACCACATTAAACGAAGTCCATCTATATGGTTTATTGAATACAAGTATTTCCCCGAGTTGCGGATTCATTCTCTAAATATAAGAAATTAGTAATGAGCAATCAAAAGAACAGCTGCCAAGTAAGTACAGCAATACCGACAATAGCACAGTATATGGCAAACCATATCATCTTGCCTCTCTTGACGAGTTCTATCATTACCTTGCAAGCTATACAACCGACAACGAATGCTGCCAAGAAACCAACAACAAGTGCAGAAGTGGAGATGCCAGCCATAGCTGTTTCAACACCAACCTCAAGCATATCCTTCACGTCAAGAAGAGCCATTCCGAGAATCGGAGGAATAGCCATAAGGAAAGAGAACTGAGCAAGGTTCTCCTTCTTGTCGCCAAGAATAAGTCCCATTCCAATAGTAGAACCACTTCTTGAAAGTCCAGGGAGAGCAGCAATAGCCTGAGCCACACCGATTATGAAAGCGTCAAGCAAAGAGATATTCTCCTTCGTACGAGGTTTTGCAAAATAAGAGAAGCCAAGAAGTATAGAAGTCACAATCAAGCAACATCCCACTACAACAAGTCCACTAAATGCTTCCTCAATAACATCCTTGAAACAGACACCCACGATACCAATTGGAATCATAGAAACAATTATATTGGCAACATACTTCTGTTCCATATTCAATCCACCCTCTGGATTCTTCTTAAACAGTCCAGTAAGAATCCATACTATTTCCTTCCAAAGGATAACTATTGTACTCAACACAGTAGCAACATGTACAGCTACTGTAAAGGACATAATCTTATCAGGATCTTCTACGCCAAGCAATTCACCTGCTATAGCAAGGTGACCGCTACTACTTACAGGGAGGTATTCAGTCAATCCCTGAAAGATACCCATAAAAAGGGCCTGCAATTCATTCATGTACTATTTCTCTTTTTTGCTTGGCCAAAGGATAGCCACAATAATAAATACAAAACCGAAAAGACTAACCATTGGAGCCACCTTAATACGAGTGTCGCTAAAGATATCTGGGTTAAAAGCAGCCTCAGTAGTGCCGTCACCAGACATCAAATAGAATCCAACAAGAATGATAGCAATACCAACAGCAAGAAGGATATAGTTAATCTTGCTAAATGCAAAAGTGTTGTTACTCATAGATATATTTCAATTTTGGAATTACGATTATTAAACATAGTAAAGCTCATTGCTGCTCATCTTAAGGAACTTGTTGAGCGAAGCATAAATACAGAACAAAGTGATAAGAATACCAAAAGCAAAAACTGAAGCACTTACTATCACAAACACTTGAGTGTCAATGATTGTCTCAAGCTCTGGTTCGAATGCCTTGATACGGTTTATGCCCAAGAACAACAGTGCATCTGCTACAACTGCAGATGTAAGTCCTAACACCACTCCCTGTTTAAGGAACGGTCTTCTGATGAATCCCCAACTTGCTCCCACAAGCTTCATTGTGTTGATTATGAAGCGACGAGAGAATATTGTAAGACGGACTGTATTGTTGATAAGCGTAAACGAGATATAGAAAAATAAGCCTGCAATAACAAGTAGTATTACACTAATCTTTTGTATATTCTCATTTACAGACTTGACAAGATCCTTAGGGTATATAACATCCACAACAGCCTGATTAGTCTTTATGTCACGAACTATGTGACGCAAACTGTCAGGATTACCATAGTCAGCCTTAACCTTAATTTCAAAAGAGGCTGTGAAAGGATTGTAGCCAAGGAACTCTGTAGGGTCAGTACCCATTTCCTTACTTACCTCTTTCACGGCAGTTTCCTTAGAAACATATTCAATCTCCCTAACATAGGTTGCCTTGCCAAACTGTTTCTGAAGTGTACTAATCTGAGCACTGTCAAGTTCATCACTTATAAGTACACTGACATTTATATTTTCCCTGACATAGTTGGACAAGTTACGTGCTGTAAGCATAAAAAGCACGATGGTGCCAAGCAAAACAAGTACGAGAGTTGTGCTTATTGTTGTTGTCACAAACTGTGTACCAGCAAGGTGTGTTGATTTCTTACTCATATACTTCTTCACCTTTAAGAGTTGCAGAACTTGACTCTGTTATTCTTACTTTCACAAAGTCACCAATATGATGATTTCCCTTATCGAACACTACAACCTTATTCTGCTGTGTACGTCCGAAAAGTTGTTCACGAGAACGCTTGCTAAATCCTTCAACAAGAACCTCATAAGTATTTCCTATATCCTTACGATAGCTTTCAGCCGAGAGCTCATTCTGGAGAGCAATCATCTCATTAAGTCGAGCAATCTTCACATCTTCAGGCACATCGTCTGGAAGATGTTTTGATGCATAAGTACCAGGGCGTTCAGAATACTTGAACATGAATGCTGAATCATAGCCGCATTCACGCATAAGAGACAGGGACATCTGGTGGTCTTCTTCTGTCTCTGAATGATATCCAACAAAGATATCTGTAGTAAGTCCACAATCAGGAAGTATTCGTTTGATAGCCTCCACACGACTTAGATACCATTCACGAGTATACTTTCTGTTCATCAGCTTAAGTATACGGTCACTACCACTCTGAACTGGTAGATGAATATGCCTGCATATATTTGAATGACAAGCAATAACCTCAAGAGTTTCGTCACTCATATCCTTTGGATGACTCGTTGTGAAACGAATGCGCATCTCAGGAACAGTTTCAGAAACAAGAGCAAGGAGTTGTGGAAATCCAACCTCTTCGTACTTATAGCTATTTACATTCTGCCCGAGAAGAGTCACTTCCTTATATCCGCGATCTCTGAGATCCTTCACCTCATTGAGAATACTTTCCACCTCACGACTACGTTCACGACCTCTTGTGTAAGGAACGATGCAGTAGTGGCAGAAATTATTGCAACCGCGCATTATACTCACAAATCCAGACACCTGTGTTCCGCAGATACGCTCTGGAATGACATCCTTATATGTTTCTGTAGTAGAAAGTTCAATATTCATTGCTTTCTCCCCTACCTCTGCCGCTGCAAAGAGTTCTGGAAGTGTCAGATATGAATCAGGTCCTGCCACGAGATTGACATGATGATTTTCAATCAAATCATCCTTTACACGTTCTGCCATACATCCTACAACACCAATAATCAGATTTCTGCCCTTCTTCTGCAAAGCATGAAGAGTTTCCAATCTGTTAAATATCTTCTGTTCCGCATTATCTCGTACAGAGCAGGTATTGAGCAATATGGCATCAGCCTCGTCAATAGATTGGCAAGTTTCATAGTCTGCCATTTTCATAACAGACGCAATGACCTCACTGTCTGCCACATTCATCTGGCAGCCATAAGTTTCAATAAAAAGCTTCTTCATTAATAATGATATATCATAAAACGCTACAAAAGTACAAAAAATATTTCGATTACTAACAATGAATATTGACTTCTACACAAAAAAATACGTATCTTTGCCACGCTTTTATAAAGTTTTAACAATTAAACAAGTTACAAGTGCTATCATCATACCAGAGTATAATAAGCAAGAGCCAGTTCTCACTACCGGTTATCGCCTTAATATCAATTATCGTTTGGATATTCACACCAACCAAAGAAATTGCAGTTTGGGAGGTGGCGGACTATGGTATTTGGCAAATAGTACCATTGGCTGTTCAAAGGGGATTCACCGGGAACATATTAGGACTGCTGTTCACAGCGATAATCGTATATGCCATGGTAGAATTCAGCAACTCGCTGGTCTTGCTTAGAGTTAGTTCACGAATGCTAAGTTCAACATTAGCGATACTTATGACTCTTTCCCTATGTCTGCACAAGTTTCAGCCTGCCCATATCGCCATGCTTGCATCACTTTTGTCGTATGCTTCATTATTCACGTCATACCAGAAAGAGTCGCCAGCACTATCATACGGAGCACACTTCTTCTTTTCGTTCTCAACCCTTGTGTGTCCTAAACTTCTGATTTTCGTATTACCATTATGGGCTGTGCAGTTAAGCATCAACTCTTTAGGTTTTAGATGTTTTCTGGCAACCATATTTGCAATAATAACTCCATACTGGATATTCTTTACATTTGCAGTATTCTTTGACAAGTTAGACCTATTCACAGGCTATTTTGATAATTTATTTGATATTGTGATGCCTAACTATTCAGGAATAAAGGAGAGTCAGGTACTTGTAGGTGTATTTACCATTTTTTCATTCCTTATCGGCTCCATCGGCTTTTTTATCACAAAAGCACAGGACAAATTGCGTCAAAGAACCATCTTCAACATTGTGATATTACACGGAATAATCGTAATCGCACTAGGATTATGTATGCCACAATGCTACAATCTGTTCCTTGGTCTGATGATCATTGACACATCAATCATAGCAGGCCGATTCTGGGTAGTAAGCGAAAGTGAGTTTACACAAAAGCTGTTCTTGGCACTTACTGTTATATTTGCAATAATATTCGCACTATCCGTAAATATGTAAACAATGGAATCACTTAATCAATTTTTCATAGAATACGGGTATTTGGGAATGGCACTCGCAGCATTCCTTGCAGGCACATTTGTTCCGTTCAATTCGGAAGTAGTGATGGGAGCGCTGATAGCAACAACCTCGATGGATCCGTGGATTACAGTCATAAGTGGTACCATAGGGAACGTGGCTGGAACAGTTGTAAACTACTACATTGGAAGGATATGGGACATTAAGACCATATCCAAATGGATGAGGATAAAAGAGGCGAGAATAGAGAAGACAAAGAACTATGTTGAAAAGAAAGGTTCATGGATGGCTCTATTCACTTTCCTACCAATCTTCGGTTCTGTAATAGCAATTGCACTTGGCATTCTTCGAGCTAATGTTTGGGGGGTAACTCTATATTCTTTCATTGGAAAATGTTTAAGGTATATCATGGTTGCACTAACAGCATTGGCACTCATACAATAAAACTGGTACCCTAACTGATAGCAAGGAAGCACTAAATATTGGTCGAAGGGCACTCAAGGCAAACACGGTCTGCTTACGCCCTGCTTCCGACAATTTTCTTAAGCAGGTCGTAAACAGACCCTGTTTTGACCGAGTCCTGCTCATAGGCAGTTAACACCATTTATATCACAATTCCAACATCCGCACCTCAGCATTAGTCATAGGAACAATTTCCTTATGTTCCACATCTGCATGAACGGCTTGAAGTATTCGTAACATAAATCCATGACTCACTACAAGTACGGTTTCATCGGGAAAAGTCGATGAGACATACTCAAGAAAGACCCTTGCTCTTGAACGAATAGCAGGTAAACTTTCCACATCATCTGGCATATCTATCCAACTATTCTTGTCAACAATTGCACCCGTTATCTTACCCCAATCTCTCTCGCGAAGTAATTTAGTGTACACAACAGGAATATCTTGGCAAAGATGTTCAAGGACAATGGACGTGGTATCGACACAACGCTTCAGGTCACTGGACAGACAAACATCAAAGGCTGTAGAACGCAATTGTTCTACAGCCTCTATTGCTTGTTCCTTCCCCCTCTGAGTAAGCGTTCCTGGCATATGCCCCTGAAGAACATGTTTCACATTTTCTTCTGTCTCACCATGGCGAAGGAGATATAATCTTGTCATAGCACTTAGAATGGCAGGTCGTCTTTCTGCGAATCACCGCTTTCAAAAGCAGGTACAGAAGACTCAGGCATTGATGTTGCAAAAGGAGCATCAACCACAGGAGCGGCAGCAACTGGAGCGGCAGCAACGAATGGTTCAACCTTCCAAGCTCTGATATCATTGTACCAACGACCCTGATACTCACGAGCATTAATATCAAATGAGACAGTCAACTCCTGTCCTACCTGGATATTGAACTGACGAATCTTATCCTCGCCAAAAACATTAAAGCAAACACGCTTTGGATACTGCTCAGAAGTTTCGATAACATACTCCTGAGACATCCACATATTACCTGTAGTCTTTGACTGGCCACTACGTGCTTCAAGCACAGTAATAATTTTACCTGTAATTTCCATTTATATAATTTCTTTTTGATTGTTTTTCTAAAAGAGGTCTGCAAAAGTACAATTTATTTTTTTGTTTTTCGTAACCCTACATAAAAAAATACGAATTTTGGTTTTTTTTTGCTTAATATCCAAAAGTATTCATAACTTTGTAGGCAAATAAAAATTATACCAAAAATGAAATTCAGTATATCCAGTTCTAAACTCTGCAGCAGAATGCAGATTTTAAGTCGAGTTCAAAGCTCTAAGAGTTCACTCGCAATTCTTGATTGTGTTCTTTTTGAACTAAATGGAGGAATCCTTCGCCTCACAGCGTCAGATAGTGAGACAACAATAACAACAGAGATTGAAGTTGCAGACTATGATCATGATGGAAAGGTTGCCATAGAGTCAAAGCAGTTGATTACCTCTATCAAGGAAATATCAGACCAGCCTATCACTATCACAGTCAACGAAAACACATTCGCTATTGAAATCAACTACCAGAACGGTAAGTATAATTTTGTTGGACAGAACGGAGCCGAATATCCTATCCCTGCAGGCCTCACAGACCTTCAAAATCAGGTTAGCATACCAAGTTCTGCACTTCTGAACGGCATATCACGAACACTCTTTGCTACAGCAGACGATGAACTTCGTCCAGTAATGGAAGGTGTATATTTTGATGTCACTCCAGACTATACTACACTTGTTGCAAGTGACGGTCACAAACTTGTTCGTAACAGAATACTCTCAGTAAAGGCAGAGAACTCATCATTCAATCTTCCAAAGAAGCCAGCGCTTATGCTTAAGGCTATCCTTCCAAAGGAAGAGAATGACGCTATTGTAAGTTTCAGCGACCGCAATGCAAAGTTCGAGTTGTCAAACTATGTAATCACTTGTCGACTCATAGACGGAAAATATCCTAACTACAACTCTGTTATCCCAACAGACAACCCATTCCGTGTACGTGTTGACCGTATGTCATTCATCGCTGCACTTCGCCGTGTATCCGTATTTGCCAGTTCAGAGACATCTGTCATCAAGCTCCATCTTGAGAACAACACACTTACAATATCTGCTCAGAACATAGACTTCTCTTCTTCTGCAGAGGAGCACATAATGTGCGAGTATGATGCAGGTCCTTTGAGCATCGGTTTCAGCGGTCCTTTCCTTATGGATGTGCTTAACAGCATTTCATGCCAAGACGTAGTACTCGAGCTTGCAGACCCAAGTCGTGCAGGTGTCATCGTTCCTGCAGAGCAGGAAGAGAATGAGGATGTTATCATGCTTCTTATGCCAATGATGTTGCAAGAATAATATATGAAACTAAATATAAAAAATCCAATCGTATTCTTCGACTTGGAAACTACAGGTATTGATGTAGCAAAGGACCGCATAGTGGAACTTTGCTACATCAAAGTTTTTCCTAACGGCAATGAAGAATCCAAGACAATGCGAATCAATCCTACGGTCCATATTCCAGAACACACGACTGCCATTCATGGAATAACAGACGAGGATGTTAAGGACTGTCCTACCTTTGCACAAGTTGCAGGAGAACTAAGACAGACATTTGAAGGATGTGACTTTGCCGGCTTCAACTCAAACAGGTTTGACGTTCCGCTACTTGTAGAAGAGTTTCTGCGTTGCGGAATAGACTTTGATCTAACAAAGCGCAAGTTTGTTGATGTTCAGAACATCTTCCACAAACTGGAACAGCGTACTCTTGTAGCAGCATACAAGTTCTACTGTGGCAAGAATCTTGAGAATGCACACTCAGCGCTTGCAGACACAAGGGCCACACTTGAGGTTCTTGAGGCACAACTTGACAAGTATCCAGAAGTACTTCAGAATGACATCGCCTTCCTTGACAACTATTCAAAGATGAATAACAATGTCGATTTTGCCGGAAGAATCGTGTATAACGACGAAGGAAAGGAAGTATTCAATTTCGGTAAGCATAAGGGAAAGCTGGTAACTGAAGTTCTGAAACGTGAACCAAGTTTCTACAACTGGATGATGCAGGGCGATTTTGCACTCAACACAAAGCAAGTGCTCACACGAATAAGACTGAAAGAACAATTTAAGTAATGGAAAAAGATTTACCATTACCAAGTAACACAAATCATACAAAGTGCTTAAGGGAAAGAAAATAGTATTAGGCATTACAGGAAGTATAGCTGCCTATAAGTCATGCCTTATCATACGCCAACTAATCAAGAAAGGCGCAGAAGTTCAGGTTGTGATAACACCAGCAGGTAAGGAGTTCATCACACCAATCACACTTTCTGCCCTAACTCACAAACCAGTCATAAGCGAGTTTTTCAGTCAAAGAGACGGTACATGGAACAGCCACGTTGACATAGGTTTATGGGCAGATGCTATGATTATTGCACCTGCTACAGCAAGTACAATAGGCAAGATGGCTAATGGAATAGCCGACAACATGCTTATCACAACGTACTTGTCTATGAAAGCTCCAGTATTCATTGCTCCAGCGATGGATCTTGACATGTATGCCCACCCTTCCACACAGAAAAGCTTGAAGACTCTCCAAGAGTACGGCAATCATATCATAGAACCGGGCACAGGGTTCCTTGCAAGTACACTCGAAGGCAAAGGACGTATGGAAGAACCTGAAAACATCGTCAGTTGCCTTGAAGATTTTTTTGCGCATAAGGACTCTAAAGATGAGGAAAGAGCTGAAGGCAACGCCCTTTCTGGTAAAAAAATTCTAATTACTGCAGGTCCAACATACGAAAAGATAGATCCGGTACGTTTTATAGGTAACTACTCTTCTGGAAAGATGGGACTTGCACTTGCTGAGGTTTGCGCTTCACAGGGTGCAGATGTAGAACTTGTATGTGGTCCTATATCTATAACCACATCAAAGGAATACCCAAATATCCACAGAACTGATGTAGAGAGTGCACAAGAGATGTACGAGGTATGCAAGAATCTTTATCCTTCAATGGATGCAGGAATACTATGTGCCGCAGTCGCCGACTTTACGCCAGAAAATGTTGCTGACCAGAAGATAAAGAGAACTGGAGAGGACATGGTTATCCGACTTAAGCCAAACCCAGACATTGCTGCTTCTCTTGGACAGACCAAGAAAGAAGGACAGGTTCTCGTTGGATTCGCACTCGAGACAAACGATGAGGAGCATAACGCTCAAGGCAAATTGAAGAAGAAGAATTTCGACTTCATCGTACTCAATTCTCTTCGTGACAAGGGTGCAGGATTCAGGACTGACACAAACAAGATATCTATCATAAGTGCAGAAGGCAAGAAAGACTACCCGCTTAAGTCTAAACATGAAGCTGCAACCGATATCATAGATAACTTGAAGAGTATATTGAACAAATAATACAATTATGCGTAGAATACAATCTCTCATCTTGTCATTTACACTATGTTTTCTTGGGACATTTACATGTAATACATTTTTCTGTAATGCCCAAGAGCTCAACTGTACTGTAAAGATAACACACTCTCAGATACAAGGCTCAAACTCAAGTGTATTTGAAACAATGGAAACAGCAATCACAGAGTTCATGAACAACAAGGCATGGACAGAAATGCAGTTTCAGAAAGTTGAGAAGATTGACTGTACACTAACTATCACACTCAAGAAATACGACGAGTCAACCAACTACTTCACAGGTGAACTTCTGTTCCAGTCGTCAAGACCCGTATATAACTCAAGCTACAATACTACAGTATTCTCTATGAAGGATCCATCTTTTAACTTTACATATAAGGAATATGATCCACTCGAATTCAACGAGAATAACCTTGACAACAACCTAACAGCAATGCTTGCTTACTATGCATATCTATTTATAGGCATGGACATGGACACATATTCCGAGCTTGGCGGTACAGAGGTGCTTCACATAGCAGAAAACATTGTTAATAGTGCCCAGACACTTGGCGATGGCGGTTGGAAGGCATTTGACGATAACAAGAATCGCCACGCTATTATAAATGACTATATGGAAACATCAATGGAACCGTTCCGTTCCATGATGTACAAGTATCACAGACTTGGTCTCGATGAAATGGCAAGCAACGCTGACCGTGGCAGGGCAGCAATAAGTGATGCCATAGACCTCCTGAAAGAGTCGCATAGCAATAAACCGCTAAGTCAGATGCCACAGATATTCACGGACTATAAACGCGATGAAATCGTCAACATCTATAGTGGACACGGCACAGAGAAAGAAAAGAATACCGTTGCCGATATAGTTTCAAACATCAATGCGAGCCAAAACTCCTACTGGGATAAGATTAGAAAATAAAGTATGATAATTAACCTTCACATAGAAAACTATGCTCTTATAGAGCATCTTGACATAGACCTGCACTCCGGTTTCTCTGTCATCACAGGTGAGACAGGTGCTGGTAAGTCCATTATACTTGGTGCCATCGGTTTGCTACTCGGACAGAGAGCAGATTCAAAGTCAATCAAGACTGGTGCCAGCAAATGTATAGTTGAGGCAACATTCGATGTTAAGGACTACGGTTTCAACGCTTTCTTCGAAGAAAACGACCTCGACTTTGACGGCGTCGAATGTATTGTACGAAGAGAACTAACATCTGCAGGCAAAAGTCGTGCTTTTATTAATGATGTACCTGTTCAACTATCCCTCCTTAAGGAGATAGGAGAACAACTCATCGATGTACACTCTCAGCACAAGAATCTTCTTCTTGGCAAGGAGGACTTCCAACTGGGAGTGATCGATATCATTGCCCAGGACTCAGACCTTGTCAACGAATACAAGAAGGAGTATAAGGGGTATCGAGAACTATGTAAGAAACTTGACGAAGCAATAGAAAATTCCAATAAGAGTCGCGGAGATGAGGAGTTTATCCGCTTCCAACTAACTCAACTGACTGATGCAGCACTCAAAGAAGGCGAACAGTCGGATCTGGAGGAAGAGTCTGAGACGCTATCACATGCAGAAGACATAAAACAAGCCTTATATAGTGCAAACGGAATGATTGCTGATGGTGGAGAAGGCACGGACGCACTCCAACTCATCAAACAATCCATAAACGCACTTAATGGAGTTAGCAACGTATTTCCAAAGTCAGAAGAACTGGTAAGCAGACTTGACAGCTGTTATATAGAACTAAAGGATATAGCAGAAGAAATAGACTCAAAATGCGATTCCATCGAGTATAATCCTACAAGACTTGAATGGGTAAACGAACGTCTAAACACCATATACACACTTCAAAAGAAGCATAATGTAGACACCATCGAAGGTCTTCTGAAGATACAAGCAGATTATGAAGAAAAACTGTCACTCATTGATAATAGTGACGAATTCATCGAGGAACTACGTAATAAATGTACAGCACAACATAAGAAGACGCTCAAACTCGCCCAAAACATAAGCAAGAAAAGAAAGGAAGCCGGTAAGGTCATTGAAGAAAGAATGATTGAACTTCTACTTCCTTTAGGAATGCCAAACGTCCAGTTCAAGGTGGAACTGAACGAGACAGCTGATAAGGAAGGAAATGTACTTATCACGCCTAATGGAATAGATGAAGTGTCATTTCTCTTTTCTGCAAACAAAAACTCTGCATTGCAACAGGTATCACAAGTTGCTTCCGGTGGTGAGATTGCACGTGTTATGCTATCACTAAAAGCACTTATCGCTGGTGCTGTTAAACTACCGACTATAATCTTCGACGAGATTGACACAGGTGTTAGCGGAAGCATTGCAGAAAAAATGGCAAAGATTATGAGAGATATGGGTGATCAAAACAGACAAGTGATCAGTATCACACATCTACCTCAAATTGCCGCACTTGGTTCTTCACACTATAAAGTTTATAAAGAAGATAAGGAGGACTCTACAGTCAGCCATATCATCGAACTCACTACCGAACAAAGAGTCGAAGAACTTGCTCACATGCTATCTGGCGAACAAATCACAGATGCAGCTCTTGAGAATGCACGAACATTATTAAAGATATAAAGAACCTAAGAAACAAAATAAGATATTACCATAACTAAAACTGAAACATACAATTATGAAAATACGTATTACGCTTATCATATCAGCATTTGCCTTTGCTTGCAACATATTTGCCCAAGCACCTAAAGGTATTTCCAAGATTCAGAAAGCAATCGTATCACTTAATACCTACAACAAAGATGGTGATCTCCTTAATACAGGCACAGCATTCTATATAGGTACAAATGGCGAAGCAATTGCTGACTACACTTTATTCAAGAATGCATATAAAGCAACAGTAATAGACATGTCAGGGAAACAAGCAGATGTGGACTGTATTCTTGGAGCAGACGACACATACTCATTAGTACGATTCAGAGTAAACACTAAGGGTAATGCCATTCTCAATTGTACAAGTTCCAGTCAACAAGACAACACACAAGTCTATGCTGTTCCATTCACAAAAGACAAGTTAAAGAAATGTACAGGAACATCAATAGAGTCACAAGCACCAGTTAATGATAAATACTCATACTACACCCTCTCATCAGACTTGGGGAACGAATCAGTAGGTTGCCCATTATTTAACGAAAATGGCGAACTCATCGGTATTCTTCAATCTTCAATAAAGGAAAAAGGATACGCACTTGATATACGATTCCGTGACGAACTGACTATAAAAGCTATTGCAACATCATCTGCCACATTAGCATTAAACAATATACACATAGCCAAGGACGTTCCTGAATCCGTTGAAGAAGCGCTTGTATACACATACTTCAAATCAAGATCAACAGGCAATGATGAATACATAGACATCATGAACCGCTTCATCAAGAAGTTTCCTGACAATGCAGAAGGATACCATCGCAGATGTACTCCTTACATAGACATGCTTGAGTTTGACAAGGCAGACGCTGACCTAAACAAGTATCTCAACATAGCTCCAGATAAAGGTGCCGCAAACTATAACGCTGCCCAGACAGTATACAATAAACTGGTATTCCAAAAAGAGCCTGCTTATGAGAAATGGAACTTCGACTATGCCATAGACCTCATCAACAAAAGTATAGAGCTATACAAAGATGATATACAGAAGTGCGCTCAATCAAAGGTTCTAAAGGCACAGATACTTAGTGCTAATAAGGCATACGATGAAGCAATAAAGGTATATGAAGACCTTGCTTCCTCAAAGGAAACAACATCGCCTGCAATAATGTATGCAATGTCTATGGTATGTGAACAGAGAGGCGACTCAACAAACGCAGTCATAGCATTACTCGACAGCGCAATAAACATGTTTGGTGATCCTCTTCCTGGTGACGCAGCAAACTATGTATTACGACGTGGTAGACTTTACGCACAAATAGAAAAGTATCGAAATGCTGTATATGACTACAACCAATACTGCTATCTTGTGAACAATAAAGTATCTGATGTATTCTATTACGACAGAAGTCAGATGGAACTCAAAGGACGACTTTATCAGCAAGCCTATGACGACATAAACAGTGCATTGTCTATCTCACCCAACAACACCCTCTATTTGGTCGAGAAAGCGGCCATGTGCCTTCGTTTCGGACATAACGAGGAAAGTATAGAGGCATGTAACAAAGTGCTCCAGATGAACGATAAAGACACAGATGCTCTTCGTATACTCGGATTTGCACAACTTCAGGAAGGCAAAAAAGATTTAGGTCGTGCAAATCTTCAAAAAGCTATTGAACTTGGAGACGAGTCTGCTAAGGACATCTTAGAAAAATACGGAAAGTAGATGCAGAATATTCAGATACGAACATTCTAAGCTAACTTATAGAATATGTATAGCAACAAATAAAGAATGCCATTCGGAAAGGGCAAGCCTCATCCGAATGGCATTCTTCATTATTTCATTATCAGAGTTAGTTTTCTAACTCATAAACGATTTCTTTATTATCATGCATAAGCACAAGTTCACTATCACTAAGATTCATTATTTGGAAAGTGTCTACAACTTCAGGTTTTTCGGACGCAACAGGTTTTGAGGCATGCAATAAAAGTAGGCCATTCTTCAAAGACCAGTTACAATATTCGGTATTCATGTTATATGAAACAGCGACACCCTTCTTATTGAGTTCAATACTTTTACTCTTTCCATCTTCCGATTTACTTGTCCACAAATGTTCAAGAGCAGACATATTGATAGCAACAGAGGCAAGATTCTCATCTTTATTAACAAAATAGACAACACTTACCCTATCACCAGCATTAGCACCACCCATTATCATTTCATCAGGAGTACTGATATTAACAGTATCACCATCAGGAATAATAAGTTCAAGATTATTCATGCTTGTACCATCACCTACTATCCCTTCAACCTCAACGATTGATGGCAAAGAGTCTATACCTATAATGTGAATAGACTCATCTGGATTTCCATTTCCACTACACCCATTACATGAAGACAGAAATACAAGAACAGATGACAGCAGCACACAAAACAAACACTTCTTTTTCATAAGTTCGCTTTTTTTACATTGCAAATGTAATATAATTAATTCTAAAAAAGCAGAAACAAAGCAGAAAACTAATTAGCAGTACGAACAATCTTGCGAGTTGAACCATCACTATACTTATAGAAGTAAACTCCGTTGAGCACAGTCTTTACTGATTTTCCAGATACATCATATATATCTACAACCTCAGCAGAATTAGAGTCGTCATGATTAAGCATATCCAAACCGACGCTTGCAGGAACATACCCATAGAAAGCATCCATATAATCGATTCTATTCTTTACCCATTCGGTTATACGCTCGATATTGTCTTTTCCTGCATTAACCAAAGGAGGTTCAACACCACATGTAGTACCAGTTGCACGCCACAAGCGTGCCTGAAAAAGACACACATCACCTTCATGATAAGTATATACAGGATTATAGTCTCTTATACGATCAAACTCCTCCCAATTCTCATATAATTCCCAATTTGGGTTACACACCATATCATTATAGCAAGGACTATTAGGCCAGTGCAATTTCTCCAGATCATAATACTCCTCACCTATCCTATTATACCAGCTCCATAATTTGGAATTAATGTTATCAGCCGTGAATATGCTATCATCACGCATCTTAAAATAGCGTTGACGTTCCTCTTCAGCATAATACTTGTCTATCCAAGGGAACGGACCATTTTCGATATACGACTTTGAACGTTCAACTGGTACAGGAAAACCATATAACGTAATGCCAAAAGTCATGTCAAGATCATAAGGAGCAACCATCCATTTCTTGCCACTATATGTGAACCATTGCCAATTTTTCAACTGACCATCAAGATTCATCGTCATACGGAAGAACACATAATAATCCAACAGACTCTGTATATCATAGCGCTTTTCAAATTCCCTCTTGAAAGTAGATGCGCTCACTCCCTGTGACTCAAGTTCCCTAAAATAATTATTGAACTGACTAAACTCTGTAATATACCTCTTAACCTTTATAGTTCGAGAAATCTCCTTCAGATGTTCAGCATTTTCCGTAGTTTCAATATAAGGACTACCATCACCCATCAATTCAACAGGTGTATTACCATCATACAACACATTTGTTGAGGTGTAGATATCATGTGGATTACGCACATCAAAATGTGTCCAATCTATATTACCATCAAAGAAGAAGACGTCTCTAAGGTCACCATCAAGATGGATATGCTCAGCAGTATGCTTCTTCATATTCATATTCTTTCTGCTCTTCTTAAGCTGCCAGGCATAGAGTCCCACATACGCTCCATTAAGGTATACAGCACAAGGAAAACCATCTGAAAAACAACGCGCTTTGCTATCTTTTGAGTAACCGCAACGTTCCCAGAAAGGGTCACGATCCTGAACCACATCTTCAAAAAGGTGATAACCGACCTCACTTACGCCACGCAAAGCATCAGTATAGAAGCCTTTTAGATGGAAACCATCCTGTGACACCCATTCTCCGAATGTTATATCAGGCTGTTTCTCCATGCTCCAATCATCTTCACAGAAATCAAGATTATAACTTTTCTTTTCAAGACGAAGAGTATAGTTTCCCTGTGCAGTCATTAAGACACGTTTCTTAAAATAATGACCATTACCATCATATAACTCTATCCAAGCATTACGTGGAGTATTCTTGCTTGAAGGCAGAGTAACGATACCCTTTATATTGACATAAGCAAAAGAAGGTTGAGGCAAAGACACTATTGAATCATCTGACAAGTCTTCTATATCACCAGACTCTTGCAGATGTTGAATAACAGAAGTAAAATTAACTCGCCAGTCTAAAGGCTGGCAAAATGAACAAGTTGACGTTATGGCTAATAATAAAAACAATAAATATCTCATAAACTATATTACACGAAAGTATTGGCAGCAATAATGTGGATTTAGAACTACCTACTATTCTTGATTCATAGAAGTGGACATAATTAATTAACAATGCAAAAATACCTTTTTTTCTAAACATATGCCAAAAAAGCATAATAAAAATCAACCAAGGACACGATTTTCCACACGTTCTGTAGAAATAAGAGTACCATCTTCCCCAATAATATCCACATTCCATATATGACTTGAACGTCCAGCGTGTATGACAGTACCACGTCCATACACCTTTCCTTCAGTATTCGACATAGCAACATGATTACCTGAGACCTGTGTTCCACAGATCTTCTTTGTATCATCATAGCCAATAATATGAAGTGAACCGGCACCCGCAACTGTTTCAGCGAGAGCAAGAGAAGCACCACCATGCAAAATACCGAAATACTGTCGAGTAGCTGGAGATATTGGCATTTCTGCAAGGGCAACATCATCATCACTTGGAAGGAACTTTATTCCAAGTGCCTCAATCATTGTACCCTTAAGCTGTTTATTTAACATTTCACATTCTTCCTTAGTAAACATAGTCAAAATATTATTAATTTGATGACTTTGATAAAGAGTTATGATTTAGCCCTTAACATGGTCACCCGTTTTAACCCATTAATCTTTTAACCCATTAATCCCCTTTCACGCTGTCGTATAATTCGACAGTTCCTTCCTCATAGCCTTTGCCTGCCCATTTGTAACCTTATCCATCAGTTCCCAGAACTGAGCAGAATGATTATGATGAACCGTATGACACAACTCATGCAGAATGACATAATCAATGAGATGTCCAGGAACACGCATCAGATAAAGAGACAGATTAATACTGTTTCTACCAGAACAAGAGCCCCAGCGAGTCTTTGATGATTGTATCTTGAGGTCCTTATAATGGAAATCGAACATATAAGCCAGTTCAGCAACACGACGAGGGAGAAAAAGTTTAGCATCCTTACGTAATCTTTCCACTTCCTCGGTAGAAGTAACGGTCCTTTTCTTGACCTCCTCCCACTTTACTAATAATGGGGCGCGATACCTATCAACAGCATTCTTAACATCAAGTAATGTTGCATAGTAAGGTGCAGTAACACACAAACCGTCAATCACAGGGCGCATAATTATTCTACGCGCTCTACGATTGACGGTAACTGTTACTATTCCAAAATCTGAATCTTTATACTGCATTACAGTTTTTTGAATTCTGCATATATAGCATCTGCAATGCTTTTCATTTCATCAGAAGGAAGTGACAACTTCTCATTAGAGAAGATCATATCCTTTTCGCTCTGCATTGGTACGAGATGAATATGAGCGTGAGGCACCTCAAGACCAAGAACAGCCTGTCCTACCTTTATACATGGGAAAGCTGTCTTGATTGCTTTAGCAACCTTCTTTGCAAACACTTGAAAACGCGCCAACTCATCATCTTCCATATCGAAGATATAGTCAACCTCACGACGTGGGATAACAAGTGTATGTCCCTTTACAAGAGGATTAATATCCAAAAAGGCATAGAACTCATCGTTTTCAGCACACTTGTATGAAGGTATTTCACCTTCTGCTATTTTAGTAAATAGACTCATGATTCTGTATATTTAAGTTCTTGATTAATTCAAGTTTCTTTCTACGAAAGCACAAGCGATGACGCAGGATTATTCCATTGTAATCTTGGTGATTTCAAGCTTGATAGTACCACGTGGAATCTGAATCTCAGCGATATCACCAACCTTCTTGCCAAGAAGACCTTGAGCAATAGGAGTCTTGATAGAAATCTTGTTCTCGCGAAGGTTAGCCTCACCCTCACTTACAATAGTGTAAACAAGCTTTGTATCATTAGCAACATTCTTCAATTCAACCTTAGAAAGAATCTGAACAGCGTCAGTATTAGAAAGTTTAGACTTGTCAAGAATCTTTGCATCTGCAAGTGTGGCCTTGAGTTCTGCTATACGTGTTTCCAACTTGCCCTGTGCTTCTTTTGCAGCATCATATTCTGCATTTTCTGAAAGGTCACCTTTCTCACGAGCCTCAGCAATCTGACGGATTACCTCTGGGCGGTCAACCTCTTCCAATTCCTTAATCTGGGCCTTGAGTTTATCATAGCCCTCCTGTGACATGTATGCCATAGTTAGTTAATTCTTTTTTATTATATATATATTATTAATATCGTTTTACCATAAAGAAAAAGAAAAAGAATCCCGACAACACAAAGATGTCGGAACCCCTTATCCTAAACGATGCAAAGGTAATGCTTTTAAAGTTTATGGCAAAACTTTCAAGCAAAAACTTTGAATGTCAATTCAAATTAGAAAGTCAATGCAGCACCTACTATAAAGTTAGTACCTAATGCACGATAGCCATAGAACCTATCATACTTGACATTGAACAGATTATCTATGTTGGCATAGATGCTGAGAGGGATACGATCAAACGCATAATGACCTGTCAATCCAAAGTCAAATGTTGTTGGGCGAACATAAGACTCCACTTCTTCCAATCCATACAACTGCTTCTTATCCTTTGGTTTGTTATATCCCTGAATCTTCACATCAGCACCAAGGAAGAAACCACGACCAGCACGGACATCAACATTCCAATCGAGGTCAACAACAGGTCTTGACATTACTATGCCATGCTTGAACTTCTTATCTACAGACCACGCATTGATCTGGTTACGTAAGTCAAACTTCACAACGTCATTGGCATTATATATAAGGTCAATGTTAACATAGAACCTACCTCCGTCAACCATAGCAAGATAAGCATTGTTATCTTTCTTATTAAGAATAGTAAGTTCTGCACGGTTCTCAGACTTGTCATAACCAAGATTCACATCACCGGCAAGTCCAAAGTCGCTACGGAAACGGAAACCACCCTTAACATCAATCTTGTGGAACTCAGGTCTAATCTTAACCTTAGGATCGTCATCAGCCACAGGAGCAAGCATCGCATAAGGATCAAGAGCAACAAAAGCCTTGAAATCATTCTCGTTCTCATATCCCCTTGCCTGAACATAAAGGTCAAAAGACTCTGAAGCATGATAGTCAAAACAAACATCAGGAGCAAGACCTCCAGCACCAATATAAAGACCTGCCTTTATAGTAAAATCGTAGTCATCAAAACGATAGTATGGCAATATATGAGCATGAGTATAAGAATCATATTTCTTCATACCATACGATGCACTACTAACCCCAAAATCAAGATTAATACTATTCTCCTCATTAAAATAGACACCAAAATCCGTATTAAGACGAACCAATGCCTCTGAGTTCTTCTTGTCAAGGGTAGTAACATACTTCTGATTAAAGAAGTCATAGTCAAACTCACCATTTATTCTGAACGAAGAAGACTTGTAGTCTGTAGTACCAATCTTTATGCCACCAATACTATTGCGCTGCTTATTTGTCTCTGTTGACACAGGAAACTGATAGTTGAACACCTGACTCTCAAGACCCAGTTTTATGAAGAACTCAGAAAGTCCACCATCATACTTATGAGTATAGTCCACACCACCACGAGTAGTGTAGAAACGGCTCTTAGCCTTCAGGTTCTGCACAACAGTATTGTCATAAAGAAGATTTGGCACCTTAGCACCAGTATTGGAATGGCCATCTAAAGACAAGCGGAAACCAAGGACATCATTCTTAGACAGATTGAATCCATAGGCTCCATGCATATCAAGGTTACCTGACACACCAGCACCTAAAGAAAGGAAACCCTTGCCAGCACCATTACCAAGAGTCTCAGAACTCATCATGTCCATTGGAGCAAAGACATACTTCTTGGTCTGCATGAGTTTTGTGGAGTAGTTTACCGCATTATGAACAGTTTCAGACTCCAGTACCTGAGGCAACACATTAATCTTGTTAGCATCCTTGACAATAGGAGTAACACTTGTCTCAACCTCTACAGTATTGTCCATCTGTGCAAAGGCAGGAACAGCTGCCAACGACAGGAGAGATAATATATATTTCTTATTCATTAGTTCTCTGTAATTACTTAAGTCTATCCGCAATCATCTTGTTTATCTCATCATTCTCTGTATAGTTGCTCTTGAGAGATATAAGGTACTGCTGAGCCTCAACATCCCTACCCTGTTTTGCACAAACATCAGAGAGAAGCACAAAAGCACGAGCCAGCCAGTATGTATGGGAAGTACCAGAATCAATGAAGTTCACGAGACACTTTTCTGCAGACTCATACTGTTTTGTATCATAGGCATACTGAGCAAGGCGTACTGTAGCCTGAGCACCATAAACAACATGAGCATCTTTGCTCAATATATTAAGGTCATCAACAGCCTTCTTGTTCTGCTTCTGTACAAAATAGCTTTCTGCTCTTGCCATACGGATCTCAGCCTGAACCTCAGGAGCGACCTTACTACCATCAGCAAGGATAGCAGTTGCAAGGTTTATTGTTGATGTATAATCCTTTGCAGCATAAGCAGCTCGAGCCTCATTAATCTGAGCATCAATGCGAGTAGTTTCTGAAGTAGTCTGTGACTTCAACTGACCATAATAGTTCTGCGCTGACACATAGTCCTTGTTCATCATCGCCTTTACAGCGGCATCATGAAGGATAGTCTCAAGCTCGTCCTGCGAGAGAGGTTTGCCAACCTTAGCGGCAAGAGCCTTATACTCATTCACCTTACCCTGATTTACATACACGTCCTTCAGGTTAGAAAGAGCCGTTTGCGCCTCAGTTGTATTAGGATAATCCTCAACCACACGGAGATAAGACTTTACAGCCTCGTTTGTCTCACCAGAGTCATACTGAATCATTGCAAGTTCATTGTAAGCCTTACGAGCATTAGCACTCTGAGGATAATCATTCACTATTCTGCTAAACACGTCAGCTGCCGCCTTCTTGTCACCAGAATGCACATAAGAACGTCCTTTCTCGTAGAGGGCATCTGCAAAATAGACAGAAGTAGGATATTTCTCACACATAGTATTGAGAAGTTCCACCTTTCTTGTATAGCTACCTCTAAGACCGGCAATGTAAGCCTGCTGATAGAGAGAATAGTCACCATTTGCAGAACTTGCATTAAGAGCCAACTGATAATTAGCATTTGCATCATTATAGTTGCGTCGGCTCATATAGCAGTCTCCGATACGATTGTATGCATCAGAAAGGATAGGACCATTAACGCCCTCCTCGTCAGTCAAAGGATTCTTCACATACTTCTGGAAATGATTTAGAGCATTTGAATAATCCTTGAGATTAAAGTATGAGTAACCTATACTATAACTTGCATAAGCATAGTTTCTGGCAGAAGCAGGAGCGATATTTGCAAACTGCTTAAGATCTATGAGAGCAGACTGGTAGTCACCAAGTCTAAATTCACTCTCACCCTTGATGAGATAAGACTCACAGAAAGACTCCTCATCCATATTACCCATCACGATAGACTTAGCCATATAAGCCTTCGCAGACTTATAGTCAGCAGAAGTGAAAGACTGAATACCGAGGTTGTAAAGTATTCTCTGCTTAGCATTGAGAATCTCATCACTTGGCTTCTTTATCTTCTCCACAGAAGCAAGAGCTGCAGAGTAATTCTTTGTAGAGAAATACACCTCAGTAAGGTGCTTGCTTATGGCACTTGCATACTTAGAATTAGGATACTTGTTGAGGAAGCCTTCAAAGGCTGTTACAGACTCACCAAAACCAAGTGGTGCACCATCATGGAGGGTAAGAGCATAATTGTATGCAGCCTCTTCCGCAATGGATTTATCTGCATCAATCTTTGAAGCCTGAAGGAAAGCCAACTGTGCCTGACGTTTCTTTGACACATTAAGATAAGCATTACCGGCATTAAGCAACGCACTCTGGGCCATCACATCTGTACTTGTACCAGCACTCTGACTGAGATACTCTGCCGCCTGAGAATACTGTTTAAGCTGCATGTATGAGATACCCTGTTTGTAAAGAGAAGTACGGTCAGATGACTTTGAGCGCTCAAACATCTTCACAGCATTACTGTACTGCTGAAGTCCGAAGTATGCCTCACCCTTGATGCGACATATCTCATCCATATTGTCTGCATTCTCAGCAACAGCACCAAGATAGTTAAGACCCTGCTGGTCATTACCTGTTCTCACACAGCAATCTGCAGCATAGAGAGAAGCAGTATTCTTATATTTAGGTGATGTTGATGACGCAGCAAATCCAGAATACGCACCCTTAAAGTCACCCTGTACATACTTAATGTAAGAGAGATAGTAATCGCCATCGACGTAATACTTCTCATTATTCATCAAGTCGTTAAGTAGCGACTGTGCCTTGGCATAATCACTACGGTGGATATTGAGGATTGCGCAATACAACTTAGACTCATCCTGAAGAAGGGATGTTGGATACATGAACGGTGTATACTCAAACTCATTCACTTCCTCATAGCGTTCCTCCATGATGAGCAGATTGCCACGAAGCGTAGTCAACACATCATGATAAGGAGATGTAGAGTTATGGTCCAGCCAAGCTCCAATAGCATCAGCAGTACCAGAAGTACGAAGAGCATAGTCGCACACCAGACGAAGAGCCTCAGCATCTTGCTTAAGCTTCTTGTCACGACTTGGTTCACTAAGATATCTGTCGAGTGATAACTTCGCAGCATAATAATGGCCATCAGCCACAAGTTTCATAGCAGACTCCTGAACAGTCTCTACAGATGTTCCTGTGTACACCTGCTGAGCAGAAGCCACGCCAGTCATACCTAACAACAATGCTGCCAGAATGATTTTCTTATTATTCATATATTCAATTCAGTACACCTGAAAATTCGGTGATAATACAGTTTTGCATTTTCTCTGTGACAAAGATACAAATGATTAGTCAAAAAGGAATAACAATTTCATTATTATTTATTATTTGCAATAAATTTTAATGGTTTCGTGTTCATAAGAGCATTTTTTTCTGCACTAAGCACTATAAATTTGACCGAAATGTTGCGATTTTTTGCTATGATATATAATTAAGAATAACTATTGCAATACAAAAAACTTACACATCACAGTATTTGGGTTATTAATGACTTACTAAGTAGGGTGTCCAGTTTATAGTGTTTGTTTTTCCTCAAGTACAACAAAGTGGGCACTACATACTTTTATACTCCTATCAAAACAGCGTGTAAACACGTTTTGCTTACGACTTGCTTACGACAATTGTCGTAAGCAAGTCGTAAGCAAAACGTGTTTACTACGGGGTCACTACGATAGATAAAAGGAGCTTCTTGTGGCATAAATCAGGTACGACTAACTGCCCCCTACTTACTAAGTGATTTCAACACTTATGAAGAATCAGTAGAAAAATCCAACAACTCCATAATGATTGATATTTAATTGCATGAATCTTGTAGCGCTCATGGAAATGTTAATCATGTACGGCACGAATGTTTGCACCATTATAGCGATTCACAGATGCGAAGCTCGCCCACGAAAAGAAAAAGAAACAATTTGCATTATCACTTTGATCTGCAGATGATATTGAATTTGCCCAATACCAACCACTCTGCCCTGTAGTAACAGAAGTATTACTATAATAGCCTGATGCTGGAAGGAAAATATATTTGTCTGTATAACCAATCTTCTTACTTGTCATAACAGCCCCTGATATTCCCGTGCCATTATAATTATCAGTCCAACTAAAAGTACAGTTGTTGTATAGTTCCGTCAATTCATCTATAGTAGGAGTTCTCCATTTACCTCCCCATAACTTGCTGGCAGCATCATCATTCTTATCAAGAGTAGATAGACCGTCAACCACTCCTTTTGAAGCGGAAAGACAGTACTTATTCATGCTTGTAGCTGTTCCATCACAATATTTATATGTCGCCCAACTATAAGATGCCTTTCCCCCTTCTGTCTCTCCCCATGCAAAATAACTTCCATACTCCTCTGGAGAAGTAGCACCAACATTACATGTTGCCCACTTCACAGAAAGTCCCAAATCAACAAACTCATGAGTTTCCTCCTCTGTTTCTTCTTTTCCAACAAGAGTGGTTTCAGAAGGATTAGCTACAGTGGTTACCGTTTCCTGCCAACCATCTATAGAACTCTCTACAACGGCATCGAAGGTAATGGCAGTGAGTCCCTCCACATCTCCTCCAATATCCGTCTTACCATTTGTATTATTGGAAATTTTGAAGAGATATGTATATGAATGATTCAACTTCCAATCACAATATACAGATGGCACCACAGCCTTGGCTCCATATACTTTTATCTTTTCTCCTGAACCATCAACGGACTCAAGGGTATAGTCTATACGTAATGTAAGCGATGCAGAATGTCCTTCGTTTGGTACAACACTCTTCACATCTGAATATGTGGCTTCCAACGAAGAAGTACCCAAACAACCAGAAGATGAATAACTGAGATTTCCTAAAGGAACGATATTGGAAACCGTTCCTGTACCAGCTACGGGAACTACATGTACCACATTATTATCCGGATGACCAGGCTTACCTACTGTGGGATAATATGCTACACATTTAGCATCACATATTACATTATCTGCAGATGATACAAGCTTTACACCATAGTCTGACATACCAGCAGTCATGCTACTATAAAACCTAACATCCTTCACATTGTATCCAGGAATAGTTTCATATAGTGCAATACGAATTTTGGCATCTGAACTCTTGAACACAATATTCACCTGTTTTCCATAATCTTCAGGCATTACAGTCACCATATCTGCCACCATCGCTGTCCCCTCAAATGAATATGCACCACCATTTTCAAGAGAAGATGCTGTTGCAGAGGTAATAGACGTTACATTCTTTCCTCCAGAGTAAGCAATAAAATCATAATGATGAGCCCCGTAATCCCAATACTTGACCATCTGTGACGAAACTGAAGAAATAGCCGGATTTGGAATAACACCAACATATTCCCAATTAGCAGTATTCGTCTCTGTTGTATTTGCTGTATTTGTACTATATTCAACAGTATAATTATCGAACACAGAAGTCTGCGCAATGTCTTCATTACCTTTGGTTCCCATTACCACAAACCGATTGTTCAACAACGATGCTGCTTCCTCACCTGTAATATTAGAGCGAGTTCTTTGTTGTGTAAATCGAGAAAACGAAATCGGAGAGTCCTCATTCATAACATGATCCTTAATGGTCATCACCTGATCATTATACGCATCATAAACACAACTTGATAATAAAAATGTAACAAATATCCAATATTTATTCATACGACTGTAAAGATATATGCAGATAGCTTTACTTCCTGCCATCATTTATTATTGCAAAAGTAGTGAAAATATTAAATTCTCACAAACATTTTAAGTAAACAACCCACAAATGTATATTGCTCACTAGTATGATAAATATCAAAAAATGACATTATTGGAGTACAACTTCTATATATAGTTACCTAAATTAAATACTAGGCAATAGGGTACCATTAGTCCCCCCGATTTCTGATTTTATAAATTTCCAACATGAAGTATGTTATATTTGGACATTAAAGCAAGTTTTTTTTCAATTAGTCATGCAGTTTTTTGACTGTTATTGTATGTTTTCAATGAAAAAGTAGTATTTTTGCATTATCTCTTACTTGCTGAAAGCCCCTTGGGTGGAAAGTGGGTATAGATACATATATACAAATAAAGGCGTACCTTTACGCTTTGGTTTTGACTGTGTATGAATCTCGCAAATTCAAAACTGTTAGTCAAAAACAAAGCAACGGGAACGCCCCAAACAGGTGTATTGTACACCTTCGTTGGCTCATGGTGTTTCGTATGCCCTGCGCTGATGTTGGTCCAACATACACGGCGTGGGGCTTTCAGCGTTGCTCGTTTCGACTAACAGGGCAATGCGAGAGCCTATACACAGTGGGACGAGTAACAGGACTGGCTCCCACGCTTTTTTTTGTCAGTATGTCAACCTTATATAATTCTAAGAAAGACTATCGGGGGGTCTTAGTCATAGAAGAATCTGTATGATGCTAGAACTATCTGCTATAACTAAAAGTTCAATGTTATGCAGAATTATCTGCTATGATTTTGTATGCCACTACGTTTTGTGGATATTTTTTCTTTTTCAAAAGAAAAACACATACCATCATTCTATATAAGTTCTAATCTCTTATTAACTTTATCCAAAAGTTAATACAATAGTCCACTTTAAAAATACTATAAAACAATCTCGACATAATATATATGTTTCCAAAATGTGGAAAGCTTATATAAGTCGAAAAAAGTACTTAATTTTCTAACAATTATGGCTACACAAAAATTAAAGAGTGTAGAGGAATTGATTGATAAAAATTCAGATCTTCCTCTCAACATTAAAAGACAGCTTAAAGACAACATCAAAAAGCTTAGTTCTCAACAAATGAACATTATGGTAACAGGAGCCACTGGATGTGGTAAAAGTTCAACCATAAACGCTCTGTTTGAAACTGAAAAAGCTGTTGTAGGAGTTAGTCCAAATCCAGAAACTATGGACATCAAGCGCTACGACATGGAAAATCTCGTTATTTGGGATACACCAGGATTGGGCGATGGAAAAGAAGCAGACGAGCGCCATACAAAGAATATAATTGATAAATTGCACGAAAAAGATGCTCGTGGCAATTTGTTAATTGATCTTGTTCTTGTCATTCTTGATGGTTCTTCAAGAGATTTAGGAACTTCTTATGAACTGATAAACGACGTTATCATTCCTAATCTTGGGGAGAAGAAGGAAGGGCGTATTCTTGTGGCAATTAATCAGTGTGACATGGCTATGAAAGGACGTTATTGGGATGCAGAAAAACATATTCCTGAACAACCTCTTGTCGATTTCCTTGAAGAAAAAGTAAAATCCGTTAGAGATCGTATTATGGAGGCAACTGGTGTTGATGTAGATCCAATGTATTATAGTGCAGGCTTCAAAGAGGCTGGTATGCCTCAAGAAACATCATTTAACATTAACAAGCTTCTATATTACATAATTTCAAAAGCTCCTGAGGAGAAACGCATCATTGTTTATCGACCTGTAAATAAAGAAACTGTGCGTACCGATACCCAATTAAATAGAGATCCAAATTATATAGATAAAACCAGAGAAGAGGTTAAAAAGAGTGCATGGAGTTCTGTCATGTCTGGAGCTGCAGGTGGAGCTGCTATTGGTGCATCGTTTGGTGGCCCTATTGGTGGAATCATCGGCGGCGTAGTTGGAGGCGTCGGTGGATACGTTTCAAGTAAGTGCTATATAACAACTGCAACATGTGAAGCTTTCGGCAAACCCGATAATTGCTACGAACTTACTATGTTCCGTTCCTTTAGAGACAATTGGTTGTCTAAACAACCTGATGGTAGAGAATTAATTGAGAAATACTATGCAACAGCTCCTGCATTAGTTGACATGATTGATACACATGCAGATCGTTCCAACATCTATACCATGCTGCGAGACAAATACCTATCTCCTTGCCTTCGCTTTATTGAGACAAAAAATTATCAAGCATGCAAGGATAAGTATGTTGCTATGGTAAACTATCTTTATGAAATGCAAAAAAATTTGTCAAACAAAAAATGAATATATCGGAATATAGAATATCCGACATTCGTAGAAAACTTGATATATCCGACATCTGTCCTCTTGACGTAATGATTACAGGTGTGACAGGTGCCGGAAAATCAACTACCCTCAATGCTATATTTGAGAAGACTGTTGCGAATGTTGGGGATGGCGTAGATCCAGAAACCATGTCCCTTGACGCATACAGACTTAATGACTGGTTAAGACTTTGGGACACTCCTGGATTGGGCGATGGACAAACAAAAGATACTGAACATAAGAAAAACATGGTAAAACTGCTCCGTCGCAATTTTGTCGGCGGAAGAGATTTATATGGATTTATAGATTTAGTAATAATTGTAATTGAAGGAACAAAACGAGATCTTGGTACCACAACCACTTTGATAGAAGATGTCATTTTACCAAATATAGAAAGTAATCGTGTTTTAGTTGCAATCAATCAGGCAGACGTTGCTATGAAAGGTAGATATTGGAATGTTCAAAAGAACTGCCCTGATTTGATGTTGAAAAAATATCTTGATGACTTTGCGCAGTCTTTGCAACAAAGAATTAGGCGAGATACAGGATTAAACATTCCTCGACCTATCTATTATTCTGCCGAGAAAGAATATAATATTAAGACTTTCATGGATCTTATTATCGATAATATTCCAACAAAGTCCAGAAATCCTATTGATATTATCAAACAAAGTGGAGATAGCTCAAGCATTTCACTAATCAATCCTACTTACGACTACTTTGAAGAAGATAAAGTTGTAGCCTTTTATTTTGACCGACTTGAAAATGATTCTTCGTGGCGAAATACGGGGGAGTTGGAAGTCGATTGTTGGATTTCCGATGGGAAATTTGACATGGATGAAGGTTGGAGCTCTGACAATCATCATTTGATTGGAACGAGATTATTAGGTCATCTTAAAGAAAACGATTACTTTAGTGAAACAAATTGCTATTTTAAGGTGCCTTCGGATCTTCCAATCCATGGATACTGGAACTTCGTATTCACTATTAATGAATTATCTGACGATGGTAGATGGTACATAATAGAATATCGCAATGCAGAAGGTGGGTACAATTAAAAGCGTGTGGAGTAGAACAAATGTCATACAATTCTTTAACAAAAACATTATGTCAATCACTCCATTAACGCCCTATTAAAGTGTTAGAATCTACATGAATTACGAAACTAAAAATAGATGAAAAATATGGAAAATCAAAAAAACATAGAAGAATTGGCTGACGATATTCAAAAAATGAATATCTCAGAAGAAGACAAAAAACATATTCATGAGAATTTGCTTCGTCTCAAAGGTGAGAAAATTAACCTCATGATCACTGGAGCTACGGGATGTGGAAAAAGTTCAACCATCAATGCTCTTTTTGGTGAAGAGGTTGCAAAGGTTGGTGTTTCTGTTGGTCCAGAAACAATGAAAATAACCAAATATGAACTTCAGAATTTAACCATATGGGATACTCCTGGACTTGGTGATGGAGTTGAGCAAGACAAAGCACATTCAAAAAACATTATCGAAAAACTACACGAGAAAGACGAGAACAATAATCTTCTCATTGATCTGGTTCTTGTTATTCTGGATGGTGGTTCGCGTGATCTTGGTACGTCCTATGATTTAATAAATAATGTTATCATTCCTAATCTTGGTCCCGACAAAGAGAACCGAGTACTTATTGCTATCAATCAAGCTGATATGGCAATGAAAGGAAGATACTGGAATGAAGAGAAAAATGAGCCAGAACCCAAGTTAGTGGAGTTTCTAGAGAAAAAAATAAATGCAACCAGAGAACGTATAAAAGAGGGAACTGGCGTTAACATTACTCCTATTTATTATAGTGCAGGATTTAAAGAGGAAGGCTTACCTCAAGTACATCCATACAATCTTTCAAAATTACTGTATTTCCTTGTCAAATTCACTCCCAAAGAGAAACGTACTGCATTTATTGAAGTCATCAATGAAGACCCAAATGCTTGGACGTATGATGATGGCCAAGGAGATTACAACAAAGAAACAGAGAAGTCTATCTGGGAAACAGTCAAAGATTATGCACTCACAGGGGTTAAGTTTGTCAAGAACTATGGATCTTTACTGATACCTTTAATTCCAAAGGAATGGAAAGGTATAGCTAAAGGTGCTAAAAAACTCATGTCTATACTTAAAAATTTCTAATACTGGATTCATTAGTGTCCCGTTAAAATCGGGACGGAGTTAAATTTAATCAAATAGTCCCTCAAAGAGGGGATAATCGAGTTCTTTGACATCGTTGAAATTAGTCTTTTCGAAGAGATCTCTCAGTGGAGTCTTGTCCGTAAGTGAGAT
>JAZUHP010000059.1:0-73607 GCA_045641785.1 Bacteroidaceae bacterium
ATCACTCAACTCAAAGATGAAAGGCTTTAGATCCGAACTTCGAGGAGTTCGTGACCTACCTTTCTTCTTGTACCGTTGCACGATGATATTCGGCTAGCAGTTTTGTGTGGGGCTATCCACGGACAAAATCTGTAGAGCCCAAATAAGGCTATTACGGCAGCCACATAGTGCGCGACACCAAAAGTTCTACGGTTTATGCACTTTGCAGCTTCTTCTGCAGAAGAAAAACGTTTTTTCATGTCGTCCTGCAAGCATCCATTCAAAAGCTTTTTGTAACGACTGTCAGGTTTCATGCCAACAGATGCAAATATAAACGATAACAGACGTCCAAAAGAATAGATGTCGGTACGCTCGTCATAGTTACTAAGGTTTTGCAACTGCTCACAGGATGCGTATTCTGGCGAATGCCCCTGCGTACCATAAAAAGAATCGCTGTAGCAAAAACCGAAGTCTATGAACTTAACATCATGATCAATTGATGTGACAAGTATATTGTCAGGCTTAATGTCAAGGTGCAATATCTGATGTTCATGCATATACCCCAAAGCATCAAGTATCTGATTTGTCATTTTGTCAAGGTTAGCCTTTACACGAAGATATTCAGGATTCTTGACAACAAACTCTGTCAGAGTACAACCTTCAATGTATTCTGACAGAATGTAAGAGCCACAATCATCCTTACCATATTCATAATATCGCACTATGCCTGGATGATCAAGATTGAACCCAACTTCAAACTCTTTACGGAAAGCATTCTCGTAACGCTCATCGTCTGCGTATTCTTTTCTGATATGCTTCAGAAACATACGCTTTCCATGCATGCGGACAATATATGAACTACTTGTTGCACCATTGGCAGATACCACTGGCACAGCATCTTCAAATACAGATATACTGCTTTTCCCGATAAATGAACTGTTTTCTTCCATATTATTCACAAAAGTAATCATTTTTCCCCAATATTCATCCTTTGTCAGTATAATTTTTGTATTTTTGCATAATATGAACAACAGTTTTTTAAGAACAATCGCATCTGTCTTTGTAATTTGCATGACATGTGCATGCACTTCTCCTGTTGAAAGACAAATAGACACAGTTGTGTTCGATGGTGACAGGCAACCACCAATAGTAGGAGGTGAAATATACGGATTCAGTATTGACAGCATTTATGAACAAGGAGTTCTATTATCCGCTGATTCCTCCATAATTACGATAAATGCCATAGATAGTGCTGTAAGTAAAAATCACAAAAAGAGCGAATGGGAGGAGACTGTTCGCAAATGGCGCATTTTCCGTTGTTCAAGCAACACATCCAGTGAGCAATTCCATGCTTTTATTAAATTGCTTGAAGGCAATACGACATATTTCACAAGGGCTTATATCAAATATGCAGACGGGAAAACGTATTATGGGGATATAGAGAAAATCCACACACAGGATTACAAGAGGAACATATACATGCCGCAAAGCTTTGCCAACGTATATTTCGGCAACGAATCACTGTCACCATATCCTTTGCCTGAAGGCATGGGAAATGGTATGTTCGACCTTTTCGACAAATTCTCCGACCAGTTAATAAACTGGAAAGAAAACGGTTTCTATTGGACAAGAAATGAATCTATGGAAATATGCCGTTATTCGCGTAATCTTAATACATGCTATAAGTTCATTAATGAGTGGAACTATCTACATAATTACTACCAAACTTTTCTTAAAGGTCGCCCAAACATTGAAGTGACTAACACTCCTGTAATAACATTGAAGAATAAAAGAATTACTATTGAGTGTGAAAGCGAGGATGCAACTATATATTACACCATCAGTAGGAACATTCCAGATTTATCTGGAGATGTACAAACATATCAAGATGCAATTCCTATAGACACGGCTTGCGTCATAGGATGCTATGCTATCAACGAAATTGGTTTTCTCTCTGAGACAAACTATTATTTTGTAACAGAAGAAAACATCAACAAAAGATAAAGTATTGCAAAAGAAGGACTACTGCAGCCTATAATGTTGTCAATGACCTTACAGTTCGCCGTATCAATAAAGCTACCAATGGCATCCATATCAATGGCAACAAGAAAGTCATAAAATAACGCGAACTCGATGAATTTAATCGCGCATGGCGCGGACGAATAAAAACATATAAAAACCTTAAAAAACATATAAAAACCTATAGCGTTTTTAATTCTACAACAGAACAAAGTATGTTTTTAAGGGTTTTTATATGTTTTTAAAGGTTTTTTTTCGTCCGCGCTTGCGCGATATGTTTTCATCGAACTCAGGTTAAAATAACTAATTCGAAAACTGGACATATACAAAAACAGCGCCATTCTGAGATTATGCAAATATCTCAGAATGGCGCTATTTTACTTCTTCAATGTATTCAATTACACGTAATACGTATTTTTTACCAAGCGCACATCGTTTATAATCAACAAAATAGAAGTTATCATTACTTAATCTATGCAATTTTGAAGTTGCACTTCAAATTTGCATAAACAAAGAATATGCTACGGCACTTCCTCTATTTCCGTATAAGGATAGAGAGTTGTAAACGGATGACTACGTTTTCCATCCGGATCCTTACTAAGGAAAGGCGCATCTTTACTATACGATAACTTCTCAAGCATCTTACACTTTGCAAAAACATTTGGTTTGACAGTCCTTACAGACTTAGGTATGACAAACTCGCGAAGCATGACACACTCCGATAAAGCATACCATCCAAACGAAGTTACATCTTTAGGAACGACAAGTCTTTCGAGCCCATCACAACCAGTAAACATATTCGTTCCTATCTTATCCTTATTCGTATGATAGAACGACATATACACTTTATCAGGAACAATCTCCTCCGTCCAACTGTCGCTCCATGTATTTTTCTCAGCAAACTTATTATGCGTAATATTATGCTCATAAAAAGAATAATAGACATCTTTTGACTCTACAATATGAGCTTCACTCAGATCGAGTTCCGAGAGAACACCACGCTCCTCAAAAGGAACATCGACATCAGCACCTCCAGACAACTGACGAAGCATCTTTATATCCTTACCATTTATAGGTCCTACCACCTTCAACTTGCCAAGAGTATTATAGTCCTCCGCAGTAATATATTCAGAAAGCGTTCCCGCCTCTTTAAGAGTTATTGTCCTCGATGTGAAAGTATCGTTCCTTTCAGGAGTAATGCCCGAAATCATTTCCCATACATCATATTCACTTATACGACCTAAATAGGGGAATAGACGATAATAACCGTCACAAGAACCATACCATCCCATATTGAAGTGGAAATAGTCATCTGTATAGCCATCACATATAAAGGCATGTCTCCATCTTCCTACCATAACAGGTCTGCCTGCATCTATATCAGCTCTTGCCATATTAAGCATACCAAGTTCATCCCTATCCCAATGATGAACAGCCTTACGAGAGTACTTATAATGGTAAACAAAGGCACGTTTGCAGAAAGACATATCTGCTGATGTTGACTGAAAACCAAAGTTTGCCTCAAATAAGAGACCATTTATTGCAAGGAACCTATTTGGAACAACAAGACGACGTGTAGTTCCATTATACATATTCAGATTCTCTGGCCAGGAAAAAGTAAGACCTTCTATATCTATTCTCTTAACAGATTTCTCTGTCTCCCTATAGTACATATACTTTCCATGTGCCACATCAGGCCACTTATGATAAAACATTATCTGTGTGGCTGACGTAGGAACACACCCTGCCACGCCAATGCCTCTCTCATAAATATCCAAGAAATCTACCTTTCGCTGCCCAAGCACCACAGTCTTTAGTTGTTTCTCACCGACAAAGGACTCTGGTTTCTTATAAACCGTTGACGTGGAATCATTCAACAAATAATGAAGAACATTTGTGTAATAACTTAGCATAGAACTGATCATACCGCTTTCATCGAAATCAATATGATCCATATTTGACTCATCACTATATGCAAGTATTCTGTTTGGTAACACGCCCTCATACTTTTCTGTAGCAACAAGAACAAACGTGTTCTTTCTACTTGAAGAGAACAATACATAATCTTTTGTTTTCCTCGCAAGTGTCAATCCCGCTGTAGGTATACCTTTAGTTTTAAGGAAATCTAAAGCATATTGCCACTCATACTTTTGAGCACTTGTGAACAATGATATGCAAAACGAAATAGACAATAAAATTAGTTTGTTAAACGACATAGAATAGGAGTTTATTTAGAAATGTTATACAGTTACAGCTAAACACGATTAACAATAATCATCACAGACGGGATACAAGTTAAAAGTTAGAGGTTAGAGAAACAAAGTGCCTAAAGACATCTAATCTCTAACCTCTAAACATCTCTGCTTTAGCATTCACTTTCAGCTGTTCGGTTATCTACGGAGGATCCTCTCCCAGCCTCTTTGTTCTCCGCTAAAAGCTAAAGTCGAGTAAACATTAAATCATGGTTATTTCAAAAGTTTAGCAACAGCAGACTTGTTCTTCTTAAGTCCCTTTGCTACACTCTGAGCATTAAGACGGGCACCCTTAAGAGATGTGTGAGTATGGTCGTGGTTGAAATACTCAACAGCCTTTATCTTTCCAAGCTTGTCAAGAGCATCAGCTGTGATGTTATGAACATCAACAAATTCTACCCCACACTCTTCCGCAACCTGCTTATCCCACTCAGGGATATACTTATCATTACGACGTTCGATGTAAAGTTTACCCTTCTTCTCCTTTACAGGATAGAAAGACCCCTTAACCTCACCCTTACCTTCGTGCCACTCATTGCGAGGCGTGAAAGAAAGGATAACAGGTGTAGCACCCTTCTCCTGAGCATCACGTACCATCTTACGGATATACCATCCAAACGAATAGATGACCTTATTCTTTCCGTTGCTCTTCATGTGATACACATGACTTGTGTCCTGGACACATGCAATAACACCACGTTCCTTGTCCTTGTCTATGCCACCTATATCATTATGTCCAAACTGGATAAGGACCACGTCTCCTGGTTCAAGAGAGTTATACACCTCTTCCCAACGCTCCTCATCAAGATAGGTACGGGTACTGCGACCAGCCTTTGCCTGGTTCTGGAACACGCACTTTGTTGAGTCAAACACGGTATAACCTTGTGAACCCCATCCCCACATGCCATCAGGCTTCTTGTCCTCATTCTTACCAGTTGAGTCACCACAGAGGAACACCATTGGCTTGCCCTTCTGACGATTCTGGTCACAACGCTTTGGAATAACCCTATCATTCAAGAAAGACTTGAGTCGAGCAACCTGTGGATCAGCACATGCCGCTATACCCTCAGCTGCACTACGTGCATTCATCATGGCACCAAAGGCACTTGAATGGATCTTGTCAAGATAGAAGTGATAGTCTGTCTTCCAAGGACCATAATTCTCCAACTTCTTAGCAGAAATGTCATTGAGGTCTATGACAGGACAATTCATTTCCTTACCCAAAGCAAAGATTGCAGGAGTAAAGTCTGTGAGTTTGCGCTGTATCTTCTTCGGATCATTTGCCTCATAGGCATTACGAGGAGTGAGAGTAAAGAGGATAGGAATACCACCCTTTGCACGTATCTCGTTGATGAAGCGACGAGTATATCCACCAAAAGTGTATACTGTGTCCTGCATCTTTGTCACCTTGTTATAGATAATCGTAGAATCATTGCCAAGACTCAACTTGCCATCAGGTCTATAGCTTGAACGAGCCCGTACAGAATCGATAGGTCCATTATCATTATGTCCAAGTTCGAGGAACACATAGTCGCCACTCTTTATTGCTGCAAGAACCGGTGCCCAAAGATTCTTATAGAATGTACGAGGAGATGTACCACCAAGAGCATGGTTCTCTACCGTGATCTTTTCTGCATCATAATACTCATGAGCATAGAATCCCCATCCCCACTGTCCATTGTCACCATTACCACGAGTACCGGTACGCATAGTAGAGTTGCCGACAAGGAATAGCACAGGGTTGTTGCCCTTGCGTGAAGAACCAGGAACAGGACGTGCCTGATCTGCGGTATCAATAGAATCAGCAGTCAAGTCTCTCACTCCATTGATGTCAAGCCAGATGTCCTGAGCAAAAGAGTGAAGAGTGAAGAGTGAAGAGTGAAGAATGGCAATCACAGTCATCACAAGCATTCTTAATGTAAATGTCTTATTCATATATTTAATGGTTAGTATAATTCACTTAATTTTTATTATGGAATCTTATTATTAAAGTTTCTTTCTGCGAAAGCGCAAGCGAAAACGCGAGTTCTTAACTTCCTTTAACTCCTTCCAAGTGAAGCGAAGCGAAACTTGAATTATATAAGTTTTACCTTTTCTATTTCATTCTCAAAATTCGGCGTGAACACTCCCTTGCCGATGTTCGCCTTAATCTCCTCCACGGTCCAGAAGCGTCCACCGTCAAGTTCCTCGCTTGGTTTCACATCTCCATCATATACCGTCTTATGGACAAAAACAAGTTCCTTCTCACGCGCCGACTCGAACACATACTGAATGATGCGCTCCGGAACAAAGTCCTCAATGCCAAGCTCCTCACGCACCTCACGACGGAGAGCGTCATCTACACACTCGCCAAGGTCAACATGCCCACCTACTGCCGTGTCCCACTTGCCTGGCTGTATATCCTTCCACTCAGGACGTTTCTGCAAGTACAGTTCCCCTTTGCTGTTGAACACATGGAGATGAACTACAGGATGAAGCAATTTACTGCCACTATGACATTCGCCACGAGTAGCAGCACTAATGATGTTTCCGTCCTCATCAACGACAGGAAACATTTCTTCACTATTATCTTGTTTTGTTGCTATTGACATAATATCAAGGAATAAGTATTGATGAGTCGCCATAGCTCAAGAACCTAAAGTCATGAGCAAGAGCATAGTCATAAATCTTATGCCAGTCACCCTTTACAAAGGCAGACACAAGAAGAAGGAGCGTACTCTGTGGCTGATGGAAATTAGTCACTATACGTTTCACAATATGATAGTCATATCCTGGAGCTATAATGATTTGTGTACTTGAATGAAGCACATCCATATTATGAACCTTCATGTAATCAAGAAGTGACTGAAGAGCCTCAACAGTTGTCATGAGTGACTTACCTTCCTTCTCACATTTCTCAGCATACTCGTATGGCATCCATTGTTCTATATGAAGTTCTTCTGCATCAAGTAACTCTGATTTTTCACTTTTCACTATTAACTTTTCACTCAACACACCCATATAATACAGACTTTCAAGAGTACGAACACTTGTGGTACCTACAGCTATTGCCTCACCATTATGAGCAAGTAGTTTCTCTATTGTCTGGCGACGTACTGCAATATGTTCAGTATGCATATCATGACCGCCAATATCCTCACTCTTTACCGGTTTGAAAGTACCTGCACCAACATGAAGAGTGACCTCCTCACGTTCCACACCAGCCTCATCAATAGCCTTTAGAACTTTTTCCGTAAAGTGCAAGCCTGCTGTTGGAGCAGCCACACTACCCTTTATCTTTGAATATACTGTCTGGTATGTCTTCTTATCCGATTCCTGTGTGTCACGATTAAGATAGGGGGGAATAGGCAACTCTCCCACAGCATCCAGTATCTCTGCCCATGAATAGTCTCCATCCCAGGTGAACTCAACAACATGACTTGTGCCGTGCTCGCCCATTCTCTCACATGCAAGAGTGATAACTTCACCATTAGGCATGTTGATGTCGCGATAGAGTTTGCCAGACTTCCACTTCTTCAGGTTTCCTACAAGACAGTACCACTGAACACGTCCCTTCTCAGAGAAGTTCAGCTGATAGTCATTTGGCATGGCTGGCTCAAGACAGAACACCTCAATCAGGGCACCCTGCACTCCTTCCTGTACCTGCGACTTACGAAAATGCAAACGTGCCTGTATAACCTTCGTGTTGTTGAAGACCATCAAAGCGCCCTTAGGGAGATAATTAGGGATAGAGGTAAACACATCCTCACTTACCTCACCATGATTGTAGATAAGCAGTTTACTGCTATCGCGTTCAGAAAGAGGGAACTTTGCTATTCGCTCGTCAGGCAGCGGATAGTTGTAATCCTGTATATGAATACTTTTTGGAGAAATCATTCCATTAAAAATTTTACTTCCTTAAACTCATACCTTACCGTGTTACCATTCTCAAACCTCAACAGGAGATGGCCTGTTGGCTCTACATCTGCAATCTCAGCGACAAACTCGCCTCGCACATCCGAGAAACGATGGAAACCTGTTCTCCTGTAAAGAAGCTTCTTGTATAGCCCACGAACATGATCTGCGCCACCAAGAGTCACCATCTCGTAAAATTGCTGAAAATCATTGATGATATAGCCAAGTATCTCCTCTCTGTCAAGTTCCTTACCACATATCTGTGCAAGAGAAACTGGATTAGGAGCATCGCTCACAAAGGTGAGCTGATTGACATTTACCCCAACCCCAATGATACAGTTGGAGATGCTCTTGCCCATAAGGTCACATTCAATCAAGGTTCCGGAAATCTTCTTGTCACCAACATAGATATCATTAGGCCACTTTACTGTGACCAACTCATCCACGCCACAATCAGTCAATGTTCTCTGCAATGCACCCCTTACGGATAAAGCCATACATTGTGATAAGACAAACTGCTCGGCTGGTTTTACGAAGTTAGGATGACAAAGAAGCGAGAACACAAGGTTCTTTCCATCTTCCGACTCCCAACTGTTACCCTGCTGTCCACGGCCTGCTGTTTGACTCTCTGCTACCACAAGGGTAAACCCTGACAAGTCATCGCCAAAGGAAAGCATATCCTTGACAAAATTATTTGTAGAATCTACACGAGGCAGATTTATACGATTTACATGTTCCATACTACCTCATTAACTTTATAGTCGTGCGGTTCACTTGGTATGCTCTCCAACTTCTGAAAGGGGAAGCATACACCAATCTTGTAAGCATTTGTAAGACGAGGAAGAAGACGGTCATAATACCCTTTGCCCCTGCCAAGACGGTTGCAGTAAGAGTCAAATGCCATACCTGGAATTATGGCAAGATCTATCTTGCCATAATCAGATTCCGGATATAGCGTACCTGTTGGTTCAAGAATACCAAAGGCACCCTGTGACAACGACTCTGGTCCTTCATACACTCGGAGTTCCAAATCATCACCAACAACGACAGGAAGAAGTACCTTCTTGTCCACAAACATGGCATTGTCAATAAGTATCTGTGTGTCTACCTCATCTGACAAAGCGTGATAAAGAAGCACGACACCCGATGCTCGCCATACACCATCGACCTTGATGGATTCACATATACGACAAGACATTACAGACAATTCATCTGCAGAATGCATCTTCTTCTGCTCGCGGATATAACGCCTCAGTTCTTTTTTATCCACAAATTAAAGATTTGCCTTTACCTTATCGATGAGTTCCTGATACTCTGCGTCTGAAAGATACACCTTACCTGGGTTCATCTGGAATGTGCCACCATAATCTGGTCCATCTACATACTTTGGTGCAAGATGGAAATGAAGATGACTCAACTTGTCACTATATGCGCCATAGTTTATTTTCTCAGGATTGAACGCTGCCTGCATGGCTTTTGTCACACGACAAACATCGTCCATGAAAGCATTGCGCTCTTCTACACTCAACTCATTGAGATCATTTACATGACCATTATATGCAACAAGGCAACGCCCTCTATAAGTCTGTTCTTTGAACAAGAATACACGAGACACAGAAAGATCTGCAATCTTTATCATAAGATTGCCATAGTTATTTGTGCAATAAAGGCACTCTTTTGGATCACTATACATATCTAGATTGTTTAAGTTTATATTTGGGCAAAGATAGCAATAATATGAATATCTTGCAAAGATACACACACTAACTCTTGAACATTCACACAAAAAAGCGAGAGACAGACCTTTCAAGGCATAAGGATTCTACGGTAAATATTGACGGAATGCCTGTGACAGTTCTACCTCTTCCCCTTAAAGAAGTCCTTCATCATTTGCCCTGCCTCCTCTGCCATAACACCATTGATGACAATGGTCTTTGGATGGAGAGCATTAGGAGCAAGTTTCATGAACCCACGTTTCTCGTCACTTGCACCATATACCAGTTTGCCCATCTGACTCCATCCTATGGCACCAGCACACATCACACATGGTTCTACGGTCACGTAGAGTGAGCACTTATCAAGATACTTACCACCGAGATACTCTTCGGCGGCAGTTATTGCCTGCATCTCCGCATGGGCAGTAACATCGTGAAGTGTCTCTGTTAGGTTATGTCCGCGTCCTATTATGACTCCATTTGCAACAACTACGGCACCAATAGGAATCTCATCTTGAGCCAACGCCTTTTCTGCCTCAAGCATTGCTTCACGCATATATTTCTCGTCTTCTGTCATAAGTAATCTGTGTTATTATTCAAGTTTTGCCTGTTTCATTTGAGTTATAAAATCTATTGCAAAGATAATACATGAAAGTCCCCTTGTCAAGAGTTTTAACAATATTTTAGTTCTGCTTCAATTTGATTGAAAGTAGACAAGAACGGAAATCAGGTTCCTCTATCCTTATTTTTCCATTATCTCTATAGCTTTTTACAACTCATTACTCGAGCAGCGCACGAGGAGCGCACACGATTCTCCAAGAAATCGTGTGCGCTCCTCGTGCGCTGCTCGAGTACTCCTTGGAGGATTCTCGTAGATTTGTGGAGCTTTTCAAATTCTATCAAAGTTCAACCCCGCGAAAATTGTAACAACTTTTCGTGGGTATTCTCCAATTTCAACTCTTACCTTTGCAAAAGAACCATCTAACTTTCCCTCACATGTAGTTTTCTAAACCTCATGTAGTACAATACTGCCGCTGTACTTAGTCCGAACGGAAAGCCCCACCATACTCCTGCTGCACCCATGCCAAGAGTAAAGGCAAAGAAGTATGACAAAGGAAGACTTACCACAACGTATGCAATAAAGGCATAAAGCATGAGTGGCTTCACATCTGCTATGGCTCTCAAACTATTGGCGTAGATGGTTTGGGCGGCATCTCCAACCTGGTAGCAAACAAAGGCTGGGAGGAGTGAAAATGCAAGCAAGGTTACTTCCTCACTATCAGTAAACATGGCTATTATAGGATAACGCAAGAGGCAAACGCTTGCAGAAACAACGGCACCAAAGGCAAGGGTTATGACAAGGGCTGTTGTGGATGTGGCTCGTACCTCATCTAAGTTCTTCTGTCCATAATAATGCGACATCCTTACTGCCGCGGCCGCACCAATGCCATAATAAATCATGAAACACATGGAACCGACAATACACATTACCTGGTGTGCCGCAAGTGCTGACGCACATATCCACCCCATGAAGAGGGCTGCGATGTTGAAGGAACCAGCCTCAAGGCATAGTTGGACGGAGATGTTCAGTCCTAACTTACCTAATCTCTTTACCATGTAACTCCTAATCTTACCAAAGTGGAAAGAGTCGCTACTGAATGGTTTACATATTGCGACATAGAGCCATGTTGCCATCAGTACACGTGAAAGCATGGTTGCAATACCGGCTCCAAGAAGTCCGAGGTCACAGACAAAGATTAGGACATAGTTACCAACAATGTTAAACAGGTTGCTGAACAGCATTGCCCACATCGGTGTACGGGTATCACCTGTTGCATCGGAGTATTGCTTCAGGGAATTGAATACTCCTATGAATGGTACCGATAATATAAGCACAAGGAAATATGGACGTATGAGAGGCAGTAGTTCTTGCGGCTGTCCAAGCATACCCACATTGAGTAACACGACAAGCAGCAATGCCATGCTGGCAACACATCCAAGAAGACTTACAACGATACTTTCACCAAGTACCTGACGTGCCTCATCTGTCCTACCCTGCCCCCACAAGGCTCCGACCACAGGAGTGGTACTGTAGGAAAGTCCAAGTGCAAAGAATAGGATAAGGTTGAACACGTTGTTCACAAAACCAGAAGCGGACAGTTCGGGTGTACCGTACTGTCCGACCATTATAGTATCTGCAAATCCCTGGACTATACTTCCGAGTTGTCCTATGATAATGGGAAGTGCAAGATGTAGAATTGCTTTACTGCGCTTGAGCATCGAGATAAGAGTCCTTGAATCCGAGGAAATAGAGTACACCATCAAGACCGATGGTATTGATACTCTGCTGTGCATTTGCTACGACACGTGGCTTGGCATGGAATGCAATACCGAGACCTGACTCTGAGAGCATAGGAAGGTCATTGGCGCCATCTCCAACGGCAATGGTCTGCTGGAGGTTTACTTTCTCTACCTGTGCAATAAGCTTGAGAAGTTCAGCCTTACGCTTTCCATCGACTATCTCACCCACATAGTTACCTGTGAGTTTGCCGTTCTCGTCAATCTCGAGTTCATTGGCATAAACATAGTCGATGTCATATTTCTTCTGGATGTACTCGCCAAAGAAAGTGAATCCTCCGGAAAGGATGGCAATCTTATAGCCATACTTCTTAAGCACATACATGAGACGATCCACTCCTTCCGTGAATGGAAGGTTCTCTGCAATGTCACGCATAACGCCAACATCAAGTCCCTTGAGAAGCTTGCATCGCTGCGTGAATGACTCCTTGAAGTCTATCTCACCTCGCATGGCACTTGCCGTGATGGCTGCAACCTGATCATAGACACCATGTTTACGGGCAAGCTCGTCGATTACCTCTGCCTGAATCAATGTGGAATCCATATCGAAGCAGATGAGACGGCGCATACGACGATACATGTTGTCAATCTGGAATGAGCAGTCTATCTCAAGGTCACTCGACATGCGAAGGAGTTCACGATGAAGCGCCTCCTTGTCCTTTGGTGTTCCACGTACAGAGAACTGTATGCAGGCACGGTTGTTCTTCTCAGGATGAAGTATACTTGCACGTCCTGAGAGACGCTTGATACCATCAATGTTAAGTCCCTGGTCAGCAATAAGTCGGCTAACGGCTTCTATCTGGCAAGCGTTGAGTCGGCGACCAAGTACTGTAAGGATGTAACGGTTCTTACCCTGACGTGCCACCCAGTCCTCATACTCCGAGAGAGTGACTGGTATGAACTTGATGTTCACATTCAGTTCACTTGCCTTGAAGAGAAGTTCCTTCATCACACGACCAGAGTTCTCCTCTGCCACACGGATAAGGAGTCCGAGTGACAAGGTAGAGTGGATGTCTGCCTGACCGATGTCGAGAATGTCAACATCATAGAGCGCGAGAATGTTTGTTATGGAAGATGTAAGACCTGGTCGGTCCTCACCTGTAATACGCAAGAGGATGAGTTCCTCTTCCTCTGACGGAAGAAGAATCTCATCCTCTGATGGTATGTTTCCTTGTTGCATGATTTCCATCACTTACAAATAATCAAGTTATACTTTTTCTTACCCTGTTGAACGAGAAGGTATTTGCCGTCAAGAAGGTCGTCAGTTGTGATAACCCTGTCGAACTGGTCAAGCTTCTCCTTATTGATACTTACACCACCATTCTGTGTAAGTTTTCTCATTTCACCCTTTGATGGGAAGATGGCAGCTTTCTCCACACAGAGGTCTACTGCCTTGATGCCTGCCTCGATGTCTGCCTTTGCAACCTCAAACTGTGGTACTCCTGCAAACACGTCGAGAAGTGTCTTTTCGTCAAGTTTGAGAAGACTCTCCTTTGTTGACTTGCCGAAGAGAATGTTACTTGCCTCGATTGCCATGTCAAGGTCTTCCTTTGAGTGAACCATGATTGTCACTTCCTCTGCAAGACGTTTCTGAAGTACACGGCGACCTGGATCCTGATCCTGCTCTGCAATGATTGCGTCAATCTCGTCCTTCTCAAGTGAAGTGAAGATCTTGATGTATTTCTTTGCATCCTCGTCTGGTACATTGAGCCAGAACTGGTAGAACTGATATGGTGAAGTGCGCTCGCGGTCAAGCCATACATTTCCGCTTTCTGTCTTACCGAACTTACGACCATCGCTCTTTGTTACGAGTGGACAAGTAAGGGCGAAGCACTCGCCACCATTCTTACGTCGGATAAGTTCACTACCTGTTGTGATATTACCCCACTGGTCTGCACCACCAAGCTGAAGGCGACATCCCTTATGTTCATAGAGATAGAGGAAGTCGTAGCCCTGAAGAAGCTGGTATGTGAACTCTGTGAATGAAAGACCGTCACGTGCCTCACCATTGAGACGCTTCTGGACTGACTCCTTTGCCATCATGTAGTTTACGGTGATGTGCTTACCGATGTCACGGGCGAAGTCGAGGAATGAGAAGTTCTTCATCCAGTCGTAGTTGTTCACAAGTTCTGCATGGTTAGGTGCGTCACTATCGAAGTCAAGGAAACGTGAAAGCTGCTCCTTGATACATGCGACATTGTGCTTAAGTGTTTCTTCATCAAGGAGATTACGTTCCTGACTCTTACCTGATGGGTCGCCAATCATACCTGTAGCACCACCTACGAGTGCCAATGGCTTGTGACCGCAACGCTGGAAGTGGCGAAGCATCATCACTCCACAGAGGTGACCGATATGTAGAGAATCAGCTGTTGGGTCAATACCCAAGTATGCTGTTGTCTGTTCCTTCTTGAGGAGTTCGTCTGTACCTGGCATCATAGTGTGGATCATGCCACGCCAAGTAAGTTCTTCAATAAAATCTTTCATATATTGTATTTTTCTATTTTCAATGATAGTGTGCAAAGGTACAATTTTTTATTCAAACGGATAGCATATTGGACAAGAAAAGTAATAACACCCAAACTGCAACGTCTTTTCCTATTAATGTTCATATGTCCGTGGTCATCTTCTCCTCGTATTTATGCAAGAGTCAGGACTAAGATTTATGCACCTTTCATATAATTCATTTCTAAAAAGTCACGAAATGACCTGTTTTCGTATTTATAATGGCGATATTATTTGCACACTCGCATAAAATGAGTACCTTTACAAATAGTTAGTAAAACAAACTACTGGCCCTTTCTATTACTAAATCTAATCCAAACGGCCTATTGTTATTCTTATTACTCCTTTAGAATTATGGAAACAATTTCAAAAATGACTGGCAACGAGGAGTTGCTTAACAAAAGCATTCATGCGTTCTTGTGTTCACACAAGGTTCCTGACGAAACGTTTTCTGCAATAAGAAACTGGATTGACTCGCTCAATCCCCAAACTGAATGTGTTATGTGTGGATGCCTTGCTGGCATTGAGCGCTTTACCCTGAAGTACCTTGTCCAAAAGAAGGTCCCTTTGATAATCGCTCTTGCAGAGGCTTTACCTGATGACATCGGTGAAATAAGTAAACGACTTAATGACATAACCTTAAGTGACGCTATGGGAAATGGTAGACTTCTCATAATGGAATGTGCTGGCAGTTCTTCAACTGAGACAAGCGCTCAGTCGGCAGAGGTTCGTAACAAGACGATGATGAGGTTGTGCAAGGACGTAGTTGTGGGATATGCGATGCCTATGGGAAACCTTGCAAGACAACTATTGGTGAGAAACAATGTGACATATCTTGTTACATCGGATGCTAAACCTTCCAATAGCAACGAAGAGACATCAAACAACGAGCACGACAGAAAGGTCAGTATGGGTTGGGGCATCTACGAGGCTCTTAAGGAGAACTATGCTTCCCTGGGTTCTGTGGAAACAAGGAAATTGCTTAACCAGTATCTCAAATTGGGTATCAATGAACCTTCACGACTTCATTCTCTCATCCTGTTACTTGTTGTGAAAAACTTCGATGTATATCCTGACCTGAAGTTTTCTGCTTTCTTCAGAATATGGGGACCAGATAATCTTCAAGAGGAAGACTGGAAGGCGCACAAGGTAAATGAACACTGGATTCCTTCATTAGCAGAACGTGTGGTGGGCAAACTATTCCACTTCCCTAAAGGAGGAAGTTCAAAAGATATTGACAAGGAACTTATCCATATAATGATTGATAAAGGCATGGGCAAGTGCCCACGTAACAAGAAGTTTCCTCAGTACGCTGAGAAACTGAAAAAGATTGAGAGTTGGCGTCCTGGCAACAGCTATCACAGGTAGTGGAGTAACTTGAATGGAGTAAAAAGGAGTTAAAAGAAGTAAAAAGACGAATGACGATTCACGAAGAAGACGTCAACCAGCAAAGTATCGTCTTTTATCCCCTAAGCGACGAAAGAGCATTAGCTTCTTCTAACTCCATTTTACTTCTTAAAACGAGCAAGTTAGAAAGTTACGAAACTTGTATATATTATGAATTAGAGTGTCCTGTTCGTTGTATCTAACATATAGGCATTACCGCTTGTGGTAAAAAAAGCACAACAAACAGGACACCCTAATTATGAACTCACCCTATCTTAGCAAGCAGTCTCTCAATATGTGCTTTTAGCAATGAGTACAACTCCGAGGATTTGAACTGCGTGTTTCTGCGTATCATCTGGTTTGACGAACATTGTGAATGTTGATAGCACGCCAGTTCATTATCCATCTGCTGTTGTCTTCCCTGTGCAAGCATCTTTATCTCTTTCTCACGTTCACGACGAAGAATAGTGCATACAGGTTCTACTGCCGAACTTACCACATTATCCATTAGATGGTGTCCCTGTATGAACAGGTAGGTATTGTCTGGACGCAATCCAAGTGTCTGCAACTCCGCCTTCAACGGCTTCAGTTTTCCTCTTGCCTCTGGATAGTGACTTTGCATCCATGACATCTTGCGATTTACAGACTTACGAAGTTTGTCGAGCGCTTCAGATGGGTTATGTATGTTAAGACGATCCACGGTTATGAAGTTGTTCAACGTGTTCAATGGGAACTCGCTGAACCGACATTCTTTGTACAGCCATATTGCCCATACAAACAGGTCGTACACTATTTCTGAGTATGCTCTTAAATATGCTTCAAAGTCAAAGACAGAACGGTCATTCAATGTTGCCATTACACATACGTTATGTAGACTTGGCGCATAGCATTGAAGATTCTCTATGGAATAGGCATAAGTATGTATGACGTATGGGTTGTCAAGCATCAAACGGGAATTGTTTGTTGCTCTTTGCAACAGATAGTCTACATCAGCATCGACACAGGCTATCATGCATTCTCCAAGGTTCTCTCCAAGCTTGTTCATCATTGCTGTCTTCTTGCCTCTGGACAAGTCAACTCGTGAAGGGAGCATCACCTCAAATGTGCGTTCTTCATTTTCATAGTCAGACAGCACACTTCGCCAGAAGAAGATATCATCATAACTTTCTACATATGCAATGATTCTCTTCTTCCGCTTTTTCTGAAGCTTATTTGCAGCCTCAAGGTACCTTGATGTAAGATTAGAGGTTAGTGATTTCATTCACTTCTGTGACATTGCCTACCCAACCGTCCATAATGAGTGCAGGAGAGTGAGTAGATAGTATTATCTGTGCATTTGGATTGAGCTCTCGTATTAGACCTATCAGGCGCTGTTGCCAGTCAATATGCAATGATATCTCCGGTTCGTCCATAATAAGTGCACAATGCTGGTTGTCCTCAACAAGGACTGTCAGCAGAATAACCAACATCTGCTTCTCGCCTGAAGATAACTGGTATGGGGTGAGTGTCTCTCCAAACTGGGTAAACTGTATCTCGTTACTCTTGCGATCTATCAGTTTATTGGTATCACGGAAGAGTTCATCCATCATGTCTTGGAACTTCTTCTTTGGAGCTGAGACATTTGCAGCTGCCAAAGCATCATCAGGATTTCCTGACGTCAGAAGCTCAATAATTTTGTTACCAATATTTACCTGATAATCTAAGTAACGCTTTTGAAGTCGATAGACCTGCCAGTCCAACTCTGTTTTCACTCTCGAGTCAGACAACTTCTCAAGAAGGTCACTATGAATTAGCGGACGATCAAAACTACGGATGACATCAAACTTTATCTTTTTTGCATCTTCCGGGTATAACTTGACCTTTACCATGCCGTCCATCTCGTTAACACGCAACTCTCCCTGCTCTAACATGGCAAGGGTCTTTACCGAATGGTTTATAATGGTACTTTTTCCGACACCATTTATTCCACTTAAGATATTGACATCTGGACGAAGATGCCACTCTATGTGCCTTCCCCCCTTCCACAATGCCTTTATCTCTATATGTTGTATGTACTCTGCTGACTTTTCCATAAGCAAATGTTCTATTTCCTTTACAGTTCCAAACAAGTACTCGTTTTACGGGAATTCTATCGCGGGCACTTGCATCACACTTTTATTATGTTGCGACAAATATAAAAAAAGATTTTCAGTTGAAGCAAACATTTGGGCATAAAAAAGTTCCATAACCACCGAAATGATTATGGAACTTATATTATCTGGAGACACCTTTATTAGCGCTACAAACGTATAAGCTGGTGTTCGTAATTATGCTTTATTACTTAAGACGAAGTGTTGTTGACTCACCTGCAATAGAGAATTTCTGTCCTGCCTTTACGCCACGGAAGAAGGCCTCTGACTTAGGGTAGTAGTTTCGTGCATATGAGTTAATCTTTATCTGTGCCTTGTTACGACATCCAGGGTCTACACGCATTGCCATCTGTGCCTTATCTGTAGCAAGACAGCAATAGAGACCAAGGTTCCAGTAAAGCACGTCTGCCTTGATACCCTTACCAGAACGTGGGGCTGTCTTATAGATACAGTCTGCAATCAACAACCATGGGTCACCATAGTTCTTCTTGAATGAGAGTGCCTTGTTACAGTACTCGCGACAGTCCTGTACACGACCCTTTGCATAACATACAGTTGCTGCCTGATAACAGTACTTAGCTTTCTTGTCATTATCATCACATGCAGCAATACAGTCATTCATTGATTCCTTACCTGAGAAGAAGTCACCTTCCTTCATGTACTTAACAGCTTGCGAGAAGAGAAGTTTGTCTTGCGAGTAGTTTCCTCCTCCACCTCCTCCCGCAGGCCTTGCGGCTGCAAGATAGTCGGAACATTTGTCATAAACATCAATCTCTGTCTGTCCTACTGCTTCGAGGGTCTGGAGTACCCAGGCAAGATAACCTGCATCAGTCTTGTATTCTTCAATCTTAGCAGAGAAGAAGTTATTCAAGAACTCTGGACTTGCGGCCTCTGGATTGGTCTCAAAGTAATAGTCAGCATACCACTGTGGATATGTATATTCGTCCACAATACTCTTCTGGATTGCAAGTTCTCTCTGATAACGGATACTATCCTCTGCTGTCAATTCCTGATCAGATGGGATGTACTGCTTTGCAGAATCGAGGAAGAACTCACAAAGGTTCTTCGCTGTGATATAGTCATTAACGAAATCAGTTGCATAAGTTGAATCTGCCTTATTTGCACGATAACGATAATAGTATGTCTTCACGAAGTATGCAAGTGTATATCCCTTTGTTGAACGCCCAAGGTCATTGATGGCTGTTTTATACATCTGATAAAGCTTTTCCATCTCCTTTGTCCAAGGAATATCATACTGAGCATTATAATCATTATCCTGATATGCACTCCATGCCATCTTTACAACTGAGTCTGGGTTGTACTGAAGGAAGTTCTGTGCCTTCTCACAAATGACATCACCTCGTGTAGTCACGAATCGTGAATCAGCACCTTCCTCATCATAGAGCGAGTTGATCGCATCCAGGTTCTGAATACGTTTGTCGTATGTCTCCATCAACTGATTGAAGTAGAACTCACGAATCTTTGGTGTCTTTCCTTCTACAGCCAATGTATGCCACATCCAAAGACCATGCTTATAAAGTGTTGCATTGACATATGGTGCATTATTGAACACATAAAGCCAAGGTTCGTAAGCATACAGGAAAGCTGAGTCAACAGCCATCTCTTCGTTTACACCCTTAGCATAATAATTCTCAAATGTTTCATAAGCTCGACGAACAAGGATACTATCCATACCATGACCAATTCGCTGTTCCATGGTTGTACCCTTCAAACTCATAGAAGTAGGTTGCTCTTCCGCTACAGTCTCAGTTACAGCAGAGGAACTTGTATCTTCTGCAACAGCAACAGCCTGAGAAGAACTATCTGTAGGAGTAACCTCATCTACGACATCCTGTGCATATGCTCCAATAGAAAGAAATACTAATGAAAATAATAATGTTAATTTACTCTTCATTTGGATATCTTATGTATAATTATTTTTAACCTTTATTACAATTCTTGGCAATATTCGAAACAAAATTACTCTAAATTGCTGAATTGACAAAAGTTTTCTTATTATTTTAGCAAGAAAGCCACAAACATTTACTGTTTGTGGCTTTCTAAAGTATATTTTGCGCACAAAGAAGAACAAATCAATGTCATTTTCTTTGTATTATATGCGTAATGTTATACATAACATGTTTACACACTTACACAGGAAAAACATTACTTAATATTCTTCTTCGTCCCAAAGGAAATCTTCCTTAGAAGGATAGTCTGGCCATATCTCTTCAATTGACTCGTACACATCTCCTTCATCTTCTATCTCTTCAAGATTCTCTATAACCTCCAAAGGTGCTCCAGAGCGTGTAGCATAGTCAATAAGTTCTTCCTTTGTGGCTGGCCAAGGTGCGTCTTCCAATTTTGAGGCTAATTCCAAAGTCCAATACATAGTGTTAAGATTTGATTAATAAGTTATTAATAAATGGTCGGCAAAAATACAACTTGTTAGTGAAAAGACCAAATAATATTACAATTATTTTCTTCTTTCCCAAATTATTTCATCATGATTAGCTAACATGTTGAGTTTACGTGCCAAAACGAAAAAGTAATCCGAAAGTCTATTGACATAAGCAATAACGTTATCATCAATATGCACACCTGTTTCTGCCAAAGAAAGAATCCTTCTTTCTGCCCTACGACAAACAGTTCGACAGACATGACACACAGATGCTCCTCGACATCCGCCAGGTAGTATGAATAGCCTTATAGGAGGTAGAATAGAATCAATACTATCAATCTCTTTCTCTACAGACGTTACCATTTCATTAGTTACTACACTAGTACTACGTAACTCCGTCTTTTCTGTGTCGGTTGCAAGGTATGAACCAACAACAAACAGGTTTCGCTGTATATCGGTGAGGTAATCAATATCACTTTGTTCTGTACAATAAGTAGCCAATAAACCAATCTGAGAATTCAGTTCGTCTACTGTTCCATAGGATTCAAGACGTTCACAGCATTTTGCCACACGAACACCTCCAATAAGGCTTGTCTGACCTTTATCACCAGTCTTAGTATAAACTTTCATATATCACGGTTTTAGAAATTATTTCGTTGAAGATAATAAGTGTATAATTGTTGTATAACCAAACTCACATAATTATGATATTTTGGGTTTCTATACTCTTTGCCCATGATTCATATCCTTATTGTAATATACCGAAGTGTCTTACATATTACTTTTATGGGTATAACGCAAAGGTTATTTAGTAAACTGTTGAACAGCATCACCATAAGGAACATTTACCATCTGGACATACAATCTACAATACAACAAGGTTTGACTTGCGAAACCTATACAATACAGAAATCGAGTATCTATAACTATAACAAATAATTTTGCTTAATACGTTTTCTGTCAAATAGCACTAGTCCTCTTTTTCCCATATCAAATGTCACACGAGCTCTTTGATCGTCTAAGATGTGTTTCCAAAGTGAGTAATTGGAACCATTCAAAGATTCAACAACAAGGACCTTAGTGTCATCATTTGATGAAGCATAGACTTCATAAGTTTCTTTTGCAAGTTTTGCCGAAACACTACCAATACATACAAGACGTTCAGCAAAGTGTAACTTTATCCTGTACAACTGCTTGTCTTGTGACGACACAAGATTTTGCTCATCATAGGCATAATATGATAGGTTTTCATAAAGAACATCCTTAACCAATTCATAATCATGTGGAGAATGAATACCAAAACCATGCCTATGCCAAAATCTTGGAACACAAGTAACTATTTCCTGAATATATCGTAGTAGATTCATTAACTATTTACAAGTAAGTAATCAAAATTAATTAAATAATGCTATAGTAAGCGATTACAAATAATTACGACCACTTACTTAAGACGAAACATTATTATCATATACGCCACAAAGATAGCACTAACAACTGACAAAAAAAAGGATGACACAGAAATGATGTCATCCTTTTGTATTTTTTTTTCACTGCTACAGTCATTAGAATGTATAAGTAACACCTATATTACCTGACATTATAACACGTAGATTGTGTGCAAACTCATCAGATGGGAACTTGAATTCGTTACCGAAGATGTAGAACATTGGTGAAGCAAACATACCCCAGTTCTTATACACGTTTACGGTCATATTCAAACCAATATGTCCACCTATACCAAGTCGTTTGAACTCTCCCCTCGCACTTTCATCAATTGTAGGATAAGTGATAAACTGATGAATATCACTTGGAACACGTGGTATATTGGCACCACTATTAAGTGCAACTGCATATACGTATGGTTCAAGCATTCCATAGAACAAGTGTTGCTCACCAAAGAAGAATGCCATTGACGGGCCAAGAACAAGGTCTACATTTGTCTTTCTATGTGGCTTATAACCACTAATTGCATTTGTCAGATTAAATGTATATGAGAGTGAAGGCATTGCAATTAGATAATCTCTTGTCCACTGCTCATAGGAAGTCTGACGATACATATTGAGATTTGCGTATGACAGACCAAGTTCTGTCAACTGCATGTTTTCATCAAACAATGGCTTATCGACAACACGACTTGAGAGGTTCCAAATTGTACTCTTCTCAATTGAGTTCTGAATGATAGAACCAAGCTCTACAGAGAAACGGAGACCATGATACTTGTTGAAACGGTAACCTACAAATGCAAGACCATTGTAGTTATACATGTTGTTACGCCATTCATAGTCTCCCTTTGTGTATTCAAAGTTAAGACCACCACCAAGACCAAGATAAAGCTTGTTGTCATATTCAAACTCATAGTCATAAAGTTCACGATGACTCTTACTACGAACATTCATTGTAAGACCAAGTGAGAGACTCAAATCATGATCTTTCTGCATATCAACTTTAGAACCCATCTTCTTGTACATATAGAAAGACCAACGAGGTTCTAGATACAACTGGAAGTCCTGAGATAAACGTGCCCAAAATTGAAGAGCACCTGTATACTGTGTTGAACTGTATGATTGCTTATGGACATCAACTTCAGTATTGAACTGATAACGCTCAATGTGCTGAATAGTCATAGCATTAACATCATTTGTTCTTGTTATCTTAAATGACTCGTCATCAGTATAGAAAGTAGTCATTGTACCTGCACCAGCACCAAACATTAATGTTGCACCCACTGGAGCATCCCAATTATAGTTCTTTCTGAATCCTCCTATGTTAACCATAGTCTCGAATGTGAATCCCTGATAGATGCTATGGTTATCTCTGACATAAGGATTTTCCCAAGCATATCCACCAAAGAAAGACTCATGAGTGAGCTTAAACATGTCACGCTGACTTGTTGTCTGCTTTGATGTAAAAGATCCACGAATACCGAAACGAGATGATATCCATTTACCGAAACCAATATTCTGACCGTGGCCAACTGTTCTAAGCATTTCAATGTCTGGGTTGTTGAGTGTTCCAACCGCACCTGCTGAAGTCTGGATAAACCAAGGCATTCTCTCTCGAACATCCTTAAGTTGAGCAAACTTAACAGAATCCTCATGAGTGAACTCGTTGAATGTCTTCTTCAAATGATACATAGCCAACTCGTTCTGAGTCATGTTGTTTCCAAGGAAGTAAATGAAACTGAAGTTCAAACCATAGAAGAGATCATAATTTCTCCAATATCCAGTACCAGACATATCCATATTCTTGTCACCGATACCTGCATATGGTTCGAGAGCCATATAACCCTGTGGACCGGCGAAGAACTTGAACTGAAGTCCGAGATGAGCATCTAACGTATTACTCTTTGTACCTTGTAAACCTGCAGGGTAAGAGTTATGATTGAATCCAATACCCGCTACAGAAGAAATATCAAGAAACCTTGAAGGCTTATATCCGTAAATGTAGTTTGAGAAGCTGAACAAGTAGTCAAAACGACCACCTAATCTCATATAGAGATCATTAGAGTTGTTGAAATAGCCAATACCTCCATCAAAAGAAAGACGAAGTGAGTTGTAACCATTGAGGAGCTTACCAATTCCAACATGGGCACCTGTAAGAAGATTCATCTTATACGCTTCTGAAGCAGGTGGAATCTGGGAAGCACCTACTCCAAGCTGGAGATACCAAAGTTTACCAAAGTCTACACCAACAGTGTCACCGTAGAAACGCACACGTTTCTCAAGGATATAGTCATTTGGATTAAACTCACTTTTAGCAAGATTCTTACCCTTCTTTACCTTATCTTTATCAAGGAAGTAAAGACTATCGTACTGGTCATAAACGACATCACTGTCGTTTGCAACCGAATATACTTCAAGTTCCTCCTTATAATCTCTGCTTATTGAGTGATTTTTTCCAGAAGTCACAGCAAATGCAGTTGTGATATTTAACATTACCACAACCAAACTTGCCATTACTATTTTTAAATTCAACTTCATTACCGCAATAATATAATTATTTCGAGACAATTCTTAATATATTATTTACTATCTTCACTTGTGACACTTTCCTGAGGTTGCTCAGCACTATCAGTCTCTGCTGCTTCAGCCTTTTGCTTAGCCTCTGCTGCCTTAGCTGCTTCTGCTGCCTTCTTAGCATCACGAACTGCCAATAGATATTTAAACTTATCCCTATATTTAGGAGCTTCCTTTGGAACGTAAGGGAAATTCCTAAATGTCTTAGTTTCAATGTTTCCTTCAAAAGCGAAGAATCTCTTATAAGCAGGTTTGATATCAAACGATGCCTGGAAATAAGCTAAGAAACGAGCTACTCCATTATCTGCAAGAGCCTTGTCGCTTGAGGTATCTTCAGTTGCAGCTTTCTCAGCCTTTATCTTCTCATATGCCTCACGCTTTATATTCCACTCTTTCCACTCATTCTGGCTTCTTGCCATCAGAGCATCTTCTTCTGCTTCAGTCAAAGGAGTGTATCCTGTACCATAATCTTCGAATGCCGCTGCACCACCTGCACTCGGCATACTTTCCTTATCTGCTTGAGTTCCTGCTGTATTAGCTACAAGCTCACCCATCAAATACCACTTACGAGCATCATCATCTGGGAGATCGTTAATAGCAGGAATAACCTCCTCATCCTTATAGTCAAGCTCACTCTTTAATTCTGTCATAAGGATAGCCTTATTTACAGGATTAAGAGCCATGATATGTTCAATACACTGCTTACCATGTTCCTTGGCTGCATCAGAAAGTTCTGGGTCATCCCAACGAAGGACAACATCAATCATGTCACGATAGAGTTTCAAAGATCTCTTGATCTCCATATTGTCTGGAAGCTTATCCATCCAGAAAGTAGCATGGTCAATGTATCCTTTCTTCAAAAGCATGATTGCCTGATTTGCTACAAGCTCCTTACGGTTAACAGTCCAAAGCGTTGGGTCATTGAAACTGATTGTAGTCTTACGATCAACTCCATTGATATCTTCACGAAGGAATGGATAAAGAACTGTTGTATCACCATTTTCAACCTCCATATTATACATCGCAATACGATTGGCAAGATAAGCAGCAAAAGGCTTGAATCTATGACCAGGTTGCATTGACACAAATTCCCATGCACGATAAACAATATCTCGCTGGTCCTTTGGATCTGTAATATTATTAAGAAGGTTATAATAGTCACCGTTTGCAAATGAACGCTCACCACCTGGAGCATAACGCTCATCATGATAATATGCTTCTACCGCATCCTCAGCAGAAAGAATCTTTTCCTCCTGATATGTGTAACTACACTTCATGACACGCATACTTGCAAGCACTGTATTAAAGAGAGAGTCATTTCTAAACTCACCATAGATTGAGTTTTCCTTACCAGACTCAATCATGCCATTAACTTTAGTGCTCATGTATTCAATAAGCTGACGCTGAATAGTATCTCTCTCAGCCTTAGCTCTATTGTTCAATTCTGTTACAACATCTTTCCATGTGTAAACCATTGCAGTTGCAGGAGGAACCTGAATCTTACGAGTGTTGATACGGCTACGAACCTGTGCCATCGCGAATTCAGCACGCTGACGAGCAAGCAACTGGTTCTTTTCTGCAGAACCTTCAGGAGATGATGTACCTTGAATAGAGATACGAATAATCTTATCACCGTAAGACTTCAACTCCTTAGCCAACTTATCGAAGAGGGCAATATTCTCTTCATCCTGCACCATCTCGGCCTTACCTGTTACGAATCGTACAGGGAGGTCACGAGGCACATCGTGCATACCTGCTGTAGGTGGTTCATAGAACTCACGAGTAAGTTCAATATCAGTACCAGGAAGATTGAAATCCAAGAACTTAAACGGATTTGAAGTGTTACAAGATCCAAATTCGTCAGACATTCTAAGAAGTTCATGTGTATAATCTTCAAGGATAGCGCTTCCCTGACAACTATAGTTCTTCTTTGGATCTGGCTTTGTGAATTCAATAGGAACCTTCACACTAAGTGGTTCACCATCCTTAATGGTCAAAGGAACCTTAAAGTCATCTGTAACCTTTACAGAATCCTTATAATGTGGCGCAACAGGATCGACATTCTTAAAATCGAACAACATGCGTCGGTTTTGAATCTTATGATATTCCTCGCCATCTACAACGAATGGCTTAAGGAAAGCAACTGTATCTTCTGTCATACAGTCAATTGCTGCAGGAGACACAAAAAGACGAGACTCTGCTTTACAAAACTCTGAAGGGAAATCGAATGCAACAGAGAATGTCAACTTATTACCATAACCGCGAGTCTTACCTTTATTAATCTTTACAGACTCCTTCTGACGAGCCTCGACAACGGCTTCCTGCAACATAATATTATCATTAATAACCTTAATGACAATATTACCAGCATTCTTTTCAGAAATCTGAATAATAGGCAGTGGTGCATAAGAGTCTGTGTTATAAACAACGAGACATGCACCTACAGGAAGTGGAATCTGGAACTCACCCTTACTTCCAGGTTCTGTAGTAAATGAGCTGACTCCTTCTGCTTTACGAGCAGCCTGATAATCGTGATACTTCTTTACGAAGTCATTGGCAGCATCTTTTGTCCAAAAATACCATACCTTATAACCTTCAGCCTCGAGAGTACTAACCTCACCAGAACTATTTTGCACAACAATCTTACCCTTTACGATAACATTCTGCGCTTGAGCATCATTAATGCTCAAACAGAAGAAAGTCAATACTGCAATAAGTACTGAGGCAAATTTTGAACAATGATTATATAATGCCATAATGATAAATACTCGTTTAATGTATAATATATGAGAATGTCACACCCAAATTCGTTGGTAATACGTTATAACCATGTGCATTTGCACGTATAGTACCCATAATAGCAACATTATCGTAATCGTCACCCTGAAAGTACTCCTTTTGATTATAGAACAAAAGACCACATCCGCCATGTAGAGTAAGAACAACTCTTTGAGACAACTTAAAAGCGTAACCAAAAGTTACTCCCAATCCCGCTGTATAACCATCATAGATTTTTCCGGCAACAGGGAGGTTGTAAGTAGCTCCAATAGCACCAATACCTACAAACTCTTGATGCATCGCACGTCCTGACAACCAGTAACGGAACTCAGGTTGTATACCAGCACACTTTGCGTCAAGTCCCCAAGGATGGTATCCACCAAATGCATTGAATACAAGAGATGAAGCATTACCAGTACCAATTTCAATACCAAGATTTGGAACACAGGCAGCATCAAAAATAACATTTGTATTAAATGCACACATCTGTGCACGCATACTAATTGACGCTGTAAATGCCAATATCAATGTAAGTATATATTTTTTCATAATCTCAATTACAATGTTTTACTTCTTGATGATCTCCCACTTACCATTTCGACGACCATTAATAGTGTCCAAATTAACAAGAATTGGAGTAGATATCTTGTTCTTAAATATTACAGGAGCATCATCGCGCTTGATAACACGCTTAGACTCAGTATCAATATCATATATATCAAGAGAATCAAGCTCTGTCATCGCATGTCTGAGAACCCAATCTCGTGTTACATCCTTATTATTACAAATTGAGAGTCGAACAGTCATATTTCCGACTTCCTCTTCAGGTAGTCCGAATGACTTGACATGATTAGGAGCGAGAATAGCAGGAACATCAAATGTTACCAATATAGTGTCCACACCAGGATCAAATGTATCAAGTTGTGTAAGTGAAGCAAAAGATCTTGCTCTGATTACTTTTTCAGTACTTGCTGCACCTGTTCTCAAATCAACAGAACAAGGTACACCATCGACTTCAACAGTTACAGCATCAACACGTGCTATTGAATCTGTTTTCTTAACATAGAACTCCCATGTATAACGCTGTGTTAAACATTTAGTGTCCATTGTGATGTAGTCTGAATTATGAGGTTCAAATATTCTGAAATTGTCATAAAAACAGCTATATAATCTAACAGGTTCAATTATGACATTATCAGCACCTACCTTATATGGTAAAGCAAGCTGATTAATGGAGCATGTACTTCTTTTATTCACGAACCTCATTATTTCGTCATAATCGAAAGATTTTGGATCGTACGTAAATGACAAAAGGTTATACTGAGAAGCAACAAGTGTAGAATCCTCTGTATTCCACCATAAATTCAAATCACCTTCATACACATTACCTCTGTCTACTTCCTTAAAGCCAAGAATAGCACCACCACGCCAAGACTTGATAACTCGGTCGATTACGAGCATCATCTGACTAGGTTTGTTATCCATAAAATCACTAACAAGAACATAATTACAACCAACAGGGTGAATGTTCATACGAAGTGAGTCTTCTCGTTTAGTCACAAGTATCTCATCTGTTCCATCGCTACATGCCCCAACGGAAAATAGAAGCGAAGAAAGAAATGCTGCAACTATTACACCTTTTAAATTATTATATATAGATTCCATCTTTCTATCAACTTTTATTATTCTTCGTTAGAATTCTCTTCACTATTAGACTCGTCTGTTGAAGAACCTGAATCTTCGTTACCAGAGTTTGATTCGCCATTTCCTCCTTCTGTGTCCGAAGACTCTGTATTCTCATTTGTAGAACCCGAATTTTCATCAGAAGAAGTATTCTCTTCTACTGGTGTTTCCGAGTTACCACCGGTTGAATTTTCATCATCACCAGAACCTGTTTCCTGAGGTTCTCCACTACTCTCACCCTGAGTTGCAGGTTGTTCAGCTGGCTGGTCATTTGACGTATTACCATCATCTCCAGTTCCACCACCTTGCTGAGTCTCACTTTCTCCATCAGTAGGGGTAGACTCTTCACCTGTTGTCTGATCCTCTGCAACAGGAGTAGAAGAACCGTCATCAGTAGAGTCAGATGATTCAATTGGAACTACATCACCTTCAACATCACCAATCTCACTACCATTTACAGAATCTGTAGCCAAAGAGTCTGATGCCAAAGAATCCAAAGATTCAGTTGGTCTAACCCTTGCTTCAAGTTTAGCACGCTTGAGTGAATCCTTATAAATAGAGTCATTAACAAACTTATATCTCTTAGCATTTGCTATTGAATCCTTTCGGAGTGAATCAGCAACAAACTTATCACGCTTCATTGTAGCAAGTGAGTCTGCCAATACTCTCTGAACAGAATCCTTATAAATAGAGTCGGCAACAAACTTTATACGTCTTTCCTTCTCCACATACATTTCTGCACGTCCACGATAGTACTCCAACTCTCGTTTGATGATATCGACCTTCTGGTCAGCATCCTTATCGTAAACGACACCTTTATTTACATATACAGGCTGAAGAATTTCACTTGAGTCACGAACTGCCTGATCGATTGCTCTTTCGAGTACCATTCTTGGATAAGAATACAACGAATCATCCCAGCTGTTCAAAGTCTTACGAGCATCAGCGATTATGTCCTTAACAGGTCTAATGAATGCGCTAAAGCTCTTGTCAATCTGCTTCTGTTCCCACTTAGCCTGGCGGTCAGCTGCCAAAGAGTCAACCAAAACATGGAATGCGCTATCAGCATCGTATCTCCAGCGATACTGCTGAGTAAGAGGCATCTTGCCAAATCGATAGACAAAGCCGAGACGCAAATCGGTAATCATTGGATAAGGAATGAGTTTTCCATCCTTATTACCTTCTTTCACATACGAGTTTGTTTCACGATTAAGACTATACTCCTGGCACTTTGCAAGGAAGATCCATCCTGCACTAACACCAAGCTCGAGATCAAGGCGTCCCCCCTTCTGGTATTCATGAAGCGTTCTAACAATACCATAAGTTCCACCTATAGAGAAAGCATCACCTTGATAACCTGTAGAACCCATCTTAAAGGAATACTTATCATAAGAGCCATAGATTCCACGGAACCACACAATAGCAGGATGCTTCAAATATGGGTAAGTATGCTTTGGATCTGCCTCATCATAGAAATTCTTACGGCGAAGAGAGAACAACTTATCAATCCACTTCTTGTGTGGGTCTGTATTACCATCAAGGGCATGAGCACCTTCGCCACGAACGAAACGCTCACGCCAATAATTCTTGAAATCAAAACGAATCTCGTTAAGATTATATACAATGCCTGGATTGAATGTATTAGAACCCTTCCAACGACCTTTGACATTAATGCCAACAGTCCAACGGTTCCAGTTTTCTGGTCGAACAGCATATTCAACACCGAGGTTAGGGCTCTGTATCAACCAATCAATTGGATTAGTACGCAAAGATATACGATCAACCTGTTTTGCATATATAACATGCATTGTATCATCCACAACTTGCGCCTTAACACAATTCATGAACGATACTATAATGAAAAAGAGTGACGATAAGAATACGCGATGAACATTATGTCTACTCAAATATCCCATTCTGAATTCTTTTTATTTTGAAAATACTTAATTTCTGTTATTACAAGTGCTATTCCCCGCAAAATATTCAGCCGCAATCAACCTGCTGTTAAAACAAGTTGCAGAAAATGTCGTGACAAGAAATCATCTACCGAATGAACATAGAAATCCCTCCGGATTTTTTCCATCAACTTCACTAATCGAATGCAAAGGTAAACATTTTTTTGAAATGAGTGAGTAATTACATATAAAAAAAAGCATTATTTATGAAACTTATGACAAAAATTAATTTATTTGCACAAAATAAGACTTTTTCATTTGCAATTTGCACAAAGAAAACGCACACAAGTTCTTTAGGATAAAATATCTAAAGGCATATTTAGAAAAAATATATATATTTGCAAAGTATTTCTAACAAAAACATAACAACAAATGAAATCTATCAAATTACTAGCAGGATTTATAATATCTCAAGCTTTAACTAACAATATCTTTGCCCAAACGGGTACAGACTACCTTAATGCATACAAGATTTCAAACTGCACTATAGCATTCGACGTTGAAGGAGAAGGACAGCCATTCAACGTTAAGTGGGGAATGGACACTGCATGGGACTGGGACTTTAATGTCAATCGTGGTGTAGCTCATATAGGGAAAGGGAACTTTGAAACAGGAAGAATTAGTTTTCAACCTAACGACCTTGTCAAAGACAATGGCGATGGAACATACACTCTTTCTACAAGACAACAAAATGCACTCAGAAACAGATGTAATTTGATAAAGTTAACTGGTACTAAATACGTCAACATAAACTGTGATCACGAGGCTCTATTCAAAAACGACGATTTCACAGGTAGAACAAACTACCAGGGTAAGCCTATCGAATGGTATAAGCTTATAAAAGCAAGTGTACAGTTCGCACAAAAACAAGGACTTATAGTAACTAGCGTCTCTCCATTTAATGAACCAGATTATGTTTGGCAGCAAGCAACTAATGAAGCTCAAGCAATGGTTGATTTTCTTGCAATCGCAAAGCTAATCAAAGCAGATCCTTTTTTCGACAATATCAGAATAAGCGGTGGAAACACGCTCAACTGTGACCGTGCCCTTCCATGGTATAATTATCTCAAAAATTACATAGACGAAGGTAATACACATCAGCTTGCTGGTTCATTCGACAACTATGCAAACTTTTTCTCTACAGTAGTAAAAGACGGCAAACTTGGTACTGCTGACGAGTTACACAACGTTGGTGAAGCAATCGTTGGTGCACAGTACGGAATGACATCAGGTATTTGGTGGGGATTTGACGGCAGAGCTAGAGGACAGTTCTGTAAAGACTCCAATCAGGGCGTAAGACTTGGTTATGGAGAAAGCAGAGACACTTGGACAACAGGAGCTGTATACAGAAACGATTTAGACAACGAGGTTCACGCATATCTTGGAAGTTCAGAACGTCAAGCAAATAGCGCAACCTATAGTTTTGTATCTAAAAATAAAGATGTGTATTTTAATGGTTTTGGTCCAACACGAGAATACTCTATCCTGATTCCTGGCGGCAATGGATACCAAAAAGGTCAGATAAATGCAGAGAAGCTAATAGACATAACCTATGGAGAAGATGTTCCTCAAGCATACGTTGATGGTACATACCAAGTAATGAATTACTACAGTACAGGTTTGCTGAACACATCATCTTCAAACCCTGCCGCAGGAGCACTTGTTCAGACTTCAAGCAGAAAGGAAGGAGCTATTAACCAACAATGGGTAGTTAAACCAGAGAATGTTGACGGGGACTGTTCTTACTGGACATTCATGATCAACAACGAAAACAAGAGATACCTCAACCTGCAGAATCTCAATCTCAACTCAGGAGCATCAGCCATTGTATGGTCACACGACGGAAAACCATTATTGGAAGAACAATGGTTCTTGAAATACGCAGGAAATGGCTACTGGTACATCATCAGTAGACTTAGCAACAAGGCATTAAGGTGTTCAAGCAAATCTGCCAGTTCCGCTGTAACACTTGGTGAATGTCCAAAACAGACTGCAAGTTTGGACACAAGAAAACCATACATGTGGAGATTCATGCCACTCGACGCACAATGCAACACAAACATCCCAGTATGGTCAAACAGCAGAATTGAAACAGAAGGCTACAGTTCAAGCATAAGAGTAAAATGGAACCAGTTAGCTGACGAGACAGTAACATACAACATACTCCGTTCGCCATCAGGTCAAAACAAGTTCAACACAATTGCGCGTTCTGTATCTGGCGACACATTCCTTGACAACACCATAAACAATGGTGAATACGACTACAAGGTTGTTCCTGTCGCATATAATGGAACAAGAGGAGCCGCATCAAGAATATCGACATGCAAGACTCTTGACAAAGAAACGCTTATAGCACAGTATCAGTTTGAAGATAATACCGAAGATAATTCTGAAAACAAGATTTCTGCAGCATTCTACGGAACAGAAAAATATTCAGAGTCAACATTCCACAAGTCTGGTTCTAAAGGACTAAACCTGTACTCACAGAACTCATATCTTAAGGTATCTCATTCTCTCGCCAATATGGACAACATGACTATTGCATGCTGGGTTAGATGGGGAGGAGGAGACAACTGGCAACGCATCTTCGACTTCGGTAACGGCACCAACGAATACATGTTCCTAACCCCATCCAACGGTAAAGAAATGCGTTTTGTGATGAAGAACGGAGGTGACGAGCAAATCCTATCAACAACATCGTTAAGAGCAAACACATGGAAGCATATTGCTATAACATTCAAGAAGAACGATTCTACTGATAATGCAACAGAAGATGTAACTCTTTATATAGACGGGGAAAAAGTTGGCAGCAAAGAATTCACGATTACACCTTCAAGTATATCACCTTCTCTTTGCTTCATCGGAAGAAGTCAGTTCACTGCTGACAAATTATTCAAGGGTTATATAGATGACCTCCGTTTCTACAACTACCCTCTTTCAGAAGAAAAGGTCAAAGAAGTCATGACTGATGTAGACGAGAAATCAAAGGACCTAGAAGAAACAACAAGTATAGGTAGTGTGGCAGAAGAATACAATTCGACTATAACTGGCATCTTCACAATAAGCGGAACGAAAGTCATTGCACCACAAAAGGGTATAAATATCATTAGATACTCAAATGGCAGAACATCAAAGATAATTAATAAATAATTCAAGTTTCGCAAGCTTCACTTGAATGGAGTTAAAAGGAGTAAAATGAAGTAAAGAGGAGTAAAAAGACGACTGATTGTACGCAAAGGCACTTTTCGATCAGCAGAGTATCGTCTTTTAACTTCCTAAGCTACGAAGGAGCGACAACTCCATTTAACTCCATTTTTTCCTTAAAGTGAACACGTTAGAACTTGCAAAACTATAATAAACAAATAAAAAATGAAGAAACTTATCATATCTCTCCTTGCGCTAATTAGTGCAAATACAATATCAGCGCAGAAATACACAACATATCTTTTTGCATTCTTCTCAAATAACACTCCAGAAGGAGAGCAAATTAGATACGCCTTGTCAGACGACGGATTTAACTACACAAGTCTCAACGAGGGACGACCTGTAGTTGCCTCAGATTCAATCTCAATAAAGAAATCAATCCGTGACCCTCACATCATGAGATCGGAAGATGGAAAGACATTCTACATGGTACTGACGGACATGCGCTCAAGTGAGGGATGGCAATCCAACGATGGACTTGTACTAATGAAATCAACAGACCTCATACACTGGCAACATACAGCCATTGACTTCCCTACCCGCTTTCCCAACATGCACGGATTCAATGCCGACAACCTCCATGCTGTATGGGCACCACAGACTATTTGGGATCCCGAGGCTAAGAAGTACATGATATACTATAGTATCGGTCGCCATGACTGGGAATACCCTACAAGCGATGCACGTTTTAACCAGCCATACTTCAAACTGTATTATTCTTATGCAAATGAAGATTTTACAGACATTACAGAACCAAAGTTGCTTTTTGACTTCGGAAAAGCAAGCATAGATGGAGACATAGTATACGACAAGACAAACAACGAGTATGTGCTATTCTTCAAAGATGAAGGACGTTCTGTTATCAACCCATTAGGACCAAATGGAGGATGGAAGACTCGTCAGGGAGTAATGAGAGCAACAAGCAAGAAACTCACAGGACCTTATACGACAGAGTGGAAACACCTCCAGAAGTCAGGTCAATATCCCGTTGAAGGTTCAAGCGTGTTCCATCTCATAAACTCTAACGAATACATTCTAATGTATGACTGCTACGCAAATGGCCATTACCAATTCTGTAAGGGTGACCTTAAAGAATTCACATACATTAAAGACACTCCAACACAAGGGACATTCACTCCAAGACATGGTTCCGTGATGCACATAACAAAAGCAGAACGTGCCAGACTTGAGGCATGGTCAAAGTTATCCATTGCACTTAATAATCTCAAGAGCATGGAGACAAAGAACCTCTCTGCTGAAGAGATCAGCAAACGTAACAGTCTCATAGACGAGACCCAGAAAGTACTTGACACAAAGTCTGATGCTAAATCATTTGATGCCACAAGAAAGAAAGTTGAAAAAATAATCAAATAACAGCTATATTCGACACAATAGAAAGAAATGCGATGATAGGAAAACTACCATCGCATTTTTCTTTTTGCTAAACCAATGAACTTTGGCAGAGCCTCCACAGTTCCTCCGAGCTGTATCCGTAATATCCTCATCATATCTTCATCGCATCTCCATCGAATGTCCATCGAAACGATGGACATTCGATGGAGATGCGATGGACATTCGATGGAGATGCTACGGAAGCAGACCGAAGGATCCTCGGAGGATTACCGGAAGACAATCCATTACTTTCTGTAATTATGATACTGTAAAGGCTGGACACCAAAAGCATCCTTGAAACACTTAGTAAAATAAGACGGAGAAGAGAAACCCACTCGTTCTGCAACAGCTGAAACAGAAATATTCTCCTCTCGTAATATCTTTGCTGCGGCCTGTAAACGAATCATTCGAACAAACTCTGACGGCTTCTGTCCTGTAATCTTTTGTATCTTACGGTAGAGGTTCATACGACTCATACACATATCACTTGCAAACTGTTCTGTCGTATATCCTGCCTGACTAAGATGTTTCTCGACCATAGCCTTTGCATCAGCCAAGAACTGCTGTTCAGTCTTAGTCAGTTCTCTCACCGGAGTCTCTTCTTCCTGTTCCTCCTCAACATGTTGTTCGTCATCACAAGAAGTAATGTTATCACAAGAATGCTCATCTTCTTCCACATTATCTACTGCACCAGTTATTGGTTGTTGAGATTCTCGCAGTTCTTCTGCTTCACGCATCTCCTGTGCAAGTACAACAAGTTTCTGAATCTCAAGATTCTTCATCTTATTGCGATAATACACTCTTGACAACAAGTACACCAGTAATATCAAAGTAGCAATACAACAAATATGGAAAAGAGAAGACTCAAACCAAGCTGGAAGACGGTCCACATTAAGAGCACACACAGGTTCACCCCAATTACCAAAGACATCTGTTGCCTTCACCTCCAGAACATAATTTCCCTTAGGTATACCCGCAAAATAAGCGGTGTTATGTCCCTGTGGCAGTTCAACCCATTTATCAGGCTTTGCACCTACATGATGAAGACAATAAGCAAAGGTAACCCTGTCTGCCTTCAAATGCGTGAAAGTACTGAAATTAACAGACACATTCACATCCTCAGGTTCTATGGTAATGACATTCTCCGAGTTCAACAGTATATGTTTATTACCATCAATAACATAAGATGTTACAACGGGAACAACACCAACCTGACTGTCATCTATATCCAAAGAAGGAGACACAAGACAATAACCCCCTGCACCACCTAAACACATCATATCGCCTTTTCTACTCAGGGTACAGAAATAATCAAGGTTTACATTATTGTCAGATGCATAGATAAACCTTGAAGCCTTTGTTTTAGGGTTAAACTCCTTCACATACTGACTTGTCATAACCCAGAGATGGCCATGCGAATCATAAGAGACATCTGTTATCTCATCATTAGACTTCAAACTTGCATTGTTTGTCCTGATTATTTTTCCTTTAGACGCATGATATAAATACACGCTACCTATTTCCGTTGTTGCGCATACATCACCTATAGAAGACACATCTATAGCCTCGAATCTTTCATCTATACCTTCTGACAAAACCTTCAATTTTGACTTTGCCACATCACCCTCAACGAATCCAAGGATGTCTGAGATAAAGTAAAGTTTATTGTACCTGTCATTAAACCTGATACGGCTGACATAGCCCGTTTTATCAAACACCTTTTTAGATGTACAATCTACAGTATTATAGCACCATATAGAAGAATCTGTTCCAATCCACAGTCTCTTGCTACCATCCTCATAGAGAGAGCGAACCGTCTCAGTCATCAAAGTCACATCAGAACATGACACCTCCATATCTTTATGTTGCAACAAACATATCTTGCGCCCAATAGAAGTCCATATTCCGTCACCACTATTCCGCTTTACAAGAATTTTAGAGTCAAAGTCCTGTTTCTGCCTCTGAACAACAACATTAACATCATCATTCTTGATATTATGAAGCATAAGGTTAAGACGAAGATGCTTTATCCAGGCATATTCACCTTCGAAAACGATTCTGTCCGCAATAGTCTCTATGCCTGTTGTCTTCAGTACAGAAGGAATGGAGAACCGGTTTATCCCTTGTTCCCTACCAGAAAGGATAAAAGTGTGGGGGGAATATGATGCTACCCAAATGTTTCCCCCTCTATCTCTATACATAGGAGCAAACACCTTCTTACCCGAAGGAAGAAGTCCACTAATATCATAAGGATGCAGTTGTCCATCACTTCCTACCCTATAGGCATAAAAACCATCCATAGCACAGCACCAGATAATGCTTTTATCTGCACTCGAAACCATGGAAACCACCTTTGACATATTGGAATTTATGGTATTCCCCTCATAAGTACAAGGCTGAAACTCCACGCGACCCTTAGTACCATCCACGCCATCAGGAATATACTTCACAACACCTCTACCCCATGTTGATATCCACAAACACCCGTTCGTCTTATCCTCCACAAAACCGCCATGAGGTTCACAGTTGTCAGGCCAGTTACAAGCAACGAACCTATCATTTCTCTTGTCAAGTTTACATATTCCACCTCTACATTCATAAAGCCAGATATTATGATTGGAATCTTCGTATACCTGATTAAGATACTTATTGCCGTCACCTTCATTCTGCGCCTCGTAAACCTTAGATACATGGCCATTAGCGGTCAAGCGGATAATCTTCTTTCCACCTGTTACCCACAAGGAACCATCATCCGCACAAGAAATAAAATGCAACTGAGTAGACGGAATATCTTTATGTACAACCTCATGCATCTTGTAATCAGACTTGTCAAGATAATAGAGTCCCGAAGTAGTAATTACCCATATGTAGTCGTTCTTGCCTACTGCAAGATCAACTATCCTATTTGACTTCCAGAAATTATGATTTGACAAGTCATTGCGAAACACATCTATCTGATACCCATTGTCACGGCACAAACCAGCATCAGTACCATACCACATATATCCTTCCATATCCTGGACTATGTGGTGAAGATTACTGACCGGCAACTGGCTATATGTAGGAAGTTCCTTCACTAAGAAATTCTGTGCAAACGCACTTGCACAAAACATGTAGAAAGAAACTAAGACGTATGTTGCTTTTCTTATTATAAAGGTATATCCATTCATTTATGCTATCTGTTTACTGGAATTTCCGCTACAAATATAAGAACATTTTACGGAAAAACACGTTTTCCAGAAGTATCGCAAAACCATTTCCCCAAATATCTATTCATAATAAAGCAAAACGACTACTCTTTTCGGTCATCAATGCTTCTGAATATGTTTGCAAGAATTGTACCACTTATCGAGTGCCATGCACACGATATTGCACAAGGTACAACAGCCATAGGGTTTGTTGCAACAAAGAAAGTCATGGCAAGGTTTGTTCCAAGACCAGCATTTTGCATTCCAACCTCAATACTAATAGTTCGTTTCTTTGCCTTTGAAAATTTACATAGCACACCAACAGTATACCCAAGACAATACCCTATCGTATTATGACAGAACACCATGCAAAATGTGATAATAAACAGGGCAAGGCCATTCTCAACAAGAGGATCATGAACTGTTGTCACAACACCTCCTACAATACAAGCAAGACTTGTCACAGAAACACCAGGCATCACAGATTGTACCTTCTTGAACACTTCTTTGTGACCAAGCCAGATATTCAAACAAAAACCTATCGCGATAGGTATAATCGTTACAATCAATATCTGCTCAAACATACCTTTAGCATCGACATCAACTCTTGCTCCAGCCAACCAAAGGACTAAAAGGGGAGTCAGGATTGGCGCTAATAGTGTACTTGCACAGGTCATCCCCACAGAATAAGCAACATCACCCTTACATAAGAAAGACATTATATTTGAACTTACACCTCCAGGACAACAGCCAACAAGTATAATACCTATTGCCATTGCCGTAGAATACTGTTCAAATGCAGGAACAAGACTAAACAGCCACGACAAAGAGAATGCTACCAACGGCATTATGGTAAACTGAGCAAGCGAGCCAACAAAGATGTCAAGAGGGCGCTTTGCCAACAACTTAAAATCATCAGGTGTAAGAGTAAGTCCCATCGTTAACATTATTACACCTAATATAATTGTTTGCACATTACCTTTTACCCAAACAAAAAGTTCAGGACAGAAAAAAGTAATAACCGCAATCATAATAATAAAGACACTTGCCTTACTACTTAAAACATCAGATATTTTCTTTAACAAACTATACATTACTTTATCTATTTTTATTCACGATATTCCTTTACTACATAAAAAAAAGAACATAAATGACATTACCATAAATATCCTTTTCACGATGCAAAGGTAATGCTTTTTTTTGGTATGAATAAATGATGACATTTTTTATGTAAAAATGCTATACTAAAAGCAAGTGCATTTACCGTGTATTAATGACAATTAATAATTATCAAGAATCAATAAGTGTAAGAATTACACCGTTACTATAAGATAATTAGCAACTTACAATGAATTTCACTAATCATAGGATAAGAATTTCCATATTTACGCAATTCCTTTTCAAAAAAAATCAATTTTACCATTTTTTGCATGAAAAGCATAAAAAAACATGTAAAATACCTTGCAGAATTATGAAATATAAAAGATATTTGCAACGCTATATTTAACAAAAATAACCCACTAACAATAGTCCACTATTATGAAAAAAACTAACTCAATTGCACTCGTGATTATTATGTCACTTTGCACAATTTTGAACTCAGCTTGTACTAAAGAAGAAATTATTGAAAATTCTTCAGTTGAGACACCAACTCACCACATCGGTCTCTACGCATTCTCTAAGGATCTGCTTGAGATTTACGATGCAAAGGTTGAAGCAATATGTAACGGAGAGGTTGTCAGCACAATCGATCTTAAAAAGACTGAGGCTTACTCAGAAGCTGACAAGACCGTCTCTTACAACGTAGATCTTTACACAGCTGCACCAGTTGAGTATAAGCTCAATCTTAGCTGTTGCAAGGAAGAAGAGGAACTTGAATGTTATCGTAACTACAACTTAGGTTTCGATGCTCAGTTCATCACTGTATCTCGTTCTCCTGAGAAGGCTCTCAAGATGCTCGACGAAGCTGCTGATTGCCTACCTCAATCAATCAACGGAGTATCTCTACAGAGTTTCTATGGAGCTAGCTCTGAATTCAATGGCAAGACTGTATATGCAGTTTATGCAATTGTAAACAGCAAATCACACCTTTTAATGGATTAAGGTGTTCCTTTCCCCCAACAACACAGAATATAAGTTACAAAAAAAAGAATTAAGTTAATATATACACAGTATAGGTTATTTGTATTGTTATAAAGAATAGTAAGAAAGGGATAAATAATGATAAGGCGGTATACTTCATCGGAAGTTACCGTCCTTATTTTTTCTACATATTAGCACGATTGAATTCAAGAATTCACGCTACGTTTAGACCGTTCCTTATAAGTAATTCAACTTTCGCAAGCTTCAGTTGAAAGTTGTGCAGGTTACGGGTTGTGAGGTTCGATACCACAGGATACATGGACGAGCAATCTTCCAAACCATATAACTTTACCAGCAAAACGACATTAAAGCCTCTCAAGTTGAGAACAAGCATTTTCGCTTGCGCTTTCGTAGAAAGAAACTTGAATTATATCACTTTACAATTAGGGTATCCAGTTAGTTGTACTTGATTTTGCCTCAAGAGGTTCCCTTTATCCATCGTAGTAAACCCATAGTAAACCTCTTTTGCTTACGACTTTCTTACGACAATTGTCGTAAGCAAGTCGTAAGCAAAAGAGATTCACATATCGTTTTGATAGGATTATAAAGGTAAATGGTGTTCAACTTATTGCACCTGGAGTAAATCCTTTGCGACAGGTACAAAGAATTGTACACCCTACTTAACAGTTAAAGTTCCTCCTGTACTTGTGTTAGACTTAAAACTGTATGCCTTAGTCGACGTATCAGAAGACTTCACTGTAATAGTTATATTGCCCTCTGTCTGCTTAAACTCAGTATCAGCTTTAATGCCATAGCAAATTGTATTATCAGCACTATTCTTAGCACCAGTAACGGTAATGTCAGCATCTGCACCATTGAAATACACATAGCCTCCATTCAGGACTGTGTCCGTAGACTTTGTAGACTTCTTAGCACGAATAGCACGTGAGCCATTACCAGAGACAACAGATGTGACAGAACCTCCATTAAAATAAGTTGCATAGTTAGCGCGAATGCCTTCTGACACATTACCTGCCACATCAACCTTAACCTCGCCACCATTCATGTAGACACACGAATCAGCCTTCAATCCAGAACCATCTGATTGGGCAACATCAAGAGTCAACTTACCGCCATTTATAATTGCACAGCCATAGTCATCACAGTCGATGCAATCAGAACCAACATTTGACACATTAACAACTCCTCCATTCATCTGGAAGAAGCTATTGTCATCATTAACTTTACCCTTACCACAATGGATACCATCACTCACAGCGCCAAGTATATTGACTGTACCAGTCGACTTCTTAATCTGCAGATACTCCTTTGCACACAAGGCATGTTTGGCATTGCCCTTTATATTTAGTGTTCCTGCACCCTCTATCTCAAGGTGACCAGAAGTATAGAAAGCTCCCTTGGACACATTCGACACGCCATCTACAATAGTATTTTCCTTACCAGGTTGAAGGAGAAGATTTATACGTTTTCCGCACTCAATATCTATAGGAGCCTTTGCAGAAGTACTCACAAGATTGAGTCCATCAAGGGCAACAGTCAACTTATACTCACCATTAATAGTGAGAGAGCCATTAGAACTACTTCCCGATACAGTATATAGAATCTCATCTGTTGTGTTTGTACTTGTGAGCACAACATTAGCTCCATTCACAGAGCTGGTTACACCTTTTACATAAGAAGGTATATTAACCTTTGCCTCAGCGCCACTAAAGGTGACAACGACTTCCTTGAACACAGGAGCATCAAAAGTGATTGAATCAATATCAGCAATATCAAATTCCTGAGAACCGACGAAGATGTGTTTACGTCCCTCTGAAAATGTTATATCCTCTGTCGAAGCAACCTCAACCACCTTGGTCTTGAAGCCATCACAGAGAAAAAGTTTCTGCTGAGCATTTGCACAAAGACCTGCCAACAAAGGCAAGGTAACAGCAATTATCCTTTTCATACTCTAAACTTATTTCACAAGAACCTTCTTGCCGTCAATGATATAGATACCTTTTGGAAGTGCCTTAAAATTTACATTAAGTTTACGTCCTGTGAGGTCATAAACATCCTTTCCAGCCTTAGTAGCATCAATATTTTCCTCCACAACGTCTTCAATACCGACAGATTCGCTATTAGCAAAGAAAAGGCGCTTGATACTTGCAAGAGAAGTGCTCTTTACCGTTCCATTCTTCATAGTTAGGACAAGATTGCCATTCTCAAATGTAAGTTTACGCAACTGAGACACAGCACTAAGTTCATTATTCTTGGCACCCTCAGTTGAATCGTAATACAAAGTAATATCATCAGCAAATGCAGAAATGCCGAGCATCATAGCAACAACTGAAACAAATATCTTTCTCATAATTAAGTTACTGTTAAAAATACATTAAATTAGTTGATCTTGATGCTGTACCCCAAACCAATAATATGGCCGTTTGGTTCATCATCATCATTCTCTGTCTGGAAACGGTAAAACACAGAAAGCTTGTTCTTCTTGTTTATCTTCAAATCCGTACCAGCAGTCAACTTCCACTTGCTTGTAGAATAGTTCAATCCACAACCATAGTCGACAGAGGCAAACGGAGCAAACATAGAATGCTTGATGTCGTACTGAACATTCAGTTTTGAGCGAAGTACAAAGCGATCCTTACTATCCTTACCGCTAACAGATTTGAGATAATATTCATCATCATCATTGAGGCGATACTTATATGTAACGCTATCTGCCGAGTTATAGTGATTGTACTGAACCATCTCCTTGTACGAGAACTCCCAACGCTTATTAGGCTTATAAGAAGCACCCACACCTAAACTTGTACGATGACGACCTTGCCAGAAGCCAACGGATTCATTATAGCCTTTCTTGTCAACGCCATCAAACTTATCTTCAAAAGAAGGAAGCTTGTTCTGCCACAGATATTCCCATCCAGCATTAGCCTTGACATCAAACTTTTTAGATGAATACAGTTTAATATCAAATCCAGCACCAACGCCCCATCGCTCCACCTTGCTACAATCGTCCTGAGTTCTGAGGTTAGCATCAACCTCCAGACCAACACGTTTGCTTATTTTCTTATCGACTCCGATACTATAGTCCATACCAAAGTCCTCATTATCCTGAGCATAGGAATAAGTAGAAAGCAGAGCAAGTAAAGAAAATAATATTTTTTTATTCATATTCCTTTGGCATCTTCTTAATGTTCTCATCATCACCATCTGTGTTGTAATATATCTTGAGAAGAGCCATATCCTTCAAGAAGTCGATAGAACCAACTGCAACGTTAGTAATATCAAGACCAGTACGTTCCTTAAGGTCAGCAATAAGTTCATCACGCTTAGATGGTTTGATGAGATCAATCTTATCATACTTAACATACTTTGAAGAAAGACTCTTGACAAGCATGTTTGCCTCTGCCATCCAGACACCAAAGACAAAGATAGCATCTGTAAGGATAAGTTCACCGATAGAAGTCATGAGAGGACCTGCAAACTCTGGGTGCTTAGGACTGATGTCTGCTTCCCATGCAAGACCATTAATTGCTGCAAGAGAGATGATAAGGAAGAGGTAAGTCATCTCACGAATTGGAACAGACTCAGTACGATAGCGCATGATACAGAAGATTGCAAAGAGTCCCATTGCAATACCGGTCTTAATCTTTGCATCACCCATAAGGTGAATAAGCATGAAGATACAGAATCCCACAAGGACATAAGTAAAGAAGAAATCCTTGCGACGTGCTTTTGGGAAATAAAAGCATCGAGCAATAGTCATTGTGAAAACTGTGTTAACTATCAATCGCAGAATGAGATCAAGTATTCGACATGTGTCACTTGATAGTACTGCTAAAAAATCATTGATTGCATCCATTAGTGTTGTTAGTTTTTAGATAACTCCCCCTTCACCCTATTCAGATACATAATCGTCTACAACAGGTAAGGAAAAGTATAAGTTAGTAGTTTGTTAGTTATTTAGTTATTGATTTATTTGGTTTCGCAGAAACAGAACGACCTTACATAAGACTATCCCGCTTCTCAAAACACATAAAATTCACATTATAATAGTATACTCAAAATGGTGATAGGTCAATAGTAAACAGGAACTATATAGCCAACTTTATAAACTTCCTACCATTTATCTTTTCTATGTTCCTCAATCTTGGCTTAAAATTATTCCTCTTCAAAGAAGCATCTGTTAGAGCCATGCCGATACAACATTTGCTGAATCCAGACACAGGAACATGAATGTCACGAAGAATATTAATTATAGGCGAATAGACATTACCATCCCTCTTAAGTTCAATAACGACAAGCTGGTCAGTCCCGTGATCCATTCCAGTCTCATAATTCTTGAAGCGGATATTGAAATCAATGGTAAGACGTTCCGTCTTGTCATAATTCACAAGAGTCACCCTGTCAAAATTGTTCTGCACCACAGCATTAAGAGTCTCAAGAGGAATGTGAGTCTTGTGAAGCACAAGTTCATTTGCCCCTTCTGTGTTGCGGAACTCATCAAGCGAAGGAACCTCGATACGTTTCTTCTTGGTTCTTCCATGATTATTCTTGTTCTTCACTTCAAGAAACGTAAGATCCGAAGCAACATAAGTGCGAACCCTAACCTTGCAACGTCCGGCACGTTTGTTGTGATGCATCATGTACATCTTGTGGTCCTTTGTATCAAAATACGTAGTACAATATGGAATTATCCTGTTCTGAAGTGTCTCCTGAACATAATATTTGTCCTGTACTAACCCAAGCAGCTGAACAAGCTGTTTCTTACTTGCCACATACTTGGTGTCAAGACGATTCATCAGTCGAATTCCAGACATCTCATCAAGAGTGATAGGATTCATAGAAAACAACAAATCGGAAATCTCCTGGTCAAATTCAGTCATTAGTTAAAGTATTGATTAGTATAATTAGCATGCAAAAGTAAGTTTTTTTTATTTATTTTACCTAATAATACATTTAATTATTTGATTTTACCCCTATTTATCAACTTTAAAGCCTCTATTTCTTTGTCAGAATCAAAAATATTCGTAATTTTGCAACGTAGAAAGGAGAGGGGGCTGCAAAGTTCCCTCTCTCTTAATTATAACAAGTATAAGATATAAATCTTACTCAAAAGTTCTTTTAGATTATTTGATTATATGATCGACAAAAACAAAGTTAAGGAGTTGGCACAGGAATGGCTTTCTGGCAAGGATTATTTCCTTGTGGACGCTACTGTTGACGACCAGAACAAGATTACTGTAGAGATTGACCACAAGGATGGTGTATGGATTGAAGACTGTTGTGAACTCAGCAAGTTCATCGAGGAGCACTTTGACCGTGAGGTAGAAGATTTCGAACTCGAGGTCGGTTCTGCAGGCATAGGTCAGCCATTCAAGGTAGTACAGCAATACATCAACAACATTGGTTATGATGTAGAGCTTCTCACTGCCGATGGCATCAAGATGGAAGGTTGCCTCAAGGAAGCCGATGAAAACGGTTTTGTGGTAGTCATTCAGGAGAAGCAGAAGATTGAGGGCAAGAAGCGCCCTGTACTTGTCGATGTAGAAAAGAGTTTCACATACTCTGACATCAAATGGGTAAAGAGCATTATCGACTTCAAGTAATTGAAGGCGTGCATTAAAAGGAAAGAAATTAAAAACATAATATAATGGCAAAGAAAAAAGAAGAACAGGTAAACTTGATTGACACCTTCAAGGACTTCAAGGAAACAAAGAACATTGACCGAGCTACTCTCGTCAGCGTTCTCGAGGATTCATTCCGTAGTGTATTACAGAGAACTTTCGGTTCTGACGAGAACTTCGACGTAATCGTTAACCCTGACAAGGGAGACTTCGAGATCTACCGCAACCGTATCGTTGTAGCAGATGGCGAGGTACAGAATGAGAACGCAGAGATCAGTCTTACTGACGCTCAGAAGATTGACGTCGACTTCGAGATCGGCGAAGACGTGAGTGAGAAGGTTAACTTCGCAGACTTTGGTCGTCGTGCAATCCTTACTCTTCGCCAGACAATGGCAAGTAAGATTCTTGACCTTGAACACGACAACCTTTACAACAAGTATGTAGACAAGGTAGGTACTATTGTAAGTGGAGAGGTTTACCAGGTTTGGAAACGCGAGACACTCATCATTGACGATGAAGGTAACGAGCTTCTTCTTCCAAAGTCAGAGCAGATCCCTGGCGATTACTTTAAGAAAGGCGAGACAGCTCGTGCTGTCGTTCTCCGTGTTGACAACCTCAACAACAACCCAAAGATCATTCTCAGCCGTACAGCACCTGAGTTCCTTCAGAGACTTCTTGAGAATGAGATTCCAGAAATCAACGACGGCCTTATCACAATCCGCAAGATTGCTCGTATTCCTGGCGAACGTGCAAAGATCGCTGTAGAAAGCTACAACGAGCGCATCGATGCAGTTGGTGCCTGTGTAGGTGTCAAGGGTAGCCGTATCCATGGTATCGTTCGTGAGCTCTGCAACGAGAACATCGACGTTATCAACTACGCAGCAAACCTTCAGCTCTTCATCCAGCGTGCACTCAGTCCTGCTCGTACAGAATCAATAATCGTAAACGATGAAGCAAAGAAGGCTGAAGTTTACCTTAAGCCAGACCAGGTTTCACTCGCCATCGGTAAGAACGGACATAACATCAAGCTCGCAAGTATGCTTACAGGATACACTATTGATGTATTCCGTGAACTTGACGGTAACATGCCAGACGAGGAAGATATCCTCCTTGACGAGTTTAAGGACGAAATCGAAGAGTGGGTTATTGAAGCAATCAAGGGCATTGGCCTTGAGACTGCTAAGAGCGTACTCGACGCACCACGTTCTATGCTCGTAGAGAAGGCAGACCTCGAAGAGAACACTGTTGATGATGTCCTCAACATTCTCCGCGCAGAGTTTGAAGAAGAATAATCTCTTATGAAAGATGAGAGGTGAGTGTTTAGAGGTGAGAGACTTTACTCTAAATACTCTGACAGTTCCAAAACCATGGACTCATACATAAGTCTCTAAACTCTAAACACTAAACACTAAACTAAAGAAGATGGTAGTAAGACTAAATAAAGCATTAAAAGAACTTAATGTAGGAATTAACACCGTGGCAGAATTTCTACAGAAGAAGGGACAGCCTCTTGAAGATGCAAGTCCTAATGCAAAGATCACGGATGAGCAATACACAATGCTCATGAGTGCTTTCGGTGACGACAAGAGCAAGCACGAAGAAGAGAAGCAGAAGATTCAGGAGCGCAAGGACCGCGAAAAGCAAGAGCAGAAGGAGCGCAAGGAAAAGCATCGTGAAGAAAAGATGAAGAAAGAACAGGAAATCTTCCGCCTCAAGTCTGAAAAACAGAAACAGCAGTTCAAGGTCGTAGGCAACATCAACGACCAAAAGCCTGCACAGGAAGAAGCACCTGCACCTGTTGAGGTTGAAAAGGTTGAGGTAAAAGAAGCTCCAAAGAGCGCTGCAGAACCAGTTAAGGTACCTACTGCTGAAGACGTTAAGACTCCTGTCGAAAAAGCTCCAGAACCTAAGGCACAAGAGAGCGAGCCTGCAAAGGCAAACCCTACAGACCGCCTTGAGGTTGACGAGAACGGTGTATACCGTATCTCAGCTCCACAAGAGCCAAGTGTTCAGTTCAAGCAGGTTGGATTCATCGACCTCTCAAGCCTCAACTCTAAGACTCGCCCTGACCGTAAGAGCAAGGCAGAGAAGAAGAAGGAGCGCAATGAGAAGAACGGTACAGATGAAAACGGCGGCGCTAAGAAAAAGCGCAACCGTATCAAGAATGAGCGTGTCGATGTAGATGCTGCAGCAAAACAGCAGAACCAGCAGAATGGCCAGGGCAAGAACAAGAACAACGGCCAGGGCAAGAACAATAATAACAATAAGAATAATGGCCAGGGCAATAATGGCGGTAACAACAACCAGAACGGTCAGGGCAAGAAGAATAAGAACAAGAACAAGCAGCCACAGAAGCCTGTAGAACTTTCTGAAGAGGAAGTAGCAAAGCAGGTTAAGGAGACACTTGCTCGCCTCACTTCTAAACAAGAGAAGAAGGGTGTCAAGTACCGTAAGGACAAACGTAACGCTGTTCGTGAACGTATGTCTGAAGAGGAAGAACTTGAGAATGCAGAGAGCAAGGTACTCAAGCTTACTGAGTTCGTGACTGTAAGTGAACTTGCAACAATGATGGATGTACCTGTAACAAAGGTTATCGGTACATGTATGACAATCGGTATGATGGTAAGTATCAACCAGCGTCTTGATGCCGAGACTATCAATATCGTTGCAGAAGAGTTCGGATTCACAACAAGCTATGTAAGTGAGGAAGTATCTAACGCTATCGTAGAGGAGGAGGATGCTGAAGAAGATCTCCAGAGCCGCGCTCCTATCATCACTGTGATGGGTCACGTTGGCCACGGTAAGACTTCCCTCCTCGACTATGTTCGTAAGACTAATGTGATTGCTGGTGAGGCTGGTGGTATCACTCAGCACATCGGTGCATACCATGTCAAGATGCACGATGGACGCCACATCACATTCCTTGATACTCCAGGTCACGAGGCATTTACAGCGATGCGTGCTCGAGGTGCTCAGGTTACCGATATTGCAATCATCATCGTTGCTGCCGATGATGCAATAATGCCACAGACAAAGGAGGCTATCGCTCATGCTCAGGCAGCAGGTGTACCAATGGTATTCGCAATCAACAAGATTGATAAGCCAGGTGCAAATCCAGATAAGATTCGTGAACAGCTCGCTGCCATGAACCTTCTCGTTGAGGATTGGGGTGGTAAGTACCAGTGCCAGGAGATTAGTGCCAAGAAGGGTATCGGTGTAGAGGAACTTATGGAAAAGGTACTTCTTGAGGCAGAGATTCTCGATCTTAAGGCAAACCCAGACCGTAAGGCTACAGGTTCTATCATCGAGTCAACTCTTGATAAGGGACGTGGATATGTTGCTACTGTTCTTGTTAGCAATGGTACACTCCATCAGGGTGACATCGTTCTTGCTGGAACACATTATGGACGTATCAAGGCAATGTTCAACGAACGTGGACAGCGCATCCAGCAGGCTCTTCCTGCAGAACCAGCTGTTATCCTTGGTCTTAATGGAGCACCAACAGCAGGTGACACATTCCATACTATGGAGACAGAGCAGGAGGCTCGTGAGATATGTAACAAGCGTGAACAGTTGAAGCGTGAGCAGGGTCTTCGTACTCTCAAGCGTGTCGACCTCAACGAACTTGGTCGTCGTATTGCTCTTGGCGACTTCAAGGAGCTCAACCTTATTGTTAAGGGTGACGTGGACGGTTCTATCGAGGCACTCTCTGACTCACTCATCAAGCTCTCAACAGAGAAGATTCAGGTCAATGTTATCCACAAGGCTGTGGGTGCTATCTCTGAGAGTGATGTTACACTTGCAGAAGCATCAGATGCTATCATCATCGGATTCCAGGTTCGCCCATCTGCAGCAGCACGTAAACTTGCTGACCAGGTAGGTGTTGATATCCGCCTCTACTCTATCATCTATGACTGTATCGAACAGATCAAGGATGCTATGGAAGGTATGCTTGCACCAACTCTCAAGGAAGAGAACACAGGTCAGGCAGAGGTACGTCAGGTTTACAAGATCACAAAGGTTGGTACTGTTGCCGGTGCTTGGGTTACTGATGGTAAGATTCACCGCTCAGACAAGATTCGTGTCATCCGTGACGGTATCGTTGTTCATACTGGTGAGATCCTTGCCCTCAAACGATTCAAGGATGACGTTAAGGAAGTTGGACGTGACTTCGATTGTGGTATCTCTATCGTCAACTACAACGATATTCGTGAAGGCGATATCCTCGAGACATACGCAGAGATTGAGGTCAAGACAAAACTTTAATATTCTAGAGCAACTAGAATATCTAGATTATCTAGAACTTCTAGAGAATCTAGAATATCTAGAGCATCTAGAACAACCAGAACAACAAAAATGAATTCATTAATATTAATAGTACTATTGATAGGAGCCGCCTTCGGCTTCTATCAAGGTGCTTTTAAGCAGATAGCTCATCTCTGCGGTGTTGTAACCGGACTCATTATAGCAGCAATGCTTTATAAGGAGTTTGGTGACTACCTTGCCAACATAAGTGATACTTCATCAAGTGTTGGTAGAGTCTTTGCTTTTGTGCTAATCTTTATTCTTGTGCCAATAGTGCTTGGATGGATAGCATCACTTCTCACAAAGGCTTTTGAGTCAATACACCTCGGATTTGTCAACCGTCTCTGCGGTGCTGCTATTGGTATGATTAGTTTCACGCTCCTCCTCAGTTCCATATTCAACTTCTTCGACTTTGTTGAGAGTTCATGTGGATATAAGACTGAGAACCTTGAGGAACGTCCTTCTACATACTATCTTATCAAGCATACAGCTCAGCCAATTGTTCCAGATATCATCATCGTTACTGACTCTACAGAGGAGGCAAATGGTGCCACTCCAATGAGAGGTATCAAGACATCTGTTGACAATGCTGTAGACAAAGCTGTTGACTCCGTAATGGGAGAATAATTTTACAAGTGGGTAAGAGTACAAAATACTAAAGGTGTAATTACCAAATGACTATGCAGGTTTCTCAACAATGAATAGTCAAGTATTCATTACATACCTTATATTATTGTACCATTAACTCCTAATATGTAAACCTTATGAGTGAACAAAACGAGTTTGTTCGTGAGGTGGCGGAGAAGAAATATGAATTTGGATTCACCACTGATGTACAAACAGAAATAATAGATAAAGGTCTCAACGAGGATGTTATCCGCATCATCTCGGCAAAGAAAGGAGAACCTGAATGGTTACTTGAGTTTCGCCTTGAAGCCTATCGCTACTGGTTGACTCAGGAACAGCCAACATGGGCTCATCTCACTTTGCCAGAGATTGACTACCAGGCAATATCCTACTATGCAGACCCTACCAAGAAGAGTGCCGATGGCGAGAAGAAGGAACTTGATCCTGAACTTGTCAAGACATTCGACAAACTTGGCATTCCTCTCGAAGAGAGACTTGCACTTAGTGGCATGGCTGTAGATGCAGTCATGGACTCTGTATCTGTCAAGACTACCTTCAAGGAAAAGCTTGCTGAGAAGAACATCATATTCTGCTCTATCAGCGAAGCTGTTAAGGAATATCCTGATCTCGTAAAACAGTATCTTGGAAGTGTTGTTCCTTATCGTGACAATTACTTTGCCGCACTTAACTCTGCAGTATTTAGCGACGGTTCTTTTGTTTATATCCCACAGGGAACTCGTTGCCCTATGGAACTATCAACATATTTCCGTATTAACGCTCGAAATACAGGACAATTTGAACGTACTCTCATTGTTTGCGATGAAGGTTCATACGTAAGCTATCTTGAGGGATGTACAGCACCAATGCGCGACGAGAATCAGCTTCATGCTGCCATAGTCGAGATTGTTGTGATGGACAATGCAGAAGTTAAATATTCAACTGTCCAGAACTGGTATCCTGGTGACGAGAACGGTAAGGGAGGTGTGCTTAACCTTGTAACAAAACGAGGTCACCTTCGTGGAAAGAACTCCAAACTATCCTGGACACAGGTAGAAACAGGTTCAGCCATCACATGGAAGTATCCGTCATGCATCTTGCAGGGTGACAATTCACAGGCAGAGTTCTATTCTGTTGCCGTGACTAACAATCACCAGATTGCCGATACTGGTACCAAGATGATACACATTGGCAAGAACACTCGTAGCACTATCATATCAAAAGGTATAAGTGCAGGAAAGAGTGAAAACTCATACCGAGGACTTGTCAAGGTTGGTTCTAAGGCAGACGGAGCACGCAACTACTCAAGCTGTGATTCACTCCTTCTTGGAAATGAATGTGGAGCACATACATTCCCTTATATGGACATCCACAACAACACAGCTACCGTTGAGCATGAGGCAACAACGTCAAAGATTAACGAGGACCAGCTGATGTACTGTAACCAGCGAGGCATATCAACAGAAGAAGCCGTTGGACTTATCGTCAATGGCTATGCAAAAGAGGTTATCAACAAACTCCCAATGGAATTTGCTGTAGAAGCACAAAAGCTCCTTAGCGTAAGTCTTGAGGGAAGTGTAGGATAAAGTTAAGAGTTGAGAGATTAGAGCTAAGAGACTTTAGTTTATAGGAAATGTTTCTTAACACAAAAGGCAGATTCTATAAATTAGCATTGAATGGACTTTGTTTTATTTTCGAGCAGATTGCCTTGAAAAGGCGGAAAAGCATAGCGAGCTATGGTTTAAGACTTTGAAAGACAATATGCAAAAGACAACAAAGATGATGTCAAGAGAAATTGTAATTATTAGAACATGCCTTAACACTAAACGTTATGTTAGAAATAAAGAATTTGCATGCCACTGTAGGTGGTAAAGAAATATTGAAAGGCATAAACCTTACTATCAATGATGGTGAGATTCATGCACTCATGGGTACAAACGGTGCTGGTAAGTCAACTTTATCCAATGTCATCGTAGGTAACCCAGCCTATGAGGTTACTGAGGGTTCAATCACATTCAATGGCAAGGATCTTCTTGCCATGAAGACAGAGGAACGTGCTCATGAAGGAATCTTCATGTCATTCCAGACACCTATAGAGATACCTGGTGTAAGCATGACAAACTTTATGCGTGCCGCTGTTAATGCTCGTCGTGAGGCTAAGGGTGAGGAACCATTAAAGTCAACAGAGTTCCTGAAGGTTATGCGTGAAAAACGCAAACTTGTCGAGATTGACCAGAAACTGATGAACCGTTCTGTAAACGAAGGTTTCTCAGGTGGAGAGAAGAAGCGTAACGAGATATTCCAGATGGCTATGCTCGAACCAACATTCTGTATCCTTGACGAGACAGACTCTGGTCTTGATGTTGATGCTCTCCGCATAGTAGCAGAAGGTTTCAATAAGCTTCGTACACCAGAGACAAGTGCAATGGTTATTACTCATTACCAGCGCCTCCTCGACTATATCAAGCCAGACATTGTACATGTTCTCATTGATGGTAAGATTGTCAAGACTGGCGGTCCTGACCTTGCTCTCAAGATTGAAAACGAAGGTTTCGACTGGATTAAGGAACAATTGAAAGTTGAGGGATGAGAGTTGAGAGACTTTTGCATGAAAGCAAAGTCTCTAAACTATACACTCTAAACCATACACTATATGAAAAGTGAACAACAATACATAGAACTCTATAATGAGGTGAACAGCCTTATCAAGCAGAAGAGCTGTGAAGTCATGAACAATGTTCGTGACGAAGCATTCAAAGTGTTTGAGAAGGTAGGTTTCCCTTCTAAGAAGGTGGAGCGATACAAGTACACCGACGTGGATGCATATTTTGCACCTAACTATGGTGTATCTTTCAACGCCTTGGATGTAAAACCATCCAAGTACATCTTCCGACTTGCGGAATCACCTGTTGACATCTCCTCATATTACAACACTATTGTTGACAAGAACGATGGCATCACAGCACTAAACACAGCTCTCGCTCATGACACATTAGTGATTTATGTTCCAAAGAACACACGTGCCGAAGATCCTATACAGATAGACAACTGGCTTAGGGGTAACGTGGCAACAATGATGAACCGTCGTGTCCTTGTCATTCTTGAACAAGGTGCCGAAGCAACCATCATCATTAATGACCATGCAGAAGACAAACAACGCTTCCTCACGACTCAGGTTATGGAGGTTTTCTGTAAGGACAACAGCCATCTTGATATCTATGAGATAGAAGAGACAACTCCTCTTTGCAGTCGTTTCTCCAATGTATATATTAATGTGGAGCGTGACTGTACCGTCAAGCACAATTCTTTCACTCTATATAATGGACAGACACGTAACCTTTGCGATGTAGTACTCAAGGGCGAGAACTCAGAAGTAACACTAAATGGCTGTGCAATAGGTGGAGGAAGTCAGCGAATAGACAATAATACTCTTATTGACCATCGTGCTCCAAACTGTACATCAAATGAGTTGTACAAGTATGTAGTAGATGATAAATCTGTAGGAGCTTTTGCAGGAAAGATTCTTGTAGAAAAAGACGCACAAAAGACATCAAGTCACGAAACAAACGCAAACCTATGTGCATCTACTGAGGCACGTATGTTCACACAACCAATGCTTGAAATCTATGCAGACGACGTAAAGTGTGCACACGGTTCAACAGTTGGTGTTATGGACGAGAATGCACTCTTCTATATGCGTCAGCGTGGAGTACCTGAGAATGAGGCAAGAATGCTTCTCAAGAATGCATTTATGGGACAGGTAATAGACCAGATACAACTCCAGCCACTTCGCGACAAGCTATTTGTCAAGGTGGAAAAGCGTTTCCGTGGTGAACTTGAGAAATGTGATGATTGCAAACTCTGCAAATAAAACTGATAGGTTGTAAGGTAACAAGGTCACTATACCGGTGAGGCAATTAGGTTCTTTTCTCACTGGCGAAGAAAGTAAACCTAAAACACATAAAACCTATCGACAAAGCAAAAAAGAGACAAAGTCGAGTAAATAAGCCATTCCCCCCAAACCGAATGGCACGCCCCCTTGGGGGTCGGGGGGCTTTATGTACGATATCAAAAAAGTAAGAGAGGACTTTCCAATCCTTTCAAGACAAATATACAACAAGCCACTTGTATACCTTGACAATGGTGCTACAACTCAAAAGCCACGCTGTGTTGTAGAGGCAATGGTTGATGAATACTACAATGTAAATGCAAATGTACATCGTGGTGTACATTTCCTTTCTCAACAGGCAACAGACCTTCATGAAGCAAGTCGTGAAACTGTTCGAGCATTCATAAATGCCAAAAGCACTAATGAGATACTCTTTACTCGCGGAACTACAGAGAGCATCAACCTGCTTGCTTTCTCCTTTGGAGAAGCATTTATACATGAGGGCGAAGAGATTATTGTCAGCACCATGGAGCATCACTCCAACATCGTGCCTTGGCAAATGCTCTGTGAACGCAAGGGAGCAAACCTTCGTGTCATTCCTATGACAGATGAAGGAGAACTTCTGTTTGACGAGTATAAAAGTCTTATCAATGAGCATACAAAACTTATTTGCTGTGCTCATGTAAGCAATGTTCTTGGTACTGTTAACCCAGTAAAGGAAATCATCAAGACAGCACACGAACATAACATTCCTGTCCTTGTAGACGGTGCACAAAGCACACCACACTTTAAGGTAGACATGCAAGATCTCGACTGTGACTTCTTCGCATTCTCAGGACATAAGATATATGGTCCTACCGGTGTAGGTGTTCTATACGGTAAAGAAGAGTGGCTCGAGAAACTCCCTCCTTATCAGGGTGGAGGCGAGATGATAAAGAACGTCTCATTCGAGAAAACCACATACAACGAGTTACCATACAAGTTTGAAGCTGGTACACCTGACTATGTTGCCACACATGCTCTTGCAAAGGCACTCGACTATGTTTCTGCTCTTGGCATGGATAACATCTATGCACATGAACAGGAACTAACAAGATATGCAATGGAAAAGATGAGTCAGATAGATGGTATGCGTTTCATCGGTACTGCACCTCATAAAGATGCTGTAATCAGTTTCCTTGTTGGAGACATACACCATCTGGACATGGGTACCCTACTCGACCGTCTTGGAATTGCAGTCCGTACAGGACACCATTGTGCAGAACCACTCATGCATCGTCTTGGCATAGAAGGTACAGTACGCGCAAGCTTCGGTCTATACAACACCATAGAAGAGGTTGATGCACTTGTGGCCGGAATAGAAAGAGTAGCAAAGATGTTCTAGGTATATAACTCTAAATTTTAGAAAAGAACACAGAACAATAAATAGAAATAATAATTAATAATAACAATATAACAGAACCTTGTTCCGGAGGGCACCTCCTCCCCATATAGGGGGAGGACCGAGGAGGGGGTCCGATTAAATTATGGCACAGAAACCAAGTATACCAAAAGGAACACGCGATTTCTCACCTGTTGAGATGGCGAAGCGTAATTACATATTCAACACAATCAAAGATGTTTATGCACTCTACGGATTCCAGCAGATTGAGACTCCTGCAATGGAGAATCTCTCAACTCTTATGGGAAAGTACGGCGAGGAAGGTGACAAACTCCTTTTCAAGATTCTCAACTCTGGTGACTTCATGCACGGAATGACTGGTGAAGAAGTTGCTAACACAAGTACACTTAAGCTCGCAAGCAAATTCTGCGAGAAAGGTCTTCGCTATGACCTTACAGTACCATTTGCACGCTTTGTAGTACAACACCGTGAGGAACTTGCCTTACCATTCAAGCGCTACCAGATACAGCCAGTATGGCGTGCAGACCGTCCTCAGAAAGGTCGTTACCGTGAGTTCTACCAGTGTGATGCAGACGTTGTTGGTTCAGAGTCTCTTCTCAATGAAGTAGAGCTCATGCAGATTGTTGATACAGTCTTCACACGTTTCGGTGTTCGTGTATGTATCAAGATCAACAACCGTAAGATCCTTACAGGTATTGCTGAGATGATTGGTCAGGCAGACAAGATTGTTGACATTACAGTAGCAATCGACAAACTTGACAAGATAGGTCTTGATGCAGTAAACGAAGAACTTGCCAATGATGGTATTCCTGCAGATGCAATAGAGAAACTTCAACCTATTATTAAACTATCCGGTACAAATGCAGAGAAACTGGCAACAATGAAGGAAGTTCTCAAGGACAGCGAAATAGGTCTTAAGGGTGTAGAAGAAAGCGAGTACATCCTTTCTAAACTCACAAATCTCAATAACGATATTGAACTCGACCTTACTCTTGCACGCGGTCTTAACTACTATACAGGTGCGATATTCGAAGTAAAGGCACTCGATGTACAGATTGGTTCTATCACAGGTGGTGGACGTTACGACAACCTCACAGGTATCTTTGGCATGCCAGGACTCAGTGGTGTCGGAATATCATTCGGTGCAGACCGTATCTTCGACGTACTCAACCAACTCGACCTTTATCCAAAGGAGGCTGTAAATGCCACACAGCTTCTCTTCGTGAACTTCGGTGAAGCAGAGACAGACTTCTGTCTACCAATCCTTGCAGATGCACGTAAGGCAGGTATACGTGCAGAGATCTACCCAGACTCTACAAAGATGAAGAAACAGATGTCTTATGCTAATGCAAAACAGATTCCGTTTGTAGCCATCGTTGGTGAAACAGAAATGGCAGAAGGCAAGGTAAACCTCAAAAACATGATTACAGGAGAACAGAAGATGGTAACTCCTGCAGAACTCATTGAGGCTATAAAATAACAAAACAATAGACACTCTATAATTGAGAAGGTTGTCCGGAATACCCGGCACTTCCGGTATTCCCGGAAATGCCGGAATGACAGGAAAAACCAGAATGACCGGACCATCCGGCAATCCTGGGTATTCCTGTCATTCCAGACAACCTTCTATATTTTTTATAACTGAGCCCTATAAGAACTTGGAGCAATTCCGAAATAACGCGTAAAATTACGATGGAACGTCACATAGCTTGATATACCACATTCAGCAGCTATAGCCTCTATCGTATACTCTGGACGCTCTTTGATAAGCTGAGCGGCATATTCCAGACGAACTCCTGTAAGGAACTCCTTGAAAGTAGATTTAGTATATGCCTCAAAGAACTTAGTAAATGAACGTTTTTGAATATGCAGTTCATCTATAAGCGTATCACGATTGAAGTTAGGGTCAACAAACAGTTTACGTGAAGTAATCTCATATATAAATCGTTGTATCTTACGTCTATCATCCTCGCTTAAAACATCCCCAAAAGTATCACCATCATTAAACTGTTCAAGTTGCAAATCATCTTCAGACTCTTGCTCACCAACCACTTCTGAAGCTGTCACATTTTGCATCTGTTCATACTTTTCCTTCTCAAGGCTAAGAGCCATATTCTTGTACTTGATAAGCTGGTCAATATTTGCGGTAAGAGCCTTATTCTTATCGTTTGCAGTCTTGTACCTCAAATACACAAAGACACCTGAAACAATGGCACATATTACAAATATGACACATATTATAAGCATGTATCTGTGTCTCTGCAATTTTGCATCTATCTCTATGTTTTTATTAACAGCGTCAAGTTCCGTAGACATCTCAATCATCTCTTCAGAATACATCGACTGAGCAAGAGAATTTTGAATACCAGCCAGAGTATCCTGACATGCATACGCCATCTCCCAGTTATTCATATGCTTATATACCTCTACAAGAAAAGCATACTTATCTTTTTTCTGGTGTAACTTAGAACATGCAAGAAGAGCCTCCGAATATTTCTTCTCAATAATCAACTTCAACACGGTTACCTGATCAAGAAAATCATTATGGGTTCTTGAATCATAGGTAGTACAAGACTGAATCTTAGGATAGATACCCATAAACTCGTCATACCTACCCAAATGATAATACGATTTAGCAAGAACAACCATTGCTTCCTCGGCACCAGGTTCAAGCTGATAAGCCTCTTTAGCATTCAGAATAGCGTTCTCATAATCCAGACATTCATAATAGCAAGAAGAGATATACCAATATATCTGAGACTTAGCACCAGACGTAGGATTTTCCACCTGGTTACAGCATTCTATTGCCTTGCTAAAGTTTTCAATGGCATGAGCAAAGTCACGTTTTTCACTATACACAATACCCAAGGCACTATAGCCATAATACATGCCATTAACATTCTTATCTGCCTTAGCCTCATTAAGGATTCTCTGCGCCGACTTCTGAGCCTGATACTTGTAATTAAGTATAGAATAGAACGTAACGACGTTCATCATCTCACAATAATACAGTTCCTTGAACTCACATTTCTTTGCCCAGTCACACGCCTTCTGATTATGGATTAGGAAGTTCAAGGAATCTTCCTTATAGTAATAATAGTGACATCTTATCTCTGAAGCATAGTAATGCATTGGATCAAACCGTTCATTGTCAGCAAGGACATCGAGGCTATCAGCAAAAGCCAACACCCATTCCTGGTCAATACTTGAACAGATCTCATTATATCTTTCATGATACTTATCTGGCACATTTTTCCAACACTCAACATAATCCATACCATAAGACAGCATGGAAGACAAGAATAAGGATATCAGAATTAAAAGGTCTTTTAATTTCATATTATAGTCATAAGATTATAAGTAAGTGATCAGAATTATTTTATAATTGATGTATTCACTAATGGTTCATATTTTGCCTTTCAAGAAAGGGCGTGTAGTGTCCCCTACATAACCGTTTTGAAGGGCAAAAGATGTCCAGTAAGGGATGCAGGCATTATAAAAATAATTCTGTTCACTTACTTATGGCAAATATAAACATTAAATACCATATATACAAATAAGTAACGGAAAAATAATGACTTCCGTAGTCAATTCTGTTAAAAGGGTATCAGGTTGTTAGGTTTTATGTTATTAGGTGCAATACTCATTGAATCTATGCATGAGCAATCAATCAAACCTTATAATCTCACAAGCATAGCAACCTTATAATCCTACAACCTATCAGTTTTAGCAAATGCTAAAGCTGAGTTACTTTATATACCCAGCCTTTTTAAGTTCCTCTGCAACAATGCAACACTCATCATACCACTCTTGTCCAAAACGGCGGACAAGTGGGTCCTTTAGAAACTTATAGACAGGTATATTCAGTTTCTTACCAAGTTCACGAGCAGGCTTACATACATCCCACTTGTGATAGTTAAGACCAGGAGTGCCACCAATATCCTTGACGCGGATAGGATAAAGAGCGCAAGAGATAGGCTTCTGCCATTTAGTCCTTCCTTCACGAAAAGCACAGTCTATTGCACAAAGGGCACAACGAGGTCCCTTTGTCTTGCCGCCATCAAGAGATACGTTATCATACTTGACAAACACACAGTCCTTGCCATTGATAATCTGCGTAACAAGTTCGCCATCCTTATCAGGATAGACCACACCTTCCGCCTCAATCTGTTTCTTTGCTTTATCAGGCAGGTCATTCCAGACAATATCACAAGCATCCTCCAGTTCACTTACCTCATCAATAAGTACAGGAGCACCTGCATCACCTTCAACACAACACTCACCATGACACTTTGAAAGGTCACAACAGAACATCTCCTGAAATATATCGAGACTAACTAAAACACCCAATATCTCTACCATATAATTATTTGTTACAAAGCCTTGCGGCACAATTCTTCATCCTTAACTAATTGCTGTTTCAGTTCCTGCACAGAACCAAACTTAATCTCATCTCTTATCCTCTTCAAGAACTCAACCTTAATAGTTTTACCATACAGATCTTCATCAAAGTCGAAGATATGCACCTCAATACTCATCTTAGGACCATTGTTCAATGTAGGTCTAAAACCAATGTTAAGCATCGCAAGATGCCCCTCTACCCTAACCTGATATACTCCACCCTTAGGTATCAATTTATCTTCAGGCAAAGAAATGTTAGCAGTGGGATAACCAATCTTAGTTCCCACATGGAACCCATTAACCACGCACCCCTCCATAAAATAAGGATAACCCAATATAGCATTAGCCATATCTATATCACCATTCAGAAGAGCATTACGAGCCGCAGTAGACGAATACTTACCCTCTGGCTCTTCAAGAGCCTGTATAACATCTACCCCTATCTCTTTTCCATATCTCACATAGTCATGAAAACCTTCTTCACGATTATGTCCGAACTTATGGTCATATCCTATCACAAGAACACACACATTATACTCATCATGCAACTTCTTCATAAAGTCTTTGGCTGACATCATAGAGAGTTCACGAGTAAAGTTCATAAGGGTAATCACATCCACCCCTTCACTTTCAAGCATACCGACCTTTTCATCTGCCATAGAAAGCAAAAGAGGATGGAACTCTGGTTGCAGAATCTTACGTGGATGTGTAGGGAAAGTTACGACCATAGACTTTAATCCACGCTTTATAGCCTCATCCATCACCTGACGGATAAGGTACCTATGCCCTTGATGAACACCATCAAAGAACCCGATAGTTGCTACGTGTAATTCTTCTTTATTCAAAATCACTTATTACATGTATACTTTATTCTTAATTAATACTGCCTGTGGCACTACACGAATTATCATGAATTACCCACGAATTATTTCATAAATTACAAGCAAACAGAAAACTCAATAGATGCTCACAAATAATTAGCATATGTTCTAATTACTTAGTTACATATTACAACTATTCAAAGTCATCAGTCATATCGTTTACTTCATAATCACAATCAACAGCTTTATCAAATAACAAATTCATATGCCTATCCATTAAAACACATTCATTTGTTTCCTCAACATACGCATATCTTTCACCCTGAAGTTGTTTATTTCCAAAATTAATTAACAAGCCTACAGGTTTCTTCGTTAGTCTTAGATAATTGAATAACTGCGCACGATGAGCAGGAATTATTTCCTTTGCCGATTTTAATTCCACACAGACATCACCCACTACAATATCCATTCGGAATTTTTTCTTTAATTTGTGTGATTTATAATAACAACAAAGTTCCTGTTCCGGCTCATTTTCTATACCACGATCTTCTAGTTCAATATGAAGACATTCATTGTATATTGACTCTAAAAGTCCATATTTGCGAACTCTATGGACCTCCATTGCTGCTCCGATTATGTCATAGCACAAATCTTCGTATTGCTTATAATCAAACATAGCTCAATAATTTATGAAATAATTCGTGGGTAATTCATGATAATTCATGTTGCGTCGCAGACATCAATTATATGCTTTGATATTAATGTCATCCGAAGAACATATAAGCTATTGCAATGGCAGCAACAACACCAGCAAGGTCAGCTAATAACCCACAAGTGACCGCATGGCGAGTATTCTTGATACCCACAGAACCGAAATAGACAGCAAGGATATAGAACGTAGTATCTGTACTTCCCTGGAAGATGCAGGACAGACGACCGGCAAAGCTATCAGCACCAAAGTTCTGCATAGTGTCCACCATCATACCTCTTGCCCCACTACCAGACAGAGGTTTCATTATCGCCGTAGGCAAGGCAGGAACAAAGTCAGCATTGAAGCCAAGAGCATTAACACACCAGTTGATACCACTAATTAACAGATCCATGCCACCACTGGCTCTAAAAACGCCAATAGCGACGAGAATAGCCACAAGATAAGGAATAACCCTCACAGCAGTCTGAAAACCGTCCTTAGCGCCTTCTATGAAGGCATCATACACATTAACCTTCTTGACAGCACCAGCTATTATGAAACTCAGTATTATGCCGAAGAGAATAACATTTGCAGCAAGACTGGAAACTGTATCCATAGTATCCTTATCCATCTTTGAGAATCCCCATATAATACCAGCCACAAGAGCGCAGAGTCCACCAAGAGTACCAAGCAATACTGGTTGAAGAAGATTAATCTTTTGATATAGACTTACTATTACTATACCAGCAATAGTAGCCACAAAAGTAGCAAGCAGTATAGGCACAAAGATATCTGTTGGTTGTGCTGCACCCATTTGTGCCCTATAGACCATAATGCTTACAGGAATTATAGTAAGACCTGAGGTATTAAGCACAAGGAACATGATCATAGGATTACTTGCCCAAGTATTACGTTCTGCAACCTCAGCATCATTCCAGCCATTCTTCATTCTACCTTCTTCATTCTTCATTTTATTCAGTTCCTGCATGCTCTCCATTGCCTTTAGTCCAAGTGGAGTGGCAGCATTATCAAGTCCAAGCATATTAGCAGCAATGTTCATGAAGATATGTCCAGTAGCAGGATGACCTTTAGGTATGTCCGGAAAGAGTCTGACAAAGAGAGGTGACAAGACACGTGACAGAGCATTGACCACTCCTCCCTTCTCGCCTACCTTCATCACACCCATCCATAGGGATAACACACCTGTCAGTCCAAGACTAATATCAAAGGCAGTCTTGGAATTATCGAATGTAGAATTTATGATATCAGCAAACACACCTGTGTTGCCAAAGAATGCACATTGTATGACAGCACACACAGCCGCCAAGACAAAGAATGCTATCCAAATATAGTTGAGTACCATAATAAATAACGTTTTTATTATGCAAAGATACAAAAAAAAATATAGTCACATTTCTAATGTGACTATATCATCTATATAATAATGAATTTGTAATTCTAATTACCAAAGACTACCCCAGCCTTTGCCACGTGAACCACGTGAACCAAATGTTTTATCCCTACCGTTGTTATCATCATCCATTACACCTCTACGACGAGCATCACCCCATTCGTCCGGGGTACCATCGTCCACGTCACCGCTCTCAACGAGAACAGACAATGTAAGGTCATACTCACACGAGTCAATGGTAGGACATATATATTTTTTCTTCATATTATAATTCAAGTTACATATATTATACCTTCAAAGAGTATGCAAGACAATGAAATCACCTATCTCACATGACACATTTTGAAATACAAACTATGTTTAATCGAAATGACTTTATTTACGATTTTACAAAATATCGACCGCAAAGATAAGCATAATTTGGCAATAACCACCTATAGAAAAGCACAAAAAGCAAAATTCCCATATCTCGAGGCAGAGTAAAGTCATAAAGTAATAACAAATTAAACATTTTGCATGATGCAAAAGTTGTTAAAACAATTACATCATGCAAAATATACAATATATTACTTGACGAAGATTTTCTTCTTCATACCGTTAGAGAACTTAACTATATTAACACCCTTCTGAGGAGAATCTAAGCGAATACCATTAACAGAATAATAAGCCTCTATCTTGACTTCTTCTTCAACATCTGCAATCTCTGTAATCTCAGCATTAATCCATTCTTCAATGTCAAATGTCATTCCACGCCTTGCAGCAGCAGAAGAACCGTCAGAAGAACCATCATAGATAAATGCACGGAATGCACCAATATTAAACCATCCGTTACCACACTTAAACTTGTTGCTATTAGTGTAGTAGCCCTTGTTGGCATGAAGTCCGTCAGCGTTTGCAATATCCTGTGGATTATTCTTATCATTACCTCCACCAACAACATACTTCTTAGTGTAGTTACCGAACAAGTTCATACCTGGCTTGTCAGGTCTTGGTTTCTCAAGTTCTGAAGTAGGATATACGTAAGCATTCTTCTCATTGATAGAGATATTACCGTCAGCCTTAACAAGAGCAGGAGTATTATGTTCAAGCGTTCCATCCTCATTCATAGTCACAACACGAAGCGTTGTCTTACCACTTTCCCAGTCAACAAGACTCATTGGTTCGTAGAAATCAATGATACCCGTAGGACGACTTGTAATATCAAATGGAACTACGATATTAGTCCATTGGAAACCATCAGTCTTATCAGGCGTTACAGAACGATTGAAGGACACATTAGAAGCCTTGAATCCGTATGGAATTGAAAGGAATGTTGTTCCTTGCTTATCTGTAAGAACGAGGTTGTTACATGAGTAATTAATATCCTCACCATCTACCGTGTCTACCTTATCACGTCTAATGACATTAGCATCTCCAATAACATTATTAATATCTGTATAAACAACCGTATTAGTTCCCTTAATATAGTTATTGTAAAGATCAAGATCACCAACAACAGTTGCATTCTCATCGTATACATGAATTGCACCAATGTCATTTGTACTTAAGGCATCTTTCAAAGCAAGGTAGTTAGTACCAAGTTCTGGTTTGTTAGTAATATCCCATGTACCTTGCAACTCAATCTCGGTATTGTCATTAACCTTAATTAATCTAAAGTCGCCCTCGTCAGTTACTTTACCACAATAGAGCAGTCTAAAGTTGTCAAATGCAACAGAACCACTCTCCAAAGCAAATCTAATAGTTAGATTCTTTGTTGCATCATCATCTTTAATGACGACATATTTGGTTACAACCTCCTTAATACCGAATGTAATGCTAGAAGATTCAGAGAAAGTTCCCTCACGTCCATCGGAACCATTTGAAACAGACGGTACCAATGTCACATTATAAACAGACGGTTTCGTACGACCACGTACATCAACAGCCAATTTATAAGTACCTGATGGCAAATTAGAAACTGTCTGTTTCAAAACACTTGCACTTGTAGCCCAAAGGAAACGTCCTATATTAATCATGTCCTTTTTATTAGGATAAATTGTCTCTGCCCTGTTTACAGTACTCCATGCACCACTTTCTACAGTCCAGCCTGTTGCAACACTCTCTTTATTTGTGCCCTCTCCCAAGTTAGCATTATTAATAAGGAAGCTAACATCAATAGGATTACGAACATCACCCTTCTTTGCATTCTGTGCAGCAACAATCCTTGCCTTTACCTCATTGACAACAGAAGTAATCTGACTTGAAGACGCATGAATGTTCTGCCATACAGCATCCATTGCAGCATAAGAATCGCTCAAACCTGCAATGGCATTATCACCAACAAGATTCTTCATGTTTACTCGTGCTGCACGAACGATAGGCCAGTTTGCCAATCGTGACGCTGACGCTGTACTTGCAAATGCACGGTCTTTACCATACTGGCTTGCTGTATATAACTGCCAACGTGTACCACGAGGTTCCACATCTGCACTTGTACCAGAAAGAACATTATAAGCCTTATCGCCATTCCACTCAAGCAAACGACCCATATCATCCTTTATTATCATATTATTTGGGTTGTCGGCATCAACAGTTACAGTCCAATAATAAGGATCACCCACCTTAACCATTGTTTGAAGTCCAATTGCTGTACTTGTTGTATTTGATGGAACAAGATACATACCATTATGCATAATAGCAATCTTTCCGTTTTCCCCATCCTTAGGCTGTATAGTCCACAAATATCCTGTTGTACCAACTATTGCATAACTTGTAACAACACCTGTGGATGAGTTTTTAGAATCATATTGAGTAAGGAATGCACCTGCTTCTACATTATATACATACACATCACGTTTATCAGTAAGATCTGCAGGGTCGATAGGTTTTTCACCAAGGTACTCCATCTCAACATTATCAACATATGATGCTGTTGTTCCAACAGAACCTCTGAAACCGATAACCAAACCGTTTTCCTTTACATGCACAAGAATAGACTCTCTGTAATTACCTGCTTCAAAAGAATCACCAGCGGCCTTTTGACTACCAAACGTTTTAGAACCAAAAGCAACACTTCCGAGTTCTGCACCAGCAGCATCTTTCGCATACAAAGCAAGAGTTCCTGAACCTGCAGTACCCTGAGCATATATTCTATATATACCCATTGGCAAGTTTGGACTTTGTATTGTTTGGTGCATGTCAAAGCTTTGAGTACCTCCAGTTGATTTTATCTGTACAGTATAGTTATGGTATGTCTGATCATTTTTATAGTCGTCATTATTTCCTTTAATGAAAGTTACACTACCAGATTGAACAGATGCTCCACCCTCACTATCATTGTTAAGGTGAAGAACCTTTCCATTACCTAACTCCCAGTATTTTGCACGAGTATCATTACGAGTAAAGCCCGGATCCTTGATGAAGAATGTTGCATCAATTGGATTAGAGGCACTCGCACCACTCATCTCTTTAATTCGCTGCAACTCGTTAACAACCTGCCAAACAGTTGCACCACTATCATCAGCTTTAACACCCAACACAGTAGGACTTTCAGGATACAGGTAGCCTGCATAATAAGTTTTGTCCTTATTATCTGACAATTTATGATCCTCTGCCACTTTAATCTTATAGTCAAGAGGGCTATTTGCAGCATCTACCTGAATAAAATCCAACTTTGACTTTTCGATGGTTCGGTCATTAAAGTATCCAGTAAAGTACTGTCCCTTTACGGAATTCTCATATAGGAATGAATTTAACGCATAAATCTGATGTCCATTTTTTGTTCCATTCTTCTCAAATTTATAAGCAAATCCGTGTTTACCAATAATAGGAGCAGTACCCCATTTTCCACCTGCCTCAAGGTAACGATATTCCGGATTAGCATCTGTTCCTACATTAGTACGAATATAATACTCACCCTCACCTACAGATTCTGCAAGTACCTCATCCGTACCATAGTACTTAAGTTCAAACTTATCAAACATCAACTGATAATAGTCAGGCTGGTCTTTACTATCAACATGAGGTTGATAATCTTCTAATTGTATTCCAAATGTCAAGCTACCTCCATCAGTAGCAACACTTCCAGACACAGTCACTTCATTATCAATTGAAGATGTCAAAGCTTCAGAGAAAGTAACTTTAGCATCCGAAGCATCCTTGTATTCCATGTACAAGTTCACACCAGTCTGAGGGTCGTCCGTTTTAACAGAAAGAACATAGTAACCTGCAGGAAGACCTGAGATAGTTTGATACATCTTACCCTTAGGCTGTCCAGTCTTTACATCATTAGAGTAATATCCAAAATAAGACTTGCCACTCTTTGTCGCAAACTTTGCATCTTCATAAGTTGCCAATGTACAATCATTGCTTCTTGTCCAACCAAGCATTGTAGCACCATCTCCACCTGTACCAAGACCTTCTGGGTTAGCCAAGAAGAGAGAAACATCGATTGGAGTCAATGTTGTAGCATTATACTTAATTTTTTGAGTCTGTGCATAGTAGTCTGCACGAGAGATTGCATAGAGTTTATAAAAACTCTTTGAGGAACTCAATCTAACATCATTTGAAGTTTCCCATCTTGAAAGATAGTTGTTATTTTGTACAGACATAAAAGACCACATGCCGTATGTACATTCAATATTCATTTTAGCAGAATTCACGTCAAGCACAGTTTCATTCTGCTTAAAACGATAATACTCAGAGTGGGCACTTTCTGTCTGCAACATATATTCACGCATGGAAGCATTTACTATAACATACTTACCATCCTTCTTATAGAATTCCCACAAGTCTTCAAGTCTATTTATACTAAAGTTTTTAGAATAAGACATAGTCTTATAATCTGTACCTTGTCTTGTATTCAAGCCATTTGCCAATGTCAAGTGAGTATCAGCATCTGACCATATAGCATAAAGATATTTACTTGGATCAGCAAGATATGTAGACTGATTGTCTTCTGTAACTTCTACCCATGGAGCAGACATATCTGTCGTAGTATAGTCATTTGGCACTTTTTTAATACCAAGAATGGCCATTTTAACAATACCGACATTGTCTTTATCCGATTCCAAACAAATATTTAAATTACCATCTGTAACCTTTACTATAACAGAATTAGCACCCGTAGCTGTTATTCTATCTCCTTTTATATCATTTAACTTAACATATACTTTTCCTTTATCTGGATACTGAATGTTTGCATAAACATCCACAGCATACACACCATTATCTACCCCTGACAAAGAAAACTTCACATTATCTCCCTTCACGGCAGCTTTCTTTGCCATCCAAACATTATTTACATTGTCAAACTCTGTTTCTATCGGAGTTTCCCACGTTCCTATAGCTCCAGAAATGTCTGGATACTTCTTTACTATTTCATCTGGGATAATGTCTAAGTATTGTTTCTCCGAAATGAACTGCCAAGTTCTATCAGCATCACTCGCCCAATGAGAAGATTTATCTTTATCACTAGCATAATACAAATACTCCACATGATTTTCTTGTGTATACTGAATATAACGCGTTCTATTTTTATTAGAAGGATCCACATGACTAATTACATAACCTTTTGGATAAGATCCATTAGATACTAATTTCCACTGATTTTTCACCTTATTAGTACCTGTTTGTTTCCAGTCGGCTGCGCCATTGCTCTCATAAACATATTTCGTATTATTTCCATCCTTAAACGAAATATAAGTAGCATTAATATTAGATATATTAAACAGGGTTGAAGACATAATATAACTATCAACAACACTCGCATTTTTCAAATACGATTTTGTTTTTGGATGATAGAAATAATAGTTTCCATTAGATGGCACCTCAGGAGTCCAAGTAATATAGTTCTTCACAAATCCTGCAGGATTCTTCACAAAGAAAGCAAAGTAATTATATTCTAACGGATTACCTTCAGTCTCCGAACCTTCAACTTCAGCGTTGTATGGATTATTGGTGCTCACTTGCTGATAATTTATGCCATTAGAAGACCATCCCTTAAAAGCATATAGATCTGAATTTGGTTTTGCATAAAGATAAAATTTAACACCACCACCTTTCTGACTATTAACATTTTCATGTTCATCCACATAAAGATTATCAGCAGGTTTAGCCTCTGTTTTTGACACATAAACCTTACCTTCACCTACTCGCGAAGCTTTTGCTTTAGCATAATACCATGTGTTATCATTAGCAAAAGCACTTACAACGCAAAAAGTAGACACAAGCGTCAATAAAAATCTAATACTTCTTGTTTTCATATATTCATTCTTTTTCGTTTTCAATTAACATTTCGTTTTTCTCTCAAAGTGGATATTTAAAGCGAATCCACAAACCGCAAATAATACACTAAAATTTAAGTTCTTGTTATTATTTCCCCTATTATATCACGCAAATATACTCATTTATTTTTAACATTCGCACATAATAAATAAAGAAAAGCACAAAAAAGAGGTAAAATCAATTATAAATGAATGAGAAACATACAAATCATCATGTCAGGAATCAATCATTTCAAAAGGAAGCATACAAAATTGAAAGCATTCATCTTCCACAAAACACAATAAAAACATTCCATCAAAGACATTGACGTTTCCCTTTATATGGACATCTCGCACTTACCGACAATGTTTTGAAACACAGAGAACACGCAGGACGCAGAGTTTTTATCTCTATCAGTTAACCCTTACCCGTTAACCATTAACCGTTAACCATTAACCGTTAACCCTTTAACCTTTTAACCTCTTATCCCTTTAACCTCTTACCCCTTTAACCTTTTAACCCATTAACCCTTTCCAACAATAAACTTCTCAATGTTTCTTGTCTCCTTGCTGAAGTTCATACCTATACGGATGATCTTCTGACTGTCAAGTTCAAAAGGTAGAGTATAGGACTTGTCTTGAATTTGGGCAAGCGCCTCCTCTGCCGTACCGTCAAGCTTGAACTCCATCACATAGCAGTAGTCCTGTGTCTTCAGGACAAGGTCAATGCGTCCCTCGCTTGTATGGTACTCCGCCTGAACATAGAATCCCATGAGCTTGAACAATAGCCACAATACATTCTGGTAATGGTTCTCCAAATCCTTTATTATCTCGTAAGGAGTATCTGCAAAGAGTGTGCGCAGACGCTTTATGAACAGTTCAGTATTACCATTTCTCACATCCATCACGAACTTCTGGATGTTGAATGTAGTGTCAACAGAATCTATAGGCATGTAATATGGAATGAGAAAGTCAAGAAATCCAGACTCTACCTCTTGATTAGGGAAACCAAGTGTATAGAGTTGGAACTGTGGATCGTATCCTTTGATAGTAAGGTATCCACTCTGGTAGATGACAGGAATAGGGCTTGTACTATTCGGATCGATGCTATCCAAAATCTTGGTCGTAGTTTGACATGACGCCATTTTTTCAAGGTTGTAGCTATGTGAACGCAACAATTCTGCAAGGTATGTAGGAGTACCAGTCTCAAACCAATAGCTACCAAACTCACTTTTGTCCATGGCATTCAGCACGCTGAAAGGATTGTACATGCCAATTGCCTTATGGTGGAAATGGTATCCATCATACATTGTCTTGAGCTTTGACATTGCTTCATCCCTTGACAAGTCATTGTTCTTGGCAAGAAGTTCAATATGCTTGTCAAAATTATCACATATCTCTTTCTCCGTAAGTCCGCATAGATCTGAATATCTCAAATCCATAGAAATGTCATTAAGATGGTTGAGGTCGCTGAACACGCTAACCTTGCCGAACTTAGTAACACCTGTGAGCAGGGCAAACTGTATGCATCCGTCCATAGACTTCAATGCACCATAGAATTCCTTGAGCGTACTGCGGAACTTATCCTGAAGCTCACTGTTGCCGATAGCCTGAAGCATAGGTTTGTCATACTCGTCAATAAGTATGGCAACTCTCTGACCACTCTTCTCATAGGCACGTTGAATCACACTCTCGAATCGAGGGCCAAGATGTCTTTGTTCGCTTGGAATGGCATATTCTGCTTCATGCTTTCTGAGGAACTTATCGATGACATATTCCAGACTTTCTTCTGTATCATACTTTGCCGTATTCAGATCCAGATGCAACACAGGTCGTTTCACCCAGTCCTTTTCGAGTTCCGCAATGGCAAGCCCCTCAAATAGTCCCCTCTTACCATCAAAATACGCATGGAGTGTTGACACCAACAGAGACTTACCGAAACGACGAGGGCGCGAGAGGAAATAATACTTTCCACTCGTAACCAATTCGTATATTCGACGTGTCTTGTCAACATAAAGAAAACCGTCGCTCCTTAAACTTTCAAAGTTTTGAATACCAATAGGCAGTTTCTGTAAAGTCTCCATATATTACATATTTTGGCACAAATATACAACCTTATTTTCTATCCGCAAAACGATATTGATAATAAAACAAGTCATCTTTAGAGTGAACCTCTCTGCAAACAAAGTGACTCAGTTCCAGCTAACAGGAAGGGTTAGGATTGGTCACATTTCAAACACGAAAACCATGAAAAGGAATTGCAACAATGCTTCATTTTCGCTTCGGACAGGCTACCGCCCCGATTCGCCGTCGCTATGAACCCGTCAATACTTCGCTTCAGGTTCGATCCATCCTCGTTCATTTCTCGTTCCGCGAGCGAAGGCAGAGCTAAGTTACATCAAACTCACGGCGAAGGGGAATCGTACGAAAAACGATGCCAAAACGGACTCCGAACGATTTAATAACAAGCCAGTTACACATCAGGATTTGTTTTTGTAATAATTGATTACACATAGTCGTCAAGTAAATAGAAGTTATGTGCAAAGATAATACACCAAACACCCTTTGTCAAGAGTTTGGGGCAATTATTTTTTGTGTTTTTTTAATTTTGCCGTTTTTAATAAGTAAGTGATCATAATTATTTTTATAATAGATGTGCTTTATTTGGAAGTAGATTTTTGTCTTCAATTACAGACCGCTTGCGGTAAAGCTATTTCTTTTTGGCACAAGCAACCTGACACCCTTGCAAATTATTCTGAAAATTTGCTGGTTAATTTGCTTTCAGCAACACCTACAGACTAAACGAAAAACAAACACTCTTTAATTATACATTCTTCACAATCTGTATCTTACAACAAAATAAAGTACAACAAGTTGGTCCAAGCAGTTGCATTGAGTCTGCATTGAGTCTGCAACGAGTCTGCAACGGGACTATCAAAACGAGTGGTCAACAAATCTACGAGAAACCTCCAAGGAGCGCACGAGAATTACTCGAGGATTACTCGAGGAGCGCACACGAATTCGTGTACGCTGCTCGAGTGCTGCTCGAGTGCTGCTCGTGTAATGACTGATGAATAAATGAAGAACGAAGTGTATTATCTAAACCAAAGAAAAACGGTTCTTCTTCAATTTAGTTGAAAAGAAGTTCATATAATGCTATGCTTTAGAATATGCATATTGCAAGACTGTTAAATATTAAACACAAAGAAACTTGTTTTAAGTATAATTAACTAACAGCCAATAATA
>JAZUHP010000060.1:0-36716 GCA_045641785.1 Bacteroidaceae bacterium
TCTCACTTACGGATAAAACTCCACTGAGAGATCTCTTCGAAAAGACTAATTTCAACGATGTCAAAGAACTCGATTATCCCCTCTTTGAGGGACTATTTGATTAAATTTAACTTCGTCCCGACTTTAACGGGACACTAATGACAAAAACTTCTTTGAATTAATGTTGTATTGAGGTCTAAAAAACACTTGCTTATATGATTTTTCACTAAATCTTGCCAACACAACTCCTGATTGCTGTTTGTAAACTCCAGTTTGTGATGAACAAGAACAAGACTTTAGGGTGTCCAGTTGCTTATGCCTAATGCAAAGAAATTATCGCACAGGCAAAGACGATAGATACGGTTAGTGAAAACAGAATCAAAAGACATTTTTTGATTTCTGTTGAGTGTTTGTCTTGTACAGAGAAAGTTGACTTTCATTTTTGATGTTCATTGACTCGTTTCCCTGACCTTGCTGACGCATTTCCCTGGAAAGTTTAATCTTGACGGAAATTGTCCAATCTAAAAAAAGAATGGTTTGAAAAGTACCCCGAGTTTAACGCTCCAAAATTTGCATGCTCAAAGAAATGGTCGTACCTTTGTACCGTGATTACAACACACACAATTTTGTACCCTCGTGATGTAACATTTGCTACATCACGAGAAAGAAGAATTCCACACAATCATGACAACCAAAGTAAAAGTCACAAAATGCAAATGGTTCATTCACGACTTTTGATGACAAGAAACAAAAGTTGGTTGCAAACATGGCAAGATAAAACATTACCTTAGAACACAAAAAGCAAATGACACAAGATACTTCAACATATTGGGCATGGATAGGTGGTTCCTGTGACTACGGACACAAGGAACGAGCTGGAGGCGCTGCCGTTGTGATAGAACAGCAACAAGCAATATGCTCCGACTCTGCCGAATCGCGCCAGAAGAAGATAAAAGGTCAACAGGGAGAGAATATCATCAGCAGAGATGTTATTGCGGACCTCAACACAACCGAGTTTCGCATGATGCTCACACTAATGGTAAAGGTTATGAAAGAACTTCCAGAAGGCTCTGACATCATCTTCCTTACCAATGCAGCATACATTCAAAACTTCGATAAAGTCCCTACCCCTAAATCTGCTAACCCAGATTTGATAGAGCAATGCATCGAAGCAAAACAAAGACATAATAGCGTTAACGTTAAGATAGTACAGTACCACAAGAGTCCTCTACTGATAGAGGCCCATGACACATCCACAGAGGCTATGAAGAAACTAAGACGAGAACAGATGATGCAGCGCAAACAGAGTAAAACTTGCTCCAACCCTGCCGATTCACAACAGGGAAAGACTGAAAGACAATACAATAATCGCAACAAGAACGTAGGAATGCTAAATGTTCTTCTTTTCATCCTCGCATTCGGTATGACATTCATAACAAGTTGTTCAAGCAACAATAACAAACCAGCCTCAACAACAAACAAGGAGCAGAAACAGGACACTACGATATCTGTATCGTCACCAGCACCATCTGAGACAGCAGAAACTACCGAAGCTCCAATACTATCCATATTTGATCAACTTGCCAAAGACATGGTATGCGTTGAAACAGACACAGGAAGCTTCTACATTTGCAAGTATGAAGTTACCCAGAAACTATGGAGTGAGGTAATGAAAAGTAATCCTTCGGAAATGCAAGGCGATGACCTGCCTGTAGAACAAGTAAACTGGGACAACTGTCAGGCATTCATAAGCAAGCTAAACGAATTGACAGGAAAGGCTTACCGTCTACCTACAGAAGCGGAATGGGAGTTCGCCTGCCGAGGAGGCAAACATTCAAAGGGTTTCAAATACTCGGGAAGCAATGAACTTGACGAGGTTGCATGGTATGATGAAAACAGCGACAATAAGTCACACCCGGTAGGTCAAAAGAAACCGAACGAACTGGGACTTTATGACATGAGCGGAAACGTATGGGAATGGTGTCAGGACATGCACGAATCATTAGGAATGTGCCGTGGTGGTAGTTGGATTCACAATGCCAGGAACTGCGACCCTTCACTAAAAAACGAAACACCACGATCATTCTACATAAACAGTTTGGGATTACGCCTCGCACTCTAACCCACTCTACTTTGTTTTTGAAACACGAGAACTCTGAGAACATACAAGACAAGTCAAGACGAATTTATGACAATACGCAAATCAACTGAACAGGACATTTCCATGATGCAGGACATCTTTGCTGTCGCAAGAAGGTTCATGAGAGAAACGGGCAACCCAAATCAATGGGCAGAAACCTATCCAAGTAATGAACAGCTAATGAACGACATCAATGGTGGTGACAGCTATGTGTGTATCGAAAATGGCGTGATAGTGGCAACATTTGTCCTTCGCGGAGGGAATGACCCTACCTACGACATCATCTATGAAGGAGCATGGAAGAACAACAATCCTTATGCTACCATTCATCGCATAGCGAGCAATGGAACCGTGAAAGGGATATTCAACAAGGTTATGACCTTTGCACTACAACACTACAGCACAATCCGTATTGACACTCATCGTGACAACAAGGTAATGCAGAATGTTATTGATAAAGCAGGATTCAAGTACTGCGGCGTTATTCATTGCTGGAGTGGAGATGAAAGATTAGCATATCAATACAACTAACTATTTATGAACAAACATACAAGAGGAATAATCAATGGCATAGTGTCAGGTGTCTCATTTGGATTGATACCGCTGTTCTCAATACCTATCATTGCTGCAGGTATGGGCAATGTCAGCATATTGGTTTATCGCTTCTTATTTGGTTCAATGGCTATGCTGGCAATGTTGCTGATAAGAAAGACAGACATGAGGATCTCCTTATCAGAGTTAATTAGAATAATCTTATTATCAACATTCTACATAGGTACAGCTATAGCAACACTTGAATGCTACCATTACCTCTCTTCTGGCATTGCAACAGCACTGGTTTATACAGACCCCATATGGTGTGCCATCATCGGTTTAGTATTTCTTGGAGACAAGTTCTCGTTTAAGTTGACAACGAGCATAACACTTGCGACGCTTGGTGTGATGATGATGACAGGAGTATTCACAGAGGACGGAACATTCTCTGCCATGGGACTTTTCTGGGGACTCTTGTCAGGATTGTCCTATGCGCTGTATCTCCTTTTCGTACCACGACTTAATCTCAAACGCATACCAAGTCTCAAACTCACATTCTACGTATTCTTTGTTGGCATGTTGCTTTTGGCAGCATACAATTTCGGCACAGAAGGACGCATAGATGCTGTTCCCAATGCAGAGTGTTGGATGAACATCATCTTGCTCGGATTGATACCTACTGCGCTGAGCAACATCTGTGTCACAATATCACTTCGACTCATTGACAGCACCATTGTTGCTATACTTGGTGCATTCGAACCTTTGACTGCAATGTTGATAGGCATTATGGTACTTGATGATCCGTATAGCGCATTAAGCATCACAGGAGCCGCACTCATACTGCTTGCTGTAGCATATCTTAGTAAAAGTGAAAAATGAAAAAGTCCCGACAACTTCATTTTGGACATAATGTTGTACAAAACGGACAATGTACAAGGAATGTTAATGTTAGTGTAAAAACAAGCAAAACGTACTAATAGACACATAGTATCTTTGCTTGCAAAGAAAATACACTAACAAACAAAAAAATGAAGTCGCAATAGAACTTACAAGAACTAAATCAACATACTAATCATGAAACTAACAACAACTTTAATTGCCTTAATCTTATCCTGCTGTTCATTTGCTCAGGAGAAGATTATCGTGACACAAAACATACAGTACGATGAACACGAGTCGTGCGTACTGGACATTGCACAACCTGTATCGGACAGCAAGGAACTGCGTCCTGCCATCATCATCGTTCATGGTGGGGGATGGTCAGCAGGCGACAAGCGTGACGCTGTCTATACCAACCTCCTCGTTGACTATGCCATGAAGGGGTACGTAACCTTCTCAGTCAATTACCGTCTCACCACAGAGGCTGAGATGCCTGCATGTATCGAGGACGTGGAACGCTCCGTAGCATGGGTCAAGGAGCATGCCAAGGAATATGGCGTTGACCCAAACAGGATAGGTAGTTTTGGTCACTCGGCAGGTGGTCATCTCTCACTCATGCTTGGTGTAAAGGGACTTGTGAACTGTACAGTTGGCGGTGCTCCTCCAACAGAGATAGGTAACCCAAACATTCCTTGGAGCCAGCATCCGGAATGGTGGCCTATAGGCTATATACAGAAAGATACCGCACCTATGCTCATACTACAGGGTAGCGAGGATCCTATCGTGAGACCTAATCTTACTGAGGACTTTGTGAACAAGATGCACAAGGTAGGCAACAAGGTGGAGTTCATCAAGGCAAGCGGACAGCACGGTTTTGCATATGACCAGGGACTTGAGATCACACGTCCTGCAATGGATGCCTTCTACGCAAGACACCTGAAGCATGACGAACCAAACATGTCATGGGAACAGATGAAGGTTCTTGACGGCGGTGGTAGCGGCGCGTATAAGGCTGTGGCACTCAAGGAGAAGTCTCTTTCCGACTTTGTAGTCTATCGTCCTCTCAACATCAAGAATGCCGTTCGTCGCGAAGGAAAACTCCCTATCCTACTCTTTGCCAATGGCGGATGTATGGACACCAGCGTCGGTTATGAGCGTATGCTTACAGAGATTGCTTCTCACGGTTATGTGGTGGTGGCAATCGGCGAGATGCAGGTGTATCAGTTTGACCGCAAAGAGAACAGTACACCATCATCACTTCTCATCAAGGCAATGGAATGGATCATTAATGAGTCAAAGCGTGAAGGCAGTGATTACTGCGGTATGGTTGACACAGACAAGATTGCTGCGGCAGGTCACTCATGTGGCGGAGCTCAGGTGCTATGCAATGCAAAGGAACCACGACTAAAGACCTACCTCATCCTCAATGCAGGTATGGGTGACATGGAGATGGCAGGAGCAAGCGCAAAGAACCTAAAAGATCTTCACGCACCTATCATCTATATGAGTGGTGGCAAGGAAGATGTGGCGTTCCTTAATGCAGAGAAAGACTATAACAGCATCATCAATGTACCTGCTGTATGGGCAGACAACACAAAGGCTGGACACGGAGGTACTTACAACCAGCCATTTGGTGGTTCATTTGGCAAGATGGCTGTTGACTGGCTCGACCTTCAACTAAAGGGCAACACTGGTAATGCTGCAAATTTCATCACTACCAATGGCACTTACAAGGAGTGGACAATAAAGAGCAACGGCAAGGGACTCTGTAAGGAGTTGCGCATAAAGCAGAAGAATGGTTCAAGCATCTATGGCATTATCAGCAACCCATCAACAAAGGGTAAGCATGGTGTGGCAATAATAAGTCATGGCTTCAACGGTACTCACCACTTCGGCAAGGATTATTTCAAGACACTCAATGACCTTGGTTATGCTGTCTACACATTCGACTATCCATGTGGCAGCATACATAGTCAGAGCGACAACAACACCATGAACATGTCTGTCTCAGATGAGAAAGATGCCTTGAAGGAGATCGTGGCATACTTCCAGAAGCAGAGCAACATCGACAAGAGCAAGATTGTACTCATCGGTGAGAGTCAGGGAGGTCTTGTTTCTGCTCTTGCTGCATCGGAGTTGAAGAAGCAGGTAAGCAACCTTGTTCTCATCTACCCTGCCCTCTGTATTCCTGACAACTGGAATTCTCGTTATCCAACCGTGAACGACATTCCTGAGGTATCAGAGATATGGGGCGTGAAACTCGGAAAGAAGTTCATGATGGACATTCGTCCTATGAAACCATTTGAGACAATAGGCAACTACAAAGGTCGTGTACTCATCGTTCATGGTACTGATGACAAGGTTGTGCCTCTCGACTACTCAAAGCGTGCTGAACAGACATACAGTAATGCGACATTGAAGATCATCAATAAGGCAGGACACGGATTCAATCCTAATGAAAGAGCGTTGTCTAATCAGTATGTGAAAGAGTTTCTTGGCAAGTAAATTCACTCGATAATACAAAAAGTAGGCGTCATCGCCTACTTTTTTTTTGCTACGAACACAAATGACAGTTGAAACAGATAAACAGATAACAGATAAACAAAATCCAAATGACTTGTTTTCAATAAAACCAACGATTATTACCTTTTTTAATTATTTATTAGTACTTTTGCAAAAAAATAAGATGCTTCAAGGTGTCTTTATTTCCTTACAGATTAGCGTTTCAACAGAACATACAAAATAAAGATGAAAGGTTTACACATAACATTCCTTCTTATGCTCTTCTCCTTGATGCCTTTTCATGCTATCAAGGCTCAGACACTCGCTGACAGTACAAAACTGGCAACAGGGAACCACAACCCGATACTCGATTTCCTCTTCACGGCTGACCCTACGGCAGTGGAGCATGAAGGACGTCTATATGTGTATGGCACTAATGACCATGAACAGTTTGACAGCGTGGGTATTAACGGCAAGAACACATACGAGAAGATAAGGTCGCTGGCTATGATGTCTACCGACGACATGGTAAACTGGACATACCATGGACTTATCTCTACAGGAGATATTGCACCTTGGATCATTAATTCATGGGCACCGTCCATAGACAAGCGTGTGGAGAAGGATGGCAAGACACACTTCTACCTTTATTTTTCCAACAGCGGCTATGGCGTTGGAGTGTTGACAGCAACATCACCTGTTGGTCCTTGGACAAGTCCTCTGCAAAAGAGCGTGGTTGATGCTAAGACACCAGGGCTTGGCGACTGCAAGGTTCCGTTTGACCCTGGTGTGGTCATAGTGAATGACACACTCGCCTACCTTGCTTTCGGCGCTGGCGGTCACTCACGAATTGTCCGCTTAGGACAGGACATGACATCCTTGGCTTCGGACATGATGACCTTGCCAACAGCATTCCTCTTTGAGGCAAATGAACTGAACTACATAGACAGTACCTTTGTCTATACCTACAACATGGATTGGAGTAAGCATGACCCCTGGAACTTCCGTGGTGAGGTACCAAGCATGTGTTGCATGACATACATGACAAGCAAGACCCCTCTAGTAACTGACTCATGGCGCTATGAACATGACTATTGCGACAACCCAGGACTTTATGGCATGGATTATGGCAACAACCACACACATCTGCATAAGTATCAAGGGCGATGGTATCTCTTCAATCATACTCAGGACATCATGCGTCAGCATGGTACAACTGGTGGTTTCCGATGTATGACAGTAGATGAGATTGAGGTTGACGAGCATCCTCTAAACATAAAGAAGGTTACGATGACACGTAAGGGAGTAAAACAAATCAAGCTGTTAAATCCTTACAAACGTGTGGAGGCAGAAACGGTGTGTGCCACAAACAACGCCCATTTTGTACCTTCCGATTCTACCGGCAACATGGTGGCTATGGTAGGTAGCAAACAGGTAAGCGTCATCAACAAGGACATGGCTGTGCTCAAGGTAAGTGGCGTGAACTTTGAGAAGGGGTGTCAAGGCATGGACTTGATGCTACGTGGCAAAGGTACGGTGGAGGTTCGACAAGGTACGGTCAAAGGCAAACTATTAGGCAAGGTTTATTCTAACTCCAAAGAATGGCATACATCACGATGCTCAGTCAAAGTACAGGGTGAAAACGACATCATCTTTGTGATGAAAGGCAAAGACCTCCAGTTTGACTATTGGAAGGTATTGTAAAGAAAGTGAAAAGTTGAAGATAAAACTATTAAGATTAATATATGCAGAAAACACAAACAAAATTCTGGGCAATAACAGTATTCTATCTGATTGCTGTCGTGGCAAGAGCTTTATCATTCCAAATTGGTTACACATCAAATGTTGTTGACTTTACTTACATGGCAATAGGTTGGACAAAAGGTGTTGGTCCTTGCGTGGGTGCAATAGCAGCAGTTCTGCTATTCAAAAGACATTTTCATTGCACCATCACAGGCACATCCATCATCAAGTCAATCATTTCGGTTGCCGTACCATTCATTATATGCTTCTTCCTCTATCGTGAACTCAGTTACGTATTACTCGGTTTCATTTTCTACTCTTTCCTTGAGGAAGTTGGTTGGCGAGGCTATCTTCAGGGAGAGCTAAAAGACAAAAGCGAACTTGTAAAATCGCTCATAATTGGTACAATGTGGTTCTTATGGCATATTCACATTGGTTTCAACATCAGTTCGCTCATATTTTGGGCAATCCTTGTGTTAGGAGCATGGGGAATAGGCAGAATAGCAAATGACACAAAGAGTCTTATGGCATGTGCTTGTTTTCACACACTCTATAACTTTTCAAAACACGGATTCTTCGAGTTCACGCCATTGGTCATAGGCATCTACATTATCACCATATTATCATGGTTCATAATCTGGTATTTCCCATGGCAAAGAATTAGCAAACAAACAGAGTAAGTAATTAGGGTGTCCAGTTGCTTGTACCAAAAAGAAATATCTTTACCGCAAGCGGTCTATAATTAAAACCAAAGAAAACAAAAGAAAACCGGGGAAAACAGTTTCTTAAAGTACTATTTGACTATTTACAATTTGACTATCTCCATCCGGTTGATATGTTCCGAATAGCAATAGTAAATTGTAAAATTGTGAAATAAAACTGTTTTCTTTTGTTTTATAAGGTTTTCAAAGGTTTTAATTACAGACCGCTTGCGGTAATAACAAGCACGATTAATTGGACACCATAGTAAGTAATCAAACCGTATATGAATCTGAACAAAGTAAACCATATTGCAATCATTGCAAGTAACATAGAGAAGAGCATAGAGTTTTATGTCAATGTACTAGGTTTCTCTATCATACGCAAAGTGTACAGAGAAGAACGTGATTCATGGAAGGTGGATCTGGCTTTGCACGATGAATACCTCATTGAGTTATTCACTTTCCCAGATGCACCCAAACGTCTCTCCTACCCTGAAGCTTTAGGTTTGAGACATCTTGCATTCAGTGTCGATGACATGAATGCCTGCATCACAGAACTTAATGCAAAGGGAGTAAAAACAGAAGACGTAAGAGTTGATCCTTTTACAGGTTACAAATGCGTGTTCTTTGCCGACCCAGATGGATTACCAATAGAACTCGTCGAGATATAAGGTTCTAAGGACTCAAAAGACATAACACCTTTTTACTCCACCAAATTTCACAACTTCTAAACTTCAGTTATATGATACAACAAACAGAATTCACACTATCTGCAAAACGTAGAGGATTCCATCTCGTCACAAGAGAGATTCTCAACAATCTCCCAGAACTGCCAAAGACAGGACTTCTGAATCTATTTGTTCAGCATACAAGTTGTGCATTGAGCATCAACGAGAATGCTGATCCTGATGTACGTTCAGACATGGAAAAGATATTCAACCGACTCGTTAAGGAGAACGAGCCATACTACGACCATGTTCTTGAAGGTTCTGATGACATGCCGGCTCATGCCAAGAGTACTCTTTGCGGAGTGAGTATCAACATTCCTATCACCAATGGCCGTCTAAACCTCGGAACATGGCAAGGCATCTACCTCTGTGAGTTCCGTGACTACGGAGGCGAAAGAAGAATCGTAGCAACGATAATTCAATAATTCACCTTTCGCATTCTGTGGAAGTGACGATTAGGTGACGAGTACACAAAATAACGCGGTAAAGAGTAAAGCATACAACTCACTCATGAAAATAACATCAATAATAGAAAACACAAGTAGAAAGGGACTTCCTGTGGAACATGGTCTTAGCCTATACATCGAAAGGAATGATGGGGTCAATGTGCTGTTCGACATGGGGCAAGGCACCCTCTTTGCTAGGAATGCAGAGACATTGGCTCTTAACATAGATGATGTTGACATTGCCATTGTGTCACACGGCCATTACGACCATGGAGGAGGACTTAAAACATTCCTTGCAACAAATGAGAAGGCAAAGGTATTCATACATAGTGATGCATTCCAACCCCATTACTCTCTTCGCGAAACAGGATTGAGGTACATCGGCTTGGACAAGGAACTGAAGGATTGCGAAAGACTTGTGTACTGCGATGATGTTAAAGTGATTGATGAGGAAATGATTCTCTTTGCAAATGTGCAAGGCAACTGCTGCACCCCTATAGGCAACAAACTACTCTTTGGACCTACAGAGGACAAGAACGACCTGTTCTGCCACGAGCAGAGCCTCATCATAGAAGAGGGCAATAATGTTGTACTCCTTGCAGGTTGTGCGCATCGTGGTATCGTCAATATCCTTCGCAAAGCAGAAGAAGTGACAGGCAAGACACCTACTCACGTGTTTGCAGGAATGCACCTTGTCAAGAGTGGTATGAAAGACGATGAGGAGAATGTGTTTATCAACACTCTTGCCTCTGAACTAATGAAATATAAGAGTACAAAGTTCTACACCATGCATTGTACGGGAGAAGAACAGTACCAGAAACTAAAGTCGCTGATGGGAGCACAGATTGACTACATGACCTGTGGCGACATGATTAATGTAGAACAAGGAAAATGAGCAGAGTAACAATAAAACCTCATGAAGGTATTCCAAACGCATTGATGTGGATGTTGGCTGTCATGGCAGGAGTGTCAGTTGCAAACCTGTACTATTGTCAACCTTTGCTGAACATGATACGCCAAGACCTTGGACTTACAGAGTTTCAAGTTAACCTAATGCCTGTTTGCACTCAAGTGGGATATGCGCTTGGGTTGCTCTTCATCATACCTATGGGTGACCTATACAACCGTAGAAAGACGATGATGTGGTGTGCTGTCGTTCTGACAGCATCACTCCTTAGCATCAGTATGGCGCACTCAATATGGCTACTGCTCATTGCATCTTTCGTCACAGGGTTCTTCTCTGTCATTCCACAGATGTTCATGCCATTTGCTTCACTCTATTCCCGCTCTGGAGAGAAGGAACGCAAGGTGGGTATGATCCTGTCAGGGTTACTCATCGGAATACTTGGTTCACGAGTGGCAAGCGGATACATCGGTCACATGTTGGGATGGAGAGCAATGTACGTTATTGCAGCTTTCGTGCTTATGGCGATGGCGCAACTGGTTTACGCTTATTTCCCGGATGTGGCACCTACATACAACGGACGTTTCATCAAACTAATAAAGAGTATTCGTACCCTTGCTATATCACACCCACAATCTCTGCTCTACTCTATTCGCTCCGCCTTTGCCTTCGGTTCTTTTCTCGGACTTTGGGGATGCCTTGCTTTCCGAATGAAGGAGGCACCATTCTTTGTTGGGAGCGATGTGGTAGGAATGCTTGGAATATGTGGCATTGCCGGTGCATTGACAGCATCGAATGTAGGCAAGTACGTACCTCGATACGGCATTGACCGCATCCATATTTTGGGTATCGCATTACAGCTGGTTGCATGGACATTGCTTGGAGTGTTCCATGACACATACACAGGTATCATACTGAGTATAGTCATCATAGACATAGGTATGCAATGCATCCAGTTGAGCAACCAGAGTGCTACAATGAAACTATGTCCAGAAGCTTCATCGCGAATGAACACAATATACATGGTGACATACTTCATCGGTGGTTCACTCGGCACATTCCTTGCCGGCACTCTATGGAGCATCTACGGATGGATGGGTACTGTAGCCTCAGGTATCCTGATGCTCGTCTTATCCATTTTATCAACGATTATAATTAATCATATAATAAAAGAGAAATGAAAGTATTACTTATCAACGGAAGCCCACGTAAACAGGGCAACACAAACACGGCTTTGTCAGAGTTTGCTAACCAACTCGCAAAGCAAGGTGTAGAAAGTGAAATAATGTGGATTGGCAATAAGGCTGTTCGTGGCTGCATTGCATGCGGAAAATGTAAGGCAAATGGTGACAAGCGATGCGTGTTTGGTGATGAGGACATCACAAACCAGGTTATTGCAAAGATGGGCGAAAGCGATGCCATAATACTCGGTTCACCAGTGTACTGGGGACAACCTTCAGGTCAGTTGCTATGCATCCAACAGAGAATGCTCTATGCTGGAGGTGCAAACTTCCAGGGTAAACCAGCAGCTGCAGTAAGCGTTTGTCGACGTGGTGGTGCTTCTGCCGCTTTCCAGACACTACAGATGCCTTTCCAGATGTGCAACATGCCACTCATCGGATCACAGTACTGGAACATCGCCTACGGAAGAGAGGAAGGACAAGCTGCTGAAGACATCGAGGGTATGCAGACAATGCGCACACTTGCAAACAATATGGCATGGACACTCAAAAAGATGCATGGCATAGAGACTGCAGATGCTCCAGAACGTGAGCCATGGACACCTATGCACTTCATCAGATAATATTTGAATAGAGTAACTTCAAGGAAGTTAGAAGGAGTTATTACTTCTTTTGAAAACGTTATTCTCTACACATACTTTTCTGAAAAAGGGAGTCCGAAAAGACTCCGAAGTGAACCCTATGTGAACATGCTTTGCTTACGCCTTGCTTACGACAATTGTCGTAAACAAGTCGTAAGCAGAACGTGTTTACTTCGAGTTATGAACGAAGGATGAGTGAAGGACAATTTCACTTATTGTATCCTCTGCTTAAGCATATCTTTCAAGATAATTTTTTTTTCTTATCTTTGCACCTGAAAAGAACTTGAACTAATAACACTGTTTACAGATAAAAAATACGAATATGAAACTAACCAACAAAATCATTCTTGTGATTCTTCTACTCTGCTCTACTATTGCAAGAGCTCAGTATAAACAGGTAAACAACATTACTTATTCCGAGTCAGACAATTCTTATGCAAAGGAACGTTGCAAACTGGACGTGTATTACCCTACAGAAGTTAAAGATGCTCCTGTCGTCGTATGGTTCCATGGAGGGGGTATCGAAGGCGGAAACAAGTATATTGATGAAGAATTGAAGAACAGTGGTCTTGTGGTCGTAGCAGCCAACTACCGTCTGCTGCCTAAAGCTACCATTGACGAGTGTCTTGACGATGCTGCCGCTGCTGTTGCATGGACATTCAATAACATTGATAAATATAATGGTAGCAAACGCAAGATATTCGTTGCAGGCCACTCTGCCGGAGGTTACCTGCTCGACATCATAGGTCTTGAGAAGAAGTGGCTCGCTAAATATGGTGTAGATGCTGATTCCATAGCAGCACTTGTGCCTTTCAGCGGGCAATGCATCACCCACTACAATATCCGTAAGCAACAAGGAATTGGTCCTCTACAACCAACGATAGACAAGTACGCCCCACTCTCTTTCATTCGCCCAGATGCTCCTCCTATGATCATCATCTCTGGTGACAGGGAACTGGAACTTTATGGACGCTATGAGGAGCAAGCTTACTTCTGGAGAATGCTCAAGCTTGTAGGGCATAAGGATGCGACTCTTTACGAAATGCAGGGATTTGACCATGGTGCCATGCCTCATCCAGCTTATCATGTACTAAAGGAACAGATAAAGCGTATATGCGGTAAGATGACATCTGCTCTTCCTAAGCCAGACGTAAAGACAGAGCAACAGGCACAATACAAGTTTGTATGGCAAAAGGAATATGCAAAGCACGGTGCCAAGATTAGCGAGGACAACGCATCTATACTTGCCCTTGGTTCAAAGAATGGCTACTATGACCTAACAGAAGAGACTGGTACACTCATTAGCAACCTTAGAGATTTCACTATCTCTGTTTTCTTCAAGGTCGACTCTTCCAACAAACTTGATGGATACGGTCACTTCCTTTTTGCATTCTCTAAACTTGCAGAGAACAAGACAGACGAGGGTCCTTATATGGCAATGCGCCTTAACGAGCAGCGTTTTGAGACATCAACAGGGGGGTATCAGCATGAGGAGATTATCATGCAAGGAGGACAGCCTAAACGTGACGTGTGGATCCACGCCCTCTATCGCCAGCATGGCAAAAATGGAGAGCTGTACCTTGATGGCAAGCTAATCGGCAAAAACAAAAATATGCCGATACTTGCTGAGATATTCGAGGATGCACCTGCTCATTGCTGGATTGGACGTGCGCCATTCCATGGCGACAAGTACCTCACAGACACTAAGGTGGCAGACTTCCGAATATACAACTATGCCATTAGCGACAAGGAGTTCAATATGATCAAGAAAAACAAGCCATCAGTCAAGTAGCAATATATATGAAAGATACCATCATACGTGTCCTGATATTGTTTATTGGATTGATTATTGCACATCTCGGCGTATCGCTATTCTTGTTGGCAAACCTTGGCTCTGACCCATTCAATGTGATGATACAAGGATTAAGTCAGTCAATAGGCGGAATAATCCACTCTCCACTAATCACTCATGGCAACACTCACATGACAGCAAGTATATTGATAATCATAGTACTTCTGTTCATTGACCGCAGCTATATAAAGGTAGGTACACTAATCTGCATGTTTTGCGGTGGACCTATCATAGATTTATTCAACATGATGCTAAGCTGCATCATAAACTCTGACAGCGCAATGCTTGCCAGAATCATCTGCAACATCATAGGATGCATCATCCTTGCATGTGGAATGTCCATAGTGATAAAGTCTAATGCAGGAACAGGTCCAAATGATCTTGTGGGAGTTGTCATTAGTGACAAGTCACACCGTAAGTTTTCCATAGTACGTATAGGTGTAGACACCTGTTTTCTCCTATTAGGTTGGTTACTTGGTGGAGTGATAGGTATAGGCACCATCATTTGTCTCTTCCTCGTGGGACCAGTAGCCGGTTTCTTCTTACCTATCAGCGAGAAGATGATTAATCGTATTCTTAGCAGGTAAATAAACAAAAAGAAGTAACAGCCTGTTGAGGATGCTTTCCCTATGAGATACGAGATTGACTATGTGAGGGTGTTCCAGAAGAAATAAAAAGTTCAAGTTTCGCTTTGCTTCACTTTGATGGAATTAAAAGAAGTTAAGTGGAGTAAAAAGTAGTAAAAAACGTATGATTGTTCGCGAAAGTGCCCTTCGGTCAGCAGAGTATCGTTTTTGGCTTCCAAAGCGACGAAGGAGTGAAACTTCTTTTTTCTTCTTAAAGTGAGTAAGTTAAGGGCTTGCGCTATCGTAAAAAGAGACTTTAACAAAATAACAATAACGAGGAAACAACATAATGGAAAAAGATAAAGACCCAATGGAATGGGAGGTACTCAAAAGCGAGTACCTATTTAAGCGTCCCTGGCTAACAGCGAGATGCGAGCATGTAAAGCTGCCTACAGGTGCAGAGATAAAAGATTTCTATGTGCTGGAATATCCTGAGTTCTGCAATGTTATTGCAATAACAAAGGAAGGCAAGTTCCTAATGGAGCGTCAATACCGCCATGCCCAGCATCTCACAGGATATGAGATTCCTGCAGGATGTGTGGAGAAGGGCGAGGACATAATGGAGGCAGCAAAGCGTGAACTGTATGAGGAGACAGGATATGCAGGAGGCGAATGGAGTCATCTGATGACAATAAGTCCAAATGCAGGTGCATGCACCAACTACAGCCACACGTTTCTTGCAATAGGTGTGGAGAGAGTATCTACCCAGCACCTTGAAGAATCTGAAGACATCAAGATTGAACTTATGGAACAGAAAGATGTTATCCGTATGCTCAAGAATGACGAGTTTCATCAGGCAATGATGGCTGCTCCATTGTGGAAATATTTTGCTATAAACAATCTCATTTAGTGATGACCCAATAAGAATGAAACAGATGAGTACAGAATATGACAAGATGCTTCGTGGAGAGATATACTCTGCCATTGATCCTCAACTGCGAGACATGCTCAACAAGTGTAAGGACGACTGCTGGGAGTATAACCAGATACGTCCTACACTATTAGAAGAAAGGAGCAGAAAGATCATGCAGATTCTTGGCGAAGCAGATGAAGATACCTTCATCAACCAGCCCTTCTACTGTGACTACGGCAAGCATATCCGAGTGGGCAAACGCTTCTTCGCAAACTTCAACTGGGTAGTGCTAGACGAGGCATACGTAACCATTGGCGATGACTGTTTTGTTGGTCCAAACGTAAGTATGTACACAGCTTGCCATAGTACTGATCCCGTGGAACGTAACACACGTCAGGAATGGGCAAAGCCCATCAACATAGGCAATAACGTATGGATTGGAGGCAGCACCACCATCCTGCCTGGAGTAACCATTGGAGATAATGTGACAATAGGTGCTGGCAGCGTTGTTGTCAAGGATATACCATCAAACGTAGTAATAGCGGGTAACCCTGCAAAAATAATTAAACAACTATGAAAACAATTAAAGTAGGAATCATTGGTGCAGGATGGATTGCACACAAGATGGCTATTACGACCTTACTGCAAAAACAGGTGCTATGATAAAAGGTCTCTAGGACTTTACCATATCAGTGTTCTTCAAGGTCAGCTCAACCAACAACCTCGACGGCTACAGACATTTCCTCTTCGCCTTTTCCAACCTTGCAGAAAACAAGGCTGACGAGGGGCCTTACATGGCTATGCGTCTTAACGAACAACGTTTTGAGACCTCAACAGGTGGGTATGAGCATGAAGAGATAATCATGCAAGGTGGCAAACCAAAGTGTGACATGTGGGTTCACGCTCTCTATCGTCAGCATGGCAAGTGTGTTGAACTATTTCTTGATGGCAAACTGATAGGTCGTAACAATAACATGCCTATACTTGCTGAGATATTTTAGGATGCTCCTGCACATTGCTGGATTGGTCGTGCTCCTTTCCGTGAGGACAAATACCTTTCTGACACTCAAGTTGCCGATTTCAGAATTTACAACTATGCTATCAGCGACAAGGAATTTAACTTGATTAAGAAATACAAGTCTATGCTAAAGCTGAACAAATAGTAGACAAGAACTTAACTACCTTTTTCGTGTTCTCAATCATGGCGCTACTATTGTAATATAAAAGATAATGATGGTAATTTTAGGAGCAACACACTTACCTACACACAAATTACTCCCAAATTTACCATTAGCAAAGAATGCTTTTTTATTTTTATTCAATAAATTTGCACCATGAAAAAAATAGAAAGTCACAAATTATGTAATGACATTTCTCTTACAGGGGGATTTGAGATTGATCACCTGCAAGAAATTGTTAAATCAGGTCATGGAGAATCCTTGTTTCTTCCACACACGCACACTTTCTACGAGATAGTATGGTTTCAGGATGGTGGAGGAACACACACAATAGACTTTGTTGAGTACCCAATAAAGCCAAACACGTTCTTCTTCATTTCCCCTGGTCAGGTACACCAATTTGACAGGAGCAACACAAATGGAACAGTATTCAAATTTCTGCCAGAGTTCCTAAGTGACGAATACACGACAGAGGACATTTTCCTTAAATATAGTATATTCAATGCTATAGATACACCTCCATTCAAAATTATTGATGACGAGTATAAACTCTTTTCTTTACACAGAATGGAAGGAGCACTTGAGAGAGAACAACAGCGTTTGAATGATTTTGGCCATCATCGTTTCATGCAGTCGTTGGTAAGAATTATGCTTATCATCTTTGAGCGCCATGAAAATGATACTAACACAATCACGCATGGAAAGGCCCTACCAGAGTTGACTGTTACAAATAATGTACATAATCATTTCATCCGTTTCCGTCAGGAATTGGAGGACAACTACCGCAAGTTACATAATGTGAAGGATTACGCAGAACTTCTCGGTGTGGGAACAAAGTACCTTACCACAATTGTAAAGGAGTGTTCTCACCGTACCCCACTTCAACTTATCAATGACCGTATCTTGCTTGAAGCGAAACGACAGCTCCGTTATAGCAACAAGATGGTGAAGGAGATAGCCTTCGACCTCGGATATGATGACCCATCATATTTCGTCAAGCAGTTCAAGCGTCAAATGGGTATGCTCCCTACAGAATTCAGGGGAAACGGTGTGTAGGAGAGGAAAGAGAAGGAAAGAAAAGAGAGGGACTCACCCTCATAAAAGCAAAAATACAGACACAACGAAGAATACAGATCGGCGGAATAACATTTCCGACTTATAACCAAATCAATTATTAATCATTAACCGTAGCTTTTTAAAGCAAGTTCCCATCCATACAGATGTATGGATGGGAATATTTTTTGTGTTATTAACACTTACACTATTAGATTGCGAATGGGTTCTCACCTGGGTAGAGCTGACCAGCTGGGAGAGGAGTGTTGATATCCTCAACACCGAGCATCTTGAGAGCTTCGAAGAGAACCTTTCCACAATGTTCGAATGCATATGCACCGTGGTGTGGGAAACGCTTGCCAACGAGGACGTGACGATAGAAACGTGCAAATCCTGGGATAGCGTGGATACCGATACCACCGAATGAGCATGGATCTACATCGAGGAACTCACCCTGAGCGATGTAAGAAACGAGCTTAGAGTCAGAATTTGACTGGATACGGAACATTGTTGACTTACCTGGCATGATCTGTCCTTCGAGAGTACCCTTTGTGATATCCTCGCTCATGAGACGAGCCTGGATGAGCTGGAACTTGATCTTGCAGTCCTTCATGCACTGTGAGCAAGTGTTACCACAGTGGAATCCCATATAGAGGTCCTTGAGATCTGCACCAGCAAGGCTTGCGCCAGCAGGGATAACGTCAGCAGGAACAGAGTTGTTGATATCAAGGAGAGTTGCAGGCTTTTCAGTTGCACACTCAGCCATGAACTCAGAGAGAGCACCATAGAGGTCAACTTCACAAGCTACAGGAATACCACGACCTGTGAGACGTGAGTTAACGTAGCAAGGCTCAAACTCGAAGATTGGCTGCCATGCTGGCCAACACTTGTTAGCGAATACAGCAAACTTAGAGCCACCCTTCTGGTTCTCGTACCAATCCATGAGAGTAACCTCAAGCTGAGCCATCTTGTTGATGATTTCTGGGTATGTGTTACGTGCAGCACCAAGTTCCTTCTCCATATCCTTAGCTACAGCAGCAATCTCAGCTGTCTTGCAAGCAGTCTCGTCGAATGCCTTCTTGAGGTCGAGCTCAGAGTTCTCCTGAACCTCGATACCAAGATCGTACATTGGCTGGATTGGAGCGTTACAAGCGAGGAAGTCCCAAGGACGTGGACCGAAACCGATAACCTTCAAGTTACGTACACCGATAACAACACGAGCGATGTTGCGGAAGTCTGCAATTTCCTTAGCACCCTCTTCTGGAGTTACGTTTGGATACTCTGGGATATATACCTTAAGACGACGGAGACCTACACTATAAGAGAAGTTGAGCACACCGCAAAGAGCATCACCACGGTCATTAGCGAGGTTAGCCTTACCCTCTTCCTTAGCAGCGAGAACCATTGCTGGACCACCGAACTTCTGAACGAAGAGTGTAGTAGGACCTTCTGGACCAAAGTTACCGAGGAACATACATACTGCGTTGATGCCATTCTCCTTAGCCCAATCAAGAGCCTTGTAAGTGTCTACATCATTTTCAATTACTACTGGACAGTCATAGACTTCTGGAAGAGCAGCCTTCTTTACTTCTGCCATAAGGGCAGCGAGGCGAGCCTTTGTAAGAGAAGCAGGGAAACAGTCGCGGCTAACACCAACGATACCGAGCTTTACTACTGGTTGGTTAATCATGTGATTATAAATTAAATTAATTAAGAAATATTGTTATCGTACATTTTACGAAATTAAAGTATTTGACTTTTCGGTCATTATCTTCCATATAATGTATTTTCTTCTCACTAAAGTGATTGTTTTAATCACCGTAGCAAAGGTATTGAAATTTTCAATATAGTCAACAACAAAAACAACATTTTTATTATAAAAGCTATAAAAAACATGACAAACGACAATTTACACCCCATAATTAGCAAATACAGCACGCAAACGAGCATGATTTTTGAAACGCGTCATGTTTTTTCAAACTTTTATAGCATAAGAACCATTATATATTAGGTGCTTTTATTAATTTTGCATCGCAATTAAAATGCCCCATTCAAGTGAATGGAGGAAAGCATAGTTATAAGTTGAAGTCAAAAGGAGTAAATTAAGCTAAAAAGAAGTAAAAGAAATCTACGAAATAATGGAAAAATCACTTTTAATAAAAGACACAATTATGTTGATGAACAAATTATTTATTGCTCTCTGCCTGTTTTGCTCTATCGCATTTATTGGATGCGACGAGGAAGATGGCAAATGGGATCCTATTCAGATTACTGTTAATGGTAATATATGCAAGTCGTCCACATACAAAGTTTCTGCAGACGGAGGCGAATACAAAATCTATTCTAAAAACTATGGGGAACTGTGGCTGAATGCAGTTATGGAGGATGGCAACAGGGTTTGGCCAGAAGAGCAAGACTGGACTGATTATAAAAATATACATATGACTAAGGAATGGTATGAAATACAATATGACAGTAGTGGGAATATTGTAGTCAGCATCAAAGCCAAAGAGAAATCGTTCACTTCCAGAACTCTGAAATTCGTAGTTGAGTGTGGAGATGCATTCGGTTCCATTACCTTGTTACAAGAATAAGATAGATACACATCTATTTACTATCAATGAATTTAATTACAAAATAACAATAATGGCAAAATCACTTTTGATCAAAGACACAAACTTAATTAGATATTTTGTTCTTTCATCAATTATTAATTGTTAATAACAATTTCATATGAAAAACTTATTTATAAAGGACTGGGTATTAAGAAATTTCAGAATATTTGCGTTATTGCTATTTACTATTTCGTCCTTAAACCTACTTGCACAAGACAGAATGACTCCAGCAAGAATCTTTATGACTACGAAACTACGAGGGTACGAAACATCCTTGATAAACTATTTCGACATTGCAAAATCAGACAATTTTGCGTGTCTTGTCCAACCGTCATTTACCGGAGAATATTGCCTCACATATTGTAAGAATACCAATTCGCTGAAGCTTAAACGTGCTGCAAAGAATATCTGGTACGAACAAAAATGGGGATTTTCCAAATGTAGTAAAAAAGTTCGAAACAAGGTAGTGCCGTCGCAAGAATATCTATTAGTTATCAGCGACAGTTTGGCAACTTCGCTAAGTTCAATGTTTACTTCTATAGTACTTACCTCTACTAATCTTCAAAATAGTGATATGGTGTTTGACGGAACACAATATAAATTTGTCGACCGGACAGGACAAGTCGCTAAATGTCATTCGCCTTCAAAGGACTCGAACTGCGGACAGGCAGTTAATTTAGTCAATGATCTATGCGAAGCAATATTAAGCAGCGACAACGAGAAGGCAGAAAATCTTATAACAGAAATAGTAAGAGTAACTGACATCTTCAGGCAATTACTACCCAGCGAACTTCGATGAAAAAAGATATTGGTAAAAAGTAATAATACAACAAGATATGGCAAAATCGATTTTAATCAAGGACACTACACTCGAAGAGCGTAAAGAGATTGTCCAAAATGCACTAAGTTTTGGTGCAGGCGATTGTGATGGACAGGACTTGGCAGACATCTATGATGACTACATCCTTGGTTTGAAAGAACTTTCAGAAATCAACCGTGAATTCAGCGAGAAGCACGCCGGTGAGGTTGTTGCCGGTGACCTTCACAAACCATCAAGCTGCAATCTGTAATGAAATTTCTGGAATCCGTAAGGAAGAACTCTCTGTTCTACTCTATGGCTGCTGGAGCAATTATCTATGAGATATTTGCTCACACGCCATCACTTAATCCGATAGGCAACACATTAGGTCCTTACCTACCCGACTGGTTGCCTATCGGCTTGTTTCTGTTGCTGTATGTCACTTTCTGCAAAATCAAGATTTCAGAACTGAGGCCTCGCACTTGGCACTTTGTCATACAGCTGGTACGTACATCCATAGCTGCGTTTATGGTTTTGCTTATCACCCTATTCGGTGCAGATGCAGAACTGAAACTTGTGCTGGAAGGGATGTTCATCTGTTTCATCTGCCCTACTGCAGCTGCAGTTGTTGTTGTGACCGAGAAACTTGGTGGCAGCATTGGTTCGCTTACCGTATTTACCATCATCGCAAACCTTGTCACAATGGTTATCATTCCCTTATTCTTCCCTATGGTGGAAAAGGAAGCAGACATCACATTCATAGTCGCCATGTTGATGGTATTGCGAAATGTTACAGTTGTACTTGTAGTACCTCTTGTCCTTGCATTGCTATCAAGGAAATACATTCCCACATTTGTCAGCAAACTGAACACCTACAAGGACCTTGGTTTCTACATCTGGTGTATCAATCTCACTATCGTAACAGGTATGACACTTCGTAACATCGCTCATAGTACTGTGTCTGGTTGGGTCCTATGGGGACTTCTCTTTGCACCTTTGTTTGTATGCCTAATACAGTTTGCGATTGGCAAAGCGATTGGCAAGCACTGGAACGACAGCATAAGCGCCGGACAGGCACTTGGACAGAAGAACACCGTTGTAGGTATATGGTTGACACTCACATTCCTAAACCCTCTCGCTGCAGTTGCTCCAGGTGCCTATGTACTATGGCAGAACCTTGTCAATGGTTGGCAGATATGGTACAAGGAGAAATACGGTAAGCTGAGCTGGTGAGAGAAAGTTAGGTTGTAAGGTTTTAAGGTTATAAGGTTTGTTTGCCCATATCGAACCTGACGATTCAAAAGAGTGGTTACCGTACAACAAGTCACAACTGACCAGCTGAAAACAAATGCTGAAGCAGAGTAATAATGAACCACATGGCACCCCTTCCCTATAGGGAGGTGGGAACCTGGATATTGTCCAACACTTTCATCAAATTACAATTATGCAAATAGACAAAACAATAGTGGAGCATCCAGAATGGCTCCCATCCCAATACATCCTCAGATGCCTTACGCCTGAGGACCGCTCCAAGCATAAGCAGATGAGCGAGATAATATACGAGGCACTACCAAATAAGGAGATGCTTATCCCTATGACAGAGGACGAGTATGACGACACATACACCAACGAGAACGAAGACGTGGTATATGGCATCTTTGATGGCGACAGGCTCATTGCCACAAGCAGCCTCCTTCACGACGTCAGAGCCTATGCCATAAATGATGAACTAAAGGACATCATGCAAAGCAGGTGTGTCGAGATTGGCGAGAGTATGGTACTCCCTGAGTTCCGAGGCAACGGCTGGATGCTACGTCTCAACCAGCTCATCAAGGAAGAGGCGAAAAGACAAGGAGTAAAGTACATGCTTGCAACAGCACATCCTGACAACATTGCAAGCAACACATCCCTTCAACATCTTGGATATAAGATTATCAAAGAATTTTCTCGTGCAGGGAAAAGAAGGAACCTTCTGGTAATGGAAGTGTCATAAGCATATCGAAAAATGATGCGATAACGGAATATGCAGAAATACTTCTATTAATTTATAAAATCACATTATTTAGGTATTGCACGACGTCAGAAAAGGCCGTACCTTTGCAGCGTCAAAAACAATGGACAAACAATGTCGTGAGACAGAAACTAAGCTTTACATATTTTAGAATTAGTAACCATATAATGTTTAGAGATTAAATCAACCTCGTAGTTCTTTCGAGATGGAAGAATTACGAGGTTTACTCTTGATTTGCAAATTGCCATTTGCGCTACTTTCAAAAGCAAACAACAATCATTTCAAGACTATCACTCCCCTTTTACTTTCATTTCGACAAAAAACGACTGAAAAGTTTTGATAATCGGTAAATGTTGAGTAATTTTGCAAATTATTAGGTGCAATACCTATGCATTAACCAACAATAAAATAGATTTCATCACATTCTACAAAATAGAATACAAATATTTTCAAGTAAATATATATTATTAAAAATGGAAAGAGACGAAAAGATTTTCTCACTCATCGAGAAAGAACATCAGCGTCAGCTCAAGGGTATTGAATTGATCGCTTCAGAGAACTTTGTAAGCGAACAGGTAATGGAAGCTATGGGATCTTACTGTACTAACAAGTATGCAGAAGGTTATCCTGGTCATCGCTACTATGGCGGTTGTCAGGTTGTAGACGAGATCGAGCAGCTTGCTATCGACCGTGCTTGTCAGCTCTTCGGTGCTGAGTACGCTAACGTACAGCCACACTCTGGTGCTCAGGCTAACGCAGCAGTTCTCCTCGCTGTTCTTAAGCCAGGTGATTGTTTCATGGGACTCAACCTCGATCACGGAGGTCACCTTTCACACGGTTCACTCGTTAACACATCTGGTATCCTCTACCGTCCAATCGGCTACAACCTCAACAAGGAGACTGGTCGTGTAGACTATGACGAGATGGAGAAGCTCGCTAAGGAGAACAAGCCAAAGCTCATCATTGGTGGTGGTTCTGCTTATAGCCGTGAGTGGGATTATGCTCGTATGCGTAAGATTGCTGATGAGGTAGGTGCACTCCTCATGATTGATATGGCTCACCCAGCAGGTCTTATCGCTGCAGGTCTTCTCGACAACCCTGTTAAGTACGCTCATATCGTAACAACAACTACACATAAGACACTCCGTGGTCCTCGTGGTGGCCTTATCCTTCTCGGCAAGGACTTCGACAACCCATGGGGCTACACTACTCCAAAGGGCGTAGTTAAGAAGATGTCTGCTCTCCTCAACTCAGCAGTATTCCCAGGACAGCAGGGCGGTCCACTTGAGCATGTCATCGCTGCTAAGGCAGTTGCTTTCGGCGAGTGCTTGAAGCCAGAGTGGAAGCAGTATGCTGCTCAGGTTCAGAAGAACGCTGCAGTTCTCGCAGAGGAACTTGTAAAGCGTGGATTCACTATTGTATCAGGCGGTACAGACAACCACTCTATGCTCGTAGACCTCCGTTCTAAGTACCCAGACCTTACTGGTAAGGTTGCAGAGAACGCTCTTGTTGCTGCTGACATCACTATCAACAAGAACATGGTTCCATTCGATACTCGTAGCGCATTCCAGACTTCTGGTTTCCGTCTCGGTACTCCAGCCATCACAACACGTGGTGCTAAGGAGGATCTCATGATTAAGATTGCTGCTTGGATCGAGGAAGTTCTCAACGCTCCAGAGGACGAGGCAGTAATTGCTAAGGTTCGTGGCGAGGTTAATGAGACAATGAAGAACTATCCACTCTTTGCTTGGTAATAATTTGAGTTTTGAGTTTTCACGTTATTAGTTTCAAGTTCCAATACTATTAAGGTATAGGGCAAAAACGAAAGAACAAAAACTCACGAACTTAAAAACATAACAATTAATGAAACAGCCTTTATTAGGACTCACTATAACTGAGCTGCAGGATATTGTCCTGCAGCTCGGTATGCCTAAATTCACAGGTAAACAGATTGCCCAGTGGATCTATGGCAAACATGTTCGATGTATAGATGAAATGACCAACATCTCAAAGAAATATCGCGAGATGTTGAGCGAGTCGTATACAATTGGATGTACTGAGCCAGTGGAGGCTATGCGAAGTATAGACGGTACGGTGAAGTTTCTTTTCAAGACTATTGAAGGGAACTTCATCGAAACTGTTTATATACCTGATGGTGACCGCGCTACTCTTTGTGTTTCTTGTCAAGTAGGATGCAAGATGAATTGTCTATTCTGCCAAACTGGAAAACAAGGGTTTGCAGGCAACCTCACCGTCACAGACATCCTCAACCAGATTTATTCTGTTGAGAAATGGGATACGCTCACAAATATAGTCTATATGGGGCAAGGAGAACCTTTCGACAACCTTGACAACGTAATGAAGTCGCTTGACATTCTCACCGCCGACTATGGATGGGCATGGAGCCCTAAACGCATAACAGTTTCAACGGTAGGACTGAAGAAAAATCTACACCGTTACCTTGATGAGAGTGAATGCCACCTTGCCGTGAGTCTACACTCTCCTATCCACGAACAACGTCTACAACTAATGCCAGCAGAAAAACAGTTTGCTATCGCTGACATTATCGAATTGCTCAAGAAATATGACTGGACACATCAGCGTCGTGTCACATTCGAGTATATCCTGTTCGGTGGAATAAATGACACACCACTCCATTCTAAGGAACTTGTAAAGTTATTAAGAGGACTCGAATGCAGAGTCAACCTCATTCGTTGGCACAAGATACCTGGAGTGGAACTTAATGAAGTAGAAATGGCCAGAATGGAGGCCTTCCGTGACTATATGAACAACCACGGCGTTACCTGTACCATCCGTGCTTCACGCGGTCAGGACATCTATGCCGCTTGTGGTCTTCTTTCAACTAAAAAACAAATGGATAATAAATGAAATACAAGTTCTTAACAATACTTGCAGCAGTACTCTTGATTACTGCGTCTTGTACACCAAGAAAGAAACATCGTGGTGGAAGTTTCCTTACCCCAACATCAAGCGGAAATCCATACGAGGTTATGGTTGTTGCTGAGGATAGCGTATGGGACGGTTATGTAGGAAGTTCTATTCAGCGTATTCTGGACACTCCTCTCAAAGGTCTGCCACAAGACGAGGAGATGTTTCACCGCAGCCACATCTCTCATGCTCATTACGACAACATAACAAACCTCTTCCGCAACATTATTCTCATCAACATCAATGACAGAGAATACTCAGTTCCAAAAATAAGGATAGAACGTGACGCACATTCTACTCCACAGCTTATCATTAAGATTACGGGGCCAAATCAGCGTGAAGTGTCTATGCACATCACAGAGCACACTAAGGCCATTCAGGAACTTATTAACGTGGAAGAAATCAACCGTCAATGTAATGATCTCCTTGACAGCCACAACATCAAGTTTGCGGAAAAAGTTAAGGACATGTTTGACTGCACATTCTACATACCAACAGACATCAAGAAGATGAAGATTGGTGAAAACTTCATATGGGCGTCAAATGATGCTATAACAGGCATACAGAACATTGTCATCTATTCTTTGCCTTATGTCACAGAGCGAATGTTTAAGAAAGGTCCTTATATGGCTCTACGTGACACAATTATGAAAGCAAATCTGCCTGGCGACAAACCAGGTATGTACATGGAGACAAACCGTGATTATGTATGGACAAAGGACATCAGGATTCAGGGTGAATATGCTCTTGAAGCACGTGGTCTTTGGCAGATGCACAATGATGCTATGGGAGGTCCTTTCGTCAGTCACTCTCGTGTAGACACAATCAACAACCGTATTATTGTTGTTGAAGGATTTGTTTATGCCCCAGAGAAGATGAAGCGTACCATGATTCGTCGTCTTGAAGCATCACTTTACACGCTTAAACTTCCTAGCGGAAAGGAAGAAGGCGAAGAGAAAAAAGATGAAGATTAATAACAATAAAACTATATTACTCCTCTTGAATTAGCATATTCCTTGTTTTTATGGATACAAGTGCTATAAAGAGGTACTTCAAAAAAGAATAATGGAAAAAATAATTGTAGGAATTACTCAAGGAGACATAAATGGCGTAGGATACGAAGTCATACTAAAGACTTTCATGGATGAGGAAATGCTTGACCTCTGCGTCCCTGTCATCTATGGCTCTCCTAAGGTTGCAACATACCATAGAAAAGCAATTAATAACCAGACAAACTTTGTTGTTCGCAATTCTATTTCTGATGTTCAGGACAAGTGCCTTAACCTCATTAATTGCTTTGGCGAAGAAGAACTGAAGGTTGAATTTGGACACGCAACAGAGGATAGCGGTAAAGCTGCATTCCTTGCTCTTAATCAGGCTATGAATGATCTTGCAGAAGGCAACATCGATGTTCTTGTCACTGCCCCTCTCACAAACAACACAATAAAGGGTAAGGAATCCATTTTTCCTGGTCATTCAGCATTCATTGAGAAGCGTCTGGGAGATGGCAATAAGGCTCTTACTATGTTCTGCTGTCAGAACCTTCGCATTGCTCTTGCCACATCAAATATCCCTGTAAGTGAGGTTCCACAAAACATCACAAGTGAACTTCTTACAGAAAAACTGATCACTCTAAACAATACGCTTAAACGCGATTTCTGTATAGACGGTCCACGTATAGCTGTCCTTTCCCTTAATCCAAAGGGAACAAGCGATACTGAAGAGCAAAACATTATTATTCCAACAATAAAGGAACTCTTTGACAACAAGCGTGTTCGCTGTTTTGGTCCATACTCTGCAAACGAGTTCTTTGGTTCTAATGCATACAGTCATTACGATGCAGTCCTTGCAATGTATCACGATCAGGGCATTGCTCCATTCAATGCAATATCTATGGGTGAGGGTCTCATCTACACAGCTGGTCTTCCTGTGATACGTACTGCACCAACTCATGGCACTCAGTATGCTATAGCTGGCAAGGATGAAGCCGATGAGACTTCGTTGCGCCAGGCAATCTTCACAGCAATAGATGCGTTCCGCAACCGTGAGCGCTATGATAAGGCTCATTCAAACCCACTACGCAGACAGTATTACGAAAAACGTGACGATAGCGACAAGTTAAAACTTGATCAGGCTACAGAAAGTGAAACACTATAAACTTCAACACGAAGTATAAGATTTATGTATCCTGGGCATAAACTTGTTCAGGACACATAAATTTGAGACTTTTTCTATGAGCAATAAACTTAGGAACATATTTTTCGCCATAGGTCTTATTGCCATTGTTGTCATGATATTCACATTTGACGTGAGTTTCAAGCAACTATGGAAGGACATTTGCCATGCAGGTTATTGGCTTGTTGCCATACTTGCGCTTTGGGGCGTACTTTACATCATGAATGCCCTCACTTGGCGTGTTATCCTAAAGGGAAGTGGTGATTGCAACATTTCTTTCCTTAAACTGACAAAGATTACCATAACAGGATTTGCACTCAACTATGCAACCCCTGTTGGTCTTCTGGGAGGAGAACCATATAAGATCATGGAGATAAAGCCATACGTGGGTGTGCAGAGGGCATCATCATCAGTATTGCTCTTTGCCATGATGCATATATTCAGTCACTTCTGGTTCTGGGTAACAAGCATAGTAACTTATGTTATCCTTGCTTTACTTGGCTACCTCTCTTTAGGTGTAGGAATGGGCATCATACTTGCCCTCATGGCACTATTCTGTTTTGGTGGCATATACCTTTTTGTGAAAGGATACAAGAAAGGTATGGTCGTTAAACTTATTGGCATGGTTGCACACATACCAGGTCTTCGCAGAAAGGCTGTGGAGTTCAAGGAAAGCCATAAGGAAGACCTTGAGAAGATTGACCTCCAGATATCTGAGTTACAGAGCCAGAACAAACGCAGTTTCTACTGCTCCTTCTTCCTCGAATACTTTGGACGCATATTCCAGTCTTTCGAGATAATGTTCATGCTCATCCTCTTCAATGCAGGTAAGGCAGACCTTATCACATTCCTATACTCTTTCCTTATCCTTGCATTTACATCTCTCTTTGCAAACCTGCTGTTCTTCTTCCCTCTTCAGTTAGGAGGACGTGAAGGCGGTTTCACACTCTCTACAGCTCAGATGGGCATGACAAATGACATTGGCTTGTTTGTAAGCCTCATGTGCAGAGTGAGAGAAGTGTTCTGGGCTAGCATCGGTCTTCTGCTTATGAAGGTCGGCAATAACGTACCAAAGAATCTGGACAATAACAAAGAATAATTATGAAATTTGCGATATTAGCAGCTGGAGAAGGTTCACGTCTCGCACAGGAGGGTGTTGAACTTCCAAAGCCATTAGTAAAGGTAAATGGTGAGGCGATGATTGACCGTCTCATACGTATATTCAATGATAATGATGCAGAAGAAATCGTTATTATCACTAATAACCTTACTTCACTTACTCAGGACCATTTGCGTGAGTTGCAGAAGCAAGACGACAAGGTTAAACTTATTGTCAAGACTACACCAAGTTCTATGCACAGCTTCTACGAACTCAAGCCTCTTATTGGCAACGGTAAGTTCTGCCTTACAACAGTTGACACTATTTTCCGCGAACCAGAGTTCAAGAAATATATTGATGCGTTCAAGGCATACGAAGGCGATGGAATGATGGCTGTGACTGATTACATTGATGACGAGAAACCTCTATACATCTCTACAGATAAAGAGATGAACATTACAGGTTTCCATGACTCAATAGCAAACTACGAAGCAAGCGATGCGGGAAAAGACGGCAAGTCTGAATGCAAGTATATCTCTGGTGGTATATATTGTCTTAACGAGAAAGCATTCACAACACTTGACAACTGTATTAACAATGGCATGTCTCGTATGCGTAATTTCCAGCGTCAACTTGTTTTTGACGGACTCCGTCTTAAAGCATATCCTCTCAGCAAGATTCTTGATGTTGACCACGCAAGCGATATCGAAAAAGCGGAAAGTTTTCTTAAAGCATAAGATATGAAACTTCTTGGAATATACAGAAGCGAGAAGTTCTCGCCTAATATGGTGAGTAATGACAAGGCGATTCTTGACGCCGTTGCAGATGAACTTCGAGCAAAGGGAAATGAGGTTGACACAATGAGTGAGGATGAACTCTCTTCCCTATCCTATGATATATCTGATTACGACAAAGCATTCGGAATGCTTCGCAATACAGATACCATCACCAAACTGATGGACAAGAACGATGAATACAAGTTCATCAATCCTCTTGGCGGAATACTTGACTGCAATGAACGTGTTGCTCTCCTTGAGATATTCATGGATGAAGGGATTAGTATGCCAGCATGTGCACTATATACTCATCTTGGAGTCAAGAGCAATGGAGAGATTGAATTCCCTTTCTGGATAAAGAGAGGCGAAGGATGTGCAGAGGTAAAGGAGGACACAAGTTTTGTTACCAATGACGCCGAGGCTTCTGCTGTTCTTGACAACTATAAAGAAAGAGGTATTCCTTGTTTTGCGGCTCAGCAACATATCGAAGGGGACCTTATCAAGTTCTATGGTGTAGAAGGTACTGATTTCTTCGATTGGGATTATGCAAGTAAAGGGCATAGCAAGTTTGGGCTTGAGGAGATAAACGGCAAGGAACACGGATATGCATTCAATCCTGCTCAACTAAAGTCACTTGCAGATCTTGCGTCTAAAGCTGTTGAAGTGCCCATTTATGGCGGTGATTGTGTTATTGATTCTGAAGGAAACATGTATATCATCGATTTCAATGATTGGCCTAGTTTCTCTCGCTGTCGTGGTGCTGCCTCAAGTGCTATAGCAGAAAGAATCTTGAAATGAAAGTATTTGAACAAGAAAACACAATGCATATACACATACATTCTTGACGCGCATAAGAACATAAGATTTTAAGAACATAACAACTCGATAACACAACTATGGGTAAAAAGAAAGAGAAGATAAACTCTACAATCAAGTCATCTGACACAGAGGAGAACATAGATAAATACTGGACTCGCCCTATTGGCTACATGTGGGCAAAGTTCTTTGAGAAGCTGGGTGTACATCCTAATACTGTAACAATCATATCAATGTTCCTCGGAGCAGGAGCTGGTATCTGTTTCTACTATGACTCTTATCGTCTTGGCAACATTGACGGATTATACATCAACATACTCGGTGTACTTCTCCTTGCTTGGGCAAACTTCTATGACTCTGCTGATGGACAGCTGGCTCGTATGACAGGCAAAAAGACTAAACTTGGACGTATACTTGATGGTGCTGCTGGAGATATATGGTACATATTCATATATTTCGCTCTCGTGTTCCGTTTGTGGGGATGGTGGGAAGAAGACATGAACCTTTGCGGGTATCATTTCAGCATAAACAAATACCTATGGTGTGCTTTAGTCTTTGCTTACATTGCATACGATGGTTTCCTTTGTCACCCAGGACAATGTCGCAGTTCAGACTATTACCGCAACATACACCTACTCTTCATCAAGGGTAAGAGTGCAAGCGAAGCTGACACTTATGAGGTGCAGAAAGACATTTATGACAAACTTACATGGAAAGACAACTTCATAGAGAAGTTCTTTCAGTTCTTCTATGTGAACTGGTGTAAGAATCAGGCAAAAGACACTCCACAATGTCAACGTCTTCTTGCTGCTGTACGAAACAAATATGGCGAGAATGTACCAGAAGAATTCTGTGAACGTTTTAGAGCGCTCAGTTTCCCTGTATTAAAATGGACAAACGCACTCACATTCAACTGGCGTGCCATATTCCTTTATATCAGCTGTATATTCGACTTGCCACTCCTTGTCATAACTGTTGAGATATTCGTATTCTCTGCCATTCGTCTTCACATGATTCACTATCATGAGGGATTCTGCAAGAATTTGGCAGATGAATTAGAACAGAAGTAGTTATGAGGAATACGACTTGCGAAAGTTTAATAAGATAATTTTGATTATTTACTTATATGTTACAAAATATAAAAGGCATCATCTTCGACTACGGAGGTACAATAGACACAAACAGTCTTCACTGGAGTGAGGTTCTGTGGGAAGGTTACGAGAACGTTGGTATTCCTGTCAGCAAAGAGGAGTTCCGTACAAGTTATGTATTTGCAGAACGTGCACTTGCAAAACATCCTTACATCAAACCAGACCATAATTTCCTTGATCTTCTTATCATCAAATGTGACCTTGAAACAGGTGACCTTGTTGAACGTAAGGTATGGAACGTGACTGATGAGGAACGCAAACAAAAGTCTGACGCTGTCGCTCACTATTGTTACGAATATGTGCTTCGTGTACTGAAGGTTAGTCGTGAGGTAATAGAGAAGTTGAGCAGACACTACCCTCTTGTTCTCGTAAGCAACTTCTATGGAAACATCCAGACAATCCTGAAAGACTTCAAACTAGAATACTTCCAGGACATCGTTGAGTCGGCTGTTGTTGGAGTTCGCAAACCTGATCCTAAGATATTCCAACTCGGTGTTGATGCACTTCATAAGGTAACAAAAACATCGGATAGCGAAATGCCTGCTGATAGTATTGTTGTCATAGGAGACTCTTTCAGCAAAGACATTATCCCTGCAAACAGTATTGGTTGCAAGACAGTATGGATTAAAGGCAAAGGATGGGGAAACGAAGAGATTGACGAGTCTGTACCAACAGAAATCATCACAGACATAGCCAATTTGTACGAATTATTCGTATAAAACATTTCATAATTATAACACTCCGACTTTTAGAACATTTTTGTAGTTTATTCAACACCAAGAATCGTTCAGAAAAGTACTAACTTTGCAATGTCAAAATAACGCGTGTTCAAAATGGTGTTTTTGACATTGCAATTGTTTTTTATGTATCAATAATCCTTACAGGAAATTCTCAATAGTAGGAAAAGTTTTTATGAAACGATATCTCCTTTTATTACTTACATTTGTTGTTTCTATAATCACTTATGCACAGGTTACGGGTAAAGTAATCGACGCTAAGACTCGTAAAGGCATTGATTATGTCAATGTGTATTATGAGGGCAAGAACTGTGGAGAAATGACAGACGAAAATGGACGTTTTGTCATAAAGGAAGACTCCACATGGAACGAGTTGACTATTCGTACCTTAGGATATGAGACACAGGTCGTGAAACTGAACCCAAAGAAGGGAAAGAACAAGGATCTTGTCATTAAACTTGTACCAGAATCAAAGGTTCTTGAAGGTGTGACTCTCGTTGCTAACAAGAAGAAGTATTCCCGAAAAAACAATCCTGCAGTTGAACTAATGAAGAAGGTCATTGCACACAAAAAGAATGCAGACCTTAGAAATCGAGATTTCTTTTCATACAACAAGTATGAGAAGATGGTATTCTCAATCAATGATGTCACAGAAAAGGTGTTTGAAGAGGGCGAATATAAGCGTTTCGCTTTCATCAAGGACCATGTGGAGCGTTGTCCACAGACTGACAAGTTTATCCTTCCACTTACTGTAGAGGAAAAGATTTCGCAGGTGTTCTATCGCAAAGACCCTAATTCAGAAAAGACTGTCATCAAAGCAGAAAGCAACAAAGGCGTAAATGACCTTATCAACACAGGAGAGATTCTTAACACCATGCTTAACGATGTTTTCACAGATGTGGACATCTACCAGAATGAGTGTCGCCTACTCCAGTACCCATTCAAAAGTCCGATAGCAGATAATGCAGTCGATTTCTATCGCTACTACATTCAAGACACTCTGATTGTAGAGAATGAGAAGGTTATCGAACTTGGATTCCTTCCAAACAATCAGCAAGACTTCGGATTTTCTGGTACACTCCAAGTTATGGCAGATTCCACATATCAGGTTAGACGAGTTGAACTGAACATTCCGAGACGAAGTGATGTGAACTTCGTTGAGAACATGATCATCAAACAAGACTTCAACGAGCTGCCAAGTGGTGAGCGAATAGCGACTATTAATGATATGCTTGTAGAACTTAAACTTACCAAGTGGCTCGGCAAATTTCAGGTTCAACGTACTACACGTATGAAAGATGTTAGTTTTGACGAAATACCAAAATCCATCTTCAAGAACATCAAAGGTAGCACTTACAAGGAACCTGATGCCGAAATGCAATCTGAAGAATATTGGAATGAATATCGTGAGGTAGAACTAACCCAGAGCGAAAGCAAGATGGACGGTTTCCTTGACAAACTCACACACATCAAGGGATTTAAGTACATCATTTTCGCCACAAAAGCACTTATTGAAAACTTTGTAGAGACTAATTCTGTACTTGACAAGAACAAGGTAGATATAGGACCTATCAATACAATGATATCACAAAATCACTATGATGGTCTTCGTTTTCGTGCCTCTGCTCTAACGACAGCACACCTCTCACCACATATCTTTGCTAATGGTTATATAGCATACGGTACAAAGACAGATAATATATACGGTAAACTTCAATTTACATATTCCTTCAATAAGAAGGCATATCTCACAAGGGAGTTTCCACAAAACAATCTATCGCTATACTATTGGGATGACCTACGCTCGCCTTTTGACAAGTTCATACCAACAGACAAGGATAATATGTTCCTTGCAATAACAGCAAGCAAGGTAGATCAGTTCACTCACACTCGCGAATGGAAACTTGACTATACTCGTGAGTATGAGAACGGTTTCAAGATGAACGCACAGTTCACACGTAACAATAACAGAGCTGTTGATGCTCTATTCTTCCAGCCACTTAATGGTAGTATTCAACCTGACGGAAAGACAGGTTTGAAACCATCATACACAATATCTGAATTCAAGGCTGGTATATCGTTTGAACCAGGTGCTACATACATCAATACCAAGCAAAGAAGAATAAAGGTAAACAAGGATGCTCCTATAATATCCATAAGTCACACAATGGGTATCAATGGACTTCTCGGAAGTGAATATGGATATAATGTAACTGAAGCAGGCATATACAAGCGCTTTTGGTTCGGTTCATGGGGTAAATGGGACAACGACATTAAGGCAGGTATTCAATGGAGTAAAGTACCATTTCCACTCCTTATCCACCCAGCTGCCAACCAGGCATACATTCTTGAGGACTATTGCTTTAACCTCATATCAAGTAATGAGTTCTTGAATGACAGATACGTGTCATATATCACAGCATGGGACCTTAATGGCAAACTCTTCAACAGAATTCCACTCATAAAGAAACTCAAGTGGCGTGAGGTCATAGGTTTCAATGTACTTTGGGGACAACTAACAGACAAGAACAATCCTGCACATAGCAACTATACAGACAGTGACCTGTTCTACTTTCCTGGCCACCTAATGGCAGACGGTACATATGAACAAAATACTGTAAACATGGACACCAAGAAACCGTATGTAGAATTACGACTCGGTATTCATAACATCTTTAAGCTCATTGAAGTTGATTATGTCCGAAGACTTACATACATAAACGATCCTGGTACAAACAAATGGGGAATAAGATTTATGTTCAGAATGTCATTCTAAACACACATTTTTAAGTCTTTCACCCCACGAAAATGATAAAAAAGTTAAAAAAGCGGCACGATGAATTAAATAAACAACGAATTGTGTCGCTTTTTTTATATAAAAACATTATCTTTGTCACGAATTGAATTGATAAAGTTTATTATATCATCCAGAGAATATCAAGAATACTTAAAACAAAACAAGAAGAGAAAATGAAAAAAATTGTAATATCTTTGCTTACTATGGTTCTTTTTGCAGGATCAATGAATGCACAGAACCTCTATAGAACAGTCTATGATAAGGCTACTTCCATTGTAAATAGTGCAAATGCATCTGAAGAGGAACTTCAGCTTAACCAGTTTAAGATTACATGTCTTAACTACATCACAATGATGGTTCAGCAGAAGAATCTCAAGAAGGACAACTACTTCTACGATAGTCAGGCTGTAAGTCTCGCAAGTTTCGTTACTGACTTTCAGGTTAATCTCTACAAGGCACGTGCAATCTCTACAGAGAAGCGTCTTGAAGTTATCAAGCTCTATCGTGACGCTACCCTCTTCAACCCTTTGTTCAAAGATAGTGACAAGGAGCGTACTATGTGTTATGTAAATGACACAAACTCACTCACTCCTTTCAGTCTTGATACAGACTGGGAGAAAGCGTATGAGCAGACAACAACAATGATAAAGAATATCTTCAAGAAGTAATTCTATACATATTAATATACAAAAAAAAGGACGTACCATTACGAGGGCACTGAAAAACCCTCTTGATTGCTGAGGCACATTAAATAATAAAATGGGATTGTAACATTTTGGTGTTGCAGTCCCATTTTGTTTGGTATAGCCGAAAAAATCATAGAAAAACGTGTACTTAGCCCATATGTATCG
>JAZUHP010000061.1:0-37246 GCA_045641785.1 Bacteroidaceae bacterium
AATGGCCAACAAATCTACGAGAAACCCCCAGGGCGCGCGCGAGCAGCACTCGAGGAGCCCACACGATTCCCCAAGCAATCCCGTGCGCCCCTCGAGTCCTGCTCGAGTAATGACTGGTGAAAGAGAGTGATTGAACAATATACTAAGGGGGCATTGTTTGTTCTATATTTTGTGCCACAAGCGGTCATGTAAAAAAACAGGAGTGCGCTTTGCGCGATTAAATTCAACGAGTTCACGTTATTTATTTTCTATGGTGTCCAGTTGCTTGTTCCAAAAAGAAATATCTTTACCGCAAGCGGTCAATAATTAAAACCAAAGAAAACAAAAGAAAACCGAGGAAAACAGTTTCTTAAACTACTATTTGACCCGGTTGATATGTTCCGAATGGCAATTGTAAAATAGTAATTTGTAAAATTGTAAAATAAATCGGTTTTCTTTTGTTTTGCTTGGTTTTCAAAGGTTTTAATTACAGACCGCTTGCGGTAATTTCTTTACTTTATGGTACAAGCAACTGGGCGCCTTACTTAATAACTTTCACTATCCTACCATTTGAGCAACGGATAATGTTTACACCTGACATATAATCAGATTGCTTGATTCCAGAAACCGAATAAATGTTTTCTTCAGTACTTGATTCATAAACATTACCTTCTACTTCTTCTATACCAGTAGAAACCTTATCGGATGCAACACGAACAAGGAACCAGTTACGAGTATCAGCAGATGCGTTATCACCATAAGCATAGACACCTATCTTTGTACCTTCGTTGAGGTTTTGTCCCTCAAGATCCCAAGAACGCTTGTTGCTGTCACTTCTTAGTGTTATTCTGGAATGGATATCATCAACTGTCACGATATTGAACAACTGGTTACTTGAGTTGCTTAATGATGCCAATGCCATACTGTAACCAGAGGATGCTGTAGCATACTTTCCATTGCCATTCTTGAGTCGATAGACACCATCTGTGTACTTCTCGAGTGTCCACATCTGCTCATTCGAAGAAGACGATGCAGGTACAAGTGCAATGTTTGCTCCCACAGCAGCTGCAGCAACCTTAACATTAGTCTGAGGTATGATCATGTAAGTGTCGCCCTCCTCTATCTGAGTTGCCTTTGCTACCATCATCTTGATTGGGATAATCATTGTAGTGATACTCATCTCTGGCAATGGAATCTCAATCTCGTTTTCTCCAAGAACCTTTGCTACAGATACAGTCTTCATTGACTCAGTCTCACTTGTACGCCACACACTTATCTTTCCATCTATCGTTGCAAGTGGAAGATTGATACGATTGACCTTTAGTGCATCAGTATTTAGAAGAACAACAACAAGAGAGTCACGGTTTGGACTTACTGCACAAAGTGACTGTTCATTGAGACTCTCCACTATTGTATATCCCTGCTTGATGAATCGTGTAACTTGTTGACGAACATAATAATTCTTAACCTTGCTATAGGTTGCATTGGCAAAACTACCACGTACAAAGCACCACTGGTCATTTGCCTCTTCCATATACTGCCAGTCAACCCATGCTGATGGAGCAATGTATCTTACATCATCAAACAGGCGCTGAGTCATTGAAAGGTTTCCTGCTATTCCAGAACCACCAGATCCAGTCTCACTCATCCATACAACCTTGCCATTTGCTCTACCTATAGAGCCAAACTGACTACGTGAACGGTTGTCTCCACTATATGTATGGGTATTGCATTGACTCACAAAGTTGATTGCACTTCCTGATATGAACTGACGTAGTCCTTCTACGGCAAGTCCAATGTTTGTCTCATCACTTACACTTATGACCGTGTTCAAGCCACTTCTTTTGAGTATAGGATATAGGACCTTGACAAAGTTTACCTGGCTCTTATAATCAAAGTGACAACCTTCCTGCACTCCTGACTGATACCAGAAGTTCGTTACAGATTCATTGAAAGGTTCGAGTGTCTTGAACTCTATGCCATATTCGTCCTTGTAATGCTTACATACATCAACGAGATAGTTGGCAAAATCCTTGTAATAATCAGGGTTTAGATTGTCTGCACCTCCATCTTTAGAACCAGAACAGCAACCGCTGTTTGTCATCCACCATGGACAACTGTTGGAGAATGCCTCAAAGACGGCATCAGGACGTTTCTCAAGAATCTTGAGCATTATCTTGCGCTGGGCTGCATCACGTTCCCAATGATACTCACCTCCACGTTCGTCCTGGAATCCTTCCATCTCGGCACGTAGTCCTTTACCACCTCCCATGTGATGCTGATTGCAGTTAGTCCAATTTGGATCATCACCACCACCGATGTTATATCTGAAGATGTTCCAGTTAAGTCCTGTAGGACTTACCATCCAGTCTATCATCTCATCTATCTTCTTGTCACTCCACTTGCCACACATATTTGCCCACCAACAAAGACTGACTCCCCATCCTTCAACGAGTTGGCGACTTGCATCAGGACAGACGGAAAAGGAAACTGTGTCGACATTAATCTTAACCTCAGGAGTGTCACTCAATCTCCATCTATGTTTGGTATCGGAACCATTCTTGTCAGAGAAGACAGATGCACCATCTGTTGAATCATCTGTTCCGAGATAACCATTGGTAAACTTATTCTTGAACTTGACATAGCTACCACTCTCCTCAATGACATAATGAGCACGAGCATCTGTTGAGTCACTCAAGAAATAGGTACTCCATCCATTAGATGTTCCAAGACTGAGATAGAGTGTCTTTGTTCCGTCAAGTGCTATGATATAGCTTCCATCTTCGAGCGCCTTGAACCTAAATGGTTTAAGTGATGCATTTGTATTCTTCTTGATTACAGCACGGTTGTCTGCACCCAATCCAAGTACATTGCTACTGCTATGAACAATGTATGAAGTCTTCACCTGTGCCATGATGGACACGGTAAAGAACAAACTGAAAAATAAGATAAAGTTTCTTTTCATAAGTGTAAAAAATTAAATACGATATTCATGTTTAGCAAGTAGTTCACTTGCTCTATTCTTTCAATTAAGGATAAAGAAGTTACCTTTCCTTCTCTGCTTACATTTCGACATTGTGTGAGTCCCCTTTCTTCACAACGATAACAGCCCAATTATTCTTACTTAACACATCTGCCACTTCCATGTCATGACTCATGACAGCCTTTTCAAGATCAACAACATCCTCCGTAAAGAACCCACTCATAAGTAATGTTCCTCCACTCTTAAGATGCTGAACATAGATATGCAGGTCATTGAGAAGAATATTCTTATGTATGTTTGCCACAATGACATCAAACAAGCCTTCAATCTTTGATGCATCACCATGAATGTACTCCACACCTCTGAGCGTTTCAAAACTGTTCAGCTCAAAATTCTCACGAGCATTTTTCACGCTCATGTCATCTATATCTATAGCAGTAACATTACTTGCACCAGCTTTTGCCATAGCTATACCAAGCACACCTGTGCCACAGCCCATATCAAGTACAGAACATCCTTTCAAGTCTTGTTGAAGGATATATTCAACAAGCTGAAACGTAGTTTCATGCTGACCGGATCCAAATGCCATACGAGGATTAAGTTTTATACCAAATTGTTCCTCAAGAATAGGAGTGAAAGATTCTTTTTCCCATTCCTCATTCCAATCTTTATTCTCTAATTCGTTGATTGTATAGGCAAACTCGTAATCTGGAACGAAGAAATTATCAAGAACAGACTTTAACTGTTCCTCATCAAACTTATCCTGTGGTATATAAGCACGTACACCTGTTTCTGTTGACTCGAAAGTATCGTAGTCAACCTCACCAAGCATAGCACAAAGGATATCACTCATATCTTCTGAATAAGGCTTTATTTCTATGTCAGCAAATAAGTATAGCATCAGTATTTTACAATTTGAAGATTTACGATTTCACTATCTTGTTATAAAAGAGTAACCAGTCACAAACATCAAATGGTTAATAACATTCGTCCTTAACTTCTTTTTACTTCTCTTAACTCCCTTTAACTCCTTCTAAGTGAAGCGTTATCGCTTGCGCTCTCCCCTACTTTAATAAGGTAGAAAACTCTAAAACTCCTCTTCACCTCTTTGGGCACCAATGGTCAGTTTTACGAGATCCTCGTAAGTTCCATTGAAAAGATTAACATCAACATATCCTTTTATACCGTCCACCTTGCCAGCGTCAGTATGTTGCCAGAATTTCCAGTCACCTTGATATACAAGAGAGTCGATATAATAATGAGCAATCCAACAAGGATAGCGATCAAGTTCTGGAGAACTGAGATAAGATGTCTTGAACTTATATGATGTATAGAGAATCGGAGCAACACCATAGTGCTTTTCGACAATATCCATCCATGTCTTTACCTCCGACTGAAGTTTCTCTTTTGAATAATCACCTATATTTTCCACATCAAGAACAGGTGGAAGGTCATCATCCTCCAACTGTACCATCTTGCAGAAATACTTTGCCTGTTTCTTTGCAGGACTTGTGGTACTAAAGAAATGGTATGCTCCACGAATTATCTCATTACGACGAGCATGATGAAAATTCTGATTGAAATTCTCGTCAAGGATATTTGTACCTTCTGTAGCCTTGACAAAAATAAAGTTTACTGGCGTTCCCTGCAATTGAGCATTGCGGAGTTTATCCCAGTTTATCTCATCCTGATAATGTGAGACATCTATGCCACGCACCTTACCATCAGGATATTTGACGGTTCCATACAGCGCTTTCCAACGGAAACTATATGGATTAACGAATGTACGATAGAAGAATACAATATAAATAGCAACAACAAGTCCAAGTATACCCCATAACATATAAGCAGGTATACGTCTAAAAGGATTGCCAGACCTCTTCTTTCGTTTAGAGGTACTTTTTCTTGTCCCTGTAGTTCTTGAATTGCCTGACCGTGACGTAGTACCTGCAGGTGTTTTTGTTGCAGAGGTTCTACCCGTTGACGCTTTAGTCTTCTGTGTATTGTTAGTTGTCTTCTTTACTACCATATATTATGTTAAAAGTGAAAAACCTAAAATACCAATGGACAAACACCAATAAAGTAAGTTAGGTTTTTCACTTAAAGATTATATTTCAGATACCTTTACAACTACCGGCCTTGCCGGTATGTCCGGAACGTCCGGATTGCAAATGGTAAATGGTACATACAATTACTTAGCCTGCTCAAGCTGGAGAGTCTTAGTTGGCTGGTCACAAACCTCTGTTGGACCCCAGTACTGGATAGGACCTGGGTAAACATAAGCTGTCTCCTTAGCCCACTGATCACGCTTAGAAGCGAAGAACTTGAATGGAGCACCATCAAGCTCAACGAGAGCCTTACGGATAACTGGCTTGTTAGCACCGTTACGACGCTCGATATTCATCATCTTAGTGATTGGCACACCACCTGCGATCCACTCAGCTGCAGGAGCTGTAGTGTTCTTGATGATTGACATATAACCAGTCTTGCCATTAGCGATGAGGCGTGAAGCGTTGAAACCGAGTGAATAGCAGTAGTCAGCATCGTAGTTAGATGGAGCAGCACAACGTCCCTCATAACCGAAGAAGTGGTGCTGAGCAGAGAACTTACCATTGTACTTGCCTTCTGCCTTCCAAGCATCAAGCTTCTTAGCAACCATAGCAGAGAGAAGCTTCTCTGTCTCGATGAGAGATACCTGTACGTTACCGTGTGGGTCACGGTCAAGACAGAGCTGACGCTCTACATCTGCAGGGAGAGACTCGAGAACAGCAAGGTTCTCAGCAGCGATGTGGCTCTTTACGAACTTAACCTGCTCCTCCTTAGATGGGAACTCACGCATCTCACCTGTAGCAGGATCAACGAGTACCTCATTGAGCTCAGCGATAAGCTTCTTGATAGCTGGGATGAACTCGATAAGTCCCTCTGGGATGAGGACAGTACCGAAGTTGTTACCATCAGCAGCACGGTTAGCAACAGCCTGAGCAATGTAAGTTACAACATCGTCAAGTGACATTGCCTTAGCCTCAACCTCCTCAGAAACGAGACAGATGTTTGGCTGGCACTGGAGAGCACACTCAAGTGCGATGTGAGATGCTGAACGACCCATGAGCTTGATGAAGTGCCAGTACTTACGAGCTGAGTTACAGTCGCGCTGGATGTTACCAATAAGCTCAGAATAAGTCTTACATGCAGTATCGAAACCGAATGAAGTCTCAATCTCGTCATTCTTGAGGTCACCGTCGATAGTCTTAGGACAACCGATAACCTGAACGCCATACTTCTTAGCAGCATAGTACTCAGCGAGTACACAAGCATTAGTATTTGAGTCATCACCACCGATGATTACGAGAGCCTTGATACCGAGTTCACGGAGAATTTCAATACCCTTCTCGAACTGCTCTTCCTTCTCAAGCTTTGTACGACCAGAACCGATGATATCGAAACCACCTGTGTTACGATACTGATCCATGAGCTCTGGAGTGATCTCCATATACTTGTGATCAACGAGACCACCAGGACCGAGGATGAATCCGTAGAGCTTGTTTGCTGGGTTAAGAGACTTAACACCGTCAAAAAGACCAGAGATAACATTGTGTCCACCTGGAGCCTGACCACCAGAAAGGATGATACCTACATTGAATGCAGGAAGTTCTACCTTCTCACCAGCCTCGAAAGTGATAACTGGCATACCATAAGTATTTGGGAAGAGAGCCTTGATCTCATCCTGATTACCTACTGACTGAGTAGCAGCACCCTCAACAGCCTTTACTGGACCCTGAAGTGCCTTTGGAAGCTTTGGCTGATATGCAGCACGAGCTACCTGAAGATTTGAAATTTCCATTGGTTTATATATTTAAAGTTGAAATTATCCTTTTATTTCCTTGATTACATCGAAGCACTCCTTGCACTTGTTTGTTACATAAGCCCAGTCCTGAGCCTTAACAACATCGCCTGGGAAGAGCTTAGAACCCATACCTACGCAGAACACACCAGCCTTGAACCAAGACTTAAGGTTCTCTGCCTCAGGAGCAACACCACCAGTAACCATGATCTTTGACCATGGCATTGGAGCCATAAGACCCTTTACGAGGTTTGGACCTACAACATCACCTGGGAACACCTTAGTGAAGTCGCAACCAACCTCCTGAGCCTTACCAATCTCAGATGGAGTAAGACATCCTGGACAGTAAGTAACGCAACGACGGTTACATACAACTGCTACATCTGGGTTGAAGAGTGGACCAACCACGAAGTTAGCGCCGAGCTGGAGGTAGAGAGCAGCAGTAGGAGCATCTACTACAGAACCAATACCGAGAGCAAGTTCTGGACACTCTGTTGCAGCCCACTTAGAGAGCTGACCGAATACCTCGTGAGCGAAGTCACCACGGTTTGTGAACTCGAATGCACGCACACCACCTTCGTAACATGCCTTGATTACATTCTTACAAACCTCTACATCTTTATTATAGAATACTGGAACCATTGGTGCGGCAGCAATCTTTGCCATCACCTGGAATTTGTCAAACTTAGCCATTTCTTTATAATTAACAATTAACAATTAATAATAAACATGCCTGCCGGGTTGCTATGTTAAGCACGAGACATGTTTAATTATCGATTATTACTTGTTTTGTTTATAATTGCAATTAGTAGTTTTATTAGTTCTTTACAATCAATAACCACACTTTCATACTGTTTGGATGTTATGTATCCACCTTCTAAAAGAATATCAAGCCAGAAATCTGTTTCGTTTGCTTCTTTTAGAGCAATCTTAAGTTTATGGATAAAGTCATCGGTACTTTCCGCATATTGAGATTCACGGACATTTGCACCAATGCATGTTCCTGACTTTAATATCTGCTGAAAGATTGGGGAAGCAACATAACTATTACGTTTTTGTAAATATGCCACCATTCTAACAATTCTTATTGCAAAAGACTTGCTTTTCTGGTGAATTACATTGCCTTTCCCTATCATCCGGAGGCATGTTAATTGTTAATTATTAATTGTTAATTGGAATTTATCGCTGTACACGTCCGTTAGCTGCACCACCAGCGAGAGCCTCTACCTCCTCAACAGAAACGAGGTTGAAGTCACCATTGATAGTGTGCTTGAGAGCTGAAGCTGCAACAGCAAATTCGAGAGCCTCACCCTGAGTAGCCTTTGTAAGAAGACCGTGGATAAGACCACCAGAGAAAGAGTCACCACCACCGATACGGTCGATGATTGGGTTGATGTCATAACGCTTTGACTGGTAGAACTCCTTACCATCATAGATAAGAGCCTTCCAACCATTGTGTGTTGCAGAGAATGACTCACGGAGAGTAGAAACAACATATTCAAAACCGAACTCATCCTTCATCTGCTTGAAGATTCCTTCGTATCCGGCAGCATTTGTCTCACCACCCTCAACATCAGCATCTGGCTTGAAACCGAGACAAAGTTCAGCATCTTCCTCGTTACCGATACATACATCTACATACTGCATAAGTGGACGCATGATTGAGATAGCCTTCTCGCTTGTCCAGAGCTTCTTACGGAAGTTGAGGTCAACAGAGATCTTAACACCATGCTTCTTAGCACAGATACAAGCCTGACGAAGACACTCTGCACTCTCATCAGAGATAGCAGGAGTAATACCAGACCAGTGGAACCAGTCAGCACCCTCAAATACCTTGTCGAAATCCCAATCTGATGGCTGAGCCTCAGCAATAGCAGAATGAGCACGGTCATAGATAACCTTTGAAGGACGCATAGAAGCACCTGTCTCTGCATAATAGAGACCTACACGGTCACCTCCACGAGCAATGAAATCTGTGTTTACACCATAGCGACGCATAGCGTTAACTGCAATCTGTCCAATCTCATGCTTTGGAAGCTTTGAGATGAAATAGCAGTCATGACCATAGTTTGCACAACTGATTGCTACGTTAGCCTCACCACCACCAGGGATGATGCGGAATGACTCTGACTGAATGAAACGATCATTTCCTTCTGGAGAAAGGCGAAGCATGATTTCGCCCATTGTAACGATTTTTGCCATTTATTAAATATGTAAGTTATAATACTTATTATTGAATCCCGAAAGTAATTCTAATTAAATTTGTGCAAAGATACTTTTTTTAATTTTTATTTATTGTCTTTTATACTGATTTTTTTGTAAAAAGTTATCTTACAACTATTTTTTTAAGTCATACATGATGTGCTGTATGATAAAAAACGGTATCTTTGCACAAGATTAAGGTCAACAAAACATTAATCGAGCTAATTGGAAGCATTTTTTTAAGCAAAGAAGATTTTCAAAGATCATTTTTAGATGGAAATACAATCTAAGATTCGTATTAAGGACATTGCTGAAAGGGCTGGTGTGTCTGTAGGTACAGTAGACCGTGTTATTCACGGAAGAAACAATGTGTCAAAACTTGCGCTTGAGAAAGTGCAGAAAGTTCTTGACGAGATTAACTATGTGCCAAACCATTATGCCAGCGCTTTGGCAAGCAACAAGACTCACAAGTTTGTATCTATCCTTCCACTTCATGAGGAGGACAGCTATTGGGCTCGTGTAGAGAAAGGACTCGTTGAAGGCCTCAGCCGTTTCAACGACTTCAAGATATCATTCAAGATATTCCACTATGACCCATTCAATGATGAGTCATTCAAGGTAGAGTGCGAAAATTTGTTTGCCTCTGAACCTGACGCAGTAATAATAGGTCCTATCTTCAACCAGAACATCATGACCTCATTTACTCAGCGTCTCGACGAGAAAGACATACCTTTTGCCCTACTCGACTCCAACTGGCCAGAGTTCAATGCCCGTATCTTCTATGGACAGGATTCCCTTTGTAGCGGAAAGTTTGCTGGCCGTGTAATGGTCATGGCTGCAGGAGATGCCCCAAAGAGCATAGCTCTCTTCAAGGTACTTGGCGAAGGTCGTGTTGCCTCACGTCAGCAGATGAACCGAGAGGTTGGATTCCGCGAATACATGAAGGAGCATTGTCCTGATTGCGAAATCAAGGAAGTTCCTCTCTTTGCTTACGATAAGCAAGGAATGAAGGATATCATGCGCAAGTTCTTCACAGAGAATCCTGATGTCAGATATGGTCTCTCATTCAATTCTTCTATCCACATCATAGCAGATTTCCTTCGTACTGAGATGCCTGAGCACAAGCATGTCACTCTCCTTGGCTATGATGCTGTTGATGCAAATGTACAATGCATAAAGAACGGTTCTGCCGACTTCCTCATTGCACAGCACCCTCACGACCAAGGCCTCAACTGCTTCCGAAGCATGTTCAACTCTTGTGTGCTTCATATCAATCAGCAGCGTGACCACTACATGGCAATCGAGCTTTTGATGAAGGAAAACATCGACTTCTACAAAGATTAAGTATAACACATAAATTACACATAAATTTTGCCTCCAGTTCAGATTGAACTGGAGGCATCTTTATATCAAAGGATCGCGGAGACGGTTCTGCTGGCCCCCTGTTTATTGACAATCTTTGCGTTAATCCATTGCGAACGATCACAGTTACGGCTTCTGAAGGTGCCCTTTAGGGGACATTCAAAACCGTCACTCGTGGTCGATTAACTGATATTCGGTAATAGAAATAACATTGATGCTCTTATTTGATGGGGCATTTCGTTACCACCAACCAGAGGGTAATGGGATCAAAGATTTGCATTGAGTCTGCAACGAGTCTGCAACGAGACTATAAAATGCAGGATTCATTTTCGATTCTGAAAGACAACAATTTTCATTCATTTTAATTGGTTAAACATCTTCTGCCTCCGCAGAAGTTTCATAATCCTAAGGTAATGATTCAAGTTTCGCAAGCTTTACTTGTGGGAGTTAAAGGAATTTAAATGGAGCCAAAAATTTGGAGTTTATTGTCAAATCATATATATTTGCATATGCTAAAAGACTTGGCACTCTGATAGCAATAGACTAAAAAACATAATCAACGAACCATTAAATATGGAGGACACAATCATGCCATTATTTCAAATAACAGTCAAACGGTTAAAATTATCCAACGGCATTCGTTTAGAACCAGGAATGTCAGTTCAAGTTGTAAGCAATTCTTTCGGTAATCCAATCTTCACGAATGGAGGTCAGGCTGTAGTTGACGCCTTTATGCGCATATACGGAATCGACATCCGCAAAGCAAATGCATTAAATGGTATAGATTTACAAATAGATAAACTTAATTAAAAACATAAATGTATTATGAAATATAGAATAACAAGCGATTGCGTTCTGTGTGGAACATGTGAAGATTCATGTCCTGCAGGAGCAATATACTCTACAGTGGAGTCTACTATATCAGACGATTGTGTTCTGTGTGGAACATGTGTTGGTGAATGCCCTTCCGGAGCTATATTATTTGATGAAGAAAAATATATAATCAATCCTGCCGATTGTGTCGAATGTGGAACATGTGTTGGTGAATGTCCTGCCGGAGCGATATTCCTAAATAATGCCTCATATAAAATCAATAATGACAATTGTGTCGATTGTGGAACATGTGTTGGTGAATGTCCTGCCGGTGCTATAGAGTTCTACGATGATTATAGCAATAACGAAAGTACATCCAACTCAAATGGTCAATTAACAAACACATATGAGGACTACAATAGCAATGAACAGGATTATCTTGCCTTCTACAAAGAACTACTCGAAGATTATGGCGAAATTGGAGAGCGAGAGAGAAAGCAGTTAAACAGAGAAAGGGAAAGATTAGATATTTCTGAAAGCAGAGCAAAGGAAATAGAAGACTCTACTAAGAAAAAGGAGATTGAACTTACCGAAGACGAAAAAGACTATCTTGACTTCTACAAGGAGATGCTTGAAGATTATGGGGAAATAACAGAAAAAGAACGTAAAAGACTAAACAGAGAGCGTGAACGCCTTTGCATTTCCGAGAGTCGTGCTAACGAGATAGAAACCTCTCTACGTTACACATTTTCTAACTCCAACTTTGAGAATGAACAAGAATACCTCACTGTATATAGTGAAATGCTTAATGATTATGGTGAAATTGGTCCTCGCGAACGTAAGCAATTAGAGAAAATTCGTGAAAGACTGGAAATTACAAAAAAGAGAGCAAATACTATTGAAGACATGGTTGACTAATAAACGAAACAATTGACGCCAGGTAAATCTTGACAAAGAAACAAAAATCGTGCATTAACAACATATATAGACTATGAACAACAAGCAAGAACTATTTAACAAACTTATGGAGCAGATGCTTTCTGATTATGAAAGCAACAAGGGGAAAGATGCTTCAGAAATTGTAGCCGATTCACTTAACAAACTGGGAGTTAGTGAAGAAGCAAAAGAGAAGGCTGCTAAGGCAGGTATTTTGATTGATAAAATACAAGAAAAATCCATAGAATTAGAAGAAGCCAAGAAAAATGGAGGAAGAGACAGATGGCTTAGCCAACAGATATATAAGATTGTGGATGGTAAGCCAGAAGAAGACCAGAAAGCTATCCTTGAAGCATTTGAGAAAACAGCTAATATCAAATTCGAAGAAGAACTCCAAAATAATTAATGTCTATGGATGGAATAGTTAATATAATAGATAGTGTTCAGAATGCAGTAACTGCTATGGAAGATGGCATGAACAAGTTCAATGCCGTCCAGTCCCTTATATTGGGAGAAAAGATGTCAGATTCCAGCATTAAGTCACTACAGGAATTTCCTTGCATTCAAGAGTATCTTGACCTTCCTATGAACGACCCACAGGAAAGCGATTTAAAGAAAGTCTTTGCAGGTGCCATTTCCGCTGCCAACGATTTAGGCATTTTACCTTTCGAACTTGAAGACTCTTCTGCCGAGACAATAGCAGCAATAGCAGATGACAGTTTGCAGAGGATGAAAATAACATATAAAATTGCAACAGGTCTATTTAATGTAGAGGAAGCTGCTGATGCAATGGTAGATCATTTGGCTGCACGTGCAGTTGCTTTTGCTGATTACGCAGTTGATTCTGCAGCAAATTGGACAGCAAATGCCATAACAACAGCCATTGCAACAGTATATCCTCCTGCAGCGATAGTTGCTCCTGTCATTCATGCAGGAATGTCTTATGTTGGCGAAAAAGTTAAGACCGTAATTCATGAATACGCACCAAAAATTACGAGCTTTGCAAAGGAGATTGTTCATGATTCAATATCATTAGTAAAAGATGTTGCAACCTCCTTCGTTTCAAACGTTTCGTCATCAATTTGTTCTTTAGGTAGCAGTATATTCAGCAGTATATTCGGGTAATTATTATGATACTATTTCCAAAGGCACGTCCTGTGCGCATCCGCATATCATCAGGCGGTCAAGAACATTCATCATTTGAGTCTTTCAAACTTCACTTTTGTGTGAAGGATACTATAGAATCTGCCCAAGATGGCAGATTGTCAAATTGGTTGAAACAGCAGAACCAAAATGTCATTGCTGACAAAATTGACTCTATAAAGGAAAATATATGTGAGCAGATGTCCGAATCACAATATGTGTCCTATATCTGTGCAATATTCAGCAATGAAATAGACGAAGATACAATATCTGACAAAGAAGACATATATGATTGGATGTCAAAATCCAAATACAATATATGTCCAGAATTTGCATTGATAAAAGCTGTCGTAGAGAAAGAAAGAATCATTAAAAACAAAGCAGAAGATGACATTAAAATGAGAGAAAACTATGATTTCGCTCTCAGTTTCTATAACAATCACAATGAAGCAAGAAGTACTGCGGAATGGATTGAGATATTCAATTCACACGGTAAGCAACACACCCAAGACGGCAATTATCAGTGGTTTATGTTCCAACTCACACAATTAGAAGAATACATAGACAAAGCAAAAGACTTAGGACATGAAGAAGCACAAAAAATGTATGATATCATGCACCATAGATTCTACGGCATTAACGAAGCAGCGTTCAAACTTTGTCTTTCAAGAATAGACAATTACGACATAAAATACGATTGTGAAAAAAACGATTTTTGCAAACTAATACGTAAAATCAAAAATAAAAGTGAAAATGACAACAAACTAATAATTGAATTAGAATGCATACTCGATTTTTGGCACAAATTTCTGAATTTTGAGACTTCAGACGAAGATTATTCAAAGACAAAAAAACTTTCTATTCTAAAAAACGAGTCAATATTATTTAAATATATGGATCATCTCCATATGAAGACCCAACAATATATATCAGATGATAGTACAAGAAACAAATATAAAAACTTTGACAAAGAATATATTCCAGGACAACTATTACTTAAAATAGACACACTAACGGATCCTACATGTAAACTTATTGCAAAAAACAAAAACAAAATAGATAGTTTCACATTTACAAAAGATGAACTATACGACTATTGGGACAGTCCAAATCTTATAAATTCATTCCTTGACTTCATAATCACACATTTATTTGACGAATTCGAATATGAGATACAATAAACTGAAATCAGAACTGGGAAAACTCATTGATGTAAACATTCCAATCATAGCGATACAAGACCATGATTTTGCCCGTATAGATGAACTCATAGGCGATGTATCAAAGATTATAAAAGCAAAAGTGGAAGAATGGTGTCCTGCGTCTATGGTTACAAACTTTGAGACAAAAGAATCGACTCCTTCAGGATTAACTGTTTCATTGGAAAATTTTCTACGTGACAGGTATTTCTGGAAAGCACCGTTCAATGTAGAAATAGGAACTCCTCAACAAGACACATTCTTAGTTCTGAAAGACATTCCAGAAGAGATAATGAAGAATCCTGTCATAATCTCCCTATTACATAGTATAGCTCAAAGAAGATTGTACGGACCAGATTATAACACAACCGTATTCCTCATTTCTGCAAACATTATCATTCCACAGGAATTGAACGATTATGTTTCTTACTTAGAAACTGGAGTTGTTGATGACGAAGAAACAATCAAAAATTTAATTGACGAACATACAGAAACAAATCAGTACAGAAAACTTACAGAGGATGAATATAAAGCCCTCATGCCATCTCTGAAAGGTATGACTCTTTTCCAGATTGACAGAATGTTAGATATGGCAATGTCAAGCAATGGTACATTAAGTGCAGAAGACCGCGAAATGATTCTAAAACAAAAAAAGCAGATGGTTCGTAAGTCTGGATTGCTTGATTTGATTGATACGCCAACCAATCTTGACAGTATCGGAGGAATGGACGCTCTCAAATCATATCTACAGACAAAGCAAAAAGTATTTTCGAATCCTGTTCTTGCAAAGGAATGCCATCTTGCTGTACCAAAAGGAGTCTTTATTGTTGGTATGCCAGGATGCGGTAAATCTTTGTGTGCAAAAGCCACAGCAGCCCTTTTCAATGCTCCATTACTGAAACTGGATATGGGTAGTATGATGGGAAAATACGTAGGACAAAGTGAAGAAAATCTTAGGAAAGCCATCAAGATTGCAGAAGCAGTAGCTCCTTGCGTCCTATGGATTGACGAAATAGAGAAGGCTTTTGCCGGAGTCGGAGGAAACAATAGCGAGATTCTGACAAGAATGTTTGGATATTTCCTTTCATGGATGCAGGAAAAAACAAGTAGTGTATATGTAATTGCTACTGCAAACAATGCAGAGGGATTACCTCCAGAACTTAAACGCAAAGGCCGCTTTGACGAGATATTTTGTGTGAATCTTCCTAATAAAGAAGAGAGACTTGCCATTTTCAATGTACATCTCAAAAACAAAAAGCAACCAACTTTGGAATCCATGGATAAACTTTTGGCAAAGGCAACCAATGGATTCAATGGAGCAGACATAGAATCGGTTGTAAATGAGGCTTTGGAAAAAGCATTCATCGAAAATATTGAGTCTCAAGAGGGTTCTTCTGACAAAGTATCGATGGACATAAAACTATCACAGGCAAATTTAGTTGCTGTTGCAAACAATACTGTCAGCATATCTGCCTCATGTTCTACCCAAATAGAAAAGATGAGAGAAATTTTTGAAGAAAGCAGTTTCAAGGATGCCACAACAGGGAAAATGACACAAAAGAAATAAAATCCTTTCGCTTCATTCTTCTATTATGTCCATGTATCGATTCCGATATTATTTCAAACATAACTTAATCTGACTCTACTCTTTGATAAGAGAATTAGTAGAGTCAGATTAAGTTTGATTAAGTTGTGTCAAAAAGATTACAGCACACACAAAAAAGGCGCTATTACTGCCTACTAAAGCATTGAAAATTACAGGTATCTCCATAGAACAAACATCTATCATAGCCCAACTATTGCCACTAAAAATAAAACACTTATAGGTAAGTTTGAAAATTAACTGAGAGTTGATTATATGTTTATCAAAAATAAATCGTAAATTTGCGACACAAACAACAACTACAAAAAAAGAAGATTATGCTTACACAACAAGACAAAGAATTTCTTGCCAAGAAAGGCATTTCAGAAGAGAAGCTCAACGCTCAGTTGAACTCATTCAAGACTGGTTTCCCATTCCTCAAACTTGCTGGTGCCGCATCTCCTGAGAAGGGTATCACTATTCCTTCTGCAGAAGAGCAGAACAGCTATCTCGCAGATTGGGATAACTACCTGAACGGAACTGGCAAGGTTCTCAAGTTTGTTCCTGCATCTGGCGCTGCAAGTCGTATGTTCAAGGACCTTTTCGAGTTCCTCGATGGTGACAGCGATGTTCCTGCCAATGACTTCATCAAGAAGTTCTTTGCAAACATCGAGAAATTTGCTTTCTACGCTGAACTTGACGAGGTTTGTAAGGAAAATGAGGGCAAAGGCATTGCCGAGCTCGTTGCTGCCGGCAACTATAAGGCTGTCATCGCTAATCTCCTCGGTGAGAAAGGACTTAACTATGGTAAGCTTCCAAAGGGACTTCTAAAGTTCCATTCTTATAATGATGGCAACCGTACTCCACTCGAGGAACATCTTGTAGAAGGTGCACTCTACGCTGGTGGCAAGGAAGGCAAAGTAAATGTACATTTCACAGTATCACCAGAGCACCGTCCACTCTTTGAGTCACTCGTTGCTGACAAGGCTATCGAGTATTCACAGAAATTCAATGTTTCATACAGCGTTAGTTTCTCAGAGCAGAAGGCAAGCACAGATACTGTTGCTGCTACCCCAGAGAACGAGCCTTTCCGCACAGAAGATGGCAAGATTCTCTTCCGTCCAGGTGGCCACGGAGCTCTTATTGAGAACCTCAACGACCTTGACGCAGACATCATCTTCATCAAGAATATAGATAATGTAGTTCCTGATCGTCTTAAGGACGAGACTGTCACATATAAGAAACTCATAGCAGGTGTTCTCGTGAACAAGCAGAAGAAGGCATTCGAATATATCGAGCTTCTCGACTCTGGCAAGTATACTCATGAGCAGCTTGAGGAGATTATCCGTTTCCTCCGCGACGAACTTTCTTGCCGCAACCCAGAACTTAAGGTGCTTGAAGATAGCGAACTTGCAATCTATCTCCGTTCTAAGCTCAACCGTCCTATGCGTGTTTGCGGTATGGTTAAGAACGTAGGAGAACCAGGTGGTGGTCCATTCCTTGCCTACAACCCAGACGGTACTGTTTCTCTCCAGATTCTTGAGTCTTCACAGATTGATAAGAAGAACGAGGAATATCTTGCAATGTTCAATGGCGGTACACACTTCAACCCTGTTGATCTCGTTTGTGCTGTCAAGGACTACAAGGGCAACAAATTCGACCTCACTAAGTATGTCGATCCTCAGACTGGCTTCATCTCTTCAAAGAGCAAGAACGGTAAGGAACTCAAGGCTCTTGAACTTCCAGGTCTTTGGAACGGTGCAATGAGCGACTGGAACACTATCTTTGTGGAGGTTAGTCTCGGTACTTTCAATCCTGTAAAGACTGTCAATGATCTCCTTCGCGATCAGCACCAGTAATTGTATTTGACTATTGGACAATCTACTATTTGACTATTTGACTATTTGACTATTTACAATTTGACTATTCACCAATCCATTCTCATTAATCATAAAACTACCGATCAGGACAATATGTTCCGAATGGCAATTGTAAAATTATAAATTGTCAAATAGTCAAATAAGTCATCTAATTATCAACAATAAAAGAAACTACTAAATGAAGAAAATAATGCTTTTGGGAAGCGGAGAACTTGGTAAAGAGTTCGTAATCGCTTGCAAAAGAAAAGGTCAATACGTAATAGCATGTGACTCATACAACAATGCACCAGCAATGCAGGTGGCAGACGAACGTGAAGTATTCTCTATGCTTGACGGTGAGGCCCTTGCAGCTGCTGTTGCCAAGCATAATCCAGACATCATCGTCCCAGAGATTGAGGCGATACGTACTGAGAAACTATATGAGTTCGAGAAGCAAGGTATCAAGGTTGTGCCAAGTGCTCGTGCCGTAAACTTCACAATGAACCGCAAGGCTATCCGTGAACTTGCACATACAGAACTTGGCCTCAAGACGGCTAACTATAAGTATGCTGCCACATTTGAAGAGTTCAAGGCTGCTGCCGAAGAGATTGGTTATCCATTCATCGTGAAGCCTCTCATGTCTTCAAGTGGACATGGACAGAGCAAGGTAGACTCCCCTGCCGAACTTGAAGGTGCATGGAAATGTGCAGCAGAAGGTGCTCGTGGAGATATAAAAGAGGTGATAGTTGAACAGTTCATCAAGTTTGACTACGAAATCACCCTCCTCACAGTCACACAGGACAACGGAAACACCGTGTTCTGCGGACCTATTGGACACGTTCAGAAAGGTGGTGACTACAGAGAGAGTTTCCAGCCAATGCCAATGAACCCAGAACATCTTGCCGAGGCACAGCGTATGGCAGCAGAGGTGACAAAGGCTCTTACAGGATCTGGAATATGGGGTGTTGAGTTCTTTATCAGCAACACAGAAGGAGTATATTTCTCAGAACTTTCTCCTCGTCCACATGATACAGGTATGGTGACACTCGCCGGCACTCAGAATCTCAGCGAGTTCGAACTTCATTGCCGTGCAGTTCTCGGACTCCCTATACCAGAGATTACTCAGGAAAGAATAGGTGCAAGTGCTGTTATCCTTTCAGATATAGACACAGAGAGTCCTGACTTTACTGGCATAGAGAAGGTTACAGAGAACACGAACACTTACCTCCGACTCTTCGGCAAACCTGTTGCTCACAAGGGACGCAGAATGGGCGTTGTCGCTTGCTACGATAAGATTGGCTCAGACCTCAATGCTCTTCGAGACAAGTGTAAGGCTGCCGCTGCAAATGTCAAGGTAATTGAAGGAACAAAATAGCACGTCCTTACCGTTGCATTTATCAGCAGAAATGCTCATTCCACAAATCTTCCACATTAATGGGAAATAATTCTCACGAAAGGATTACGAACCTATTCCGAAGCGATGTCGAAGGAATTACGAATGGTTTAAGAGTGGCTAAAATAATAACAATCATCTATAGAATGGAAATAATCAAGAAATATTTTCCAAGCATTACAGATACTCAAGCTGAGCAATTTGCCCAGCTTGAGCCTCTTTATAATGACTGGAACGCAAAGATAAACGTAATATCAAGAAAGGACATCCAGAATCTCTACGAGCATCATGTCCTTCACAGTCTTGGTATTGCCAAGATCATCAATTTCAAACAGGGTACAAAGGTGCTTGACCTCGGTACAGGTGGAGGATTCCCAGGAATACCACTTGCCATAATGTTCCCAGACACAGAGTTTCACCTTGTTGACAGCATTGGCAAGAAGGTACGAGTAGCCAACGAGATTGCAACTGCAATAGGACTCAAGAACGTACGTTTCAGTCATTCACGTGTGGAAGATATCAAGGACAAGTATGACTTTGTCGTCACTCGTGCTGTGATGCCTATGATTGACCTTGTAAAGGTGTCACGCAAGAACCTTGCAAAGGAGATGAAGAACGGTCTTCCTAATGGTATCATTGCCCTCAAGGGAGGTGAACTTAACGGCGAGATTGCAACAATGAGAAACATATGCACAACTTGGGAGCTGTCCGATTTTTTCGAGGAGGAGTATTTCGAGACAAAGAAAGTGGTGCTTTGCGGTCCAAAGATTAACTAAGAATGTGTGCCATACAACGGTACACCTTACTATATATACAATATGCTCACAGTAAAATGCTTTCAAGTTAACCCTCTGGGTGTGAACTGCTATGTGGTAAATGATGACAGCAAGGAAGCCGTGATCATTGACTGTGGCTGCTTCACAGCAGGGGAATGGAAAAACATAAAGAGGTATCTGGACGACAACAAACTGAAAGTGGTTCATATCCTCAACACCCACTTCCATTTTGACCACATGATGGGTATTGCTTATGCCTATCAAGATCTCAAAATTGCTCCAGAGGGTAACTATGCTGATGAATATCTGTACAATTCACTTGGTTCTCAGACTGAATCGTTCTTAGGTGTTCAAGCGCCCGACATATCACTACCCAAGATGGGAAGCAACATGAGCGAGGGAAAAGAGGTAAAGTTTGGTTCACACACATTCACCGTAATACAGACCCCTGGTCACACTCCTGGCGGAGTATGCTATTACTGCGAGGAAGAAAACATTCTCTTCTCAGGCGACACCCTATTCCAATGTTCAATGGGAAGAACAGACCTACCTGGCGGAAATGGACACGAGATGATGACAAGTCTGCTGCGTCTCAAAGAACTACCAAGAGAAACAAAGGTTTACCCAGGACACGGAGGTATGACAAACATAGGATACGAATGTGACTATAATCCGTATTTCTAAGATTTAGTAATGGCAAAATAAAACAATCTGCCATTTTGGCATTGAATTGTCAGCATAATGTTGTATCTTTGTACAAGAATTCAATCTAACGCACATCAGTTAAAAGCAAACACAGTTAAGAAATGTGTTTCCATCAGGCTTTGCACTGATAGCATTACAAAGATAACACTAATAAAACAATATGCCTACATTACAAGATTTGAAGAACCGCTACGGTATCATTGGTAACGCAGATGAACTCAACAGAGCACTCGATGTTGCCATACAGATTGCCCCAACCAATCTGTCTGTACTTATTGTGGGAGAAAGTGGTGTTGGTAAGGAAGCAATACCAAAACTTATTCACGACAATTCTGTTCGTAAGCATAATAAGTATTTCGCGATCAACTGCGGCTCCATACCGGAAGGAACTATCGACTCTGAGCTCTTTGGACACGCAAAAGGTGCATTTACCGGTGCACAGAGTGACAGAGAAGGATATTTTGGAGTAGCTAACGGAGGTACACTTTTCCTTGACGAGGTTGGTGAGATGCCTAAAGCAACGCAGGCTCGTCTACTCCGAGTTCTTGAAACTGGCGAATATATCCGCGTTGGAGAAAGTGAGGTAAGAAAGACAGATGTACGAATCATCGCCGCAACAAATGTGAATATGCAGAAAGCTATTCGTGAAGGACGTTTCCGCGAAGACTTGTACTACCGCCTTAACACAATACCTATCAATCTGCCTCCATTAAGAGAGAGAGGTAATGATGTGGAACTGCTTTTCAGAAAGTTTGCTCGTGATGTTGCACAGGCATACAACAGGGAACCTGTAAGACTTAGCGAGGAGGCTCTGTTGCTACTAAGGGCATATAAGTGGCCTGGCAACATTCGACAGCTCAAGAATATAGCCGAGCAGCTGAGTTTCACAAGTCGAGAAACCATAATAAGCGCAGAGGCTCTCGAAAGGGCTGGAGTAACATTAGATGCAAATACAACTGACATTGTCACAGCAAATGGAGGTTATCCTAACAGTACAAAGACTGACCATGACTATCAGTTGCAAATAACGGCTCTTGCCTCAGCAATACAGCAGCTCAATCAGGAGCTTCACAAACTGAAGGCTTACGTCGATTCCAGATTTGACGAACTAGGTGGCAAGTCAAAAGGTATGATTGCACCTATTTATATAGATGACAACGAGCATGAAGGCAGCGGTACCATTACCATAACTACCGATCATAGCAACATTAACATACCTGCTCAACAAATCCATAAAGAAGAACCACAGACAATGGAGGAGATTGAGCGCATCAAGATAATAGAGTCTCTCGAACGCAACCATAACAACAGGAAAAAAGTTGCAAAGGAACTGGGACTTTCAGAACGAACATTGTACAGAAAACTAACAAAATATGGTCTTAGCAAATAAAAAAACAGTCAGAGTATTCGTTATACTTTTAGCTTTTACTCTACAGTCATGCATTCCAACATTCACGTTCAATGCTTCGACTATCAATTATGAAAAGACAAAGACCATTAGTCTTGACAAGTTTCCTATAAGATGTGCCTATGTATGGTCACCAATGGAGTCAATGTTCTACAACACGATTTCTGACACATATGCAAGGAAAACGAAACTAAAGGTGCTAAAACGCAATGGCGACCTGCAGTTGGCTGGAGAGATTGTGGAATATACACAGACAAACAAGTCTGTTGCCGCCGATGGATATTCAGCAATGACGCAACTGAAAATGACTGTCAACGTCAGATATGTGAACAATGCAGACCACAACCAAGACTTCGAACAGAAGTTCAGTGCCACACAGGACTATGACTCCAAGTTGTCTTTGTCATCTGTTCAGGAACAACTTGTTCAAGATATGATAAAGGATATTGTGGATCAGATTTACAATGCCACAATCGCAAACTGGTAAAAGGCAAGGCTAAGCCTATAGGTTATAAGCTTTTATGGATATATGGTTTGACACCATATTAGTAGAGACTATGAAGCAACTCAAATATCACTATCTTACCTGCATAGCGACCTTATAAAGCTTAAGCAAATCTTCCAAAACTCGATTTACTCATCAAAACATTCAATATGCTCGACATACAAGCTCTGATAGATAATCCGGACAAGCTAAACAAGGAGACGTTGCCTCAACTAAAGGAGCTTACCGAAAAGTACCCTTTCTTTCAGGTAGCACGCATACTCTATGTCCGCAATCTTTTCCTTATGCATTCGCCTCAATTTGGAACAGAATTGAGGAAGGCAAGTGCATTTGTACCAGATCGCACTACCCTCTTTGCCTTTACAGAGGGACATCATTATCAGATAGAATCAGCGGGAATGGCAACAGCTGCTGTTGAAACAGAAAATGATGGCGACCGCACCATATCATTGATTGAGGATTTTCTCAACCAGTCAAAGGCTGACACACAGAAACCAACCATGGCAGACCTTATGAACGATTATGCTTCTTTCCTTGTAAAGGCAGACGCACAGCAGGATGAGGAAGACGCAAAAGACGACCTAGATGGTTCACCAAAGCTAAAAGGCGATGACCTCATAACGGATTTTCTCAACAAGACAAAGGGAAAACAAAGGGTTGCCATGCAAGATATTGACGAGGACAAGGAATTCGACTCTCCTGACATTTCAAACGAAGAAGAAGAGATTTACACAGAAAAAATGGTGAATATCTATATAAATCAGGCAAGATATGAGCAAGCACTCGAAATATTAAAGAAGATTTGTTTGAATAATCCAAAAAAAAGTTCTACCTTTGCCCAGCAAATTAGTCTGCTGGAGGTTATTGTCTCTGGCAAACGCCAATAGTATAAATCTAAAATAACATAACAAAACAATGTATCCAACAATTATTTTCCTTGTGATTATCGTATCAGTATTGATGTGCGGTATCGTTCTAATCCAAGAATCTAAGGGTGGAGGTCTTGCTTCAAGCTTCTCTGCTCAGAACAGCCTTATGGGCGTAAGAAAAACAACAGACGTTCTTGAAAAGTGTACTTGGGGATTTGCCATTGCAATGGTTGTCCTCAGCGTTATATCTACAGCATTCGTGCCAAAGGTAGAGAAGGAAGAAGCTCCAATTGAGATCACTGCTCCTGTCAACCAAGCTACAGATGCTTCTAATGTTCCAGGATTTGGTGCACAAAGCACAGATGCACAGCCTGCTGAATAATTTGACTGTACACGAAACAAACATAGTAATAACAATCGTATTTTTATAGCATTAGTTCAAAATTATAGTTCATCACACCAAGTGATTCTACTAATTTGAAGAACAAAACAAATGGTAAGGGTGTCCATTGGACATCCTTATTTTTATCGTATCGTATTATTTTCTGTCTTTTTTGTTCTTCTATTTCAAAAAAAACATTACCTTTGCAGTATGATTTCGTTATCAAAACATATTGAAATTCTTCTATTAGAACACGACTGTGTTATAATACCGGGACTTGGTGGTTTCATAGCCAACCAAGAATCTGCTCGTATGGATGATAACGACATTCACAATTTCCTTCCTCCATACAGAACTATCAGGTTCAATCCTGAACTTACTGTTAACGATGGACTTCTTGTGCAATCCTATATGCTGGCATATGATGCAGCTTATCCAGAAGCATATCTGCAGATGGAAAAGGATATCAATGAGATGATTCTTCAACTAGACACAACCGGCAGCTATTCTTTTAACGGCATTGGTACATTGACAAAGAATATGGATGCAAGTTTGTCTTTTACTGCTATGGAGTCTGGTATTCTTACCCCAAAACTGTATGGGCTCTATTCTATAGAGATAATGACTCTAGAGGAAGCAAAGAAGGCAAAGGAAATACTGAAGGCACTAAGCCAGACCTCTGTATTGCCTATCCAAACAGAAACGGACATTAAGGAGCAGGAAAAGAAGATTGAGGATATTGACAATGGTGACAAAAACATTGATTCCAAAGAATCAGACGATAAGAAGAAAGGCAACAAGAAAAGCAACATAAAGGAATATGCTACAAAGATTGTCAAGTTCCGCCCTAACTGGAAGGAAGTGTCGGTCGCTTCTGCTGTCGCTGTGATTATGTTCTTCTTATTCCACTTCCCTTCCCTGAAATCAGAGGAAGAACTCAACGATACCGTTGTGGCAAGTTCGATATTTGTTGGCAACCCAAGCGATTTAGGAACTGCATCCCCTACCACAAAACATGCTAAGACCATTACGTCAAAGCCTGCTTCGTACAAGCCAACAATACCTACACTTTGCAATAGCAAAAAGAATGTTGCTTCAAATACAGAAAAAGCAACAGCCAATGCTACACAAAAGAGTGTGAAGACAGAAACAAACAACACAAATAATAAAGAGTACACTATTGTACTCGCAAGTTGTGTGTCTGAAAAGAATGCCAAGATTTTCATAGAGAACTATGAGAAGGAGGGATTCAAAGAAGCACGATTTGTAGAAGGTACAAAGAACAGAGTTTTATACTCTGGCTACTCTTCAAATGAGGAGGCAACAGAAGCATTAACTACACTACGCAACCAGAGCACACTATTTAAGGATGCTTGGATTTTGCATGAGAAAAAATAAAACCACTATCAATGAAAAGAGTTCGTTGTCCAAAATGTGACAACTATATTGTTTTTGACGAAACAAAATATACTGATGGACAGTCTTTGGTATTTGTATGCCAACACTGTAAGAAGGAGTTTGGTATAAGGATTGGCAAGTCTAAACTAACAGACAAGCACGAAGAGAAAAATCTCGACGAACAAGCCTATAAGGAAAACTTCGGAAGTATTGTCGTGGTCGAGAATCAGTTTGCATTTAAGCAAGTTATACCTCTCGATTTCGGCGAGAACGAATTTGGACGTTACCTTAAGGGGACGAATATCAATAAACCTATTGAGACACGTGACCCAAGTGTTGACACATTCCATTGTGCGATAACTGTTAAACGCAACAAAAAAGGTAAGCTTCAGTATATACTCCGAGATGCGCCAAGTGATACTGGCACATTCTATATGAATGAGATCCTTAAGGATTGCGACAGAATCAACCTAGAAGACGGAGCCATCATTACAATTGGTGCTACAACTCTAATCCTAAGAACCGCAGAAGAAAACAAATAAAACTAATAAGCATATGATTACACAAGGTGAGAGTTTAACTTCCGATTTAATAATTGAAGAGAAATGTTTCTTCAGTTCTTATAAGGGGAAATACATATTATTGGATAATCTTGATGAGGCAAAATATGATTCCATCGTATTTGCCAGACCAAATGTGTTTAACACTCAATACGTGTGTGTATACCTCGTTACAAAGGGTGTACTACATATGAAGATTAGTGGCGTAAAGGTTGATATAAAAGAGAACGAATATGTTTCCGTCATGCCATGCATGAATGTTGAAGTAATCGAATCAGATTGCAGATTCTTGTCATTCTTCACTCTAAGTCATATTGTAAATGACATTTATGAGCGTATTGGCGTTAGCAATATCGTTGGTATACGTTGTTTCTACTTCCATCATCATGTACTGGATCAGAAACACAGAGAAATGATTCTTTGCGAGTACGACAGAATGAAAAAGGAGCATCTTCGCCCAGACTACAAGAGAAAAGAAGTGTGCCTTCGTGCTCTCGTTGCTGCTTATGAGTGCCATCTCTTCTCTTACATACATGACACTCCAGAATTAAATCACTACGAGAATTCTCGCCAGAGAGAGTTCTTCCAGAAATTCCTCGAGTTCCTTAGTCTCTATTGCAAGAGAGAGCGCTCTGTACAGTTCTATGCAGACAAGTTGAAGATTACTCCAAAGTATTTGTCTAATCTGACAAATCAGTTTACGGGATTCTCTGCTTCAATACTTATAGACCAGTATGTGGCTTATAGCATAAAGAGAATGCTTTACAGCAATGAGCATAACATCAAGAAGGTTAGTGATATTTACCACTTCCCAAGTCAAAGTTTCTTTGGAAGATACTTTAAGAGAATTGTTGGTGTTTCACCTGCTGCATATATTAAGGAAAATAATCGTAAGGCTATAATTGAAGGATAAAGATATGGAAAAGAAAACAGTTACAGACTTACATCGCATCGATGTATTCAAGTCAAACGGAATGATTCCGAACGCTGAGTTGCCAAACCAGATTCTTCTATTCGACAATCTAGATGGCAGAAATCCATTCATTCCAATTTCAAATAAGTCAAGCCACAAACTTTGGCAGGTAACAATATTTTACTTGCTACAAGGTGAAGCTTATTTCATCATCAACAATAAAGAGGTAACAGTCAAGGAGGGACAAATCCTTCTAACTCACGAAGAGTGCTCTTTAGAACTCAAAGGTGCATCAGAAGACGTTAAGTTCTTCAGCTATGTCATATATCCTGAAACTGTATATGATTTGTTTACAGACATCCACCTCAACTACAACAAATCGCAGTACAGTTACTCATATAAGACTGGAGATGTTATTCCTGAAGATATGGAGTACTTCCTTGACATATACAATGAGATCAAGAAGGACATGTTACTGCCTGAATACAAGTATCAGATTAACTATTCAAGGTATTTCCTAAATATCGTCATCGTTTACTTGATCAACAAGTTCTATGTTAATGCGGATATGCAGGCAGACCCATCGTCAAGACAGTATGACATGTTCTGCAAGTTCATGGATGCACTCAACAAATATGCCGACAAGGAACGTTCTGTTCAGTTCTATGCTAAACTGCTTGGCATCACTTCTAAGTATCTTTCTTTTGTATGCTTACAGTATAGTCAGAGAAACGCTTCTTCTTGGATCGATGAATATGTTGTCGCAAAGGCTCGCGCATTACAAAATGTTCATCACTACAATATCAAGAGGATTAGTCAGGAACTCAACTTTATTTCTCCAAGTAGCTTCACAAGGTTCTTCAAGAGAGTAACAGGTGCTCCTCCAACTAAATAAATAGGATAACAACACAACAAAATAACTCATTATCATTTAGGACTATACTTGTATAGTCCTAATTGCTTATAAACAACAAAAACATTATGAGAATATTCCCTATCTACAAATGGAACAAGGGACTTCACGGAATTGATAATTCGTGGAAAACCTTTATGAAACAACCTTGGGCTGGAGGTGTTACACTTCTCGTATGCGTAATCATTGCTATGTTATTAGCAAATCTACCTTCAACAGGTCATCTCTATCACCAGTTCTTGGAAACACATCTGACTGCTCAAATCAAGAGTCCAGATGGAAGCATTGACTGGGTTTTCCCAAAGGATATGACTGTAGAGAAGTTTATCAACGACATCCTTATGGTTATATTCTTCTTTACTGTCGGTCTTGAAATCAAAAGAGAAGTAATATGCGGAGAACTCTCAAGCGTAAAGAAAGCGCTCCTTCCTGTAATAGCAGCTGCAGGTGGAATGGCTGCTCCTGCTTTAATATATACACTCTTCAACCAAGGAACAATAACTGATGGAGGTTGGGGTATACCAACAGCTACAGATATTGCATTTGCTGTAGGTATCATGTCCATTTTGGGTAACAAGGTACCTATTTCACTAAAGATATTCCTTACAGCTCTTGCTATTGCAGATGACCTTGGCGCTATTCTTGTTGTAGCAATCTTCTATGGCGGAAATATTAACTTACCTCTACTTTGTCTTGCACTTGCTATAATAGCAGTAGTTTTGGTTATGAATTATTTAGGAGAGAAGAGGATGATGTATTATCTTATTCCTGCTACAGCAATATGGTTCTTGTTCTACTATTCTGGAGTACACTCTACAATGTCAGGTGTAGTTATGGCATTCCTTATCCCTATGGATGCAAGATTCAAGGAATCATACTTCAAACGCAGTCTTAAGAAGTATACAAGAAGAATTAATAATCCTATTGATCTTGATGGTGAAGAGGAAGATTTCCCTAATGACTTCCAACGCCATAGTCTACGTAAATTATCAAATATCAGCAATAACTCCATTGGCATGAGCTATAGACTTGAGCATGCTCTTAACCCATGGGTAAACTTCTGTATTATGCCTATATTTGCTTTGGCTAATGCAGGTGTTGTTATCCCTGATGTTAGTTTCTTCAACATATTCCAATCTCTTCCGGGCATCGAAAATGCAGGATATGTAGGTATGGGTATCTTCTTCGGACTACTCCTTGGAAAACCACTTGGAATCACTCTTGCAAGTTTCATTGCCATCAAATGTAAAGTTGGAGCTATGCCAGACAACGCTTCATGGAAAATGTTATTTGCTGTAGCTTGCCTTGGTGGTATTGGATTTACCATGTCTATTTTTGTTGACACGCTCTCCTTTGGAGGACTTGCTCCAGAGGTTACAGAAACACTTAGATCAAGTGGTAAGATTGCTGTACTTCTTGGTTCTCTTGGCTCAGGAATTCTTGGAAGTATTCTTATTACCGTCTTTAATAAGATGGAAAGAAAATAAGCAATGATTACTATACATTAATCATAGAATGCTTTTACGGACTATACGATATAAGCAAGTGATCATAATTGTTTGACCTATTGGTCTAAAAACAATTATGATCACTCTTATATCAAACAATAAATAGACAATTCAAATTCTACAGACAGTTCTAAAAAAGTAGGGTATATCAAATGTGATATACCCTACTTTTTATATAATGTTCAAATGAAATTGGGATTACTGCATCATTCTAAATTTTGTATTTGCTCACACCATAATAGAAGCAGCACTACCCTATTTCATAATCTCAGTTTTCAACAAAGAAACAATTACTGTTTCTCATAATATACAGGGAGATTAGCAAGATTTGAATATGCTACATTACCCTGAGGAATAAATGGTCGAGAGAATCTTTCACCAAATGGCAAATCTAAATTATAGTCATTTGGATCTGCATCCTTCACATTAATCCATCCACTATTCATAGCGCCCAAAGACTCATCATATTCGTAATTGTGACGAACATAGCCATTTGTCACCTTGAAATCAATGTAACCATTGTTATATGTGAACGTACCTGTCATTCTCTGTCCCCATATTGGAATAATCATATCAAATGTGTTATCCTTAAGTATAAGAGCACTTCTAACGATTTCTTGATTTCCATGGAAATGCCATATCCATGTACCCTGTAAATCATTTACAGAATAATTCAATTTTGCATTTTGCTTAACGAAAAGTTCGAAGTTATCAATGTCAGAAGCTTCAATCTCATTACCAGTAGAGTCTTGATATGTATAGTAACTACGAAGAACAAGCACATTATTATCAGCAAGTAATGATGGCTTAAGCTTCTCTGTAACACCATTTTGGTTTGTAAAGAAAATGAAGCCATTGTTAAACTCGTAATTTCCATTCATTAGTACTTCTTCATTAGCACTACCTTCGTAAATTGACACGTACTTTAATGTAGTTTTAGTCACAGTGAGAACGTTTGTAATTTGTTCACCGATAAAATTCCATGTTCCAATAAGAGCATCAGCCTCATTTACTACATTTTCCTCATTCTTTACATCTAACTTCTCCTTCATGACATACACAACATCGCCATCAACTGTTTCTGCATTAACAACGACTGTCACATTTTGATTTATACCAGAAGCGAGAAGAATACTGATAGTATAAGTATAAGTTTTTGTTGACACTCCAGCACGACTTGTCAATAATGTTGCTGGACACTCTAAATACCCATCTATTCCACTTACCGAAACAAAGAACTTTGTCAATTCTACTGGGCTGTTGACAATAATACTTGTTGCACCTGAAATGTTCTGAAGTGTTGTCGTAACACCTGATTCTGATGTTGTAACTTGAGGTATACTTCCACTCTTTTGCTGAGCATTTACAATAGAAATAACCTTTTCAATAGACTGAGACAATGATCCTGAAACTTCATCGTCACTTCCGCATCCTACAAAAGATAATGTTGAGAATGCAATAAAACCTAACACAAAATATTTTTTCATAATAGTATATAATATAAAATAGTTATTTTATGCAAATATACCTTATATATAATATACTACAACTTGCATTTTAGCAAATTACTCTCTCAAATTCGCAATTTATGCATTTAGAATGCAAATGATATTTTCAAAATGAAACAATATATGCTACTTCTATTGGTATAGGGGTTCAATTATGATGTAGCTATAAAAACAACTTAATAATAAAATGGGACCTGACTTGAAACCTTTCATGTTCCATACTTATCAAATAGATATAACGAACTATTCTTCTACAAACCGTAAAGTTTCGACTTTCTGTAATCTTGCTTTTAGTTTATCCATTAGCCCTTTACGGATCCTTAACGTCATGGTACAATCTGTATCATACCCTTGAGACACAATTTGTGGTTCTTCCTCTTTTACAATTCTCATGACATCATTCATATATGGATATTCAAACATGAATTCTATATCCACATCGACAGTCTTTTCGACAATCTCTGCAGCTGCTATTGCCTCTGCAGCTGCTAAACGATATGCAACAATAAGACCACTTGTACCGAGTTTTACGCCACCGAAATAGCGAACCACAATTATTAAGATATTGGTTAATTCATTTGAATTAATCTGGCCTAGAATTGGCTTTCCTGCAGTACCAGAAGGCTCACCATTATCATTAGCACGAAAGTCTAAACGATCTGCACCAAGCATATATGCATAACATACATGGCGAGCATCATAGTATTTTTTCTGATATTCTGCAACGATTTCCTTTACTTCATCAACGTTAGTTACAGGAATAGCAAAAGCGAGAAACTTACTTCGTTTCTCGCTATATTGACCTTCCGCTAATGCACTAATAGTTCTATACGAATCCATTAAATGTATTTAGTTATACTTAAGAAAGTTTGTGGATAATAAGACCAGAACGGAGTTTTGGCTCAAACCATGTAGCTTTAGGTGGCATGATATTACCACTGTCAGCAATAGTCATAATCTGTTCCATTGTGACAGGATAGAGTGCAAGAGCAGTCTTCATCTCACCATTATCAACTCGACGCTTTAACTCACCAAGTCCACGAAGTCCTCCAACGAAATCTATTCTCTTGTCACGACGAAGATCCTTGATTCCAAGTATCTCATCAAGTATAAGTTTACTTGATATAGAAACATCAAGAACACCAATTGGATCATTAGAATCGTAAGTTCCTGGTTTTGCCTTTAAGCTATACCATTCTCCTTCAAGATAAAGACTGAACTCATGAAGTTCCTGTGCACGATATTCTGCACTACCTTTCTTTTCTACAACGAAGTTCTTTGAGAGAGCCTCAATAAACTGTGCAGGAGTCAATCCATTAAGGTCCTTAATTACACGATTGTAATCAAGAATAGTCAACTGACTTGCAGGGAAACATACAGCCATGAAATAGTTATACTCTTCATCTCCCTTATGATTAGGATTCTGTTTTGCCTTCTCTGCTCCTACAAGTGCAGCAGCAGCAGAACGGTGATGTCCATCTGCGATATAAAGAGCTGGCATCTTAGCAAACTGCTCTGTTACGGTATTGATGTCTACATCATCAGAGATACACCATAACTGGTGACGGAATCCATCGATAGGAGCTACGAAATCATATTCTGGTTGAGTCTTTGCATACTTATCAATAAGTGCAAGAAGAACATCATCATCAGGATAAGCAAAGAATACAGGTTCAATGTTTGCATCGTTTACACGAACATGCTTCATTCTATCTTCTTCCTTATCTGCACGTGTTAACTCATGCTTCTTAATTACGCCTGTCTGATAATCTCCAGAGTAAGCGCCCACAACAATACCATATTGAGTCTTAACCTGATTGTTGTTTGCAGGCAAACATGAAGTCTGTGCATATATATAATACTGCTCTTTTTCATCTTGAACAAGCCATCCTTCTTTTTGGAACTTAGCGAACTGTTCAGCAGCACTTTCATAAACACGTGGATCATACTCACTTGTTCCTTCTGGGAAATTGATTTCTGGTTTAATGATATGATAAAGCGACTTTTCATTGTCACCAGCTTCTGCACGTGCTTCTTCAGAATCAAGAACGTCATATGGACGAGATTCAACTTCTTCTACAAGTGCTTTTGGAGGGCGCACACCCTTAAATGGTTTTACAATTGCCATATATAATAAAAGGTTAGATATGAGGGATATGTTAAATACAAAATTATGAGGTTTTAAGTAGCACAAAACAAAGGCTACTTAAAACCTCACTATGATAAACACGGTATTACTTGTTTACCTGGAACTTAGTAATACCATCCTTGATATAACCAACAATCTGGTTTGCAGCAGCAAGACCTGCATTAGTATTAGCTTCTGCAGTCTGTGCACCCATCTTCTTAGGTGTTGAGAAATAACGACCCTCAAACTTAGCAAACTCATCATTTGCATCTGGCATAATGTCTGTGATGTACTTAAGATCAGTACGTTCTGCCATAAGTTCAATAAGTTCAGCCTCATTAATAACCTCCTTACGAGCTGTATTAATAAGGATTGCTCCCTTCTTCATTGTAGAGCAGAGAGACTTATTGATTGACTGCTTTGTCTCAGCGGTTGCTGGTATATGGAGAGATACGATATCTGAACACTTGAAGAGTTCTGCCTGTGAAGCACATGCCTTTACACCTGCAGCTTCAATTGCCTCTGCTGGACAGAATGCATCGTATGCACAAACATCCATTCCGAATCCCTTAGCAATGCGTGCTACATTACGACCAACATTACCGAATGCGAGAATACCGAGAGTCTTACCCATAAGTTCACTACCTGCCTTGCCATTGTAGAAGTTACGAACAGCAAATACGAGGAGACCAAGAACAAGCTCAGCTACTGCATTTGCATTCTGACCTGGAGTGTTCATTACAACTACATTATGAGCTGTTGCAGCAGCAAGGTCAACATTGTCATAACCAGCACCTGCACGAACAACAATCTTAAGATTCTTTGCAGCATCGAGAACCTCTGCATCAATCTTGTCTGAACGGATGATGATAGCATCAACATCAGCAACTGCAGCAAGAAGCTGTGACTTCTCTGTATATTTTTCAAGAAGAGCAAGTTCGAATCCTGCACCTTCAATAATCTCCTTAATTCCAGCAACAGCAGGAGCAGCAAATGGCTTCTCTGTTGCAACTAATACTTTTGCCATGTTATTTTTATTACCTTTTATTAAGTAAAGTAATCCTAGATCGTCTAGTTGAGAAACTAGAAAACCTAGGACTACTGTATTTTATTAAATAAATTAGTGAGCAGCCTCAAACTCCTGCATGCATGCGATAAGTGCCTTAACACCCTCAACTGACATTGCATTGTAACAAGAAGCACGGAAACCACCAACATCACGGTGTCCCTTTACGCCAACCATACCCTTAGATGTAGCGAATGCGAGGAATTCTGCTTCAAGATCTTTGTACTCGTCCTTAAGAACAAAAGTAATGTTCATGAGTGAACGACTATCCTTCTCTGCTGTTCCAACGAACATCTTGTTACGATCGATTTCTGCATAAAGAAGATCAGCACGCTCCTGAGCACGCTTAGCCATAGCCTCTACACCACCCTGTGACTTAATCCACTTAAGGTTCTGAAGTGCACAGTAGATAGGAACAACAGGAGGAGTATTAAACATAGATCCCTTCTTAACATGTGTCTCATAATTAAGCATTGTAGGAATCTGACGACTTACCTTACCAAGAAGTTCATCCTTTACAATAACAAATGTTACACCTGCCATAGAAAGGTTCTTCTGAGCACCACCATAAATCATTCCATACTTACTAACATCGATTAGACGAGAGAAGATATCTGAAGACATATCTGCGATTACTGGGATTGGAGAATCAATATCCTCACGAAGCTCTGTTCCGTAGATTGTATTATTAGTTGTAATGTGGAGATAATCAGCATCAGCAGGAATCTCAAAGTTCTTTGGAACATATGTGAAGTTCTTATCCTTAGAAGATGCAACTTCAACAACCTCACCAAAAAGTTTTGCTTCCTTTTCTGCCTTTGTTGCCCAAACACCAGTGTTTAGGTAAGCAGCCTTCTTCTCAAGGAAGTTATAAGGAATCATACAGAACTCAAGACTTGCACCACCACCGAGGAAAATTACCGAGTAACCTTCTGGAATGTTAAGAAGTTCCTTGAAGAGAGCTACTGTTTCATCTACTACTGGCTGGAAATCCTTTGCACGATGGCTGATTTCCATAAGTGAAAGTCCTGAACCATTGAAATCAAGACAAGCCTGTGCAGTTGCTTCGATAACCTCTCTTGGAAGAATAGAAGGTCCTGCATTGAAATTGTACTTTTTCATTGTTTTTATTATTGGGATTAAAGTTTCTATTTATTATCAAAAAATGCTAATTCGACATAAATTCGATGCAAAATTAATAAATATCGTTTAAATATAACACTATTACAAAGAAAATAATTACTTAAGACAACAATATTGCCCTTTTCCTTTTGTAAATGCACCAAATTGTACTGAATTAGTTGGACAAATATGGTAACAGCGTAAACATCCAACGCAACAATCATGCCAACAAATTTTACTCTGTTGTTCATCAAAATATATATTGTGCATAGGACATTCTGTTACACATTTTCTACACTTTATACAACTATCATTCGTATGGAAAAACTTTGATGTAATAAGAACCTTATTGAAAACAGGACGAATAACAGAAGACTTAAACCACGGCATAGTACCTGGCAAAGTATCGAAGATGTTAACATCATACCTTTGGACATGTTGTATTATCTCATGGAGTCGAGTGGCTGCATTCTGTGTTTTTTTACAAACAACATCTTTAGAGTCTACATCAAAACCTGGCAGACACACATATGTATTAGGCATTTGTATTGCATATCCCAACTGCACAGTCCATCCCTTTGTACCAGCTATTGCCACAAACTGTTCTTTTGTCCTACCTGTATCATCACCACAAGTACACACAAAGTACACGTAACTGACTCCATCTACTTTTATCTGTTTGATAAAGTCAATAATAAATTCTGGTATTCCCCAAGAATAAACAGGGAAAACAAAACCTAATCGTTCGCCTTGTTTTAACTTGTACGTGTCTTTAAGGTCTAAAACTTCAGGAATGAACAAACATTCATCACCCAAAGCGTTAGACATAGATTTCGCAACATACTCAGAGTTTCCTGTACCAGTAAAATAAAAAATCATAAGTACTAAGATTACAACCAATTCTTTCTCTTAAACCACATAAGAGACAGTATTGTAGACAAGATACACGTAATTATGGCAACAGGAAAACCACCTGACCAAGTTTCCATACCATTAATAAGGTTCATTCCAAACATACTTGTAATAAGAGTTGGGAACATGATAATCATGTTAAGAGACGTCAACAGTCTCATTACAGTATTCATGTTATTATTAATGATATTTGCATAAGTATCCATTGTGGAATTCAAGATGTTTATATATATAGAGGTTGTTTCACGAGCCTGATTCATCTCGATATTAACATCTTCAATAAGTTCAGCATCCAATTCATCCACTGGCAAACGGAATTTCAACTTAGACAACAAAGTCTCATTACCCTTTATGGACGTAGCAAAATAAGTTAAGCTATCCTGTAATCTTGACAGATTGACAAGATCCTTATTGTCTATATGACGATCAAGATCGCGCTTAGCCTTTTCAATAATGCCATTAACCTGCTTAAGGTATTTCAGGTACCAAACAGAAGCAGAAAGGAAGATACGGAACACAAGGTCTGCAGCATCAGTAAACCCCTCGCCCCTTCTCATCTGGTGATTAATAAAATCAAGCATCATACGAGTTTCCTGATGACAAATAGAGATAATCTTATCATCCTTAATTACGATACCTAACGGAATCGTAGTATAAGGAGAACGTGAAGAAATAGTCTTTAAATGAGGTATACGAAGAATGATCATTAGCCACCCCTCATCAAGATCATAACGGGCACGCTCATCATTATCGGCAACGTCTGATAAGAAATAATCAGGCATTCCCAACTCATTAACCAAGTAATCGACATCATCGTCAACAGGGCAAGTTATTTGCACCCAGCAGTTAGACTGCCAGGAATCAATGTGCTTAATACCGCCATCAAAATTCCAGAAAGTTCGCATTGTTAGAATCTTTACATTTGTAGAGAACAATAAAAGTACAATAAAGATTCTGACAACACCTAAATGTCAAAACCTTTATCCGATATTACTTAAACTATTCGCCGGATAATCGTCCATAACTAATTGTATTTATAATTCAATGCAAAGATACGACTTATATATGAAAAAATCGAACAAATAACAAACAAAATTAAAGTTCCACGAACAAAAAAAGAGCCTCCAGCAAATCTGCTGAAGACTCTCTCAAGAAGGCGGCGACCTACTCTCCCACATTGCGGTGCAGTACCATCGGCGCGCTCGGGCTTAACTTCTCTGTTCGGGATGGGAAGAGGTGGAACCCCGAGGCTAAAACCACCCAAGTATTTCTCTAATTCAT
>JAZUHP010000062.1:0-2148 GCA_045641785.1 Bacteroidaceae bacterium
AATGACTGTGGAGTCTGGCCCTGGAAAAGTGTTGCACGATTTGGAATCTGTGAGATAACCTCTCCATCCTGTGACTCAACGATAGTATCAGTTGCTGGTACTACTGTATCGCAAGCGCCATACTTCTTGGCAGCCTCAATGTTTTCTTCAATAATTCTGTGAGTAACAAAAGGACGAACTGCATCATGAGTTACGATGATTGTGTCATCATCAAGACCATACTTACCTTCGATAAACTTGATAGCATTCATCAAAGTCTCATTTCTTGTAGAACCGCCTTCAATTACTGTGATACGGTCAGTCTCACCAAGTGATTTCTTAATCATATTCTCGGTGTGAGCAACCCAAGCCTTTGGAGTCAATACAATAACATGTTCAAACTCTGGGCAAACAAAAAACTTTTCAATTGTGTGGATGATAATTGGCTGCTTACCAAGCATCAAATACTGTTTAGGAGTATCTGAATTGCCCATACGTGAGCCAATACCGCCAGCTAAAACTACTGCAAATGTCATTATAAAGTCCTCCATTTTAGGTAATATTTAAGCATACTTTGTATGTGAATAATCTTAAGCTTTGTATTGCGCTTTGAGTCACGCGCCCAAACGTGGTATACAATTGCGTCTGGGAAGAAGAGCACCTTACCATGCTTTCTCATTGTCCTTGTAATATCACAGTCCTCAAAGTACATAAAGTAGCGATCATCGAAACCGCCTATTTTCCTGAAGGCATCGCCTTTGAAGAACATAAAGCAACCTGTCGCATTCCATATCTCAAACGGCTTCGAATAATCCGCATCAAGCATAGCATAACTTGAAAGAAGTTTTGATGGTTCGTCTCCACGAAGACGACTTGCTACAAGATACCAGATATGTGGCTTTTTCTTACCAAGAATTTGGTCATGCCCATCTGGGAAACAAATCCTTGGAGAAAGTTGAACTACATCAGAATTCTCCTGGCAATATTTCACCATTGCGGACACAACATCGTCCTTAATGACAACGTCTGGATTAACAACACAATGGTAATCTGCTTTAAAATCATCAAATTCTGAAAGAATTTTGTTATGCGCCTTACCAAAACCGATATTCTCATTACCACACTTAAGTGTGAACCTTGGATCAGCCGAAAACTTCTCCTCTAAAAGTTCAATCGTGCCATCTGTAGAACCGTTATCAAAGACAAAAAGTCTAAAATCAATCTCTGGGTCCTTCACAGAATTAAGTAATGTACCTACGGCCTCTTCAATGTATTTCACATTGTTATAAGTTACAATGCTCGCTGATACTTTTGTCATAATACAATATCCTTTATTATACTAAATCGCCATTTAAGTTTTTGGCTCAAAGACGTTGGGTTGCCAGTTAAACTATCGCTATTCCTGCGATAGAGTAAGTATGGTGTGTTAATAAGTTTAACGGTGCCCAACCTTTCTGCCTTAAGTCCTATCCACTGGTCGTGCATAGGAAGGTCATCTGGGAAAGGTAAAATCTCATCTTTAAGGCTTGCATCAAAAGCCATACAACAGCCCATGTATGAGTTCCTAATCAAGTTCTGAAGGAATCCCGTCTTGCTACCATGAAGTAAAAAGAATGATTCTTCAGTAACATTCAGTGCTTCATCAGTCACCTTGGCATCGTGCATTACAAGAATTGCTCCACGACTGATTTCATCAGTCACTGCCTGCACCTTACCAGGTAGCCATACATCGTCCTGGTCAGACAGGAAAATCAAGTCACCACTCGTCGCTGCTATCGCATGCTCAAAGTTCTTGATTACTCCCTTTCCTGGTCCCTCGATGTATTTGATACGCGGGTCGCCTACCCGCTCCACAGCAGCCTTTGTTCCCCCTCTCGGATTGTCATCCGAGACGATGACTTCGTCATCCGCACCAAGCTGCGCGAGGATTGACGCGAGCTGCTCTTCTATGTACTTTTCACCATTGTACGCTGCAAGCGCTACGGAAACTTTCATAGCTTACGCTCCAATAAGAAAATTAACTCTTACATTTTAACATATTACAGTTTTATTTACAAATAAACTATGTTAAAATATACGCGGTTAATTTATTTTTGTAAGGAGGAGATAACATGTCAAAAGGTTATCCAAATATTCTCATCCACGGCTTCTTTGGATGGGGCGACCAAG
>JAZUHP010000063.1:0-18981 GCA_045641785.1 Bacteroidaceae bacterium
CATTGTCAATATGCTTGGAGCATTAGCTGCATACTGTTACTTTCCAAAAAAGCCGACAATAAGAGTGCAAGCAGTTGACATTTCCAATGATAGACAACTTACTTTATTCTGAAGTATATTCGTCGAACTCACGTTAATTTACTAATTTTGAGCACAAAGGTACATCAAAATCACACTTTCGGCAAATATATTAGTCTCTACGCTCCTTATCAGTACCCATTGTATTCTTACCACCATATACGCTGAAACGGTAGATAGCACTTATGAGAGCGTATTGATAGATAGTATTGTTACGAGAGTCATTACGAGAAAAAGAGTCTACAGCACGACTGATATTTGTCTGCTGATGAAGAATGTCAAATATCTCTGCCTTCAATGTAAGAGCTTTACCCTGAAGCATAGAATGAGAAACAGACGCATTCCACAACAGTTCATCAGTATTCATGTCGCTTGTAGAATAACCTCTTCGACTACTCATTCTTATATCAGTAGCAACCTGAGTACCCCAAGGCATGTTCCATTGCATAGCGCCACCATAAGAGAAACTGTAGGTATCCTGATTGCTTCTCTCATTTACATTGTTTCTTGAATGATTGAGATTGAAGTCGCCCTTCAACTCTGCATTAACAACACCATTACGATAAGACGTGCTGAGTCCACTGTTTAACCAAGTGTTGCCAGTAATAGACTTCAATTCATCACCTGCTGTGTTATTCGCATTATTATAGAAACCTACATTATGTCTGAATCCCATGCTGAAGTAACCACCAGCATTAAACAGTTTCTTCTCTCCAATACCGGTATTCATACCAGTTCCTCCACCGATATTCCAGTTGCCATCTATATTCATAGGCTTTGTCAGGGAACTACCATCAGAATAATAGGTTACCTTATTGTCAATACTGTTCTGGATGACATTACAGTTGCCCCAGAACCATACACCAAGTTGTGGCTCCGGTTTATACATGTTGAAGTTAAGATTCATATTATGAGAGAACGAAGGTTTAAGTTCCTTATTTCCCTCCCTCTTGTATATAGGGTTAGAGTCATCCTGAATATCCAAGAGGTTTTCCATTGAAGGCTGTGATGTCCTTCCCTGATACCTAAAACTAAGATTTGTCTGCTTGTCGAAGTTCCATCTAAGGTTTGCACGAGGTGCCATATTGAATACGGTACGCTTTACATCAGGAAACTCCTTATTCAAGTACTTATAGTCAAGTACCGTATGCTGTGGATAAGCATCAACACCTGCACTCACATTATAGCTATCACGTACACGACGGAACTGCAAACTGAATGTTTGATTATAGTTCTTGTAAACAGTATATTTACTTAAGGCAACAGTATCTCTGAGTGTCTGATTAATCTCTTCCATATACTGAAGAACAGCGTCTATATCGTATCTGTTTGACATTACTGTTTCATACAAATTCTTAAAGGCACTTGACTCATATACAGAAGCATGCCTATCATTCTTGTTATAACCATAATAGAATCTGTACAGGAACTGGATGTAAGTCCTATCTGCTATAGGTTCATTATATGTTACCTGAACAGAATAATTGCTATTATTTGACGGAGTGGTATAATATCGGTTATTACGAGTAACAGTTGTTGTTTTATTTACTGTATCAACCTGATAGGCATAACTTGCAGACAACTGCTTGGAAGAACCATCACTAAAGTTTCCTGTGACACGTATTGTGAGGTTACGTCCTTTATTATTAAACTTACGGTTGTACTGCAACTCCATTCCTCCTCTCACATTCTCATTAAAAGACTGACCAGCATTCATAGCAGTAGTCTCCATATTGTCAAGAAGCTGTAACAATACAGGATCTGTATGCTCATAACCACCGGGTGTAGTTGTATAGTTAACCACATCCTCATTATAGTCGAGAGCTCTTGATGTGATATCATTAGGATCAAAGAAGTAAGAACCCGAACGACTTCTATTTGCACCACGGTTACGTGAATATGTGAAATTAGGTCTAAACAGCACGTTTGTCATAGAGTCTGGTTTCCACTCAAACTTTGCATTAGCATCTAAACCGATGTTACTCTGGTAACTGTTACTTCTTGATTCTCCAAACACATTCTTGACGAAACTCTCAGTACTTGACTCATTCATCACATCACTACCATTATGACGATACATCACACTACCCTCTGTCACCAGTTTCTTACGGGTATCTGTAATGTTCATTCCAATGCGCTTGTCTGAACGAAGTCCATTGTTCCATCCCCATCTATTAGGAGTATTACGGGCATTGCCAATGAGAGACACCTTTGTCGTCTCATTGAATCGGTTTATCATGGCACGGGAATTATATCTATGTTCTGTACCACCACCAGCATTTATGTTTCCGAACCATCCTGTGTTCATGTCTTTCTTCACAGCAAGGTCAAGAACAGTCTCCTCCTCACCGTCATCAATACCGGTGATACGCGCAAGGTCACTCTTGCGCTCATACGACTTGATCTTCTCAATCATATCCACAGGGATATTCTTCATGGCTGTTTCCATATCATTAAGGAAGAACTCCTTACCATTGAGAAGAATCTTTGTAACCTCCTTACCATTGATTGTTATCTTGCCATTCTCATCAACCTGAGCACCAGGAAGCAACTTTACAAGTGCCTCAAGAGTAGAACCTTCTGGTACACGATAGGCAGAAGCATTGAACACAAGCGAGTCACCACTTACTTGCACCTTTGATACATTTGCAGACACGATAGCATCCTTTAACAAGTGATTATCATCAGAGAGAGTAATAGTTCCAAGGTCAACAACCTTATTCTTTTTATCTTTAAGATTGACATCAATATACTGTGTAGAATAGCCGATGAAAGAAACTTTCAAAGTGTAATTAGATTTCTTTACACCATTCAACACAAATGAGCCATTCTTATTTGCTGCTATGCCCTGAACAAAAGAACTATCAGGCAAGGAAAGTAACTGTACTGTTGCGCCTTCTACAACCTCATTTGTCTGCTTATCAGCAATAATTCCTTTAATATCAAACTTGTTCTGTGCTGAAACACAAAGAGAAGACAGCATCAGCAATACCGTTAATTTAATTGTTGTCGACATCTATTTTATATAATTATCCTTATTTTATTAGTTTATGAATGATAGTCATTTGACTAAAAAAAACCAAAACAGTTTAATTCATAACTGCACTTATTAATTGAATATAAATCATTTAGAACGGTTTGCAATGTACTTTTAAGAAAACAAATGGCAATAATAAGAAGATGGAATATGAATAATTTCTAATGTCAGTGTATCACTTAACACACAAAATCTCTAACAATAGCAAGCCATTAACAATAAATGATGTATCTTTGTCGTTATTATTATAAACAACAATTCTCCGAATGAAAAAATTAACACTATACATACTACCACTACTTATCATCTTATCCATCTTCTCATGCACAGACGAAGAGGTATTCAGTACCAATCCATCACTTCAACTGACCTTCAGTGAAGATACTGTATCTTTTGACACAGTTATAACAACTATACCTTCAAGCACAAAACGTGTTCTTGTATTCAACAACCACAAAGAAGGAATACGCATCAATGAGGTAAGAGTCGCAGGTGGAGATAAAAGTCTTTTTCGCATCAACGTAGACGGAAGAAGAGGACCTGTAGTAACCAACCTTGAAGTATTGAAGAAGGATAGCATCTTCATGCTTGTTGAGATGACGGCAGACATACAGAACAGTGTAGACCCTGTTACTGTAAAAGACTCCATATTATTCACACTCGAATCAGGTGTAACACAGAAAATCATCCTTGAAGCACATGGACAAGACGCCATATTCATGTATGCCCCAGAATGTAAGAGTGGAGAGACTATGACCTTCACCTGTGGCAAGCCATACGTGATATACGACAGCCTTAAGGTAGATACAGGTGCTACACTAAACATAGAGGCAGGTGCTACACTCATGTTCCATCAGGGAGCAGGTTTACTTGTTTATGGAACTCTAAACATCAACGGTAAGGAAGGTAAGATGGTCACACTCAGAGGTGACAGGACAGACAAGATGTTCACTTACCTACCCTATGACCGACTTGATGCCCAGTGGGAAGGAATAAAGCTATTATCATCAAGCACAGACAACACTATCCAATATGCAGATATTCACGGAAGCAACTATGGAATAATCTGTGACAGTACAGGAATTGGCAGAAACAAGTTGACGATGACAAACAGTATCATCAACCAGGTACATGAATATGGAATATGGTCAAACAGTAACAAGATTATAGTAACAAACTCCATCATAAGTAATGCTGGTATTGACTGTGTAAGAATCTTAGGTGGTGACAATGAGTTTACTCACTGCACCATAGCAAATTTCTACGCACTTAATATTAGAAATGGCAGTGCATTAAAAGTAGCAAATGTAGTAGACGACATTCCCTACCCACTCCAGAAGATGTACTTCAATAACAGTATCATAACAGGAGACCAAAATGACGAGATCTTTGCAAACATATTCAAAGGAAACATTGAGCACGAAAAGGGAGACATAGATTTCAATCTTTCATTCAACTGTTGCCTTGTTACCACAGACACAATAAATGCAGGCGAATACTTCCAAGACTGTATTGTTGACGACATAAAGGGAGACATCAACAGGCGCAAACACTTTAAGGAGATAGACAGTCGTGCTTGCACCTATGACTTCCACCTTGATTCCCTTTCCCCTGCACTTGCGAATGGCAAAGACACATACATCTATTCCTTGCCTAAAGACATGTATGGCATAAAGAGAGAAAAAGGGAAAGTAAATATTGGTGCTTTACAGAGTTTGTAAAGAATAGGAAAAGGTTTAAGATGTAACGAAGATAGCAAAAGCACCATTCAGACAGCAATGCCTGAATGGTGCTTTTTCCCCATACTAAAATAGCATTGAGAAATCTTACTTTTAGAGAACGGAGTAATATGAATTATATCATTACTTATTTTGCTGTTCAATCAACTTCTTCAGTTTATCAACATAATAGGAAGCAAAATCTTTAGGTGCGACATCAGCAGGAATCATGTCTGCAAACAAGCCTCCTACAACATCAGGACACACAATACAAGCCTCATCAAGATTACGAACAAAATTCTCCAAATCCTTCTTGTGATGATAAACCAAAGCACGATAAGCAGGTATAATTCTCAATGTATCATCAGCGCCAAGAGTTGAATCAACAAACATCATAGACCTATCAAGCCATTCAAGAGCCCTATCGTATTCATTCTGGTAAATCAGTCTTGCTGCCACATTAACACAAAGAATCATCTTGTCATTAGCAGTATCTAAACTCATCTCAAAATAATCCAATGCCAGTTGCAAGTCATTACCCATAAATAGAATAAGAGAGCCTTTAGTCAAAAGATACCTTGTATTGTCAGGAACAACAGAAAGAGCCTCATCAATGGCAACAAGTCCCTCTGTGAAGTGATCACACATCATGTAAGTGTCAGCAATCTCTGCAAACACCTCTGCATAGAATTCAGGATCATGATCCTTAAAAGGTATAGCAAACTCTTCAGCATTCTCAAGCTGCTCCAACGCCTCTGTTATCTTATTACAATAAACGAGGCATTTTGCATACGACAAGCTCTGTGAATTATCGCCAAACTCATCAACAACCTCCTCGAACAGAGATAGAGCCTTTGTATAATTGTTAAGCAGACAGAAGTTATTTGCCTGAAGACTCTTTGCATCCCAGTCTTTTGGATCAATAGCAAGAGCAAACTCACACGACTCTACAGATTCTTCATAATGACCTAGAAGATTCTGAGCTGTGGCAAGAATGTAATAGCCCTTCTCTATGTAAGGATCATTTTCGAGCAACTTGATATAATACTTTTCTACCATATCAAGCATTCTCTCTTCACGTAGAATATCTGCAAGCACCAAATCAGAATTACATATTCCAATAGGTGAAAAAGTAACGAGATACTCATCCACCCAACGCTTTACCAGTTCGTCGTCATAGAACCTGTCCTCTGCCAAATCAATGAAAGATGTAATGACATGAGCATACGAATCACGTATATACACATCATCTTCCCTGTTGCCATTCTTGATCTCGTCCTGCTTCTGGAGTTCAATCCACTCACGAAACATCTCCTCCGCAGTATCCAAATCTCCATCAAGCGCATACTTCAACTGTGCCTTCTGGTAAAAGATGTCAAGAGTACACAGATTCTCCGGTATATCGTCAATTATTGCCCTTGCTTCACTATATCGATGATAGAATATAAGGAGACCACTTTTGACAGACATAAGCAATACGCTATTAGGATGAACTTCAAGTCCATCCTCCGCACATTCCATGCCAGCCTGAGGGATATTCTGGTTCATATAGTAATCTGCTATATCAGCATAATCATCCTCATCAAGATAGCATATATTGCCACTTTCCTTTGATTCCTCATAACTCTTGAGAATCTCAAGGAACTCGTCTGATTCAAAATAGTCAGTCTTCAATTTTTCAGTAATAATTTAATTGTAGCAAAAAGAAGTAAAAGGAAATTAGAAGAAGTTAAAAGAACTAATGTCTGTTCCTAAAATGAAACAGCATAGTCATTATAAACTATTGACCAAGAGCCTTTGTCTTTTTACTCCTTCTTACTTCATTTTACTCCTTTTAATTCCATTCAAGTGAAACTTGAATTATTTATTTACCTTTGCCCAAGTATCCTTGAGTCCTACTGTACGGTTGAATACAAGATGCTCTGCTGTAGAATCAGGATCAACATTATAGTAACCGATACGCTGGAACTGGAGATAGTCAAGAGGCTTAACATTGAGGAGCCATTTCTCCACGTATGCTTTCTTAACCTCAAGACTCTGAGGGTTGATGAACTTACGCATGTCATCAATATCAATACGGTCCTTACCCTGCTCCTTACTGTAGTTTGCCACCTCGTCACGAGGGTTCTCCACCATCCAGAGACGGTCATAGTTACGTACCTCTGCTTCTACGCAGTGATTACAACTTACCCAGTGAATAGTCTTACCCTTTATCTTCATGTCAGAGTTTGCCTGTCCAGTCTTTGTATCAGGAATAACCTCAGCATAGACCTCAATAACATTACCATCAGCATCCTTCTTGCAGCAGTTCTCCTCAGGACACTTGATGATATACGAGTTCTTAAGACGTACCTCCTTGCCAGGACCAAGACGGAAGAACTTCTTAGGAGCATCCTCCATGAAGTCATCACGCTCTATCCACAGTTCACGACTGAACTCAATAGTATGAGTACCGTCCGCCTCATTCTCAGGGTTATTTACAGCCTCATACTCCTCTACAGCACCCTCAGGTATGTTTGTAAGGACAAGCTTGATAGGATCAAGCACAGCACTTACACGCTGAGCGCGCTTATTGAGGTCATCACGTACTGCACTCTCGAAGAGAGACATCTGGTTGAGAGCATCAAACTTAGTGTATCCAATCTTATCAATGAAACTGATGATTGCCTCAGGACTATAACCACGACGACGGAATCCGCTGATAGTAGGCATACGAGGATCATCCCATCCATTTACCACACCTTCCTTAACCAAAATAAGCAAGTTACGCTTAGAGAGAAGGATATGAGTAAGATTAAGCTTATTGAACTCTGTCTGGCGAGGACGGTTGTCATCTAAAGGTTTATCATCACCACCCATCTCCTTTGCCCAGTCCACGAACAAGTCATAGAGAGGACGGTGACTTACGAACTCAAGTGTACACCATGAATGAGTAACACCCTCCCAGTAGTCACACTGACCATGAGTATAGTCATACATAGGATATGCATTCCATTTGTTTCCTGTACGCCAGTGAGGCATATTAAGTACACGGTACATGATAGGATCACGGAAATGCATGTTATCGCTTGCCATGTCAATTTTAGCACGAAGGATCATCTTTCCTGGTTCACACTCACCACTGTTCATGTACTCAAACAGGCGAAGACTCTCCTCTATAGGGCGATTGCGGTATGGAGACTCCGTACCCGGTTGAGTAGGAGTACCTTTCTGCTTTGCAATCTCCTCAGGAGTCTGCTCATCAACATAGGCTCTGCCTGCCTTGATAAGATCGACAGCAAGGTCCCACAACTTCTGGAAATAGTCAGAAGCGTAATAGATATTGCCCCACTTGAAACCGAGCCACTCAATGTCACGCTTGATAGCATTAACATATTCTATGTCCTCCTTCTGTGGGTTTGTATCATCAAGGCGGAGGTTACATACTCCGTCATATTTCTTTGCCAAACCGAAGTCAATAGCAATAGCCTTTGCATGTCCAATATGCAAATAGCCATTTGGTTCTGGTGGGAAACGAGTCTGCACCCTTCCACCGTTCTTACCTTCTGCCAAGTCATTCTTGAGAATCTCCTCAACGAAGCTTACAGATTCCTTTACCTCTTCTGGCTTTTCGATATCCATAACTGTTATTATTTTTCTTTCTGATGTTATTATTACTATTCAATCTGCAAATTTACGACAAAAAGTATTGAGAACAAAAAAATATCACAGATTTCGTAGAAACAATATGAATAACGTGGCACTTATAAAATTTGTATATCTTAATTATATTCATTACCTTTGCAAATATAAGGGTATAAGGGTGCAAGGAAAGCTATGGGCATTGCCGGAAATTCCGGATAACCCGGAGACTCCGGAAAGACCGGACAAACCGGATAACCTGGTAATTCCGGATAAGCCGGAAGCTCCGGACAACCCGGACCTACCGCCCCCCAACAAACCAATCCTAAGCCAATCACATGCTCATAAGCAAGTCATTTATCACATACACAATTCTCATGTTAGCAGTATGCCTTAGCGCATTCAGCCAACAAAAGCCATCTGCAAGCACAAATGATGCAGATGGCATAACTAATGGACATACATACGTAGACTTAGGACTCAGCGTGATGTGGGCTACTACCAACCTCGGAGCAACAACTCCCACAGACCACGGAAGATATTATGCATGGGGAGAGGTAAAGGCTAAGAACGAGTATTCAATCTTCAACTACAAGTACTTCAAGCAGACGGAGAATGAAGCCGTAGGAGGTGTATATCTAACAAGCAAGTACTACCGTGGCTACACCAAGTACGTCTGTGAACTACAGGCTGACAAGGAGGGCTACAAGTCCTTCTGGGACGACAAGCGCTTACTCGACTACCCTGACGATGCCGCACGTGCTATATGGGGAGGAGGATGGCGCATCCCTACTCTGGGTGAGATGAATGAGCTATGTACACGATGCAAGTGGCACTGGTGCTTTATTAATGGCAAAGCCGTGTACAAGGTCACGGGACCTAACGGCAACCATATACTATTGCCTGCCTCAGGAGCACGTTTTCGTATGAAGACATGCTACCTCGGTGAAGACGGATTCTACAGGACAGCTTCCGTTTATCAGGGAACAAGAAACAATGGTGCCTACACCCTCCACTTTAACAAGAAAGGTTTTGGTATAACAGAAAATGAGACACGCTATGATGGACGAAGCATCCGTCCTGTCATCAAGTTCAAGAAAAGATAAACGAGTATTGAGTCGGGTATACACCACAGATAATGGACTGAATAGTTGCAACTAATGCAACAGCAAAGATTCTAAACATTGCTATATTATTATGAAAGTTCGAGCATCATCTATCCCACTACCAGGATAGGGACGAATACTCTTTATGTCGATATTACGATATCTTTAACTTTTTCTATTAGAAATTCAAGTTTCTTTCTGCTAAAGCGCAAGCGATAACGCAAGTTCTTAACTTGCTCACTATAAGGAGTAAAAAGGATTTAAAAGAAGTTATCACACCTTCGTCGCTTTGGGAGTTAAAAGACGATACTCTGCTGACCTAAGAACGTTTTCACGAACAATCATACGTCTTTTTACTTCTCTTTACTTCTCTTAACTCCCTTTAACTCCTTCCAAGTGAAGCTTGCGTTATCGCTTGCGCTTTCGCAGAAAGAAACTTGAATCAGAAATAGAATCGTGGACCTACTGAAATTCGGATGTCACCAGTACCATAGAAGGAACTGTAAGTATAGTTATCTGGCTTGCTACATGTGACATTAAACACACGAATACCACCACCTATACCAAACCACTTGTTAAAGCGCTTAGACATCTCTAAACTTACGAAATAACCTAATCCCTTATCCTCGGAATATCCAAGACGTGAAGAGTCAATATAGAATCCGCCATAACCTAATCCTATTGAATAACTATAAATCCAACCATTAGGAAGTGCTTTTGCATATTCAAAAGACGGACCTAAGAAGAAAGACTGAACATCACCATCATAAGAACCATTATCCAATATGGCATTCAATCCAAAACCATAACCAGACTTTAATACTGTTTGAAAGGCAACAGATCCACCTACACCGAAGATACCTCTCTTATCACCTCCGTTTTTCTCTTGAAATTTTGAGATATACCATCCAAAATTGAAGTCTGTCTTAAAACAGTGATGTTTACCATTGTACCCCCAGTCTGTTCCATAATCTCTTTCAATCTTTTCTTTACGGAAAAGCTCATCCACCGAATCTGTGATATAGACATCATCATATTGGGCTAATGCAACAGAGGAAAAGGTCAGCAATAATGCTGACAATACATAAGATTTAATCGTCATAAATAATTATTTTTGGTTACAAATAAAAGTCTATGCACAAAACCTTGTACAAAGACATGTTTAATAATTCAGTTCTGTTTTCAGGGTGCAAAGATACGAATAAATTATAATACAACAGCAAAAAAACAAGCAGATGCTAAAAAACATTCATTACAGCCTTGCAAAGCTGTACAACTGAAGCGAAACCCTTCGCTCATTTCCTATTGTTTGAAATAAATGGAAGTTCTTTGAATTGAAGCAAAAGGGCATCCCCAATGTTTTTGGTCGTTTATATCTGACACTTATAATCTGATTGTTATTATTCGTGAACCCTCCTGACTTCCACGAAATGGAAGGAACACCGTGCGGGTCTGTTTCCTTTTGACACTGCAAAGATATACTGTATTTATTGCACGACTTAGAAAAAAGTATCAGCGAAAATGTGATTGTAAAAATTATTTACACAGATGCGTAAAAATTGGGGGCACGAACGTGCCATAATCGTATTTAACATCTCCTTTCAAGCCTCTATTTAACGTGAATTCGGGGAAACCAATCGTACAAAACAACAACCGCAAACATCAGATTTCCGAAGTCAAATATGAACTCTCAAAGAAAACCAATGTTTGCGAAATATATCGTGTTGTTTTATTTACCACAGCATACTATCAATGCAATAATCGTAATGACGATTAGTAATAACGTGCCACCTCCTTCATTCTTCTTTGTTTAAAGTCTTTCATTCATAATTACCAGTAGTTTTCAAACCAATTTTATGTATAGAGAATAAATGAGAAGTGCCTTGTCAAGACTATTGTGATATTTTTTCTTTCATTATGATATTTTTTTTGACAAAACATGAATAGTCTCATCTATTTTATTTAATTTTGTATGCAAATACCAAATTACAATGAACTACTTATCAAAATCATTTATCATTACGCTATTCCTCTCAATGGGAATTGCGTTACAAATACAGGCACAGAACCGAGCAAAGTATTCTTCGCTCATCAGCCAGGGAAAATACAATGAGGCTATAACTGAGGGTATCGCTGTGAAGGACAAGTTGAGAGACATTGGCGACTTCAAGGCGATGTTTGAAATCATGCGCGACATGGAGGCTAATATAGCTGAATATGAGAAGACGTCTGGCAAACAGCAGTATAAGCTTCGCTATCGTGTGATGAAAGAACGTATGCTTGCTTATCTTAACTGGAACATGGCGGCTAAGTCAAAGGAGTATCTTGATGCCCTCGAGACAATGGCAAGTCATTTCACAGATGAGAAAGACAAGGAGGAATGGTTGCTTACAAAGGCAATGTACTACAACAAGTTCGGTCCTGCCGAGAAATGTGCTGACTGCTACAAGTCTATCCTTGCTCATCGCCGTGCAGGCAAGTCTTTAGATGAGACTGACAAGATTTTCAAGGACATCATGGAACTTGCAAAGAAGAACAGTCACAATTCTGTCAAGGCACACCTTGCTGCCATGTACCAGTCATGGCAGGATTCCATCGCTACACAGAAGGTAACTGAGGAACTTCACAATGTTCAGAAGCTTTATGCTGAGTCACAAAGTGAACTGGAAGAACGCGATAGCAGTATCACAGGACTCAAGGCTACCCTATGGACTCTTGCTATTGTATCAATCGCTCTTGCCGGTGCTCTTGTATTCATCATACTATTATGGATTCGTTGTCGTATTATTATCAACCGTCTTGAGAAGAGTCTTGCCATTGCCAATGACAACAACGAACTTAAGTCTGAGTTTATCGCCAACGTCAGCAATCGTCTCCAACCTATGCTTGATGACAAACGCGAAATGGAAGCTTTGCTCCGCGACATAGAGATGTATTTTGAACAGGAGAATAATCGCGACAAGAGTTTCGAGATACACGAGGTAAATCTTGGCAAGCTTTGCGAAAGCGTCATGTCTGATGTTAAGTCCATGCTTCCAGCTAATGTAGAGACAACTGTAAGTTGCTCAAGTATGTTGTTCAAGACTAATCCTGAAGTAGTATCTGACATTCTATCATTTGTCATCAAGGCAACTTCTCGTCAACCTGGCACAACAAGTATCACGCTTGACTTCAAGAAACGCAGCGCTCATTCTGGCGAGTTTGTACTTACAAACATAGGAGGTACTCTTAGCGAAGGATGTCGCAACACCATCTTTGCAGCTCTCAAAGGCGACAACTGTCCAGGTGACAATACAGGTTTGGGCTACCCTATCTGCAGTCTCAAGGCTTTCCGTATGAACGCAAATCTTGTTCTTGACACAGAGTTCCACAAGGGTACTCGTTTCCTACTTAAGGTAAAAGAATAAGTCTTTCACAAGTCAACCAAACAGGTTTCTTTTACGTACAAAAATAGGCAATAGTTTTTGCTAATGCCTATTTTTGTGCGTACTGTTTTATTGTACATTTTTTTACCGCATACAGTCTTACCATGCCATCTATTTAACTGTCACCACCATGCCATCGGAGTGTCCGCTAAACATTGGAGCGTATGTACACTCTGCTGTGGTTATTCCCATATTGTATGTACCAGGGCGAGTGACGAGATATTCTATGTCTATTGTGCTTGTTCCCTCATGGAAACGCTCAAAGAAAATCTCTATATTACTGTCATGGATGCTCTGGTAGCATCCTTCACCACCCTTCCAGCAATAGCCACTGAGCTTGTCTGCTGGTTCGAAGCACGCTGGGTGAAGAGACTTGATACGCACGAAGTCCATATCACGGTCTGTCTTCAGGGTGTGGCGGACACGTACCTTCTGACCAACCTTGAGTACCTCGTCCTTCTTCATGTCTACCCACTTGCCATCTCTCTCTACCATGAGGCGACGGGAAATCTTGACTTCACCCGTAGTGTATGACTTGAGGCGGTCAAAGTCCTCTGTGAAGGTTGCTGTTACTGCTCCCCAAGATATGTTTGGGAGTGAAGAACGAAGAGTGAAGAGTGAAGAATCATCTTTACCAATCAAAGAAGGATCTACCTGCTTGTTCATGTAACCCATCTCCTCAGCGAAATAGAGGGTGTCCTTTACATTATCCTTCACGAATGACTGTTGGGTGAGTGGAATTCCATTAAGAGTCATCTGTAGGAGTGAAGTACCAGCGTTCTCTTCGGTAGAAGGAAGGTAACGAGAAGCATTCATCGGTTCATCTGGTGGCGTTGTACGTCCAAACGCATTCTTCTTAAGGAGAAGGTCGGCAACATCAACTGTATTGATAGGATTATCCCATGTCTGTACCTGCTTCTGGCGGAGCAACCATAGTGTCATGTCATTGAGGTTCTCATCGTCAGGATTTGCAGTATAGAGTGCGCTCATTGCTGCTACCTGTGTAGGAATACGGTAGTCTCGCCATGAGTACTGGGCACGACTACTCTCAAAGTGCTTGCCCTGACCTTCATCATACACGAGGTAATGGCGAACGGCATTGAGGAACTTCTCTGCGCTTGTCTTATGGCCAAAGGCACGGAGGATACTTGCTGAACTTGCAATGCCATAGATACTGAGTTCCTTCATATTCTTCTCAAGGTATGAAAGATACTCTTCACGAACCTTCCTTGTCTTGGCACCTACCTTGCGATCAGGACACATAGAGCATACATAGAGATAATGAAGGTCTGACTCTGAAGGTCTGATTCTTACCTTATGTGCCTTGTTCCACTCATAGCGCTCTACCTGAATGGAATCAAGGTAGGAGAGTTGAGGGTTGAGAGTTGAGAGTTGAGAGACTTTTGACTCTTCATTGGCATGACCAATGGCTTTCACTAACTGCTCTGCTACTGATAGTGTGACATAGTAGCTACTATGGTCAAAGCCTGGGAACCAACGGAATCCTCCATCACGATTCTGGAGTGCCTTAAGAGCATTCCATGACTTATCAAGTCTTGACTTGACTGAGTCCTCATCTATGATCTGCTTGTCCGTATATGACCTCAACTCCTTATTGATGCCACTTAACATGCTATTAGCATAGATTGATGCAGCAAGGGATGTGGCACATGGTGACTCTGGTGTCTGGATGCCTCTGAGAGCCTCAACAACAGTCCATACAGGATTAGCTGTGAACTCTATGCTCATAGTTTTCTCGTCGGCTGTCTTGCTATTGCCATTATAGAGGGATGAGAGGTTGACGTTCTTCTCTTCCCCACCCTTGATGTAGAATGGCACACTCTCCGTGATTACCATTCGTGATGGAAGGACTGGTATTAGGTTACGCTCACCATCAGAGAAGAGTTGAGGGTTGAGGGTTGAGAGTTGAGAGACTTTACCATTTGATTTCTTGCCTTGTGATTTCTCACTCACCTGAGCATTTGTTCCGTCATTAGCTTCTGCTACAATCTCGCAGATGATGTCGTCATCACTTGATACTGCTGTGAGAGGGAAAGACACGCTGGTTGTCTTGCCTGCCTCAACAGAGAAGTCTACTGACTGTGCTGATATGAGTGACTCATCCTTGGCATGGATGAGTCGCATGACTGCCTTACCAGTAAGAGCTTTATCACTCTGGTTGATGATACGGGTTGCGATAGTTGCCTTGTCACCCACACGGATGAAGCGAGGCATCTGTGGCTGTACCATGAACTGCTTCTGTGCTATAGCCTCTGCTGTTATCACACCATTCTTCATGTGAGCGTCATGGGCAAAGCCACAGAACTTCCATCTGGTAAGTGACTCTGGAAGGGTGAAGCTTATCTCCACCTCGCCATCCTTATCAGTCATGAGATGAGGATAGAAGAATGCTGTCTCAGAGAAATTGGTGCGAGGAGTAACCTTCACATTTGCAACATCAGAATAACCACGGAGTCGCATTACCTCTCCAACGTCGGAGGCTTCTGAATTTTCGACCATATCAAGACCTGCAATCTTACCCTGAAGGGCTTCGGCAGAAGCATCAACTGACAAGCCCTCGTATTCTCTCATGTCTACAGACTGACTACTACCAGACAACTCAGGGGCGGCAGTTTTCATCGCCTTTTGACTAGAGAAACGGACTTCTCTTAATGTGTATGATAGTTTTTCTTTTTGATTTCTTATATCATTAAACAAAGTAAACCTATCAAAGAAATATCCCTTCTGCACAAGAATCTTATACGATCCTGTTATTGTAGGTAGATATACATAATTCCTACTTATACTAAACTGATTATATGCCAGATTATCTCTACGATTGACGAGACCGATTCTTGTCCACTCGTTGCGTGAATAGCTATCAAGAGAGGCATCATACATAGTGGCAAGAAATTCTACACCATTCATAGGTTTTCCATCCATTGCACTCACTTTAATCTGCCATGTCTCCTTTTGACCAGGTTGTAAATGATCCCTGAATGTGCTCCATGTAATTGCAATTCTCTCTTCTGGTACCTCACGAACAAAGGAATGGTCCCAACAATGCACCTCACCATCTTTTACATATAATGTAGAGAAGACACAATTTTCTCCATCTTTTGGCAATGGGTTGACTGTAAGGACATGTATCTTCTTTCCATATTCAGAATGAGAATGACGATAAATCTTTTTACCGCTATTCTGGAAGACGAACAGATCTACATCATCGTATGCAGGACAGAAATACACAATCTGTGACTGGCCATTCTTCATCGTATCACAAGGAACATAGAAGAAATCCTCTGCAAACTCAGCCCGACGAGTAGCCAATGTCTTTGGATTAGTATCAAAGACCGTAAACTTTATTTCTGACACAATCTCACGACCTTTCCTATCCTTTGCATTTGCCTTTAATTGGAATGTACCGACTGGTACATCTGATGACTCACCATCATAGAGAGCTGATAAACGGAATGGCTTATTTGCAGGAACGACTTTGGTTACTTCCACCTTATTACCAAGTGAAAGGGTACATGTCACTTCCACATCTACCTTATTACCGATAGCATCAATGGCATTGATTACAAAATCGGATTCCTTATTCAAATCGATCTGACTCTTGCAGACAATATCCATGGCAAAATCATTCCTTAGCACACGCAAGGAATATGTTTCCTGATGTGCTTCACCTGCCATATCTACTACATTAACTTTAGCACTATAGCGTGTTGCAAACACATCCTTTTCTGCTTCAACAAGTGGCATAGGAATAATGAAAGAACCATCTTCACCTACAGTAAGTTCTCCTCTATCGTATGTTATAGGATTACCACCATACAGGAACCAATATCTGTGTTGCTGATTTTCTCTACACAATTCATATTCCACAGTTCCTCCCTGAACAGGCACACCTGAATACGACTGGGCTATACCCTTTACATAGACAGTATCACCATAGGTTACTCCACCCTTATTTGATTTATCATCTGTAACTGGTTCAAGAGACAGTTCCCAAGTAGGACGCTTATATTCCTCTACACGGAAATCCAATCCATTATCTTCACATTTTATATAATAACGACCAAGCTCAGCATCAGCAGGAAGTGTAAAAGTAAAATCTACACTACCAAGCTCATTTGCTAAGAGTAGATCTGAGTATATTTCTTTATCATCCTTATCGACACATGTCACATCAACATATCTATTCCTTACTACACTATAAACATCCTTAGATATCTGCTGATATACTACAGCATATCCATGCACCGTCTGTCCAGGACGATAGATTGCCCTGTCAAGAAATATACGAGTGATGTATGATGTATCAATATGTTCTTGCCTGTTATATTTATAGTGATAAATGTTAGTTCCGATAGAGTCATTCTTTCCTAAGAATGCAGCAATATCATATCTACCACGTTTCTCTGATAAAGTGAACACAGCCTCTCCATCTGCATTTGTCTTCAAATCTTCATATACATGCTTTTTATTGTTACTATCCATCACTTTTACAGTTGCACCTTTTACTGGTTTACCTGTTAAAGCATCAAGAACATAACAGCGTGTACTATCATCGTCAACAAGAGTGATAAGTCTAAGACTTGACATATTAACGATTTCCACTTCTTTACCAGCCTCCGACTTATACACAAACACATACTTTCCAACAGGAAGGGTAATAGAGACAGAATCATTACCCTGCACAGGCAGGTTGTCCATCTCGCGTTTTCTATTCACGCTATCATTACCAAAACTGAGTTCATAATTCTTAACAATCTTTCCTGTTTCCTTTGGTACAGCTTGCCATCGGTTCCTGCCCTGCTCTTCACCTACATATTCACGAATGGTAAGATTTGCATGCTTACAGTTCCAATAATTCGAACCAATTGTAAATGGTTTATTGGCAAACAGCTCATTCTCACCATCTTTTAATAAATAAAAATTAATTTTAGGAACAAGTAGTGCCTTCTCAGCATTTATATAGTTATTTATATAACGTGACTTCGCATATTTCTTCTGAATGTCACGCCAATACATAATAAGAGAATCTCGATCTTCAGGCTTTGACTTACTTAGCTCTTTATCTTTTAGCATATCTTCCAAAACTTCTGAAGCCTTTACTCGTCCCAAAGAATCATATACAGATTTCACCTGTTCATAAATAGAATCATTTATACTACGTCTTAAATGCCAAGGAACATTATCGAGGTAGAAAGAAGTCATCACCATAAGCATATCGTGATTGAACAATTCTCCATCATTCTCAAAAGACACAAGAGCTTTATAATCCTTACCACTTGCTTTGGCAAGTTCTGGTTTATTATCAAGTACATGACTCCAATGTTCTGATGACTTTGCACTATAATCCACATCACTATTGCGGATATCTGTTCTTCTTGACGAAGTATTAGAATACATCCATCCTGCCACAGCATGGAGGACAGAAAGCTCTGTTGCGTTCTTCACATTAACAGGCAACTTATCGTACTTAGCAATACGAGTCTCAACGACATTTATACAGCTATCAAACTTACGAGCATCCACATCTACAGTTTCAACTATAGATTCAGACAATTTCTTTATGTCTGTATCAAAAGACTGAGCATTTGCAATAATGATATTAAAGCAAAGAAATAAAAAAGAGAGGAGGTGTTTCATATAAATAACTATTTCTTTTTGGTTCGATTATTATGTTGAGAAGGTACTGTTTTCTACCTCGACTTTGCAAAGGTATGAATTACTGATAACATAGACAATAGTAATTTTACCATTATTTGTAGGGATTTCATTATTTGTCTTTCCCATAAAAAGAGTGAAAATCATTTTTTCTAACATATAATGTACAAGCATTACTCGAGGAACGCACGCGATTTGTGGGGACTATCAAGTAAAATGGTCAACAAATCTACGAGAAACCTCCAAGGAGCGCTCGAGCAGCACTCGAGGAGCGCACACGATTGCTTGGAGAATCGTGTGCGCTGCTCGAGTGCTGCTCG
>JAZUHP010000064.1:0-6610 GCA_045641785.1 Bacteroidaceae bacterium
CACTCCCGAATATCTGTACTTGAAGCGTGCCCATAAAGCAAGTTTCAAGAACGAGGAGAGCATACTCAGCTCTAAGGTGTGTGGCTGTTTCTCGTGTTTAAGGACATTTACTCCAAGTGAAGTGATATTGCGCGAGGAGATGGATGGCAAGAAAACGGCATGGTGTCCGGAATGCGGAATTGATGCCGTGCTGGGTGACGCATCAGGTTTCCCTATCACTCCGGAGTTCCTGAAAGAGATGAATGATGAGTGGTTCGGGTGGTAAGCAAAAAAATGCCCGAAATATTGAATTTTGGAGGAAAGTTTACTATATTATGTGCGCAATAGAAAAATGAAATAGCTTATGCAGACAATCACAAAATTCCAGATTGGTAGAAAGTATTATCCAAGTGAGAAGAGCATCCTGCTCCAGATTCTTGAGCGCAACGGCAAAGAACTGAAAGTTGCGCACCTTCGCCAAAGTAGTAAAGACGTGTTTATTGCCACCACCAGCCTTACTGCTGACGAGAAAGGGGCGTATGAGTATTTTCTCTACGAAGGCGTGCGCATCCCTGCCACGAACCTTTTGCCTCAAGGTCGTCGCGTGTCTGAACTGCCCGCCGAAGAGCAGAAAGTCATCATGGACGCTGTGATGCGTGACGTTGAGCATCGCAAAGCAAAGAATTTCGACAGTGCCGACATCCTGACCGAACACACGAATGAAACTGACGGTAAAGTCACCATCACCCATCGTGTGATTAAAGAGAAATAAATCATAAAACACTATATTTATTATGGCAAATTGGATTCCTGTATATTATGCCTTGACTGGCTGTAAAGAAGAACTCTTGGATATCGAGAGTAAGATAAAGCAAGTTGAACAGACAGCTCACGAGAAACAGAAGGCAGAAGACTCTGATTGGGAGATATGTGATATAGGAGACTTCGCGCAGCAGATTGGCAGCGAACTGACCTACGCTGACCTTGGAGGGTATTGGGACTATGACAGCAATGCCGTTGAATGGAAACACACGGACGATGGCGAGGAATATCTGCGCTGGATGCTCAAAAGTAAGCATTGGGAGAATCCCAAGGTGCGCGAGATGATTGAGGAGGCATATTCGTCTGTCAAGATATTCTACCAAGCTCCTGCCGGAGACACCAATGACAAGGAGGAGCGTTATTTTGTGCCACGCACTAAACTGACGAATGTGGATGGACTGAATTATGTTCTGAGAAAGGATGGGACAGCCGAGCTCAATTGTGACGACTGCATTAAGGGCAAAGTGCTGAAGGTACCCGAACAGGTAGAATACAATGGAACGACCTATCAGGTGACCAGTTTTGGCGATGCGTTTGCAGATCCGCAGTATGGAAGTGATACGATTCTTCCTGAAGAACTTGAAGAGATTTTCTTCCCTGCTAGCATAAAGAATATCTTTGCCTTTAGCGTTTGCCTTCCAACGCTAAAAGCCATTCACTTTGCTGGCGATGTAGATACAATAGATGATTGTGCATTTGCAGGTTGCAAGCAGCTCTCTGTTGTTGAGTTTGCAGGGAAAGTAAACACAATAGGATGTTGCGCATTTGAAAATACTTCCATAGAAGACATACAGATACCAGAAGGAACGAGAGTCGATCCCGACGCTTTTGGATTCCAGTAATGTGAATAACAGTAATTGTGACCCTTACGAAATAAAAGCCGTAAAGTGGATTCCTGTAACAGAAGTAGATAATTATGTTTGGGCATTCTCGCTACAAAAAGAAACCATCAAGACTGGCTTCGGTAATCATGCGAAATTCTTTAGTTTCATTGTTTTGTGGTTATTACAAAGTTACTAAGAATTTCGCTAATTGCCAAATTTATAAGCATTTATATTTCGTCGAACTCACGTTAATATTAAAATCATAATCAAAAACAAAAGAATATGTTTGCAGACCATATTTTATCTATCGTAAAGAATCCTGCTTATCAGGAATTGAACGCCTACTATCAGGCAAGTACAGTATTCAATATTCTCGGCCTTGAACGCAATGAGAACCGTCACAGCGCTTTCATCGCTTGGTTGCTTAATCCAACAGAATCGCATCAGTTGGGTGAGAATCCGCTGAAGCAATTTCTGTCGTTAGTTGCTGCACACACTTATGATCAGTATGGCAATGCAGATATAGACAAGTGCTATTATGACATAGTTCGCCAACACCTGATTACCGGCAACTATCGTCTAGAGGTGGATACTATCCGTACGGAGCAGTCTATCATAGGCTTAGCGCGCGACAGATCCTGCGATTTTGCAGACTATGTGGAAAAAACCAAAAGCGGAGCCTTCAGTACTGACGCTCAGAACCGATTTGACATTTGGATGCTGCTGCGTATAACATTTGAGGGAGATAATGGACAGGACGAGACATGGACACTACCTCTTATTGTTGAGAACAAGATATACAGTAAGGAGGGTAATGCTGGAGATAAAGAGAAAGCACAAACCGTGAGGTACAAAAATGCCATGGGAGTTCTTCAGAATATCGTATGCCAGAACAACTGCCAACCTCTGATGGTATATCTGACACCAGACAGAACAAAGCCTACGGCAAAAGCCTTCGTACCACTCAGTTATCAAGATTTGCTTGATTATGTAATAACGCCCTCTTCCATTCTGGCAAAAGCGCAGACTATATCGCAGGAAACAAAGGTCATGCTGGATGGCTATATCAGAAATCTGAGTTGTCCTACGACTAATTCTGATGCAGACAAAAGCTACAGCATTTTAGCCATTGAGACTTCGGAGAGTGAAAAATTAGAGCACATCTACACACACACTGCATTCAAGCTTGCATTATGTACAATGTATAGCTCTGAGGCAAAGCAGCTCTTGGAGGCAGAATTTAAAGAGATAGAGGATGAACAGAAGATTATAGAAGATTTCTGGAATGCAAATGAGAATCTCTTCAAGGTAGTGCTCTACAATCATTTCAAGAATGATGCAGACAAGTTGGTTATTGCAAGGCGTATCATAAAGGTAAGCAACAGAGACAATACCCGCTACATCGTGGTTGATGCTGACGGAAAGAGCATGAACCAGAAACCTGCCTCCAAAAGTGAATCCGCATTCCTTATCTTCAAGTCATATTGCCAAAAGGAAGGAAACATTACAATAGACCAGCTGAGGAATGCCTTTCCTTGTAAAGAAATCAGCACATATTATTATGGATACCTACAGCATCTATTCTATGACTTCGCAACAGATGTCAAGGTGGATTTTCCAAACAGCAAATATTATGATAATGATATCCTGGACGATAACACCTGGGACTTCTATGGGGACGTTGACCATATCTTGCCATGCACCTCAGGTCGGGTTCGTAATGTAAAAATGTGGCGTAAGGCAGATTTCGACAGATTGGTGGAATGGGCAAAGAAATATGGCATTAAAGTGATTCCTGCTTAATGAAAGGCAATATATGCGGAACAAAAATAATATTAAGAGCGTACTGCAGATGCCATCATTCTAAAGTGCCGATGCACCGAGCGCTGCACCTATGCTCTTGCCGGCGCACTCGAAGAAGCGCTCGGTGTGAAAGTTGAGGTAAACCGCAAGTAACAAAAACAAAAAGAACTCACTGCTGATTATCTGCCTCGGCAGGTTGGAGGTGGACAGGCATCTTTCTAATCCTGTAGCATAAAGGTCTTGGGATGCCGTTTTTTACTTACGCGCCTCGGCAACTGTTAAATAATCACAAAAAGAAAGTCCCAAATTGAATTTTCAGAAAAGTTGATAATATTAATAGTAGGAACCTAAACGAAAAAACAAATGACTAAAGAACAAATTACACAGGAATGGATAGATAGCTTGCCCGACTCTAAGTACGAAATCGTTGAGCGTTTGGATAATGCATTTAACTTCCTTATCTTGGGCGATGCGATGTCTTTCATCGAAGAGGTTGCACCTGCTTTCGGCTACAACATCGTCTATGTAAAACTTCAAACTCTTGACGATTTGCATGGCAAACCCATTGTAAAGAAAAGTGAGGCATCGGGACTTCTCTACCATGAGTTTGAAGTGGAGTGGGAGAAAGCCGTGGAGAATTCAGAGATGAAGTCTCTTGTCCTCTTTAATATTGACGAAGCTGACGACCGACTGGTCAATGCACTGAAGTCTATCGTGGAACGTCATGGCGACAAGTACTTCGTTGGACTCATCTGCACGGACAAGACTCGCGACCTGAAGCGTACTACAACGTATGCTCTTGTCAAGCCAGTAATCCGTTACGATTGTTAAAAGAACCTAAAAGATTACTCGGGAATTGAATTTTCAGAAAAGTTGACTATATTAATAGTGTAATCAAAAAAAAACGTAAACTTATGATAAACGTAACAAAGGAAACATTTGACGAGTTCATGATAGAGATTGGCAAAGCTCCTCTTCTAACTCCTGAACAAGAATCACTCTACATAAAACAGGCTCAGCAGGGAAGCCAAAGGGCTATGCAGGCAATATGTAATGCGAATATGCGATTTGTTGTTTCTGTTGCCAACGTAAACAAAGGAGATCTTGATATCATTTCCGCAATTCATATTGCAGAACCCGGACTTACCTATGCGGTGAAAACATACGACACAGCATCTGAGATAAAATTTCATGCGTATGCCGTAGAGTGCATGAAGGAATGCTTCAAGAAGAGTTCACTCTCGCATACGTCAAATCAGAGATAAGGCACTGAAGAAAATTAATTCTGCAGAAAATTGAATTTTGGACGCAATGTTACTATATTGTAAGCGTAAACCGAATGTTCAATTTCAAAACTGATTTAATATGACAATCAAAGACGCAAAACTCCCTGTTACACTCCACCTCGTGTTTGACAATGATCCAGAACTCTACTCTTGCGAGTTAGTCGCCATCGAGAATATCGACACCGAGAACGATACCTGCAAGCTCGTTTGCGAAGATCTCATGCCTCAGACCTGCCGACTGACAGCGCCATACTCTATGCTTGACACCAGTGCTGTGCACTTCGAGAGTGGAGTTCACCTGTTCCTCGATGAGAGTGAAGCAACGAAACTAGCAGAATCATTTAAGTAATACCTCCAATGAAGAATGTACTTTTTATATATGGATATGGCGGCTCGCCTCAGTCTCGCTTCTGTACACAGCAATCGCTCGAAGAGATTGCTGATACCTTTAAACTATCGCGTGAACGTGTTCGGCAAAACCGAGAAAAGGCAATCAGAAGGCTGCGTCATTCCTCTAAATCATTGATATTAACTAAATATTTGAGCTAATATGAGAACATTAAAACTTTCACGACCATCTGTAATATCAGACGAGTAGAAACGTGCAAAGAATGAAGAGATGTGGCAGGAAACCCCAATGGATTAAATGACTTTTAACTATAAACTTTTAGCTTAATATTAATCAATCAAATCAGGCGGTTTTTAATTCCGCCAACAGGTTAGTATGTATTTTATCGTAATAAACAATGAGCAGGCTGGCCCTTTCTCTATGGGTCAGCTGAAAGAGCAAATGAAGTGTGGTAATCTTACGAAGCAGACATACGTTTGGAAGGAAGGCATGGCAAATTGGGAGTTCGCATCTCAGGTAGATGAGGTGAACAAACTTTTTGTGCCTACCCCTCCTCCAATACCGGGTATGCCGCCAGCAGTACCTGTAATGCCATCTAAACCAAGCATTGAAGATGTGCCATTGGCAAAGGTTTTCATTGCTAATTGTATTGACTATGTGGATGCTAAAGGCAGTTATAAGAAGGACTTGGAAACCATCATCAAAGATGACATTAATACCCTCATTTGTGAAATGAGAAGCATCGTCTCTAAGCACAAAACCGAGCAAGAAGAGGGAAAGAAACTCTGCATGGCATTGGTTAATGGATATGCTGACAAGATTGATGACTGTGATTGCGACAATGATGAGGGTTATAGTGTTGGCGATGTCTTCACTATTGCTGCTGGGTATCTTGCGTTGTATTCCGACAAAAAAGATCTATCAATGGAATTCCTCAGGAGAAAGGAAGCCGTTGCATATACGTTGACAGTGGGAGCAATAGAGGATTATTGGAATGGTAATATTGAGGATGCATACGACAAATTGTCGAAGGTGTGTGCAGATGACGAACTTGATATGGCTGGTATTTGTCTCGTGCCGCTCGTCAGTCTCTATGGCTATATTTTAGAAAAGGCCGGGTATGAGTTTGAATTGTCCTTCAATTTCATGCCTTTCAGCGACACTCTGGATGTTTATCAGTTTGAATTGGAGAATCAAATGGATTCAACTCCATCTATTTCATGGTCTGAACGTGATGTGAAATTGTTGAAAGAGATGTTGAATCAGTAGCATAAGTGTTTATTGCAAATTAAGAAAAGATACACGTCGAGCTTGTGTTCATCTATTTTCTGTATTTAACGTGAGTTCGACGAAAATTTTCGCGCAAATCGCAGACGAAAGATGCGATTAAGCGAATTTTTTCGTCGAACTCACTTAAAACACATACATTTTGCATAGAGTCTGCAGCGAGACTATCAAGTAAAAAGGTCAACAAATCTACGAGAAACCTCCAAGGAGCACTCGAGCAGCGCACGAGATTCTCCAAGCAATCTCGTGCGCTCCTCGAG
>JAZUHP010000065.1:0-71222 GCA_045641785.1 Bacteroidaceae bacterium
GAAATGCCAAATTTATTTGAGCATTTCCAAGCGTGAGTACCTTCGGCGAAGCCAACAACAGGTACGATTAAGCGAGTGAAATGCCAAATTTATTTGAGCATTTCCGAGCGTGAGTACCTTCGGCGAAGCCAACAACAGGTACGATTAAGCGAGTGAAATGCCAAATTTATTTGAGCATTTCCGAGTGTGAGTACCTTCGGCGAAGCCAACAACAGGTACGATTAAGCGAGTGAAATGCCAAATATTGTGCCAACGAACTTAAACTTGAATGATTATAATTAAAAAGTTCCTCGATAGCGAGAGTACTACCGAGGAACCAAAAATAAAGTAAGAAAAATAACTGTATGTATACTATTTAATCATCATCTTTACACCGTTCACAATGTAAAGACCAGCCTTAGTTGGCTTTGCAACCTTAACACCATTTACTGTGTAATAAGTTGCCTCTGGAGCATTTTCAAGAGAAATAGTCTTAATACCTACAGGAACAGCCCAAGTAGCTGTGTAAGTAACATCCTCAGCAGGCATTGTCTCAGCTACGGCTGGTGACCAACCTGTGAATTCGTAACCTGACTTAGATGGATTCTCTGGAGCAACGATAGCTGCGCCATATTCTACAGACTCAGTCTTTACTGTTTCACCATCTACAACGAATGTTACAGTATACTTATTTACAGACCATGTTGCAGAATAAGTAACATCTTCTGCAGGAACTGTTGCAGCAACATCTGGTGTCCATCCTGTGAATGTGTAGCCCTCCTTAGAAGGATTCTCTGGAGCAACGATAGCTGTACCGTAATCAAGTGACTCTGACTTGATAGTCTCATCACCATCAACAAATGCAACTGTGTACTTGCATACAGCCCAAGTAGCTGTGTAAGTCACATCGTTAGAAGGAACCACATCGTCTACTGTTGGAGTCCAACCTGTAAATACATATCCTTCCTTAACAGGATCTGCAGGTGCCTTGATAGCAGCAATATACTCAAGAGTGTCAGACTGTATAGTGTCACCATCAGAGATGAATGTAACAACATACTTGTTGATGTTCCAAGTTGCAGAATAAACAACATTCTCAGCAGGAACTGTTGCAGCAACCTCAGGAGACCAACCTGCAAATGTGTAACCTTCCTTTGTAGGGTCAGCAGGAGCAATGATTGAAGCACCAAACTCAAGTGACTCTGACTTCAATGTTTCATTTCCGTCAACAAAAGTTACAGAGAACTTACCGATTTCCCAGCTTGCAGTATAAGTGACATCATTAGCAGGAACAGTCTCAGCTACCGCTGGTGTCCAACCTGCAAATGAATAACCTTCCTTTGTAGGATTTGCTGGTACCTCGATAGCAGAAGCGAAATCAAGAGACTCAGACTTAATTGTGTCACCATCAGATACGAATGTAACGACATACTTATTTGCTGTCCACTCTGCCTTGTAAGTAACATCTTCTGCAGGAACAGTAGCACCCTCTACAAAGTTGCCCCATGCTGAGAATGTATAACCTTCCTTGACAGGAGTTGTTGCAGGCGCTTCAATAGCAGAACCATACTCAAGAGAAGATGTGCTGTAAACCTTGCCGTCAACATCAAATGTCACATTGTACTTGTTAATCTTCCATGTAGCAGAATAAGTAACATCCTGTGCAGGAACAGTCTCTGCTACAGCTGGTGTCCAGTTGTCAAATGAGTAGCCCTCCTTTGCAGGAGTCTCAGGAACTATGATTGCAGAACCGAAGTCGAGAGACTCAGACTTTATTGTCTCCTCGCCAGATACAAATACTACATTGTACTTGTTTACTGTCCAGAGAGCATTATAAGTGACATTCTCAGCAGGAACAGTAGCACCCTCTACATAACCTTCCCATCCAGCGAATGTATGACCTTCCTTTGCAGGGTTATACTCTGGCAATGCAACTGGTTCACCGAAGTCCTGAGAAACAGTAGCAAATACCTTACCGTCTGCCATGTATGTTACGAGGAATGCACCCTTACCGAAAGAAGCAGTATAAGTGACATCATGAGCTGGTACTGTTGCATCAACAGCAGGGTTCCATCCAAGGAAGTTATAACCTTCCTTTGTAGGATCAGCAGGAGCAGTTATTGCAGAACCATATTCAAGTTCTGAGGTAGAGATAGTCTTGCCATCAGAAACGAATGACACATTATATTTTGCAAGTTTCCAAGTAGCTGTGTAAGTTACATCCTCAGCAGGCATTGTCTCTGCTACTGCAGGTGACCATCCATTGAATACATAACCTTCCTTTGTAGGATCAGCAGGAGCAACAATCTTAGCGCCGAAGTCGAAGTTGAGTTCTGTAGGAACCTCATCAACAACGAATGTAGCCTTATAAGCGTTCACCTTCCAGTTGGCTGTGAAAGTGATGTCATTAGCAGGAACAACAGCGCCATCAACAGCAGGTGTCCATCCATTGAAAGAATAGCCTGTCTTTTCAGGATCAGCTGGTGCTGTGATTGCAGAACCAAAGTCGAGGTTTAAGACTGTGTTCTCAGTTCCGTTATTTGCATCGAATATCACGTTGTACTTGTTGATAGTGTACACACCATCATAAGTAACGTCGTGAGCAGGAACAGTTTCATCAATAGTCCATCCACCAAATGTGTAACCAGTCTTTGTTGGGAACTCTGGAGCCTTGATTGCTGTACCGTACTCAAGAGTAGACTTAGAATAATCTGCACCCTCAACTGTGAATGTCACATTATACTTGTTTATGTCAAATATAGCAGTATAAGTTACATCATTAGCTGGCACAGTAGCATCAACGGCAGGGCTCCATCCACGGAATGTATAACCTTCCTTCTCAGGATCAGCAGGAGCAGTTATTGCAGAACCGAAGTCCTGACTTGTTGTCTGGACAACAGTACCGTCAGCCTCAAACACAACGCTGTACTTGTTAGGTGCGAATGTAGCCTTAACAGTCACATCCTTGTCAGAAATAACATAACTATAAGTTGCCTCTGTAGATATTGATGATTCATCAATCGACCAACTTACGAAATGATAACCTGTTGTTGGAGTCGCAACAAGAGAAACTGTAGAACCGACAGGGTAAACACCTGCACCATAAGTAGTGGCAGTTGTAACCTCGGCAGAACCCATGACAGCATCATTGACTGACACGGTTATATTGCTTGTTGCCACGCCTGGATTGCCTGGTAAATCCCAGTCATCTCCGCTTCCAAGCTGGGCAAATGCAGCTATGCTACATAGCCATATTGCCAATATTGATAATATCTTATTCATATGGATCTTTATTATTTAATAATAACCTTCTTTCCACCTACAACATGTACGCCATTCTTAGCAGCACCCTTTGAAACCTTTACACCCTGAAGTGTATAGATTGCATCGTTAGCCTCACCGTCAGAAATACCTGCGATACCTGTTGCCTCTTCACTTGCATTGATTACGAAGCGACCTACTATTGTGCCTGCCTCAGATGCTGTGAATGTGTAAGAATCTGAACTGCTATTAAGAACTACAGCCTTACCTGTAAGCTTATCCTCAAGAACAACTGCAGAAGCAATTGAACCTACAGATATAGTGTACTCACCAGCGCAAGAAACACGAACGCCAAGATTTACAATACCTGAAGACATTGGACGCTCATTAACAGAGCAGTATACATTATCTTCTACTGTATAGATCTGTGGAACAGATGTGTCCTCACTCATGAACTTACTTGCGTCACGACCAATCTCATAGTTCATTGAAGCATCAGAATTCATAACGAAACGAGTTCTGTCTGAGTTGTTGCCATCTGTGATTGTGATGTCATATATTGCACGATCATTAGATGATACTCTACGACTTCTTGAAGAAGCAGAGATTGTTGATGTCAACTGACGTCCATCCTTATTGAATGTGATATCACCAGCTTCAGCTGTCTGTACAAAGAATGCCTGGAATGGAGCAAGTGCATACTCATCATCAACTGTGTAAGTAACATAGTTGTTTCCTTCCCATACTGTGATTGGAGCTGTTGTAGACATCTGTGCCTTGTCGAAGTATGCGATGTATGGATTACCTACAAGGTTCCATCCTGCATTGCAAGCATAAGCACTCTTATTCTCATTGAGAGATACCTTAACGTCAGCAGATGCAAAGATCTTAGCTATTGAACCAGCATCTGAAGTTGTGAATGTGAAGACTGATGTTGCCTCCTCACCACGACGGCTCTGGAAGATATAACCTTCACCGGCAGTAAGAGTCTCACCAGCAGATACTGCTACCCAAGCATTATCGAACTGACCGTTTGCACGAGCAGCACCATCATACTTGTAAATCTTCCACTGTGTACCGTCCTGAGTGTTCTTGAGATCATTTACAGGAACATCACATGGGATATTTACGAAAGACCACTTGCCATTTGGAACCTCGATATTGAGAGTAACACTATTTGCTGTTACACTACCATTATTAATCAAGGCTGTAGAAGAACCCTCTACAGAAGCTGTGATAGTGATATTGTCAGCAACGATATTGTCCCATGGTTCAATAACCATTGCATCAGCAATCTCAATCTCAGATGGTACAAATTCTGCAATAGTCCAAGGTGTTGCTGCCTTATTTCCATAGCAAGTAGAACCAGGATTAGCATTATCCATACCGATATGTCCATTGACACCCTTGATTGTGTAAGCTTCTCCTACAGGACTGATAGTAAAGACAGAACCTGCAGATGCTGCGTTGAGTGACCAAGTGTTGTTGCCTGCATAAGCCACATACTCAGTTCCGTTAGAGATTGCATAACCTCCCTCAACAGCCTCAAGATACAATGGCTGTGAATACTTGCCAAGTTTGATGCCTGCTGATGTTACACTCAAATAATTACCTGAAGACTGACTGCTAATCTGGTATGCCTTATCAGTAGCAGGAAGTATCATTGTTGGCATTGGGACAGCACTAACCTCATCTACTGTCTTAGCTGCATTGATTGCATTGATTGCATCATCAATTGAAGACTGTGAGTAATGGAAGATGTTGTCTCCAATAGGAGAAAGTTCGTTGACTGCGTCAATAGCAAACTCCCTTGCGAGGTCAACTGGGTCAACACTTACAATACTGATATTATCGAAGAGTACCTTAGCGTTCTTTCCTGAACCACCTGATACAGCTTCAAGTCCAACCTGGATATCACCAACTGTTGCCTTGTCGATAGTGAATGAAACCTTGTCCTTTATCCACTGGCCAGAAGGGTAAGAGTTTCGTGTAGACTCAAACTTATCGCCATCCAAAGTGATGAAGGCAAGTTTACTGTTTGCCTGAGTAGCATCTGCATTTGCATTATATGCATCAGCTGAGACAATATATGTACCAGCAGGAAGCATAACACGCTGAGTGTAAGTCACTACTCCACCCCATCCTACAGAAACACCGAGAGCGCCTCCGCCATTTCCGTTTACATCTGTAGCAGGAACATCAACACCATTGATCTGAGCTTCTGAACCGTACTTAACAATACCTGATGATGACCATGCTGCACCACCATTGTTTGCCCATTCTGTAACATTTAATGTATTAGGTTCCTCTACTGCTGCAATGTTTTCCTCAACATAGTCAGACTCAGCATCGAATGTTGCATTTGCAAGTTCTGAAGGATAAGCCACTGTGATATTTGCTGTTGCCTTCACATTCTTGTCAATAACACTTGTTGCAGTAATTACTACATTACCATCTGCATGACCAGTTACAAGACCATTAACGACTGTTGCAATTGTCTCGTCAGATGAAGACCATACAACCTCGTTAGTAGCACCTACTGGTGCTGCTGCTACTGAGAGTTGAACAGACTCACCCTGCTTGATGCGCTTGTCTGTCACATTCATTGTGAGCAGCTCTGGAGTTGAACCCAAGTACTCAACCTTGTAGTTCTTGAATGAGATCCAGTTGAAGTTTACACCAGATATTGTGATACTTGAAGAAAGATCCTCTCCTTCCTTGACAGGAACGATGAGTTCATAAGTACCGTAATATCCCTTCATGTTCTTATGTTCGAATGCAGTACCTTCAATAAGCATGTTTACATAGTCATCATTTACCTTGAAGATTGCAGCTCCACTTGGAGTCTCACCATCCTGATGGTAGATACGACCTTCTACAGATACCTTATAGAAACCTGCCTTAAGACCAGCAGCAGACTTATGAGCGAATGTTGCATCACTAAGTGCAATACCATTGTTAACCCAGTTCTCAAGGAATGGTGTCCTCATCTCTGAACCATCAGTCTCACCTTCTGTTGACCATGTGTTAATATGCCAGTCACCTACAGAACCTGTACCCAAGAATGAACGAGTCCAGTTATCAAATACAGCCTCTTCGTCAGCAAGTATAGAACCTGGTGCTTCATTCAAAGTATTGTACTGGTCACCTAGTACATATTCATCTATAGAAACATAAGTATCTGTTATTGCGTCACAAAGATCATTGATGACAGTCTGCAAAACATTGATATCACGCTCCTTGCCATTAGCAGCATTAGCAGCCTTAATCTTGAGTGCAAGATTATCCTTTGTTACCTTACTCTGCTTGCCTGTTATACTGTTTGCACTATCAACAAGTTCTGTGATCTGTGCATAGTAGTCTTCAAATGAGATAGGCTCGTTAAAGATAAGTTTGAAGTTATCAACCTTATACCAATAAGTACTCTTTGTTCCTGCAGAGATAGCAATAGAACCCTTTGTAACTGTAGCTGATACAGATACCTCAACACCTGTACCCTTATCTACAGACTTAACCTCCTTAGATGCTTCATTCAGGTAAAGAACCAATTTCTGGTCAGCATCTGTAGCCATAACGGCTGACAATGTGTACTTACCAGGCTTGAGTCCTTCAATCTTCTGAGTAACAGGATAACCTGTCTGCCATGTGTTGAACAGGTAGTTACCATCAGACAATGTCATCTTATATGTGTTATTGTTTGTTGGCTTTGCACCTGTATCATCAGACTTTGTTGTTGTCCATCCTTCCAAGTCACCAGTCTCGAAACTTGGGTTGATGATGGCAGCTGTCATATCTGTATTTGGAGTAGTCTGTGACTTGATTGCTGTAATGTAAGCAGCATTCAAAGCTTCAACCTGTTCGTCGGAAATAGATTCTATTGTACGAGAAGCATAAGCGGCACTAATCTCTGCTACTGATGGATCTGCAGAAAATGCTGTCTGTCCATCTGTATCAAGAGCGTCAGCCCTATCAAAATAGTCTTTTATTGAAGTATAGTTAGCTATTGAAGTATTAGCATTTGCAATAGCACCCTCGATAATTGAGATAACTTCATTATACTCTTCTTCAGTAGAATAAGTTGTTCCCTCATAAGTATTAATAACATTGTCGAGTGAAGTCAATACAGATGAATTCATTGGAGAACTCTTCAGATTCTTAGCATCGTTAATCTTTGAAGCAAGGATTGATGTGTAGTTATCAAGTCCTACACCATACTTCACAAGAGTCAACTTTATCCAGTCGACACCAAACCATCTTGCTGTCATTGTTGTGCTGTTCTTCACACCAAGACGCAACTCACCATTAGTGACAAGGAACTCCTCTGTTGAATATTCCTGCATATTGTCACCTGCTATATCATCTGTTACCAATCCGAAGTATGTAAAAGAACCTGTTGTTCCATATACACCACTTGTTGGTGAGAACACGGCACCTGCCTCAGCATTTGAGCTGTTCCACATCTTGGCTGTAAGCTTATATGTTCCTGCAGGAAGCCCTGTGACTGTCTGGTAATAGTCGAAAGCACCATTGACAGCAGCAGACTGCCAGTACTCTACACTATGCTGACCATAGCCCTGAATATTTCCACCGTTTGGAGCGTCAATAATCCATCCTGGGAAATTGTTCTTAGCACAATTATAGAAGTCATTATTGATAATGAGACCTGTCATGTCTGAGTTATCGTCTCTCTGCTCAAGTGTTGCCTTACGGTATACTTCGTCCAAAGTTTCAATAACATCATTTGTAAGAGCCTCAAATGATCCGTCATTGTAAGATGTACTTAGTGATACTACGTTTTCGTCTGCATCATAGTATGCCTTACCAAGAGCATCAAGATTTGTAGACTTGTTAATGTAAACCAATGCATCAGCATAAGCTGCAACCGAAGTCTTAGCAGATTCTGTTGCATCCTTGATAGCCTTCTCTGCTGCATTATATCCTGCGGCAGAATCATATTCCTTATTGTTTTCTGTTATAGCAGTTTCGAGAGCTGTCTTTGCAGTACTATTCATCTTGCTTGCCAAGACTGCGTTTGCATCACTTACTGCCTTCTCCAAACTTGTCTTGTATGCTGTAGGATCAAAACCTGAGTTGTAACCTACACAAACCAGCTGGAAGTTATCATAGATACACCAAGTATTTGTACGAGTACCTTTGACACCTATTGTTAACTTTCCATCGAGGACATTGATGACATCAGTCTCTACAACATACTTACCACTAGCAAATGAAATAGACAATGTTGCCATGTTTGTTCCACTATCATCATTATCCATATTGTCAAAAGGAACACTCACTTCATTTGATCCAGATGTAGCATAAACAACAGGATAGTTTGCGCCATCATACAAGTTTGCATAGTCTGTCAAAGCAGCCTGTGCACTTAACTTATACTTACCATTTGGAACAGAGATGGTCTGTGAAACTGTAAAAGCAGCTTGCCAATGTTCAGCACACATGTTATCGTTTGAACCACCAGCCATATTCTTATTGCTTGCACTTACTACCCATGCAGTATTAACCTTGTTACGGCTGAAGTTAGGACACCCAATCAAGAATGATGCATCAACAGGATTAGATGGTGTTGCCTTAGTGATAAGGTCTGTTGCCTGTTCAATAGTGAGGAAACGCCACTTAGATGCTTCATTTACTTCTGATACAGTTCCCAGAGCATAACCGATATGGAATCCTTTATCTGCAGTTTGGGCAATATATCCTGAACCACCAACGCCTGCATCTGCAGCTCCATAGATTGTATAAACACCATCTTCACCCTCAACAGGCGAAATAGTCCAATTTATTCCGGTATTATCCACGAACAAATTGGAACCGAGGTTCTTGTTTGCTACAGAAACATCCTGATTCTGTATCTTGTAGCTGTTGCCTGACCCGATAAACTTGAACTTATCTCCTTGCACGGAGACAGAACCCTTGGTTCCCCAATTGTTTGCTCCACACATGAAGAGACCACTTCCTACATTCTGGATGTAGTAAGTGTCGCTTGTGTTCAATTCATCAGCCATAGCATTTAAGCTAATACTAAAAGCGGCTATCGCCACCGTTAGTAAAGATGACAAATTAATTTTCATACAGTTAAGTTTAATATTTCACTTCATTTTCAATTCTCACTTGTATACTGTATACCTTCCCTGTTCACAAATAACAAGGTGGTAAATGATAAAGATTATTAACAATTGGATACAATAATCCCTATGCAAGAATAGTATTCAATCATCAATTTCAAATAATTAAATTAGTATATCTTAATTCTTACATTTTCTCTTAAGTTAGTGGTACAAATAGCTAATAGTGAAATACATTAACTATATCTTCTTTCATCAATTCTTACACCACTTTACCGTTTTCTATCTTGTAGACTGGATATAAATCGTGACAAAAGTAAATATTTTAGTTATTCTACAGCACATGCTAATTGTTAAATTAAGTTAAATGTATTGATATTTTTAATTTTGCTTTGCTTTTGTCATATAATTTTACCCAATAGATGAGAAGATTTTATATACCTTTGCAGAAAACAACACACAGCTAAGAGATGATAAGTTAGTTATCACCAGCATAACCATATAACCACACAAGAATAATGAAGACAAGAATACTTTTTGTTTGCTTAGGCAACATCTGTCGTTCTCCAATGGCAGAGGCTATAATGAACAAACTGGTAAAAGAGGCTAATATGACAGAGGAAGTAGAAGTTGACTCAGCTGGCATAATTGGTTACCATGAGGGAGAGGGCTCTGATCCTAGAATGAAGTCACACGCTTATCGCAGAGGATATAAACTAACTCATCTGTCTCGTCCTGTAAGACAGAGCGATTTCGAGAACTTCGACTTGATTATTGGAATGGATGATTCCAATTATGACAAGCTTATCCAGAAAGCTCCAACATTGGAAGATGAGCAGAAGGTGAAACGAATGACTGACTACTGCACCACTTTTGTAGTTGACCATGTTCCCGATCCATATTACGGTGGCGATCAAGGTTTCGAGAATGTTATTGATATTCTTGAAGATGCCTGTGCCGGATTATTGGAGCAATTGAGGAATGAATAACTCAAGTTTTCTTTCTATGAAAGAGTAAGTGAAAACGCATTTTCTCAACTTGAGATGTTATGAGGTTGTGAGGTTATGAGGTTCGTATGATTATTTCTCATATATCCTATGGTATCGAACCTCACAACCTTATAACCTTAAAACCTTATAACCTCACAACTGAAGTTACTTTAGTTGATTCTTTTCCATATGCATTGCCATAGTATCGCCACAAACAGTATATCTATAACATTCTTTGAATCCTTCTTTGCTATAGAATGTACAGGTTACATCATCATCTATATATGAACACAGTTCTTCACTTGTGTGAGGCATCATATTCTCAAGATGGTGAAGCAACATCTTTCCTAAACCCTTATGCTGATAATCCGGATCAACCATTAGTCTGCCTATATGGAGCACGCCATCATTAATCTGGCCATTGATAGAACCGATTATGTCTCCGTTATCCGATAACATTTTTAGAGTTGTGGTTTTATTGAAGGTATTTATGACATCATCCAAAGTATCCTTCATCTGAGGTATGTCATAACAATTTATCTTCTTTGCAACTGGTTCAAACGCCTTTTTTTGCAAAGAAAAAATCTCCTTAACATCATTTTCTGAAGCAGTCGTTATTTTCATAATCATACGGAGTTTACAAATTAATAAAATCGTTTTTCGACGCAAAGATAATCATTTTCCTTCTAAATGGAAGTAATATAATGGCAAAGGTAATATATCTGTTTTATCCTGCAAATGATTTTAAAGCATTTATTTGATACAGAATTCTGTCAAATAATCTTATCGTGCATGTAATTTGTCTTTACCAACCTATTATATTACTCCCTATACCCTATTAATAGAACAGCATCTGAACAGCCTTTGCTTACGACTTGCTTACGACAATTGTCGTAAGCAAGTCGTAAGCAAAGGCTGTTTTCCACATGTTTACTACGATGGATAAATAGACGTTACACATAACCACAAAACACACTACAAATTTACTTATACCAAGCAACAGAAAAAAGCAGGTGTTTAACGTATTTTGTTTGTTCTTAGGTTTTTTTATGATACTTCTTCGTCTGCATCATGCGTGATTAAATTCACCGAGTTCGCATGAGCCTAAAATAATAAACAAGTTCGAATATAACGTAGAATGCGATTTTTAGACGAGGTCTCTAAATGAAAACAAAGATTGACCATATAAACAATAAACTAAGTGTCTTACACGGAATGTAGGAATGCAGTTTCGCTTCATGCAGTAGTCAAAGAACAAGGATGAGCAATACAAAATTAAAGAAGTTACTGAAGCATAAAATTGTACAAAAGAGAATGTGGATACTATAAATACACCTACGAAGAGGAATTCCAAAATCATTTTGACTATCTACTTAAAGGATTTTGTATAACGCTACCCTATTATTAAAAATATTTTTGTGTATATTTGCAGTCAATAAAACTGATATACCAATATAAATGACATTTTATTACGACGTGATTGTAGTCGGCGCTGGACATGCAGGTTGTGAAGCTGCAGCAGCTGCCGCTAACCTTGGTGCAAAGACATGTCTTATAACTATGGACATGAATAAGATTGCACAGATGTCGTGCAACCCTGCCATTGGTGGAATAGCCAAAGGACAGATAGTACGCGAGATTGATGCATTGGGTGGACAGACAGGTATCGTTACCGACCGTTGCGCCCTACAGTTCCGTATGCTTAACAGATCAAAAGGTCCAGCAGTATGGAGTCCACGAGCACAATGTGATAGAGCAAAGTTTATCTGGACATGGAGAGAGATCCTTGAGAACACTCCAAATCTTAATATCTGGCAAGATCAAGTAAAGGAAATCATCGTTGAAAACGGGGATAATGGAGATGGTGCATCTAAAAAAATAAAGGGTGTGCGTACTATCATGGATGCCGAATTCATCGCTAAATCTGTTGTTATTACCGCAGGAACATTCCTGAACGGACTCATGCATATTGGCAGAACACAGATTCCTGGAGGACGTTGTTCCGAGCCAGCTTCACTTATGCTTACTGAGAGCATAAATGAAAATGGCATAAAGAGTGGAAGAATGAAGACAGGAACTCCCGTTAGAATCGACAAAAGGAGCGTTGATTTCAGTCTTATGGAAGTTCAGGACGGAGAACATGATTTCCACAGTTTCTCGTATTTATCGGAAGAAAGAAAACTAAAATCACTTCCTTGCTGGACATGTTACACCAATAAGGAAGTACATGATATTCTTAAATCGGGATTTGCTGATTCACCTCTTTACAACGGGCAGATTCAAAGTATAGGTCCAAGATACTGTCCAAGTATAGAAACTAAACTTCACACCTTCCCTGACAAGGAGCAGCATCAACTATTTCTTGAACCTGAAGGCGAATCCACCAATGAAATGTATCTAAATGGATTCTCTTCTTCCCTACCAATGGATGTTCAGATTAATGCGCTACGTAAGATTCCTTGCTTTAGGAATCTTCAGGTGTATCGTCCTGGATATGCTATAGAATACGATTACTTCGATCCTACACAACTGAAGCATAATCTTGAATCGAAGATTGTGGAAAACCTTTTCTTTGCTGGACAGGTTAATGGTACTACAGGATACGAGGAAGCTGCCGGACAAGGATTAATCGCAGGAATAAACTCTGCAATCAATTCTTCCGATGGAAAGATAAATAATGGAGAACCATTTATCCTTAAGAGAAATGAAGGATATATTGGCGTTCTAATCGATGATTTGGTAACAAAAGGTGTGGATGAACCATACCGTATGTTTACCTCAAGAGCAGAATATAGGATATTGCTTCGCCAAGATGATGCCGACATGCGTCTCACAGAGATGAGTTATAATATAGGTTTGGCATCAGAAGAAAGATACCAAAGAATGCTCAAGAAAAAAGAAGCCATCAACGAACTCATCGAGTTTACGGAATCATTCTCTCTTAAGCCTGCACTTATTAACGACGCGTTGGAAAGCATTGGCACTACCCCACTTCGTCAAGGAATAAAACTTGCAGAATTGTTAGGCAGGCCTCAGATTACTATAGATAACATCCGCCATCACATCGCAACATTCGAGAAGAAGATCATGGAAGTTTCCGATAGAATCAACGAAGATAAACTGATGGAGGAAATACTCGAAGCAACCGAGATAAATATAAAGTATAAAGGATATATCGAGAGAGAGCAGCAGATAGCAGAGAAGATGCTTCGATTAGAGAACATAAAGATTCAGGGTAAATTCGACTACCCTAACCTTACACAGATATCTATCGAGGCAAGACAAAAACTCGAAGCCATAAATCCTCTCACTCTTGCACAAGCATCGAGAATACCGGGAGTTTCTCCTTCAGACATAAACATTATGCTTGTGCTGATGGGACGATAATTCCGACATAAACACGAGAAACATAACGAATGTTCCACGTGAAACAAACAGCAGTTTAAAGAATTAAAATCAAGCATTTACACCAAAAAAATTACATAAAATGAACAATGAGTACTTATTGGAAAACCTTAGATGCATCAAGGACTTTCCAAAACCAGGCATCAATTTTCGCGATGTAACCACCCTATTCAAGAATGAGAAATGTCTTAGAATAATGGAAGATGAGATGTACGACATCTACAAGCACAGGGGCATTTCTAAAGTAGTAGGAATAGAAAGTAGAGGATTCATCATGGGGTCTGCAATTGCAAGAAGACTTAACGCCGGATTAGTAATGTGTAGAAAACCTGGCAAACTTCCAGCAGAGACAATCAAGGAGTCTTACACTAAAGAATACGGTGAGGACACTATTGAGATCCATTCCGATTCTATCACAGAAAATGACATTGTACTTATCCATGACGATCTCCTTGCTACTGGTGGAAGTCTTAAGGCAGCCCTCAATCTCGTAAAGAAATTCAACCCAAAGAAAGTATACATCAACGTCATTATCGAGATTACTGACGAAGGCTTAAACGGTAGAGAATTCATAGGAAAAGAGGTAGAGATTACTTCACTCATCAAGTTCTAAATATACTTCTTTTACGAGACACAGATTGTTCAACAAACAAAATGTGTCTCGTAAAACGTATAAAACAAGCAAGTTACATAACAATTGTTCCACGTGGAACACATTACAATATATGAGTAAAGAGGAGGAAAGAATAGCAAGACTTAAGAACATAGTATTGAACATGCCTGAATGTCCTGGCTGTTATCAGTACTTTGATAAAGACAAGAACATAATCTACGTTGGCAAGGCTAAGAACCTAAAACGTAGAGTAAGTTCGTATTTCCTCAAAACAGTAGACAGAAGAAAGACTCAGATATTGGTAAGCAAAATAGAGGACATAAACTATGTTATTGTTCCAACAGATGAAGATGCCCTACTCTTGGAAAACAACCTTATCAAGAAATACAAACCAAAGTACAACATCTTACTTAAGGATGACAAGACGTACCCTTCAGTATGCGTGACGAGCGAATACTACCCAAGAGTATTCAAGACAAGAAATATCATGAAGGGTGTCGGAACATACTATGGTCCGTTTTCTCATCAAGGTACCTTGAACAATATGTTAGACCTTATCAACAAAATGTACAAGGTACGTAAGTGTAACCAACCATTATTGGAAGACAATATAAGGAAAGGCAAATACAAGACCTGCCTTGAATACCATATAAAGAATTGCAAAGCTCCATGTATAGGAAACCAGTCAAGAGAAGAGTACATGGAAATGATTCTTGAGATAAGAGAGATACTTAAAGGTAACACAAGAATCATCTGCGAGAAGATGCTAAAGGAAATGAACTCTCTGGCAAGCGAACTGAAGTTTGAAGAAGCAGGAGAGATTAAGAAGAAGTATGACTTAGCATTAGAGTTCTGCGAGAAGAGCGAGGTAATTGCAAGCTCTTACCAGAACATAGACGTGTTCTCTATAGACGATGAAGAAAAGAGTGCATTTATAAACTATCTACATATTACTAATGGTTGCATAAACCAGGCTTTCACATTCGAGTATAAGAAGAGGATGGACGAAAGCAAAGAAGACATGCTTGCCTTAGGCATCGTGGAAATGCGAGAAAGGTATAAGAGCACATCTAAGGAGATTGTCGTGCCATTCAATATAGACATAGAACTGAAGGATGTGAATATAATTGTTCCGACAAGAGGAGACAAGAAACATCTTCTGGATCTATCTATGATGAACGTAAGGCAATATAGGATTGACAGCTTAAGACAGGCAGAGAGGTTAAACCCGGAACAGAGATCAACCAATATACTTAAGGAACTACAAAAGAAGTTAGGATTAGAGAAACTTCCTATGCAGATAGAGTGCTTTGATAACTCTAACATATCCGGAACAGATGCTGTAGCAGGATGTGTTGTATTCAAGCAAGCAAAACCAGCAAAGTCAGAATACAGGAAGTATAACATAAAGACTGTAGAAGGTCCTGACGACTATGCTTCTATGTCGGAGGTTGTTTACAGAAGATACTCAAGGATGTTAGAGGAAGGAACTACTCTACCCGACCTTATTATAACAGATGGAGGTAAAGGGCAGATGGAGGTAGTTAGAAAGGTTATCCAGGACGAACTGCACATAGATATTCCTATCGCTGGTCTTGCTAAGGACAATAAGCATAGGACTAATGAACTTCTTTACGGTTTTCCACAAAAGACCGTAGGCGTAGAAATGGACTCTCCCCTATTCAAGTTCTTGACAAGAATACAAGACGAGGTACACAGATATGCCATCACATTCCATAGAGAGAAGAGAAGCAAACATCAAATAGAAAGTGAACTCGACAAGATAAAAGGTATTGGTCCTTCTACCAAGACATCGCTACTACAAAAGTTCAAGAGCGTAAAGAGAATAAAAGAAGCACCACTCGACGAACTTGAAAAGGTAATAGGACAAGCAAAAGCAAAATTAATAAAGGATTCATTGAAATAAAATAAATATAACATATATTTGCAACATGAGAGCAGTAATACAAAGAGTAAGTCATGCATCCGTGACAATAGACGGCAACATAAAATCAAAGATAGGAAAAGGATTTCTTGTATTAGTTGGTTGTGAGAATGCAGACACCGATGAAGATATAAGTTGGCTAACAAAGAAGATAACAGGACTTAGAGTCTTTGATGACGAGAATGGTGTTATGAACAAGTCTATCATGGATGTAGATGGTGAGATACTTGTTGTATCACAGTTTACTCTATGGGCATCATATAAAAAAGGTAATAGACCATCATATCTAAGAGCTGGAAGTCACGAAATAACTGTACCTTTGTACGAGAAATTCTGTAGCGAACTAAGTATATGCTTAGGCAAGCAAGTTGGAACAGGTGAATTTGGTGCAGACATGAAGGTAGAACTGCTAAATGATGGACCTGTTACAATATGTATGGACACAAAGAATAAAGAATAATCTTTCAAATAAATAATTAATATGAACAAGTATGAAGAAGTATTAAGCAAGTATAATACTGAGCTTAATGACGAAAAAGTTAAGGCAGAGGTTGATAACCTCCTTGCAAAACATCTTGAGGAGAACAACACAAAGGAAGTAAAGAAATTCCTCTTCAATAGTGTTGAACTCACTACCCTAAAGACTACAGACAGCGATGAGAGTGTACTGAAGTTTGTTGAGAAGGTAAATAAATTCGATGACGAGTACCCTGAATTAGGACATGTAGCAACAGTATGTGTATACCCTAATTACGCTAAAGTATGTCACGATACATTAGAGAATGAAGAGGTAGAGATTGCATGTGTATCTGCATGTTTCCCTTCAAGTCAAAGCTTTATCGAGGTTAAAGTGGCAGAAACAGCCCTTGCCTTAAAGGATGGAGCAACAGAAATAGACATTGTGCAGTCTGTTGGTAAGTTCCTCTCAGGAGATTATGAGACTCTTTGTGACGAGATCTCTGAACTTAAGGACGTATGTGGAGACAAGAAACTGAAGGTTATTCTTGAAACTGGATGCTTAAAGACTGCAAGTAATATCAAGAAAGCATCAATTCTTGCTATGTATGCCGGTGCAGATTATATAAAGACATCTACTGGTAAATTAGAGCCTGCCGCTACTCCTGAAGCTGCTTATGTGATGTGCCAGGCTATTAAGGAATACTACAAGCAGACAGGTATCCAGGTAGGATTCAAACCTGCTGGAGGTATGAAAACCGTAGAGGATGCACTCAAATACTACACTATCGTAAAGGAAGTATTAGGAGAAAAATGGCTTACAAACCAGTATCTAAGATTAGGAACAAGCTCACTTGCTAATAAACTACTTTCTGAGGTACTTGAAAAGGAAGTAAACTTCTTCTAATTATAACAAAAAGGGTTGGTTCATAGTAGAACCAACCCTTTTTTATATCTTAGAATGATCTTCCAACCACAAAATCTACATAAAGATTTAAGGACTCTTTCACATCAGAATCAGGATAGACATCAAGTAATGCTTTAGCCTTATCTGCATACTCAAGTATAACCTTATTAGCATAATCTATTCCGCCTTGTTGCTTAGTAAAGGACACCAAAGAAGCAATTTCCTCATCAGTCACTTCCCCACCCTTTACCTTTTTGGCAATAGATATCATATCAGTATCATGAGTAGAGTTTAGAGCATAAAGTACAGGTAATGTCAATTTACCTTCTTTCATGTCATTACCAGTAGGTTTGCCAATAGAAGCATCTGAATTATAATCAAATATATCATCTCTTATTTGGAAACAGATGCCAACAAGCAGACCAAACTCTTTAAGTCTCTCAATATCTGATTGTGAATCTGTTACAGACATAACACCACTTTCAGAACAGGCTGAGAAAAGAGCTGCTGTTTTTCCTTTAATAATATCGAAATATATATCCTCAGAGAAGTTATCATTCTGAACATTACTTAATTGGAGAATCTCTCCAGAAGCTAATTGTTGAGCAGCTTTAGATACTATACCAACAAGTCTTGAACTACCAGTAAGAGAAGCATTAAGTAATGAATTAGCAAGGAGGAAATCACCAACTAACACAGCTACCTTATTACCAAATGTGTTATTAATAGAAGGCTTGCCTCTACGCTGATCTGATTCATCAACAATATCGTCATGAAGAAGACTCGCTGTATGGAAATACTCAAATGTAGCAGCTGTATTTATAGACTTTTCGTTAATGTCACCCAATAGTTTGGCAGACAAAAGAGTAAGGATAGGACGCATCATCTTACCTTTACGAGATGCTACAACCGTAAGAGCAGATTGAAGAAGAGGGTTATCATATACAAGATATGAATCAAATACCTTAAGGTACTGATTCAAATCATCTTCAATGGGCTTTCTTATTTGTTGTAATATATCCATAATCTATAAATTCATTGCAAAGTTAACTATTTCTGCCGAATTATACAGTATAATCATTTTTTTTCCGTAAGTTTGAAGAAAATTTGGATAAGAAATGAAGAAACTATTTTTACTTGACGCTTACGCACTAATATACAGAGCATATTACGGATTCATAAAGAACCCAAGAATCAATAGCAAAGGTCAAAACACAAGTGCTGTTTTAGGCTTCGTCAATACCCTTGAGGAAGTATTGACAAATGAAAAACCGGATTATATTGGCGTAGCATTTGACCCGCACGGACCTACCTTCCGTCATGAATTCTATGAACCATACAAGGCTCAAAGAGAAGAAACACCAGAAGGAATAAGGTTCGCCCTACCCTACATTAAGAAGATCCTTAACGCCTACAATATTCCTATTCTCGAAATGGAAGGTTTCGAGGCAGATGATATTATCGGTACACTTGCCACTAAGGCATCAGAGATAGAAGAGCTTGAGACATACATGATGACACCTGACAAGGACTATGCTCAACTTGTGAAGGATAATGTCAAAATGTATAAACCAAGACATGATGGTGGTTTTGAAGTTTTAGGTGTAAAGGAGGTACTTGCAAAATATGATTTGGAGTCTACAACACAAGTTATAGACTTATTAGGTCTTATGGGAGATTCTTCTGACAACTACCCAGGTTGTCCAGGAGTTGGTGAAAAGACTGCCGTGAAACTTATCAAACAATTTGGAAGTACCGAGAAACTACTTGAAGGTTACAATGAACTAAAGGGTGCACTCAAGACAAAAGTCGAGACACATATTGAAGACATCAAAATATCAAGGTTCCTTGCCGAAATAAAAACAGATGTACCAATTGAGTTCAATCTCGAAAATTTGAAGAAGGAGGACATTAACGAAACTGAACTGAAGTCAATTTATGAAGAACTTGAGTTCAGAGCTCTACTCAATAAACTAAATGGAGTAAATTCGGCAGAAAATGCACAAAAAGTGCAAAAAGGTAAAAAAGGACAAAGTGCAGACCTTTTTGGTGGAGATTTGTTTGCTGTAGAGTCGAACAATGTACAAGAAACGCAAATAAATGTATCTCTCGAAAGTTTAAAAGAAATAGGGCATAATTACTATCTTGTTGATACAGACGATGCAATAGACGCTTTAGTTGCAAAATTATCGACTTCACACTTCGTATCATTAGATACAGAAACCACCAGTACGGAGGCAACACAGGCAGATTTGGTAGGTTTGAGCTTTTCAATTGAAGAAAACGAGGCATTTTACGTTCCTTGTCCAGAAAATCGAGAAGAGACACTCAAAATCGTCAATAAGTTCAGGAGCATCTACGAAAACAAGAAAATCCTGAAGATAGGTCAGAACATAAAGTACGACATGATGGTACTTGGTAATTATGGTATCGAACTAAAGGGAGAAATGTTTGACACCATGATTGCCCATTACATCATATCACCAGAACTGCGTCATAACATGGACTACCTTGCAGAAATATATTTGCACTACAAGACAATCCATATAGACGAATTGATAGGAACAGGAAGAGTACAAAAGTCAATGCGTCAACTTTCTCCTAATGAAGTGTACGAGTACGCAAGTGAAGACGCAGACGTAACACTCAAACTAAAGAACATACTTGAAAAGGAACTTGAAGACAAGGGATTGACAAAACTATTCAAAGAAATAGAGATGCCTCTTGTTCCTGTTCTTGCAAGAATGGAAGCAGAAGGAGTCAGAATAGATACTGAATCATTAAAAGAGACTTCAAAGGTGTTCACACAAAGAATGCTCGAGATAGAAGAGTCTATTCGTGAGATTGCAGGCGAGACTATCAACATCTCTTCACCTAAACAAATAGGTGAACTACTATTTGACAAACTGAAGATATCAGACAAGGCTAAAAAGACAAAGACTGGTCAATACGTGACTTCAGAAGAAGTGTTATTAACCTTAAAAGGCAAACACCCAATAGTAGAGCAGATACTCGATTACAGAGGCTACAAGAAACTTCTAAGCACATATATAGACTCATTGCCAAAACTGATAAATCCAAGAACAGGTAAGATACATACGTCTTATAATCAGGCTGTAACAACTACAGGAAGATTAAGTTCAAGTAACCCAAATCTACAGAACATCCCTATCAGGGATGAGAATGGAAAAGAAGTAAGAAAAGCCTTTATACCAGACGACGGATGTGAATTCTTCTCCGCCGACTACAGCCAGATAGAACTGCGTCTTATGGCACACCTAAGTGGGGATAAAAATATGGTAGAAGACTTCAATAGCGGACATGATATCCACCGTGCTACAGCTGCCAAAATCTTCAAAAAAGAGATAGATGAAGTAACTACGGATATGAGACGCAAGGCAAAGACCGCAAATTTCGGCATTATTTACGGCATCAGCGCGTTTGGATTGGCAGAACGTATGGAAGTAAGTCGAAGTGAAGCAAAGAGCCTTATAGACGAATATTTCGCCACTTACCCAGGAGTAAAGGAATACATGGAGAAATCAATAGAAAAAGCAAGGGAAAAGGGCTATACAGAAACACTATTCGGAAGAAGGTGTCAATTACCAGATATCAACTCAAGAAATGCCATTGTGAGAGGATATGCTGAGCGTAATGCCATCAACTCCCCTATCCAAGGAACAGCAGCAGATATAATAAAGATTGCGATGATCAACATTGACAGACGAATACGTGAGATGAATCTGAAGTCAAGAATGATATTACAGGTTCACGACGAACTTAACTTTACCGTCTATAAAGACGAGAAAGAAACACTCGAAAAGATGGTAAAGGAAGAGATGGAGAATGCCATTCAACTCTCCGTACCATTATTGGCAGAAAGTGGCTGGGGAAAAAATTGGTTGGAAGCGCATTGATAATGCATAATTCATAATGCATAATTCATAATACGCAATACTTAATTTGCAATTAATTAAAGAATGAATTAATATGACAAATGCCATTCGGTAACAAATCCGAATGGCATTTATTATGCATTATGAATTATGAATTATGCATTAAATCAAGCGCTTTATTCTCTGCAGCTTCCATTATTTCACGTTCACCAGGTCCTTTATCATTAATGCCGACAAGATGAAGAATACCATGAATAATAACGCGATGAAGTTCCTCTTCATAAGTAGTATTTTGTTGTTCGCTATTTGAACGAACTGTATCAAGACTAATGAAGAGATCTCCAGAAATAGTATCTTTAATGCCCATCTCAGCAAGATCATCACAATAATCAAAAGTGATGATATCTGTGTAATAATCATGCTGAAGATACTGTTTATTTACCTCAAGAATCTTTTCATCATTACAGAAGATGTATGCAATATCACCTACCTTCTTGCCATAAGATGCAGCTACAGCCTTTATCCAAGCACTTGTGTCGCGCTTTTTTATGGCCGGCATCTTAACACCATCAACATTATATGTAATCATAATATATGTAAGTAATTAAAGATAAGACAATAAACTAAATACAGATAGGGACTTTATGATTAAAGACTTTAGAGACTCTAAGGACCTTAGGCTAATGACCTTAAAGTCTCTAAAGTCCTTAGAACTAAAGACCCTAAAGTCTCTAAAGTCCTTAAGCTCACCTACTCTAACAAGTACGATCACCTATTATTCTGCAATAACGACCTATACTTTTCATCGTTAAGAGCCTTAAGGCCTTCAATATAGATCTCATTGATAGGATTAATGATCTGGAAATACTCATTCATATCCCAGAGGTCACGAGCAAGAAGAGCTTTGAGCTGAATCTTTATCATAGGTAAAGACTCAGAAAGCGTACTATCATTATACTCTATCTTTGACTCCTTAGCCTTTTCAAGCATGATGTTAATAAGTTCTTTAGGAACCTCAAAAGAAGTCTTATAACGATTGAAATCACTCATGTCATAGACTACATCTTTACCCTTAGACTCCTTACCCTTTAGTTTACGATAAGCATCTATATTATATTCCTTAACAAGACGTTTTCTATTCAGGTCCAAATACTTGAGAGTAGCCTGAACAATGCATCCCTTAGCTGTAAGTTCCCTATGAAACTTAGTGTATCGAGTAGTGTCAAGAGGAACATACACATCAGGCATGATACCACCTCCACCATAAACAGTACGTCCACCCTTTGTTAGGTACTTCAAAGAGTCAGGGAAATGAATACTATCAGGGTTAGTCAGCTCACCGCTATTAAGGCGATCAAGCATATCATTATCATAAGACTTCTTGTCACCCTTTACATAAGGCTTCTGGAAACAACGTCCTACAGGACTATAATAATGAGCAACAGTAAGTCTGATAAGACTACCGTCAGGAAGGTTAATAGGACGTTGGACAAGCCCCTTAGCAAACGTTCTACGACCTACAATAACACCTCTATCATTATCCTGAATAGCACCAGAGAGAATCTCTGCAGCAGAAGCAGTATATCCATCAACAAGAACAACTACCCTACCTATATCCATCTTCTTGTCAGTAGCACGGAAATCATGTCTGCCCTGGGCACGGCCATCTGTATATACAATCATCTCACGGTTACTCAAGAACTCATCAGCCATCTGAACAGCAGCCTGAAGATATCCACCGCCATTACCCTGAAGGTCAATGACAATATCATTCATGCCCTGAGACTTTAATCTATTGACAGCCTTAACAAACTCATCATGAGTTGTAGCACCAAAACTGCTGATACGAACATAACCAGTTGTTTTGTCAATCATATAATAGGCATCAATAGTATACAAAGGTATCTTATCACGAGTGACAACAAAAGAAAGCATATCCTTGATACCACGACGCAAAACACCAAGATTAACCTTAGTACCCTTAGGTCCGCGAAGACGTTTCATGATTTCCTCCTTCGACATCTTCACACCAGCGATAGCAGTATCATTAACTGTGACAATCATATCGCCTGCAAGGATACCGACCTTGTCAGAAGGTCCTCCACTAACCGGTTGGATTACAACAAGAGTATCGTCAGACATATTGTACTGAACGCCAATACCATCGAACCCACCTTCAAGTGATTCGTTAAGTTGCTCAACATCTTTAGCAGGAGTATATACAGAATGAGGATCAAGCTGCTTGAGCATACCATTAATAGCATCCTCAATCACTTTCTTCTGCTCAACCTTATCTACATACAACTGATTAACTGAATGAACAGCCATAATCAGTTTTCTGAACTGCATCTCATCAAATATCTCCCCCACCTGCTGAGCACACATACTCATAGAAACAAGGAAAGAAATGATAGAAAGAAGGTATTTCTTCATTTTGGTAAAAAATCTTTTACATCCTTGCCATAGCTTATCAGTTCACGAACAACGCTTGAACTGACACATGACAATTCTGGTTCAGTAAATAAAAGAATGGTCTCTATACCAGTAAGGCGCTTATTCACATCAGCGATATTACGTTCAAACTCGAAATCAGAAGTAGAACGTACGCCACGAACAAGAAAATCAGCACCAACAGTCTTGGCAAAGTCAGTAGTCAACCCCTCATAACTTAAAACCTTGACACGAGGATCATTAGCATAAACTCTCTCTATGGCACTAATCCTATCCTCAACAGAATATAGATTCTTCTTAACATAATTGACACCAACAGCCACAATAACCTCATCAGCCACACTCTTAAGAGTACGGTCAACTATGGACTGATGTCCACGGGTAAATGGATCAAATGACCCAGCGAAAAGTGCTTTCATTCCTCTGACAATTCTGTATCCTCCTCAGGAACATCTTCCTCAATCACCAGATTATTGATGATGAAGTTCTGACGCTCCATAGTGTTCTTACCCATATAATACTCAAGAAGTTCCTTAACCTGATCAGTCTTTCTTAGACTAACCTCCTCAAGACGCATATCAGGTCCAATGAAGTTCTTGAACTCGTCTGGCGATATCTCACCAAGACCCTTGAATCGAGTAATCTCAGGGTCAGGCGAAAGCATCTTGATTGCATTCTTACGCTCATCATCTGTGTAGCAATAGATAGTAACGAAATCGCTCTTATCATCCCTACCCTTTGTTACCTGCTCAAGGTACTCCTTCTTGATACGTTTACGACGCTGGCGTACTCGGAAAAGAGGCGTCTGGAGAATGTGAACATGTCCTTTGCGGATAAGTTCAGGGAAGAACTGAAGGAAGAATGTAATCATCAGCAGACGGATGTGCATACCGTCCACATCAGCATCTGTTGCCACAATAACCTTGTTGTATCTAAGTCCCTCTATGCCATCTTCTATGTTTAGAGCAGCCTGAAGAAGATTGAACTCTTCATTCTCGTACACCACCTTCTTTGTCAATCCGAAGCAGTTGAGAGGTTTACCACGAAGAGAGAAAACAGCCTGAGTATTAACGTCACGGCTCTTAGTGATACTACCACTTGCAGAGTCACCCTCAGTTATGAATATACAGCTATCCTCCTTCATATCTCCCTTAGCATCATTAAGATGCACACGGCAGTCACGAAGTTTACGATTATGGAGATTAGCCTTCTTGGCACGTTCACGGGCAAGCTTGGTAACACCGGCAATAGCCTTTCTGTCACGCTCATTATCCTGAATCTTCTGTTGTATGACATCAGCCACATCAAGGTTCTTGTGAAGGTAGTTATCTACCTCCTGCTTTATGAAGTCACCTACAAACTTGTTGACACTTATTCCCCCACCCGGTTCCATAGTCAAAGAACCGAGCTTGACCTTAGTCTGTGACTCGAACTGAGGTTCCTGCACATTTATAGCAATGGCAGCAACAATACCGCTTCGTACATCAGCAAGGTCATAGTTCTTGTTGAAGAACTCCTTGATAGTACGAGCGATATGCTCCTTAAAAGCACTTTGGTGTGTACCACCCTGAATGGTATGCTGACCATTGACAAAAGAGTGATATTCCTCACCATACTGCTGATTAGTATGAGTAAAGGCAATCTCTATGTCATCACCCTTCAAGTGTATGATGTCATAGAGTGCAGTAGTATCCATTGTGTCAACAAGAAGATCCTTGAGACCATTACGAGAAGTGATACGACGCTGGTTATAGTATATCTCAAGCCCTGTATTAAGATAAGTATAGTTGCGGAGCATTGTCTCAATGAACTCCGACTGAAACTTATAGTTCAGGAACAACGTATCATCTGGAACGAAGTGGATGAATGTACCATTCTCCTCATCAGTATTGTCAGTCTTGTCAGAAGTAAGCTCACCCTTCTCGAAGATAGCGGTACGAACCTTGCCGTCACGGTAACTACGAACCTCAAAAAGAGTGGACAAGGCATTAACAGCCTTAGTACCTACACCATTAAGACCGATAGACTTCTGGAAAGCCTTAGAGTCATACTTGCCACCGGTATTAAGTATAGAGACTGCCTCAATCATCTTGCCCTGAGGAATGCCACGACCATAGTCACGAACAGTAACAGAAAGATCGTCCTGTATATCGACCTCAATGCGTTTTCCAGCCTTCATCTTGAACTCGTCAATAGAGTTATCTATGATCTCCTTAAGAAGGACATAGATACCATCTTCAGGATGTGAACCATCGCCAAGACGGCCGATGTACATACCAGGTCGAAGACGAATATGCTGAACACCAGTTAGGGTAATGATATTATCATCTTTATACTCTGATTGGTTAGTTTCTTCAATGTTATTATTTAGTTCGCTCATATAATGAATTTAGTTCTTTCACAGTTTTGCAAGGTGAATAATACACCTAATAAAACACAAATAACGTGCAAATATACAAATTTTTCGGTTTTTAGTTTGTTCAATAAATTATTATTAACTAATTTTGACACCAAAATGTTAAATGAAACTTTAAATTTATCAAATTATGCTTAATCTTAAAAGTACTATTGCGGCATCATTGGTTGCATTGTGTGGATTAAATGCATCTGCTCAAAACACAGCAGCAGAACAGCAAGAACAAGAACTCGGCTACAAGCCACAGCCTTACTACTTTATTCAAGTTCAAGGCGGTGCAGGAACAACATTTACAGACGTTAACAACATCAAGATAGCAAAACCAACATTTGGACTAGCTGTCGGTGGCATGTTCGCTCCATCATTCGGAGCAAGACTTCACTTCCAGGGATACCGTGCAGGTGGTGGTTTTGACATCAATGAGAGTCTATTTAAGTATGGCTACAACTACATCACTTCAGACGTTGACCTTATGCTCAATGTCATGAACCTCTTCCAGGACAAGAACTATACAAACTTCAACTTGTACCTCATCGGTGGTGTAGGACTCAACTATTCATGGAACAACAGCGAATTTGAGTTACTTTCAGGAATGGCACAGGGAGCAGGCTATGACATCTCTAACGCTTGGGGCGAGAAGCAGAGCCCACGTCACAACCTTCTCAGCCATAACCTCCGTGTAGGAATCCTCGCTGACTATAACATCAGCAAGAACTGGAGCGTAGGTCTTGAGGTTGACATGAACTCACTTGACGACCGTTTCAACTCTAAGTACCACAACAGCGACGACTGGATGATGACAGCATCACTCACAGGTACTTACAAGTTCGGTTTCAAGAAGGCTCCAAAGAAGGCTCCAGAACCAGTATTTGTTGAACCAGAACCAGAGCCAGAACCAGTTTATGCAACACGTATCGACACAATCTGGTACGACAGCGTATACTATGAGGTAAATACAAGAGACCGCGAAATCAAGAAGGAAATCTTCTTCGGTATCCGCGAAAGTGGTGTAGAGACAAGCAACTCACAGATCAAGGCAGTTGCAGACTTCCTCAAGGGTGTAAAGGATGCTGAGATTACTATCACATCTTATGCTGATAAGGGCACTGGTACTCCTGAGAAGAACATGGGCTATAGTAAGAACCGTGCTATGATGACTAAGAACGCACTCATCAAGGCAGGCGTAAGCTCCAAGATTATCAAGAAGGTAGAGTGGAAGGGTGACACAGAACAGCCATACGCAGAGAATGACAAGAACCGTCTCTCTGTAATCACAGGTCACGGAATCTACACAGATAAGGACGAGAAGGTAGTCAAGAAGTTCCGTACAGAAGAAGTAAGATACAGAGTACAGTAATTCATACTATAAATTTTCTCAGACAGGAGGAAGGCAACAACCTTTCTCCTGTTTTTTTTGGACCCCATCCCTGCCTCCCTCTCTATGGGGAGGTGACTAATGCAGTCAGACTTGAACTTTCATCCGGATGGCTCCTTCCCTTAGAGGGGGAGGTGCCCATAGGGCAGAGATGGTCATTTCTTATAACCGGTCAGCTAAATCGGAGTCCATTCATCCTCCAAGAAACCTCCGAAGTGAGTCCGTATTATCCCCACCGAATGTCCACCAAATGTCCATCGCATCTCCATCGAAACGATGGACATTCGATGGACATTCGATGGAGATGCGATGGAGATGCTCCGAAGGCAGAGCGAAGGCTCATCGGATTCACCTCGTAAAATAAGCAAGACAAGAAAGGCTGAAACAGACAAACTTCACTTAAGTGTAAAAGCAACACCTAAAAAGGCGCGATTCAAGGAGAAAAATACTAAAAATGTTAATTTATATGCACAAATATCAATTTTTCCTTTGCAGTTTCGTTTTTTTTATTGTAATTTGCACACAGATAATAATTTTTACATTTTTTATCTCAATAATAGCTAATACTAACATTAACTACGAGACTATAAACATTTGAGAATAATAAACCGATATAACTATTAACTAATCAAAAAAATTACCACATTTATGAAGAAATCATTACTTCTTGTAGCATCGTTGGTAATGAATAGCGCTGCTTTTGCACAGTGGACAAAGCCAGTACCAGAGACATTGAAGTCTTTCGAGTACTCTAAGTTCGCTGCAAATGGTGAAGGTGACACTATCCGCTACTACATCTACAACAAAGATGCCAAGGCATTCCTTACAGAAGGAAACGCATGGGGAACACAGGCAAGTTACGGAGACAAGGGTCTTAAGTTTGCTATCACTAAGCACATGGAAGTCCTTGATGGCGATGAGCCAGAATGGGATGGAAAGACAGTGATTATCAACGACTCTTCAGAAGTAAAGAAGGCTTGGAAAGTTCTTTTCATCGATACCGAGAACAGTTCATTCGTTGACCGTGGCTCACAGGCAAACTACTTCTTCCAGCTCGAGCCAAGAGAAGATGGTGCATTCCGTATCGTACCAGGTGACAAGAACCCTAACTACAACTCTGAGTTACTCGGAAACGGTAAGCCTGTATATTACGGAATCAGCGTATTACAAAACCTTGACAATACTGCAATCACTCCAGTGATGAACTCAGATGATGAGGGAAAGGTTGACTGGTACTTCGTAAGCGAAGAGGCTTATGCTGAATACCTCCCAAAGATTGAAGTTTACATCGCAGCTCAGACTCTCAAGGAGAGAATCGATGAGGCAAAGGAAAAGGGATTGAATGTATCAGCTCAGGAGGCTGTTTACAACAACACTTCATCTACACTTGAAAAACTCAACGCTGCTATTGATGCTGTTAATACAACTATCAAGAACTTTGATTTCGGTAGCGCAACAGAGGATGACCCAATGGATGTTACAGAGTGGATCAAGAATCCAAACTTTGCAGGTAACATCGATGGTTGGGATTGCACTTTTGTTAAGGGTACAAATGTTACTAACCTCGGTTATCAGGGTGCTAAATATGAAAATGGTGAAGTTTCAATCAACCAGTTCATCGAGGCTTGGACTCCAAACGCAATGAACGCTCAGCGTCCAGACGTCAAGGCAATCGGCGATGGTGAACTTTCACAGACTATCAAGAACATGCCACAGGGTAAGTACAAGTTGTCTGTTGACTGTAACGCTGTACAGCAGTATGACGGTTCACTCAACCCTGTAATTGGTGTTCAGCTCTTCGCTACAGGTGGTTCTATGGATGTTTTCCAGAACATCGCTACAGAAAACGGTAAGCCAGAGCACTTCGAACTCACATTCATCAACACAGGTGATGAGATCAAGCTGGGTCTCCGTACTATCAACTGTACTGCAAACTGGATTGCTGCCGACAACTTCAAACTTGAATATTTTGGTCCTGTAAAAGAAGATCCAAATATCGTAATCCTCCAGGGTGTTGTTGAAACATGCGATAAGGACTGGAATGAAGAGAAGATGGCCGAGTTCGAGCAAGGTGCTACATATGTAGGTAAGACTGAACTTGCAGCATACAACGCAGCATACAAGGCAGCTCAGGATGCTATCAACTCAAACGATGCTGAAAATGCATTGAGTTGCAAGGTTGCACTCGAGGATGCTTCAAAGGCACTCAAGGCATCTGCTGACGCTTATGCAGCATACGTTAATGCTTTAGAAGCAGAAAGAAATGGATTCGATGATATGAAACTCGACGAGGATGCTGATGCAGTTGTTTCACTCATCAACTACCTTGACGACTCTACATCTGATGAACCTGGTACATTCACAAATGGTTCTTCATGCTACATCCTCAATAACTGCGAATTGACTGCAGCTCAGATTGAAGCAGAGAAGATATACCTTGCTAAATTAGTTCAGGCTGCTATCGCTGAAGGTATGCAGGAAGGTTCTAACGTAACAAGATTGCTTGTTAACGCTTCATTCCAGGACAAGTTCACAGGTTGGACTAACAGCGAAGGCAAGGCAGTTGTTGGTAATGTTGGTGGTAAGAGCTTCTTCCCTAACGTAGAATGCTTCCAGACAGTTGTAGACTGCCAGCAGACAGTAACAAATGTTAAGCCAGGTCTCTATAAGATTTCTGTTAAGGCATTTGAGCGTCCAGGTTCTAACGGTTCTTATACTGAAGATGATCCATCTATCGTTTACCTCTTCATGAATAACTTCAGAACACAGGTCAAGAACATCTGTTGGGGTGCTATTTCTGAGGAAGATGCTATCAATGAAGAAGGTGATGACAAGAACTGTATGATTGATAATCCTGGTACACATCCTTACGACTACCTCTATCAGGGTACTATAAATAACGGATATGTTCCTAACTCAATGGATGGTGCTTCATATGCATTCAGAGCAGATCGTTATAAACAGGAGTGCTACGGTTATGTAGGCGAGGATGGTATCATGAAGATTGGTCTTACATCTGATGGCAAGACTCTCGGTACAGACTGCTGGGCACTTTGGGCAGACTTCCAGCTTGAATTTGCTGGTAAGAATGTAGAGGCTCTCCAGAGCGTGCTCCCAACAATCGTAGATGAATACACTAAACTCGCTAAAGACAACCAGTCTAATATGACTAAATTGGCATATGACGCTGCTGATATAGCTATTGCAGAAGCTATGAAAGCAGAGACAGCTGATGATAGCGAGGAACTCTGGAATGCCTTTGTTGCTGTCAACGAAGCTCAGGCAGAGACTTTGAAGGACATCGAGGCATTCACTGCTATGAACAAGGCTTATTCTGAACTCACTGAGGAGTTGAATGCTAATCCTGACGCTTCTACAGAAGCTACAAATGCGTACTATGAAGTAGATGATGCTTACGGTACTATCGATCAAATGTCAAGAGAGCAGATTAATGATTTGACCAAGAAGATCGAATCTACTAAGATTCTCTTCAAGCTCCCTGCAAACATGAAGGAGGCTACACCAGAAAATCCTGTAGCTTGCGACAAGCTCATCGTTAACGCTACATTCGATACAATCGGTGACTTCACAGGATGGGCTGGTTCAAGCTTCGGTGCTGGTGGTACTAAGTCTACTTGTGCTGAGCGCTACAACCAGAACTACGATACTTACCAGGATATCAACGGTGTTCCAGCAGGTTACTACCGTGTATCTGTATTCGGTTTCTATCGTCAGGGTTCTATCGAGAATGACTATATGCTCAATGATCCTGAAAACGAGAATTACAAGCCAGCATACAATGCTGTACTCTATGCTACAACTTCTGAAGGCGAAGCAACTGCTAAGATTCACAACCTCGGTGCTGGTGCTGTAGCAGAATCTCTCGGTGGTGGTACTGTAGATTATGGTAATGGCTTACTTATTCCTAACACAATGGAGTCTGCTAACTACTGCTTCGAAGCTGGTAAGTATGGTCCAGAGGGTGAATTCAACAACGTAATTGTTAAGGTTGCTGAGGACGGAATTCTCCGCATCGGTGTTAAGAAGAGCGTACAGCTCGATACAGACTGGTCAATCTTCGATAACTTCAAGATTGAGTACCTCGGTACAGAAGCTCCAACTGCTGTAGAGTCTGTAAACGTAGCTTCATCTGCTGCAGCTGGTATCTACACAATCTCTGGTGCTAAGGTAAGCAGCATGACTAAGGGCATCAACATCATTAAGATGGCTGACGGTTCTGTTAAGAAGGTACTTGTAAAGTAATTGCAAATTGCAATAACAAATAACTAAATAATTGTGGCGAACATCATATAGGTGTTCGCCACTTTTTTTGATTTAACTATAAAACAAAGGTTAGAGAAGCATTAGATTCGTATTGTTGCTTGTCACGAGACTATGGAAGTTATTATTTTTCCATTTCTTAACTATTTCTACAACAAAAAATACACGCCAAATTACATAGTGTCCTAATTATTTCATAAATTTGCAAACTAAGTGTGTAATCATAAATTAGTTTTACTATAGATATGCTCTATTTTGATTACCTACATAATAAATTAGCATAAGTGTATACCAACATTTTAGTCCAATGAAAAAGATATTATCTCTTACTATCTCTTTATTTATCAGCATAACGACTTTGGCACAATGGACAATGCCAGAAGCACCAACTGTTTGTCCTATGGAATTAGGTAACTACTGCTATTTGTTCAATAAAGAAGCAGGTGGATTCCTTTATTCTAATAAAGACTTAGGAACTAGAGCTACTGTCAAGCAGACAGAAGGTTCTCGCATATTCATTGACATAAGAATGAACGAGAACGGCTGGGACGGAGAATCATATTATATTACCAGCGATGTTAACCATGATAAAGCAGGAAATGAAAGAGGTTTCATGTATATAGACTCTCAAGGTCAGTTATTCTTTAACAAGACAAAGGAGAATGATGACAATGTTTTTAACCTTGTTGAAGAATTGACAGACATGTACAAGATAAGTCTTTCCGAATACAACAAGAACTACAATCCACAAAATTATCCTAACACATTTTTAGGTGTCACTACTATAAAAAAAGAGAAGTACGTATATCTTTATACTCAACATACTCATAAAAACGATACTGTAGAGATTGACTCTATTGTAAATGACTCTACTATTAATGACTCTATCATTAATGACTCGACTATAAATGATCCTATCATTAATGACTCAACTATAAATGATCCTATCATTAATGATTCAACTATTAATGTTCCTACCATTAATGACTCGACTATTAATGTTCCTACCATTAATGACTCGACTATTAATGTACCTATCATTAATGATTCAACTATTAATGTTCCTACCATTAATGATTCAACTATTAATGTACCTATCATTAATGATTCAACTATTAATGTACCTATCATTAATGATTCAACTATTAATGTACCTATCATTAATGACTCGACTATTAATGTACCTATCATTAATGATTCAACTATAAATGATCCTATCATTAATGACTCTATTGCAAATGATTCTATAGTCAAGAATGTTCTTATAAGATATAGAATAAGTGGGGCAGAACAAGTAGACTCCACAAGTAGTCAGACTACATGGTACTTTGTATCACAAAAGGAATATAAAAAATACATAGATGCTCTTAACCTTTACTACCGGGCTCTTGAATTAGGAAAACTGATTGAAGAGGCAGATAAAATGGAGGGCATAGATGAATACATACTTATTAATGCAAAATTCTTCTATTCTCATACATTTTCAACAATAAGTGATATAGAATATGCTTATACAGAACTTCTGAATGAAGTTAAAAAGATAAAGATTGCTAATGCAAGTCTTGATGATCCATTTGAGATTATTGGTCCAACACAGGCTATTGAACAGACTTTCACTAATGGTGATGTCTCTGGTTGGAAAATGGAAACAGAGGCAAAAGATAAAAAAGTAGTAAAAGACGGTAGTGTCAAAGACCTTGACGCTACAGGATCTTATCTTGAAAACAGTAGTGACGAAACTTTTGGTGTTGGAAGAATATACGCTGTTGCCAAGAATATCCCTAACGGTGTATATAAATTATCTATGCTTGCATTTTCAGACGTATTAGGTTCTACATACGTTTATGCAGGAGTAGATAAAACCCTGGTCAAGTCAAACATGATTGACGAGGATATGCCTTATGAGATTCTTACAATAGTTAATAACAATGAACTTGAGCTTGGACTTAGAATAGATAAGTTAGGTCCAAGTTGCGTAGGTCTGGATAATGTAAACCTATACTACCTCGGCAAAGCAGAAGAGACCTATACAACTGTAGTGGATGAACTGATACGAAACAATAAGGATTATGAGACTCTTATAGCAGACAGCATAATCACATACTACAATAAGAATGACTATTGTGAGTATCTTGCCATTAAGGATACATTACTGAAATCTAAGACTCCTGAAACAATAATTGCTAATATAGCAGATTATAAGAAGTCTTTGGATAAGATGGCGGCCAATATAGAGACATATAGAAAGTACGTGAATCTATATAACAACGTAAAGGAATGGCTCTCTGAAGTTACAGATAGCAATGCTCTAATTAGCATCGTGTCAGACTATATCTTTGAAGAGGCAGACAGTATAGGATACAACAATCATGGTAATGCTGAGTATATCCTAAGTAAGATGGAACTTAGCACGGAAGAGATGCAGGATGAATTGCATTATCTTTATTCCATCTATAATAGTGCCATCGCAACTAAGCTGGAAGATGGAGATGACTGCACCGTCTTTATCAATAACGCAGAATTTAAGGAGAAGGATGGATGGATATCTGCTGTAGGACCAGAATGGCCAACTGGCAATGTAGACCTATTCCCAGTTGTAGAGGTCAAGAACATGGTTTGTAACATCTATCAGGAATTTACAAATATCAAAGATGGCGTTTATGAGTTGAACCTTCAGGGAGTATTCAGGCCAGGAGAAGAGTACACAGAGGAAAATGCTGCTATTGCTCAAGCATTCGCATATATCAATTCTGACGAAACACTTATTCCTTGTGGTGACGTCAATACAGCAGAACAGGCTTCAGAGGAATTTGCGGAGAAAAAATGGAATGTGACTGTATATGGTCTTGTTACTGATGGTACTCTAAGAATAGGCATCACAAATAAGATTCGCTCCGTAGAAAACTGTATTCTTTTTGCAGGAGGTCCTAAGTTGACTTTCCACGCAAAAAATGCAGAACTACTTGTAAAACTGATAGAGGAAAACATTCCTGAAGCTATGGATATCTACAAGAACTCTTATTGTGGTTCTGCTGAAAAAGATGCACTCAACTATTCCATAAAGTTTGCTCTTGCAGAGGATGATCCTTTTGAGGAACTTATTAACCTCAAAAAAAACATGACTATTGTAAAAGATGGTTCTGAATTATACAAAAAGATTGCAGATGCTATAGAGAGTCTTAATGATATCGTAAAGAACTATAAAATTAACGATGCTCTTAAGGCTACTATCATTAGCCTCAATAGCAATGCTGCTAATCTATGGAACAGAGCTGAACTGTCAAATCATCGTGCTCAAATGTTACTTGAACAGCTTTATGAGACAATATCTGTTGCCAAAAGAAGTGTTATGGAAGAGGGTACTCCCGATAATCCAGCAGACTATACTTGTCTTATAGTAAATAATGACTTTGATCCAAGCAAAGGTAACAAGGATATCACTTGGATAGATGGTTGGAACACTACTGCCATGAACGGGTATAAGATAAATACTGTTTCATATAACCGTTGCGAGTTTGAATTGAACCAGACTATCTATGGTTTGCTTAAAGGTGTGTATAAGATTACAGTACCTGGATACTACAGAGCTGGTTACTTTAATGAGGAAGAATATAGGGTTAGTAAAGGGGAAGAAACACATCTTGCAACCTTATATGTTAAGACTGCTAATGGTACTTTCAGTACTCCATTATTTAATCTTAATGAGGGTGCTTCGGAGAATATAGAGACTGAAGACAAATATGTACAGTTCTCTAATTGTTCATACGCTCCAAACTCTTCCATAGCATCTGTTGACTACTTTGAAAAGGGTTATTATCTTAATGAACTCGAATTTGAAATAACTAAAGATGGACCTGTTACCATAGGGATATCTAAAGTTGGCAACTTTGCCAATGACTATAGTGTCATAGGTAAGTGGAGTCTTTGGAACATAGAGACACATCATGACTTTAACGCTATTGACAGCACTACTGCAAATAGTAATGTACCTTATGGCATTTATTCTGTTAGTGGTGTAAAAATGGCAGAACCAACAAAGGGTATCAACATTATTAAGAGAAATGATAACTCTGTAGTCAAGATGATAATAAGGTAACCGCACGAATATAAAATAATAATGAACCAATACAGGATAGTAAAAAACATATTAGACCAGAGCATTGATAACCATGAGGCATCTGCTATTACATTCATGCTATTTGAAAAGATGGCAGGCATGGATAAGATGCATGTTCTTATGGGAGATGCTATCCCCTTAGAAAAAGAAGAAGCAATAATAGCCTCTGCCAAGCGCATTGCCAATGGTGAGCCTGTACAATATGTTATTGGTGAAACTGATTTCCTTGATATAAGCCTTAAAGTAGGTGATGGGGTACTAATCCCCCGTCCTGAGACAGAAGAACTTGTAGAGTGGGGAATAGAGGCTTTAGAAGGCAATATAAACAGTAGCGATTACGTTCTTGATATTGGAACTGGATCTGGATGTATAGCCATATCTCTTGCAAAGAATCTGAATACACACCTAGAGGCTTGGGATATTAGTGATAAAGCTCTCAATATAGCAAGAACTAATGCTGAAAGAAACAAAGTGAAGGTTGATTTCAACAATATCGATATTCTCAACTACTCTGCTGAGAAGAAATGTATAGGTAAATACAAGGCGATATTCAGTAATCCACCCTACATTCGTGATTCTGAAGCTGCCGATATGGATGATAATGTTCTAAATCATGAACCTCATTTAGCATTATTCGTTCCTGATAATGATCCATTGCTGTTCTATAGAAAAATAGCTGAGGTAGGGAAGTATCTATTACAGCCATGCGGAATGCTTTTCTTTGAAATAAACAGGCAATTCGGTTATGAGACTGTCAATATGCTTCAAAAACTTGGATATGTTAATATAGAACTTAGAAAAGACCAATTCGGCAATGACAGAATGATAAAAGCTAATAAATAAGTAATTCTAGTTCGCTTTACTTGAATGAAGTAAAAGGGAGTTAAGCGGAGTAAAAAGACGATACTTTGCACCGAATGGCGTTTTTGCTAGCAATCATTCATATTATACAATCACTTACTTAATTGAAGTTAATGAAAATGAAAAAGCTATTAATATATACAATACTATCTCTTATTTTATCACTATCTTCCACAATAAAGGCAGAGGACGGTGACTGGAAAATATATGCTTCGTTTCATCATCCTACAAAGGCAATAAAGATAGGGAAGAGATACTTTGTCCTTGCTAATGGTGATCAAGGTGCGAGAAACTTTTCTTATAATACCCATTTGGATAACTATCAAAACTTATACGTGTTCGACTCAGAAGACTCAAGTCTGGGTACATACAATAAAAGTAATGCACTTAGTGACTATGGTATCTATGATATTGCATATAGCAAGACCACTAACAAGATAATCATAATATATACTAATGGCAATATTGACATTATGAATAGTCATGGCGGTTGCGATAACCTTCCTGACTTTAAGAATAAGGCTCTTGCCAACAAAACCATCAGAGAGATTAATGTTACAAAGGATAAGGCTTATATCTCTACAGGGTCAGGAATAATTGTAATAAACCTAAATAAAGTATATATTGAGAACTTCTATAACTTAGGTTATGAAATAATAAGTACAAAGGTTAGTGAATCTAATATATATGCCAAGACGGCAACTGGCATATATGTAGGCAATAAAGATAAGAATCTTCTTGATAGTTCAAACTGGATTCTTAAAAGCGAGGGAGAGTTGAGAAATGACGCAAACTATACAAGCATTATAAACGAAAATGCAAATGATATAGAAGCTCTTGAATATGTATCAAGGATTATTCCTGATAGTCCTCTTCGCAACTATTGCTATAAACTGAACATGGTAGGTGAAAGATTACTTATCGCTGGAGGTAACTGGTACTACAATCCTGAAAGGGACTTGTATAGACCTACTGTTATGATGTATGAGAATGACAAATGGAGTGCTTTTGATGAGATTGAGGCAATAAAGGGCACTTCTGAAAGGTTATTTACTAACGTGACAGATGTAGTTCAGGATCCTAATGATGCAACCCATCATTTCCTCAGTACAAAGGGTGGAGGTGTGTTTGAGTTCAAGAACTTCAAATTTACAAAACACTACGGTTATGGCAATTCACCACTTAAGACTATCATAGAAAATAATCCATACTATGTACGCATTACAGGATTACAATATGACCATGATGGTAATCTATGGATGCTAAACAACTATACAGACACTATAATCCGTATACTTACGAAGAATGGTAAATGGATAGGTAAATACTATAGTCAAATTGAGAAGTTCGAGACATTTGACAACATAATGTTTGACTCCAGACACTATGCCTGGATTAATAGCAGAAGAACCACAAATAGTGGAAGTCTTGCAGGTATTCTTGTAATTGATACTAAAGAGAACAATCATGTGTTCATAAACTCATTCAATAATCAAGATGGCAATTCCGTAGACATGGTTGATGAATGGTATTGTGCCACTGAAGACATTGATGGTGCAGTATGGTTAGGCAATAACAGAGGCTTATTCGTGTCTAATAACCCTAAAAAGTTATTTGAGAAGGATTATTATCTTACTCAAATAAAGGTGTCACGAAATGACGGTACAAACCTTGCTGATTATCTCCTTGCTGATGTTGGTGTAAAATGTATAGCAATTGATGGAGGTAACAGAAAATGGATTGGTACTACTAATAATGGTGTTTATCTTATAAGTGCAGATGGACAGGAGATAATAGAACATTTCACAAAGGACAATTCGCCTCTTATATCTGATAACATTAATGATATCGCCATAAACGGAAAGACAGGTGAGGTGTTTATTGCTACAGGTGTAGGACTTTGCTCATATATGGGTAGTGCTATTGATCCATCAGAAACAATGGAGGATAATACACTCAAGGTATATCCTAATCCTGTAAGACCAGAAAACAATAGTGAAGTACACATCACAGGTCTTATGTACAACTCTGATGTCAAGATAGTAAGTGCAGCCGGAAGACTTGTTTATTCAGGAACAAGTATTGGTGGCAAATTCACATGGAACTGTTGCAACCAATCAGGTAAGAAATGTAATTCTGGCATATACTATGCACTCTGTACTGATGAGAATGGACAGAAAGGTGCATGTGCAAAAATCCTAATAATTCAACATTAGTCCTATACATTTATTATGAATTAAGAATTCAAGTTTCGCTTCACTTGAATGGAGTTAAAAGGAGTTAAGTGGAGTTAAAAGGAGTAAAAAGACGAATGACGGTTCGCAAAAAAGACGTCACAAGCGGAGTATCGTCTTTAACTCCCAAGCGACGAAGGAGAGTTAACTCCTTCTAACGTCATTTTACTCTTTACAAGGAACAAGTTAAGAACTTGCGAAACTTGTATTATGAATTATGAATTATGAATTGTGAATTATGAATTATAAATTAAGTATTCTTATTCCTACATATAACTATACTTGCTATAAACTTGTGTATGATATTCATGAGCAAGCAGAAAAGCTGGACATAGATTATGAAATTATTGTGGTGGAAGATGGTAGTCAATATCCTGTTACTATCATAGCCAATCATAAGATTATAGAACTAACTAACTGCCGACATATCCAACGCAAAGAAAATGTTGGTAGGTCAGCAATTAGAAACTATCTTATAGATGAAGCAAAAGGAGACTTTCTTCTTTTTATGGATGCTGATGGAAAGGTAATAGACAATGATTTCCTAAAAAACTACATAGATGCCTCTAAATCGCACGAAATAGTATGTGGTGGTATAACTCACCCTGAAGTGTGTTATGACCCTTACAGACAGCTTAGATGGCGATATGAGAGGGAATATGAAAAGAAATACGGAAATGTAAGTACACAATTCCGTTCTTTCTGTTTTATGATAAAGAAAGAGGTTGCAGAGAAAGTCAGGTTTGATGAGAAATATGCTAACTATGGGTATGAGGATGTAAAGTATGGCAAGGAACTAAGAAATGCAGGATATGAAATATATTGCATTAATAATCCTCTTCTCAATAATGATATTGAGGAAAGCAAGTATTTCCTTCAAAAGACTGAGCAAGCTATTAGTAATGCCAAGAAGTTTGAGAATGAACTGGCAGATAGCATATACCTCATTCAGGCATATAAGAAATACAAAGTAATAATGCCTTTGTTTAGTGTCTTCTTTGCTATATCAAAACCACTTATAAAGAAGAATCTGCTTAGTGAGAAGCCTTCCTTGTTTTGGTTCTCGGTTTATAAACTTGGATATTACGCAAGTCTTTAGTAAATGCTTTTTAACACCATAACATATCTACTTTTTCTACCAATAGTATTTATTCTATACTGGCTACAAAAGACAAGCAAGATGCAGAACATTGTTATCTTGCTTGCAAGTATGGTATTCTATGGTTGGTGGAGTATTGACTTTCTTGTTCTTATGATGGGTACATGTATAATAAATTATGGACTCATAGCTGCTATTGATAAACATAAGAGACACAGAAAGGTATTTACAGGTATGGCAATTACTATCAATTTCCTAATTTTGGGTGTATTCAAGTATTTAAATTTCTTTGCAGATAACCTGAATATAGCATTAGGAAACATAGGTGTAAATGCTGATATTCCTACTCTTAATATTATTCTTCCTGTTGGTATAAGTTTTTATACTTTTCAGTTGTCCGGATATGTTATAGACCATTATAGAGGTATTATAAAGAGAGATCATGATATTATTGATTTCCTTGCTTTCATTAGTTTCTTTCCACAACTTGTGGCAGGACCTATTGAAAGGGGAATGGATATGCTTCCTCAAATAACAAACAAAAGAAACTTTGACTATATTCAGGCAAGAGATGGCATGCGACAACTTCTTTGGGGATTAATAAAGAAGATGCTCATAGCTGATAATTGTGCAGAGATAGTCAACTATATTTTCGATAACCAACATGATTGCAGTATGCCTGATTTATGGCTTGGTGCATTATTCTTCACATTCCAGATATATGGTGACTTTTCTGGATATAGCGATATGGCTATAGGGTCAGCAAAACTGTTCGGTATACATCTCAGTAAAAACTTTTCTTGTCCATATTTTGCAAAGAATATTCAGGAGTTCTGGAGAAGATGGCATATAACACTAATGACATGGTTCAAGGATTACGTTTATATTCCTTTGGGTGGAAACAGAAAAGGAAATACAAGAAAACATATAAATCATTTTACAGTATTCCTGCTTAGTGGATTATGGCACGGAAGTAATTGGACTTTCATAGTATGGGGACTATTTCATTCTATATGGTTTATCATACCTCACAAATGGATTACTTTTATTATTGTTATGGTAGGATGGGTTATATTCAGAAGTCCTGACTTATACACAGCTTATGAATACATAGCTGGTATGTTTAATCCTGCTATATTTGGACCTACAACTTGTAGTCGATTACCTGTTATACTTATTATAATGCTTGTATTCACAGAATGGAGAATGAAAGATAATGTTCATCCTTTCTCATTTAAGGAAACAGGATGGCAATCACATCAATTTGTCAGAATGTCTATCTATATAGTATTATTCTTGATTACCGTGTATTTCGGTGGAGAGAAGACACAATTCATTTACTTCCAATTCTGATACATTTACTTGCACGATAAAGTTAATTGTGATTACTTATATGAAGTTGTTTATCAAAAATATTGCACTTTTCAGTATTATAATAATTTTGATTATTGTTGCTTCAGAGATTTATGTGGAGAGTCTTTCTAATCCTTGCAAGGATAAGCATAAATGGATGATGTCACACTCAGAGAATGTAGAAACATTAGTGCTTGGAAGCAGTCATACCTATTATGGCATCAGACCGGATATGCTTGGAAAAAATGCTTATTCTCTTGCATTAGTTTCTCAAACATATAGGTATGATGCTTATCTACTACAACACTATAATATGCCTAAACTAAAGAACGTCATTATTCCTTTCTCATATTTCTCTCTATGGGAGGATATAGATCTTCAAGAAGAGATGTCGTTTGAGGCAACAAGATACAGAATTTACATGGATTGTGATATTCACTATAGAATAGGGGAGTATGGTTTTGAATTCATGCATTTAGACTCATTCAAGGAAAAGCTAAAAAGTTTATATATACCATCACATATGTCATGGGATGAATATGGATGGGGAACAAACTATACATTAGAATCAAGAAATGAAGATTGGGATAATGGAGAGATAAGGGCAAAAAATAACACATATCCAGATAATACTGAATATGTGCCAATGAATATTGCTTTTCTCAAGGAAATGATAGATTTCTGTAATAAAAGAAATACTAAGGTTATAATTATCACAACACCTGTTTCTCATACTTTCCTTGAAAATGAGTCTTCGTATCAAAAGGAAATAAACTCAAGGGAATTATTTAGCATTCTTGAACAATATCCTTCTGTTACATATATGAATTATGAGAATGATAGTAGCTTCACAGATGATGACTTCTATGACTCTGACCACTTGAATACAGATGGTGCAACAAAACTTACCTTGAAGCTATCTGAAATACTGAAGGACTAGTGAATTCTATGTAGTATTCGCGAGGTAATTCAAGTTCTATCAGTTCATCAGACAACAGATTTTTATCATAGTATATATGTAACTTGTACTTGCCAAAACTTGGAATCCATATCTTTCCCTTGCAATAATGGTATTCTTGTTCTTCATCTTTGGCAATGTTAATTCCATGACGCTGCAAATAGAAACTTTTACTATTCTCAAACATAGGTTCAAGTTCTATATATAGACGACCACACATCTCTGCATTATGACCTTTTACCTTTACTGTAAAGTCTTGTGCTACTCCATTGAACATAAAGTCTGAAATGTGAATATCCTCAATGGTTATGTAGGCTATTTGTGCAGTATCACTTGAAAGAGATACTATATCATCATTTACTTCTGCAATGAGATAATTAGGTGTACCAACACAACATCTAACCTCTTTCCACTCTCCTCTATCCTTAAACATAGGAACTATTAAGTACTTTCCATTCGCAATAGTCTTTGGAATAGTAACATCAACTGTATCACTATATGTAGTATCTTCTATTTCCTCTAATTGAAATGAATGATTATATGTGTATACAGGAGTGACAGGTTTATTGTCTTTTGTAAGCATTAAGACAACTGAGTCATTAAGAATATTATAACCTATATTACATAGTTCATTTGTTGCTACTCTAAAAGAAGTACCACGGTTTGCTGTTGTTGTCAATGCCTTTATATCTCTCATAGCAAAAATATGATGCTCATTCCTATCAGAATCAGGAGTATTAGGCTGAACACCCATTATAAAACATTGAAGGATATTCATTCCATTTTCTGGAGTTCCTATGCCATATCCTTCAGAATCCGCTGTCATGTTAGATAGCTTTGTCCAATTATCTCCATAACCATCTGGATTGCCAAGCATAATATGAAATTCATCTTCTTCATTATATCCATCTATTATGAATGCATGACTGTTATTTTTGTTTGTTCCTGAAATAAGTACAGGTCGTCCATTGGCAAGTTCATTCTTAAGCATAGAATGAATTTCATTATGTGAATAGAAGTCACGGTAGTATATCTGTGCACCTTTATCATATCCAAAATGCTTTACAAGAGAAATAGGTTGCATAACTGACATTGCACCACTTGCTCCTTTATCATAACGCATATTTACACTTACTCCACAGTCATACTGTAACAAAGCAACTGCGTCCGCCTGCTTATCTGTATAATCTGTATGATCATATTCATATAGCATATTATCCCAATCATAAGTATGAGTAGAGAAATCTGTATAAAGAGTTTGTTTACAACCTAAACTATCAATATATTGATTACTTCCAATACCTTTAGACGGATAACGGTAATAATGCATAATTTGAGACATAGCAAGAGCTATACAACCTGTTGGACAATGTTGCTCTTCTATAATCGGAGTAAATTTTGTATATGGTAATGAATACTGATGCCAAAGATTTACTTTTTCAAGCAAAGGACTAACTGAATTAGGATAATCAAACAATTTAGAGTGTATATCCGACTTACGAGGTGAATTATTTCTTGAATAGTTAAAACCACTATATGATCGATTATTTACAACATGCTTGTTATCTACTCTTGCAAAACGAGGATGACAAAGTACTCCTTTTTCTTGCTGAGCAAACATACTTATAGATAGCAAAGTAAATAATAATACAGAACAGAATATATATTTCATAAGTTAGTCAATTTTCCACAAAGATAAATATTTTTTTACCATTACTAAAATAATTTTGATTACTTACTTAGTAGCATTATCATTTTTTATTCATATTTTTGCCATATAGACAAAACAGTTAATATATGAAAAAATTAGTATTTCTAACTGGTGCAGGAATGTCAGCAGAAAGTGGCATCAGCACATTTCGTGACAGCAATGGTTTATGGGAACAATATCCTGTTGAAGCAGTTGCAAGTATTGAAGGGTATCTGAGAGACCCAGAGTTAGTTATTAACTTCTATAATGAACGTCGTCACCAACTGTTAGAAGTAAAACCTAACGAAGGACATAAACTCGTCGCAAGTCTTGAGGATAAATATAATGTCACCGTTGTTACACAGAATGTGGATAACCTTCATGAAATGGCTGGAAGTAAAAATATTATTCATCTTCATGGAGAACTGATGAAAGCTACATCTTCCAAGAATCCTAATGATCCAGAATGTATTACAACATTATCCTACGATGATATGGATATTAACATAGGAGACAAAGCAAAGGACGGAAGTCAACTAAGACCTTTCATTGTATGGTTTGGAGAAAGTGTTCCTATGATAGAACCAGCCATTCACGAGGTTAACAAAGCTGATATTCTTGTTGTCATTGGTACATCACTTAATGTATATCCAGCAGCAGGTCTTCTCTCATACGTTAACAGTAAATGTAATATTTACCTTATTGACCCTAAAGATGTAAACTATGATCCACGATTAGGAATAACCCACATAAAAAAGGGAGCAAGTGAAGGTATGAAAGAACTTATTAGTATATTGAATAACTAATATCCTTTTCTACAAGTAGGTACTCAAAATATTTATATAATGCTTTTACCATACTACAACGAAGGAATAATAGAAGCTGGATGTGATGAAGCTGGAAGAGGTTGTCTTGCTGGAAGTGTATATGCAGCAGCAGTAATACTTCCTATAGATTACTATAACGAAAAACTTAATGACTCTAAACAGTTAACAGCAAAGCAAAGATATGCTCTCCGTGAGGAAATAGAAAGAGATGCTATAGCATGGAGCATTGGTATTGTTACAGCAAAGGAAATAGATGAGCTTAATATACTTCGAGCAAGTATAACAGCAATGCATCGTGCAATAGATGGTCTTAAAACACGTCCAGAAGCTCTTATAATCGACGGAAACAGATTCTATGACTATAAGGACGTAAAAGGCAATAAAGTGCCTCACACAACAATTATAAAGGGCGATGGCAAGTATCTTAGTATAGCAGCAGCAAGTATCCTTGCAAAAACATATCGTGATGACTATATGAAGGAACTTCACAAAGAATATCCATACTATGGTTGGGATAAGAATGCTGGATATCCTACAAAGGCTCATAGACAAGGTATAAAAGATCATGGAACTACTCCTTACCATAGAATGAGCTTTAACTTGCTTGGCACCACACAACTTGAAATAGATTTTGGAGAATAATATCTAAAGTCCTTAAAGACTCTAAAGACCTTAGAATGTATAGAAGAATTATAACAAAATAATAACAGCCACGGCAATCTGTATTGATTACCGTGGCTGAATTAATTATGATAGTTATGTACTTATTACATCATACCACCCATACCTGGAGCACCGCCCATTGGCATTTCAGGCTTGTCTTCCTTAGCATCACAGATTACACATTCTGTAGTGAGGAACATACCTGCAATAGAAGCGGCGTTCTCAAGAGCTACACGAGTAACCTTAGCTGGATCAATGATACCTGACTCACGAAGATTCTCATAAGTATCCTTACGAGCATTGTAACCAAAGTCACCCTTCTGATTGCGTACTTTCTCTACAACAACAGAACCTTCAAGACCTGCATTCTCAACAATCTGACGAAGTGGCTCCTCTATTGCACGCTTAACAATCTTGATACCAGTAGTCTCATCTGCATTATCTCCCTCAAGACCTTCAAGACTTTCAATAGCACGGATAAGAGCTACACCACCACCTGGAATAGTACCTTCCTCAATAGCTGCACGAGTTGCACAGAGAGCATCATCTACACGATCTTTCTTCTCCTTCATCTCTACTTCTGAAGCAGCACCTACATAGAGTACAGCAACACCTCCTGAGAGCTTAGCAAGACGCTCCTGAAGTTTTTCCTTATCATACTCAGATGTAGTGTTCTTTATCTCCATCTTTATCTGGTTCACACGATCAGCAATCAATTCCTTCTGACCCTTACCACCAACGATAGTAGTGTTATCCTTAGAAATAGTAACCTTCTCTGCTGAACCAAGCATTTCGAGAGTTGCCTGCTCAAGTTTTATACCCTTTTCCTCTGATATAACGATACCTCCAGTAAGTATTGCAATGTCCTCAAGCATTGCTTTACGACGATCACCGAATCCAGGAGCCTTAACTGCACATATCTTAAGCTGAGCACGGAGACGGTTTACAACGAGAGTTGTGAGAGCCTCTGACTCGACATCCTCAGCAATAACGAGGATTGGACGACCTGACTGTACTGCTGGTTCAAGAACAGGAAGAAGTTCCTTTAGATTGCTAATCTTCTTGTCGTGGATGAGGATAAGTGGGTTTTCCATCTCACACTCCATCTTTTCTGTATTAGTAACAAAATATGGAGAAAGATATCCACGATCAAATTGCATACCTTCAACTACACCGATAGTAGTCTCACGTCCTTTAGCTTCTTCAATAGTAATAACACCATCTTTTGAAACCTTCTTCATTGCATCTGCAATGAGTTTACCAATCTCATTATCATTATTAGCACTTACAGTGGCAACCTGCTCAATGCTGTCATAGTTATCACCTACCTGTACACTCTGACTCTTGATATGCTCAACAACCTTAGCAACAGCCTTATCTATACCGCGCTTAAGATCCATAGGATTAGCACCAGCAGCTACATTCTTAAGACCTGTGGCAACAATGCTCTGTGCAAGAACAGTAGCTGTTGTAGTTCCATCTCCCGCATCATCACCTGTCTTAGAAGCAACAGACTTTACAAGCTGTGCACCTGTGTTCTGGAATGGATCAGCAAGTTCAATCTCCTTAGCAACAGAAACACCATCTTTAGTAATATGTGGAGCACCAAACTTCTTTTCAATGATAACATTACGTCCTTTAGGACCAAGAGTTACCTTTACTGCATTAGCGAGCTGATCAACACCATTCTTAAGCTGCTCGCGAGCTTCTATATTAAATTTAATATCTTTAGCCATAATAAAGCCCTCCACCCCAAAATGGGGCGGTCATCCGGATAATGGAGGGCGGATGACCTTTACCATCTATTCTAAGATATTTGTTATTTATAATTATTTAGCCTTTACCCGAAGACCATATACTTTGAGGTCGTGGACTTATGCTAAAACAGCGAGAACATCGCTCTGACGCATGATAAGGTACTTAGTTCCTTCAAATTCAAGTTCTGTACCAGCATATTTACCATAAAGAACCTGATCACCTACCTTAAGAATCATCTCTTCATCCTTAGTACCTTTACCTGCAGCAATCACTTCACCCTGAAGTGGCTTTTCCTTTGCTGTATCAGGAATAATAATACCTCCGATTGTTTTTTCTTCAGCTGGAGCAGGAAGAATAAGAACTCTGTCTGCTAATGGTTGAATCTTCATAATTGAATCTCCTATATTAAATTGTTATTATTAATTCTGTTTGAGTTGTGCATCACTACCTTTGTGTTGTAGAGCTCACACACTATATTTTATACAAAATATGTGCCACAAGTGATTAATTCACTATATGGCACATATTTGACAATATATATATTTATTTATGTCATTATGGCAGAGTAAATACTGACAATTTATTCTGCATTAAAACCTAATTCTTCAACAGCCCTGAATAAAGAGTCTTTATCCAAATCATGACCTATTACTTTTGCCTCACCATTTTCTAAAGTTACAGAAACAGACTCAACACCAGGTACACTTAATAAAGCCTTCTCTGCATTACTTCTGCAATGGTTACAATTCATTCCTTTTATTAGAAAAACAATCTCTTCATCATCATCACAGTCGCAATGATGTTCACCACAACAACAAGAACCTTCATTTTCTCCACAATTACAATTATCATCTCCGCACTCACAACCATTATCATGACAATGGCAATGAGACTTGCCTCTAAACTTATTTATAAAGGCATTGAGAAGTAAAATACACATTAAAATAGTACATCCTATAGAGAACCATGATGAACCTTCATTGCAGCAATCTCCATGAACTGATACAATGTTTGGAACAAACCATTCACGAGGCAAAAGATTATCTATTCCTAAAGCAAATACAATAGCACCAAATACAAGTGTAAGAAGATATATAACTAATGTCTTTCTTCCAAGAACTTTATTTATCACAAGAATAGATGCCATATTAGATGCAGGACCTGCCATAAGCAAAACAAGAGCAGCACCTGGAGTAAGTCCCTTTAACATTAATGCAACCGCAATAGGAATAGAACCTGTAGCGCAAAGATACATAGGAATACTAAATAAAAGTACAAACAATATACTCAACAGAGAATTATCCTTGAATAACTCAAAGAAACTATCAGGAACAAGAACTGTGATAAGTCCCGCAATAACAAGACCTATAACAAGCCATTTACCTATATCCTCCATCATATCAATGAACGCATATTCAAATGCATCCTTTAACTTTGATATAAAAGAAGCACTATTATTTGAATTATTGTTATTCTTACAAACAATAACTTCTGTACACTCGTCATTTTCAAATATATTTACCATCTGACCTGCAAATATTGCTGTAATAAATGCTACGAAAGGACGAATGACAGCAAATGGTAATCCCATTAGTGAATAAGTAGCAATAATAGAATCAACACCTGTTTGTGGTGTAGAAACAAGAAAAGACACTACAGCACCTTTAGAGGCACCTTCACGGCGTAAAGACATTGCTGTAGGTATAACACCACATGAGCAAAGAGGTAGTGGCACTCCAAATAATGCGGAATATATTACAGAAGCAAAACTATTTTTTGAAAGATAACGAGTATATAGAGTGTTAGGAACGAAAGAATGCATCAATCCCGCAAGTAAGAATCCTAACAATAAGTAAGGAGACATTTCATTAATTAATTCAAATATTTCTTCCATAATACTTAGTTTTATTATTTGTGTGCAAAGATATGGAATAATTATTGCAATCAAGTTGCAAAATAAAAAAGGCGATACCCATAACGGATATCGCCATAATATTTTAATCTTCCAATAATGGAAAGAATATCATATTTATTAGAGCTGTGGACCAGCAGCAACGAGAGCCTTACCAGCCTCGTTAGTAGTGTACTTAGCGAAGTTCTTGATGAAACGTGCAGCAAGATCCTTAGCCTTAACCTCCCACTCAGCTGCAGAAGCGTAAGTGTCACGTGGGTCGAGGATAGCTGGGTTTACATTTGGAAGAGCTGTTGGAACCTCGAAGTCGAACATAGGGATCTTCTTAGTCTCAGCCTTGAGGATAGAACCATCGAGGATAGCATCAATGATACCACGAGTATCTGGAATAGAGATACGCTTACCTGTACCGTTCCAACCAGTGTTTACGAGGTATGCCTTAGCACCTGACTTCTTCATCTTCTTAACGAGCTCCTCAGCATACTTTGTTGGGTGAAGCTCAAGGAATGCCTGACCGAAACAAGCAGAGAATGTTGGAGTTGGCTCTGTGATACCACGCTCTGTACCAGCAAGCTTAGCTGTGAATCCAGAGAGGAAGTAGTACTGAGTCTGCTCTGCTGTAAGGATAGATACTGGAGGAAGAACTCCGAATGCGTCAGCTGAAAGGAAGATAACGTTCTTAGCAGCTGGAGCAGAAGAACCTGGCTGGATATTGTTGATGTGGCTGATTGGGTAAGAAACACGAGTGTTCTCAGTAACTGACTTATCGTTGAAGTCAATCTTACCGTCAGCAGCAACTGTTACGTTCTCGAGGAGAGCGTTACGCTTGATTGCACCGTAGATGTCTGGCTCATGCTCCTTAGAAAGACCAATAACCTTAGCATAGCAACCACCTTCGAGGTTGAATACGCCCTCATCATCCCATCCGTGCTCATCGTCACCGATAAGACGACGCTTAGGGTCTGTAGAGAGAGTAGTCTTACCTGTACCAGAAAGACCGAAGAAGATAGCAGTGTTCTCACCGTTCATATCGCAGTTAGCAGAACAGTGCATAGAAGCGATACCCTGGAGTGGGAGGTAGTAGTTCTGCATAGAGAACATACCCTTCTTCATCTCACCACCGTACCAAGTGTTGATGATAACCTGCTCACGGCTTGTTACGTTGAATGCAACACAAGTCTCAGAGTTGAGACCGAGCTCAGCGTAGTTAGAAACCTTAGCCTTAGAAGCGTTGTAGATAACGAAGTTAGGCTCGAAGTTAGCAAGTTCCTCAGCAGTTGGCTGGATGAACATGTTAGTTACGAAGTGAGCCTGCCAAGCAACCTCAACGATGAAACGTACTGCAAGACGAGTAGCCTTGTTAGCACCACAGAATGCATCAACTACATAAAGGTTCTTGTTGCAAAGCTCCTTAACAGCGATATCCTTAACTGTTGCCCAAACATCCTCAGACATTGGGTGGTTATCGTTCTTGTACTCCTCAGAAGTCCACCATACAGTATCCTTAGAGTTAGCATCCATAACGATATACTTATCCTTAGGAGAACGACCTGTATAGATACCAGTCATAACATTTACAGCGTTGAGCTCTGTGTTCTGACCTACTTCATAACCTTCAAGTCCTGCCTTAGTCTCCTCAGCGAAGAGTACCTCATAAGAAGGATTGTGTGCAATCACTGTAGAACCAGTGATGCCATACTGTGTCAAATCTAATGCCATAGTAATTTTGTTATTATTTATGTTATTAAAAAATTATCTTATGCTACTGTGAAACAAAAATTGCATTATCCTAAAAGCAAAGTCATATTTCACTATTCAAATGCAAAGGTAATAAAATAGTTTATTAATAAAAATAAAATGAACGTGTTTTTAATGATTTTTTTTATTAAAACCAATTAAAAACACGCTCATTAAATTATTTATAAGTATGTTGTAATATTCGCTTTACAAAAAATATCTTTATTAATCTGCATCTTCTGCAATAGCTTCATCTTTTTCAGAGTCAGTCATAGAAGTAACATCTACATCCTTACCTGAAATAATAGTCATAATCTTGCTGTCGATTTCATCTGATAATTCAGGATTATCTTCAAGCAATGCCTTTGTAGCATCACGACCCTGTGCAAGTTTATTGCCCTCATAGCTGAACCAGCTACCACTTTTCTTTATAATACCAGTAGCCACACCAAGGTCAATAATTTCTCCTGTACGAGATATACCTGTACCGAACATAATATCAAACTCACACTTCTTGAATGGAGGCGCAACCTTATTCTTTACTACCTTTACCTTAGTAAGGTTACCAATTATTTCATCACCATTCTTAATAGGGGTAGCCTTACGTACATCAATACGAACTGAAGCATAGAACTTAAGTGCATTACCACCAGTTGTTGTTTCAGGGTTACCAAACATAACACCTATCTTCTCACGCAACTGATTGATGAAAATACAAGTAGTGTTTGTTTTATTGATAGTACCTGTAAGTTTACGAAGAGCCTGACTCATAAGGCGAGCCTGAAGACCTACTCTATTGTCACCCATATCACCTTCTATTTCTGCCTTAGGAGTAAGAGCAGCAACAGAGTCTATGACAATAATATCAATAGCAGAAGAACGAATAAGTTGATCTGCAATCTCAAGAGCCTGTTCACCACAGTCAGGTTGTGAAATCCAAAGATTATCAACATCCACACCAAGGTTCTTAGCATAGAAACGGTCAAAGGCATGTTCAGCATCAATGAATGCAGCAATACCACCAGCCTTCTGACACTCTGCTATAGCATGAATAGCAAGAGTTGTCTTACCTGAAGACTCAGGACCATAAATTTCAATAATACGTCCCTTTGGATAACCACCAACACCAAGTGCTGCATTCAATCCAAGAGAACCAGTAGGGATTACCTCTACCTTTTCTATCTTATCATCTCCAAGCTTCATGATAGAACCCTTACCGAAGTTCTTCTCAATCTTTTCCATTGCAGCCTGAAGAGCTTTAAGTTTATTTTCGTCAGCCATATTTTAAGAGTGAAGAGTGAAAAGTGAAAAGTGAATAATACAAGTTACTTTTATATTTTAGTAAGTATTATAATTCACTTATTACACCTAAACTTTCCTTATTTTGATTTTATTATTATATGAAAAGCTTAGTAAAATTAATTATTCACTTTTAACTTTTCACTATTAACTTTATTAAAGTTCCAAGTCACCATCATGAATCTCATGCCATGGGAGTCCCTGCTTGTTAAGCTGCTCCATGAATGGATCTGGATCAAACTCCTCTACATTCCATACACCAGCACGCTTCCAAAGTCCCTTCATGAACATCATAGCACCAATCATAGCAGGAACACCAGTAGTATAACTTACACCCTGCATACCTGTTTCCTCATAAGCTGCACGGTGAGAACAGTTATTATATACATAATATGTATGTTCCTTACCATCCTTAATACCACGGATACGACAACCGATAGATGTCTGTCCCTCATAGTTTTCACCAAGTTCCTGTGGGTTTGGAAGAACTGCCTTAAGGAACTGAAGAGGTACAATCTTAACCTTTACAGGTTTTCCATCAAGACCTGTAGCCTCATATTCTATCTCATCAATACGAGACATACCTATATTCTGAATAACATCAAGATGCTTAAGATACTGTTCACCAAATGTCATCCAGAAACGAGCACGCTTGATAGTAGGGTAGTTCTTTACAAGTGACTCAATCTCCTCGTGATGGAGAAGATAAGACTCCTTAGGACCTACCTCTGGGTAAGTAAGTGGTTGATGAATCTCAAGTGGTTCAGTCTCTACCCACTTACCATTTTCCCAGTAGAGTCCCTTTTGAGTAATCTCACGAATGTTAATCTCTGGGTTGAAGTTAGTAGCGAAAGCCTTATGATGATCACCAGCATTGCAGTCAACTATATCAAGATACTGAATCTCGTCAAAGTGATGCTTAGCGGCATAAGCTGTATAAATAGAAGTAACACCTGGGTCAAAACCACAACCAAGGATAGCTGTAAGACCAGCTTGTTCGAAACGCTCCTTGAAAGCCCACTGCCATGAGTATTCGAAGTGTGCTTCATCCTTTGGTTCATAGTTAGCAGTATCAAGATAGTTAACACCACTCTGGAGACATGCCTCCATTATAGTAAGATCCTGATATGGCAAAGCAAGGTTCATACAGAGATCTGGCTTGTACTCATTAAAGAGAGCAACAAGTTCATCAACATTGTCAGCATCTACCTTAGCAGTCTTTATGCTACCAGCAGGAACAAGTCCCTTAGCCTCTATAGCTTTTGCAAGAGCATCACACTTAGCCTTTGTACGACTGGCAATCATAATCTCAGTGAAAACATCACTGTTCTGTGCTACCTTGTGTGCAGCAACAGAAGCTACACCACCTGCACCAATAATAATTACTTTTCCCATTTATTTTGAATAATTAAAGTCTAGATTGAATTTTCTGTACAAATATAGAGTATTTTTTTTTAACATCCACAAATGAGAGGTGAAAACTATTATTATTTATATTCTTTTATCCTTTTTTAAAAAATAAAAAAAATATGATGATAATAATAGGCTGTTAATAGTGTTCAAAGATTTTCATTATATTTATTGCTTTTTAAGTTATTGTTTTAAGGAATAAATGTTATCAATATGTTATAAACATAAAAATATGATTAATTAATTAATTTTCATGGGTAATGTATATATTGTTAACATCTGTTTATAATGTTATTATTTAAAAACTTTTTGCTTTAATTGGTGTTAATAATGGGTGCAAGTGGTGTTAAAAGAAGGTTGAAAAAAAATAATAGATTTTCTTGCTTTATAAATATATTGTTTGTTGTATTTTTAAGTTATATAACCAAGAAAAACTATTATTTTTTATTAAAAATATATCAACATATTTTCAACATGGTTATTAACATATTTATTGCATAATCCATAATGTAAATTAGCATTAGTAAATAACTCAAGTATCTTAAGCTTCACTTGATATGTTATGTTGTTGATAGGTTGTTAGGTTATGAAGTTATAAGTTTTGATACCATAGGACTTATGAACGGACAGTCATTCTAACCTTAAAATCTAACCAGCGTAGCAACCTTAAACCTTATAACCTTTTAATATGAGCAACATGCGTTATCGCTTGCGCTTTCGTAGAAAGAAACTTAAATAACTTATAGAAGGTTACCTATCTCACGAAAGGCAACCTTCGAAAACCAATAAAAATAAGTATAATATAGTAGAAAGATATAATGCGCTAATAATTATCTATCTTCTTCCTCTGCTACCATGTGATACAACACCGGAACCAGAGTTATTTTCTCTACTGTAACTACCTCTTGAGCCACTTGAAGAACCGTTATAGTTGGTGTTTCTTGAAGAACTTCTTACATTGTTGTTACTTCTGTTTTCACTATTATTTATTCTATTGCTTCTGTTATAGTTATTACCTTCACCCCTGGTAGTATTTTCACCACGATTGTAGTTTCTTTCTGAATTGTTGTAATTTCTTTGTTCTACTCTATTGGAACCAGCACCATTCATGTGTTCAGGTGCATTTTCTCTGTAATTAGAGTTATTATCGTATCTACCACCATTACGGTCGTTATTTACATCTGTTCTATTGTTATTATTACGGTTGTTGATAACTCTATCATTATTTCTTGGAACACCATTCATATGATCACGTCTATCTACAGAGTTCATTGTTCTGTTGTGATTCTCTATCCTATGTCTTATACCGTTAAAGAAATGTCCACCACGATATTCATGATAGTGAGTAGGAGTGTGATAGTAATAATATGTGTATCTTACATCATGAGAATAAATTGAGAATCTCCATCTTTTGTTTGAAAATGTAATAGGACGATAGAAATAATCATAGTTAACTATTCGTCTCCATATAATTTCACCTAACAGATATTGAAGTGCACGGTCACGTTCATAACAAACTTCATCATATAAGTCGCTATAGTAACCACATGCAATTTCATCAAGATACTCATTTACTCCATATATATAGTCATAGTTTATTCTGTATATATCATCTATAATAGCTGCAGATGTAATACCAAGGGTGTAAGCCATACGGTCAGTAAGAAAACGTGCATTATTTCGCATAGCGTTGTAATCCATTGGTTGTGCATTTATTGTAGAAGCAAGCATTATAAATAATGATGCTATGTATAATCTTATCTTCTTCATATTCTTATATATATTATAGTGAAAAATAAAAATTCACTATGTTAGTTCATTTATTGTATTTAATCACGTTGCAAAAATATAACAAATAAAATCCACACGCAAAGGATATTTCCTATATGCGAGGGGATTTTCCCTATTGTAAACCTAAATGATTCAAGTTATTCTTAACTTTGGATATTATTTTTTAAGGTTTTCTTCTTCTATTTTTTTAAGAAATGAAAATAAAACTAAATTTAAGAAAATTATATATAAATAGTTAAACACCTGCTTTTTCTTGCTGCTTGTCATAAGTAATTTTGTGGGGTGTTTTGTGGTTCGTTGTAATGTATATTTATCCATCGTTGTAAACACGAGGAAAACAGCCTTTGCTTACGACTTGCTTACGACAATTGTCGTAAGCAAGTCGTAAGCAGAGAATGTTCAGATGCTGTTCTATTAATAGGATATAAGAAGTAATATAATAAGGTTGGTATAAACAAAGTACAAGCTCGATGAGATTATTTGTTGGCTAAAATAATTAACAATTAATATTTAAAAATTAACAATTAACATGTCTCCGGAACAAGTGAACGAATATAACCGCAATAGAGTAACCCAGTTTCCTCCATATAAAGATGAAACTGGGTTACTCTATAATTAAAGTGAGCAAGTTAAAAACTTACTTTTTAATATTTCTTTAATATAAATGAAGGAGAAACTTTAAGGTATACACCGAATGAAAAGTTTGTTTCGGTCAAATCATGTGACTTGTTTACAAACACATCGGCATTGAAACCTATTATATACTTATTATCATAAGATTTGGAATAATCTCCTCTTAAATAATATGTGGACATACCTTTAAATATCTCGCTGTTTGTTTTGGTACTATATGTACTAAACAAAGGACTGCCGTACAAATTAACGTAATATTTAGGAGCTCTAAAGTAACCTGCCTTTATGTTTAGGTTATTCCACATATTAGCATTAGCATAGAAATTAAAGGCACCACCTAATGATTTAGGCCATAGTTTACCAGATTCTTGAAAGCAACCTAAAGATTCAACAGAGAAATCAACACTATTGAATACTCTTTTGTTTACGTTATATCTTGTTGTAACTCCTACACTTCCATTCATCAATGTCTGTACTCCAAGTGCTGTAGTGTCTTGTTCCCCACCTCTATGTTGAATAAGAATCTGTATAGGAGAAAAAACATGTATAAGTGAATTTGAATCATTCCATCTATGAATGGAATTAATACCAACAGTAAAAGCTTCCTGATGAGAATCCTCTTCGAATATATAGCTTTGCCAGTTTATCCAAGTATCAAAGTGCCAATACTTGTAGTCTATTAATGCCTGAAATCCCATTTCAGGATCAGCTGAAAGGTTTTGTTCTGGATTAAAAATTACCTCAGATAACTTATGATTACTACCTCCATATATGTTACCCAGAACAAGACAACTATGTTGAGTATTTATTTGGGCTCTAAACCATGGTAGAAGATGTGCACCACTTTGATATTGATTACCTTTCCAAGTGGAAATGTCATGATAGGCAAAGTTAGGATATTTGTTTGCACCTTCATATATAAGTGCATTAATACCTAATTCAAGATGTATGTTGTTATTAGGGTTATACATAGCCTTAGGATTAAGCCATAATCCTGGAAGTGTATATCCCTTTGTCAAACTTGAGTTATATTCGTTGTCTCGGAAGAATGTAAGTGCATCAAGTTCAACAGATAGTGTTTTTTCAGCAGTAGTATCTATACTATAATCGTCATCACTCAAATGCTCATATACCTGAGCATTTGATGTGATGACGAACATTATGTTAGACACCAGCAATAAAAGCTTTTTTCTTATTATTGCCACGATGTATGTTAGTCTTTGATAAGGTTCTTACCTGTCATTTCTGATGGCTGCTCAAGTCCCATGATATGAAGGATTGATGGAGCAACGTCTGCAAGTACACCATCCTCAACCTTAGCGTTCTTATTCTCTGTTACATAGATGAATGGAACTGGGTTAAGTGAGTGAGCTGTGTTTACTGAACCATCAGGGTTGATAGCGTTATCAGCATTACCGTGGTCAGCGATGATGATTGTCTCATATCCTGTTGCCTTAGCAGCTTCTACTACCTCATTTACACACTGGTCGATAGTCTTAACTGCAGTTTCGATAGCTGAGTAAACACCTGTGTGACCAACCATGTCTGGGTTAGCGAAGTTTACAACGATAAAGTCATACTCATTCTTCTTGATATTCTCAACAAGCTTATCCTTTACCTCTGGAGCTGACATCTCTGGCTGGAGATCATATGTAGCAACCTTTGGTGAAGCAACAAGTACACGCTCCTCACCTTCGTATGGAGCCTCACGACCACCATTGAAGAAGAATGTAACGTGAGCATACTTCTCTGTTTCAGCTGTATGGAGCTGCTTGAGACCCTTAGAAGAGATGTACTCACCAAGAGTGTTATTAACATTCTCCTTAGGGAAGATGATGTTAACACCTGTGAATGAAGCATCGTATGGAGTCATACAGTAGAACTGGAGACCAGGGATAGTCTTCATACCCTCTGCTTCCATATCCTGCTGAGTAAGTACAATAGTCATTTCCTTAGCACGGTCAGGACGGTAGTTGTAGAAGATAACAACATCACCTTCCTTAATTGTACCATCAACATTTGCGTTGATAAGTGGCTCCATGAACTCATCTGTGTTCTTGTGCTCATCAGTATGAGAATCGTAGCAAGACTGAACGCCCTCTACCATGTCAGTAACCTTGCGACCTACACCATTAACGAGCTGGTCATAAGCTACCTTAACACGATCCCAACGCTTATCACGATCCATAGCATAGAAACGACCGATGATAGAAGCTATAGCACCGCAACCAACTTCATCGATGTGCTTCTGGAGGTCAGCGATGAATCCCTTACCTGACTTAGGGTCAGTATCACGACCGTCCATAAAACAATGAACATAGCAGTTGTTTATTCCGTACTCCTTAGCAATATCAACAAGCTTGAGGATGTGACCGAAACTTGAGTGAACACCACCTGTAGAAGTAAGACCCATGAGGTGAACATTCTTGCCGTTAGCCTTAGCATATCCGTAAGCTGCCTTGATCTGCTCGTTCTGAAGAATAGAGTTATCAGCACAAGCACGGTTAATCTTAACGAGGTCCTGGTATACGATACGACCAGCACCGATATTGAGGTGACCTACCTCAGAGTTACCCATCTGACCATCAGGAAGACCTACATTCTCACCTGAAGCCTGGAGCTGTGAGTTAGGATAGTTTGCGTTGAGATAATCCATGTAAGGAGTTGGTGTCTGTACAATAACATCACCCTTACCCTTGTTGCCGATTCCCCATCCATCGAGAATCATAAGAAGTGCTTTCTTTGCCATATTATTACAATCTTTTAGAGAAATTATATAATTTGTTGCAAAGGTACTAATTAGAAATGAAAAAAGACCTTCTTGCCTTGAATAATTTTTTATAAATTTGCAATAAAATAAATTAATTATGTTACTTACTACAGTTATTGATATACCTAAATCTTCATTCAAGATTCAACCGAATGAAAAGATTCTTTTCCTTGGTTCTTGTTTTGCCGATAGTGTAGGGGAAAAATTTGTGCGAGGAGGATTTGATGCACTTGTTAATCCTTTCGGTACATTATATAATCCTATGAGCATAGCAGAATTGCTTATTCGATGTATAGATCAGTCAGATAGGGATTATTATAGTAATGATGTGTTTATGTCAGATGATGGAATATGGCACTCATGGATGCACCATTCAAGGTTTTCATCAACAGGTCGTGAATCACTTGTTGATAACATTACCAGTACATCAAATAATGTACATGATTTTCTTAAGACTTGCAATGTACTTGTTGTCACATTCGGAACAAGTATAATATATAGGAAAAAGGATAATAATCAACTTGTTGCCAACTGTCATAAACAACTTGACTCCCTGTTCATAAGAGAACGTCTAACTGTTGACAATATTGTTGATAAATGGAAGGAAGTTGTTAATAAGTTGTCAGTTATTAACAATAACATCAAAATAGTGTTTACAGTTAGTCCTATTCGACACAAACGTGATGGAATGCATGTTAATAACATCAGTAAGGGAATACTACTTCAGGCGGTGGATGAGATAGTTGATAATAATGATACCATCCAGTATTTTCCTTCATACGAGATCATGCTTGATGAACTTCGTGACTACCGTTTCTATGCTGATGACATGATTCATCCTTCACCTCTTGCTGTAGATTATATTTGGCAGCGTTTTCAGGATATTTATTTTGATAAGAAAACTCAAGAGTTTGTACGACTCAAAAATAAAGAATGGGCAAGAAGTCAACATAGGACACTTGTGAAATAAATAAATGAAGAGTGAAGAATTACCATCCGGATTCTTCACTCTTCATTACTCATTTTTTTATTTTTCATTTTTTAGACACCTTCATAGGTTTCTTTACCTTCTCAACTGTACTTGAGAGAAGAGCTTCCCATTCAGCAAGTGACTTAACACCCCAGTTAGGATTCTTGCTCCATGCTGTACCAAAGTAATAAGTGTAGCCAGCCTTGTAAGGAGCAATACCAAGAATATGACCTGTAGCAATACCGTTCTTACGTTCCTGATATTTAGCCTCATTCAACTTGTCTGCATAGATAGTTCCTACGTAAATCTTACCCATCTGACGAGCAAGTTCATCCTTGTATTTCTTGTTGTACACACTTGCATCACCAAGATCCTCATAACCCAAATAACCATTATCCTTATTTATTACATAGGCTGTAGGATTCTGCTCATGAACAACTACTCCAGATGCAATGTTTGGAGTACCAGTGAGTCCTTCATAACTTACAGAAACCTTGTTGAACTGACTGCCAGCATCAAGTGTGATTACACGAGTCTCAACAATCTTCTGACCATTGTACTCTATCTCGGGATATGTAAGTTTAACTGTGAAACGGAGTGGACCATTATCAAGTATCTCATACTTCTTATAGCACTTAGGCATACAGAGACTTCCATCTGCATTTACGAGGGCATCTGTACCAGCTCCGAGAGTAGGACCTACAGTATAGCAATCCATACCTTTACCATGGTCGATGTGATAGCAATAGGCATTATATACCTGATCAGCAAGGTCATGATAACCACGGTCATGGAGTTGCTTACTCACACTTCGCATCTCCTGATTCTGCTCACTTGCATACCAGTAGTCGAGCATTAGTTCATCTGTACTCTTGTTAAAGAGGTCATAACCCACAGCACCACCGTGTCCATAGATACGGTATGCCACACGGTCATTCTCCCAACCAAACTCATCGCCTCGCTCTGTGAATAGACGACCAGTTGTCTGCTTCTTATAGTTTTGTGGAGTACCAGCCTTAACATAGTATATTGACTTGCCCTTGGAAGCTACACTTGCCTGAAAGATAGTCTTGCCATCATGAGTTGTCTGACTTGTCAACTCATTATCGTCGGCATCAGTAATGATAAACTTATCTGTACCAAGTTTATTAGCTATAGACTTAGCATCTAATTCCACTACCTCATTTGACCTAACCACATTGGCAGGATTACTGACTGTCAGTTTTATTTTCTGCTGTGCATTGGCATTTGCAGTCAACCCAAGTACTGCAAGTGATAGAATAATTTTTTTCATTATGTATAATAGTATTTTAAGTGTCTTTCCTCATTTAACCCTACCTCATACTTACTTATTATTACCTAAAGTTTCTTTCTGCGAAAGCGCAAGCGATAACCCACCCTTCGGGATGATGAAACTTAGGGAGTTAAAATGAAGTTAAAGAGAAGTTAAAAGGAGTAAAAAGACGAATGACGGTTCGCGAAAAAGACGTCATCCAACAGAGTGTCGTCTTTTAACTCCCTAAGCGACGAAGGAGCGTTAACTCCTTCTAACTTCATTTTACTTCTTAAAGTTTAGCAAGTTAGAACTTGCTAAACTTGTATTACTTACTTATACTTTCCTTATACCAGTCGAAGAGTTTCTGTACACCATCCTCAATCTCAACCTTGTGAGTCCAACCAAGAGAGTGGAGTTTGCTCACATCGATGAGTTTACGCATTGTGCCGTCAGGCTTACTTGAGTCAAATGCTACTTCTCCTTCGAAACCTACAGCCTTTACAACAAGTTCCGAGAGTTGACGGATAGTAAGTTCCTTGCCAGTACCAACATTAATGTGACAGTTGCGAATCTCACCAAGACTTGGGATAGCACCACCACGACCAGCGCTGTGGTTACGGTCAACAGCACCGTCTGTACTTGCTCCATAGTGAACAGATGAGTATTTCTCTATACCGATGATATCCTTGAAGTCTACATTAAGGAGCACATGAACAGATGCATCAGCCATGTCCTCACTCCAGAGGAACTCACGAAGTGGAGTACCTGTACCCCAGAGAGTAACCTTATTGTTTTCGATGCCATACCAGGCAAGAACCTTGAGGATTGTAGCCTCGTCGCTCTCAGCATTTATTTCGTAGCGAACCTTCTCGCCATTCTCAGGAATAGTAGCACCTACAGGACGGATGGCAAGGTCCTTGCGGATAGCTGTCCAGTTGCCTTCATGAATGAGTTTTGCAAGATAGACCTTACGCATCATGGCTGGCATCACATGACTATTCTCAAGGTGGAAGTTATCGTTAGGACCATAGAGGTTTGTTGGCATTACTGCTATATAGTTAGTACCATACTGGAGGTTGTAGCTCTCACACATCTTGAGACCCGCAATCTTTGCGATGGCATATTCCTCATTAGTATACTCAAGTTCAGAAGTAAGGAGACAGTCCTCCTTCATTGGTTGTGGAGCATTCTTTGGATAGATACATGTAGAGCCGAGGAAGAGGAACTTCTGTACTCCGTGAGCATACGCCTCAGAGAATACATTACATTGCATCTTCATGTTCATCATCATAAAGTCGGCACGGTAGAGGCTGTTAGCCATTATACCACCTACGAATGCTGCTGCAAGAACTACAGCATCTGGCTTTTCCTCATCAAAGAACTTCTTTACTGCAACCTGATCAGTAAGGTCAAGTTCCTTATGAGTACGACCTACGAGGTTGTTGTATCCACGAGCCTTAAGATTATTCCAGATAGCAGAACCTACAAGTCCTCTGTGTCCTGCTACATAAATTTTGCAACTTTTGTCTAGCATTTTCTTACTGAGTTTACTATATTTTGTGCAAAAGTACTGCTTTTTGTGTGTAAATACACAATATTATTTAAATAAGTAGTCTGTTATTTGTTAAATAATGTAATTTATTTTTACTTTTGCCTACTAACGTGGGGTAACAGAACTAAAGACGATAATAAATATTTCTAAATAATTAATAATGGTGAAATTATCTTCAGTTTCTTTATTTGGCTCTTTGTATAGATATATAAGGAGTGCAAAGACAATTATGGCGATAGCATTATTTGTATTGCCATCATTGGGACAAGCACAACGTAAGACAGATAATCTTGATCGTGGTCTTGTAGGTGTTAAGGTAAGTTCTGGTGTGTATCTTAGTTGGAGGGTACAGGCAGACGAGTATTATGATGTGACTTACAATCTATATCGTAATGGTTCGTTAATTGCTCAGAATCTAAAGACTTCCAATTACACAGATCCAAGTGGTAGTACTTCCAGTACTTATACTGTTGCCCCTGTGAAAAAGGGAGTTGCAGGTGCACAGTGTGCTGCAGTAAGTCCTTGGGACAAGCAGTATCTTGAGATTCCTGTTTCAAACATTCAGGCACGCAACGGAGTGACTGTATGGAAACAGAGTGATCCTTCCACAGCAATGGCTGACTATCAAATTAACGACATCTCTCTTGGAGATGTTGATGGTGACGGAAAGATTGACCTTATCGTCAAGCGTAAGAACCAAACAGACCAGAATGATTTATTCCCTGAGAATAACAAGCAGATGTACTGCCAAATAGAGTGCTATGCATCTTCTAAGAACTACGCCCGTCTGTGGTGGATTGACTGCGGACCTAACATCTGCTACGGAGCTGATGAACAGTGGGATGCGGTAGCATTCGACTGGAATGAGGACGGCGCTTGTGAGGTTCTCTACCGTGGTGGTGCAAACACAGTAATCCATCATGCAGATGGAACTACAGAGACCATCGGTAATGTGAATGAGAATATCCGTGGAGGCATCAAGCATGTAGCAAACATGACCTTCTCTAATTCCGGTGAGGAATGGCTCATGTATATCGATGGTCGTACAGGTAAGACATACGATGTTATATCATATCCTCTTCCTCGCGGTAAGGCGAGTGACTGGGGCGATGACTATGGACACCGTTCGAGCAAATATTTTATGGGTGCGCCTTATCTTGATGGTGTGAACCCTTATATCTTCCTTGGTCGTGGTATCTATTCCAAGATTGATGCTTGTACCTATCGTGTGAACAAGAGTACAAACAAGTTATATAAGGTAGGCAACACATGGCATAGCTACACTAACAAGGGCTGGTTCGGACAGGGTTACCATAACTTCTCCATAGCTGATGTTGACCTTGACGGCAGCGATGAAATTATCTACGGATCTATGGTTCTTGACTTCCATACTGGCGACAGTTCACTTCATGGTATGGCATCCACAGGTCTCGGACATGGTGATGCTTCTCACACGGGTGACCTCGACCCGTTCCGTAAGGGACTTGAAACATTTGCCTGCAATGAGGATGATCCTGCCTATAACTACCGCAATGCCGCTACTTGTGAAATCTATGCTCGCTATACAGCTGGTGGTGATGACGGACGAAGCATGGCGGCAAATGTTACAAATGAGTATCCGGGAAGTGTCGGTGCTTCAACAACATCAGGTATCGTACCTCTCAGTTATGTTCAGCCAAATCCATATGCTCCTACGTACATTGATGGTATGGTTAACGACTGGAATGGACAGACTCCTTACCCAATGGCACTTAATTTCCGTATCTACTGGGACGGAGACCTTCTCGACGAGACTATCAACGGACCTGGAAAAGATGAAGGATACCTCTTTATTGACAAGCTTGGAAGACGAATCTTCGATACTGGTCATGGCCACTATGAGACTGCCTGCATCAACGGTACAAAGAAGAATCCAAGTGCAACAGGCGATATCCTTGGTGACTGGCGAGAGGAGCTTATTATGCGTTCTTCTGATAACCGCTTCATCCGTATCTATACTACTGTCACTCCTACAGAGTACCGTATGCCTTCACTCTGGTATGATCACGAGTACCGCCAGGCAATGGTTTGGCAGACTGAAGGATATAACCAGCCTCCTCACACAAGTTTCTTCGTAGGTGAACTTGAGGGACTTACTCAGGCTCCTCCTGCTTATACTTGGACAGGTCGTACAGGAATAGGCAACAATGGTACAATCAGCACAGGAGAGAATAACAAGGATGTGCTTATCATGCCTGATGGCAATGGTTCTGAATATAAGATTACAATGGCTGAAAATGCCCAACCTTCTACTGTCTTCCTTGTTTCACGCACTACTATTGAGGGTGGTGACCAGGTGGCATATAAGGAGACAAAGCATACATTTGACCGTATCCGCGTCACAGGAGCTGCATTCTCAGGTACCACAAACATTTCAAAGCAGGGTGATGCTGCTGCACATCTTCCATACGCTAAGCATACTCATTCTGGTAAGACTGATGTATGGATGGGTGCTCTTATCTGTAATGGTAGTTTGGAAAACAGTCCTCTCTGGGCTAATCTCCATACAGAACTCTATGTTGGTAATGCACTTGATGCTGCAGCAAGCACATACAAGTCTATTGAGATGGAATATGGTTCACAGCTCTTCATCACTAATCATGGCATTTCTACTCCTCTTCCTGACAATAATGGTTATGCTCACATGAATGTGGGTAATCTTACTGTCAAGGAAGGTTCACGCGTTGTATTTGATATCGATGGTAAGGAGAACGCTACAGGTGATAAACTCAATATCACAGGTAAACTTACAGTTCGCAAGCAGAACTGGAAGTATGGTCCTAAGTATCTCGCTCCTGTATTTGAGATCCGTTCAGCAAGCAAGCTTGCAAAGGGTGAGTATCTCCTTGGTTCTTTTGGAGAATTGGCTGTTGGCTCTAATATAGATGATATCATTGTTGAGTGTCCAAATGGTGCAGATGGCAAGGTTACTCAGATTTATGCTGTGGAAGGCAATTATTATCTCCATGTAGGTAATGAGAAGTTCATTGTAAATCAGGGTAAGTTTATCGCCGGACAGACATATTATCTCTATAATGACAAGACTGGTAAGTTCCTCAGTCGTGGAGGTGCATACGGTTATCGTGCTATGGTTGATGACTATGGAGTTCCTGTAATCGGTGCTCCTGCTGCAGATGATGGCACATACCGTCTCAAGGCTGCAGAGTTCAATGCTCTCGACAGATATAACCGCGAGTATGATACTTTCTTTGGTATGGACGGCTGGATGTATGCTGACAAGAATGAGGGTGCAAGTGTAGTCTTCAATATCAATGAGGTTGATGGAATGCCTGGCTACTTCACTATCTCAAGAAAAGACAACTCAAATCTTGTATTCGTTAATTCAGCAAGCGGTGCTGACCAGTATGCTGTTGGCAATGATGGCAAGATTGGTACTAACTGTTCAGCAGAAGACACATACTGGAGATTCCTCTCTGCTGATGAGCATAGCGATATCATTAGTAATAATGAGGCTGACCAGCTTGAGGCTGCATTCCTTTCTGCAGGTCTTTCAGTAAACAATCTGAAGCAGTATAATGCAAAGGACCGTACAGACAAGATTACAAACGCCTCACTCCGTCTCAATACTGATGGATGGACGCTTACAGTTAACACTGGTCGTACATTCTCCGCTACTATCAATAATAATGTATGTGAGGTTTATCAGGGTGCTGGTTCTTTCTCACAGACTGTAACTGGTCTTGAGAAGGGACTCTATCGTGTTACTGTCTCTGGTTTCTACCGTCAGGGAAAGTCTGCGACTTGTGTTGACCTTAGTGATTACAATATCTCCACAGCTTACCTGCAAGCAGGAAGTAGCAAGGTTCAGCTCAAGGACTGGGCAAGTGACATGAGTGGCACAAATACTCCTAATAACCTTGCTGAGGCTGAGGCTAAGTTCAATGACGGCAAGTATGTGAATACAGTATATGCTGCAGTCGGTACTGACGGCAAGCTCACTATCTCGGTTGTCCAGCCTTCTATGACATCATACGGATGGCTTGCTCTGCGTGACTTCAAGCTTGAGCTTATCGAGCCTATGAAGGCTGGTGATGATATTACAAATATGATTGCCAATGCTGACTTCAATACAGGCAAGGCTGACGGCTGGACTGGCGGACCTACTGTTAATGCCACAGCAAAGGATGCTGAGTTCTTTGACATGACATTTGACATGAGCCAGACTATAACTGACCTTCCTAAGGGATGGTACGAGATTGGTGTTCAGGGCTTCTACCGTAATGGTCTTACAGGAGGCAAGGCATCTAAGGCTCTCATTTATGCTAACAACACTTCAAAGTATCTCCGCAGAATTGAGACACAAACAGCCGCAGAGTGCGGTCTCTCAACAGGTAAGGTGCCTAACAGTATGGCAGAGGCAAATACAGTATTTGAAAAGGGACTCTATCAGAACACCCTGAGAGTGTATGTGGTGGATGGCAGTCTCACACTTGGTATCAAGAAGGTTGATGCTGTCTCTAAGGACTGGGCTATATTCGACAACTTTACTCTCAAGTATCTTGGTGAGACAAATGATGATAATGACCGTACACAGTACATTACAGACAACTCATTCGAGACAGCCTCGCTCCTGTACTGGTCAAGTATCAACACAGGTACAGAGTCAAAGGCTGCTGAGAACTCAAATGCGACTTATACCGTTGATATTGCTGATGGAAACTATGTATTCAACTCATGGGATAAATCAGGTACATACGGTGTGAGTCAGACAATATCAGCTCTTCCAAAGGGTGTATACAAACTTACTGCTGTTCTTGCCTCTGATGCCAACAATAAGGTTGACATCAACATCAATGATGAAAATGTATATTCTTTCACAATGCCAGGTCCAAAGCAGAAGGGTATAGTGGCTGAGTGTAATAACATCATTGTTAATGAGACATCAGATGTACTTATTAATATCAAGTCTGCTACTTGGTTTAAGGTAGATAATGTCCACCTTACTTATGTAGGTGATGTGACAGAGGAGTTTCTTATTGCAGAAAAGAAGAAGGAGCTTCAGCAGTCTGTTGATGAGGCTAAGGATGTGCTTACAGCTTATCCTACAGGTTCAAAGATATTTGACTATAACACAACTTCTGTTAACGCTATCGTCTCTGCTGCAGAAAAAGCTATCGCTTCTGCTACAATCACAAGGGAACAGGTTGGTACACAGATCAACACTATAGATAATCTTGTAAAGAATATCACAGAGGGTCATAGTGATATCAATTATAATGGTCCTGTGGCAAATACACGCTATAGCATCATGTTCAGCAATAAGCCTGTTACATTCACTGATGGTACAGTTCCTTCACTTGGATTTAGTAGTGAGAATGTGAACTACATCCAGGCATTTATTCTTGAAGCAGATGAGAATAATGCTTATTCTTACAAACTCTGTTTCTATAACGAGGCTGGCAAGAAGATGTATCTCTGTACAACAAACGATGCCAATGGTACAACAGCCGATGATGGTAACTTTACGATAACAGTTACATCTGATGCCTCAAAGGCTCTCGCATTCGGTGTTGAGAGAAGTGCTGACTACTCTACTGACGGTGTGTTCTATCTCCGCAATACTAAACTTGGCAATAACTATCTCAACAACCTCGATGGAGCGTTCAAGACAGGTCTTGTAAGCAATGGCAAGGGTAACTTCACAATTGGTGTGGCAAGCAAGGCAGAGACTACTCTCAAGGTTAGTGGCGTGGCTGAATGGGGTACATTCATAGCTCCTTATCAGGTTGCAATACCAAGTGGTGTAAAGGCATATACTGTACTTCCTGAACTTGATGGTGAGTTCCTTGCTCTCAACGAGCTTTCAGGTAATATTCCTGCTAATACTCCTGTACTTCTCAGCAACTATACAGGTAGTGATATTGTTTCTGTTGAGGCTGACTACGGTACTGCATCAAGTGATGAGTATCAGGTAGGTCTTCTTGTGGGCCGTTACAGCAAGACTACATTGCCTATCTCTGATGCTAATACTAAGTACTATGTCATGCAGCGTTTGGATGGTGAGACTTCATTCTATAAACTCTCTGCAGCTATGACTGCTACTCCTTACAGATGTTATCTCAAACTCTCTGTTGATGCAGCATCAAATGCTCGTCTTCGTCTTCCATCAAAGGCTGATGAGGAAATCACTTCTATTAGTGAGGCTGAGCTTGATAGCCATGTAATAAAGGCTGTTTACAATGTTTCAGGTAAACTTGTTGACGGAATTCAGAGTGGTGTGAACATTGTTAAGTTCAATGACGGTAGTGTTCGCAAGGTTGTTAAATGAAAAAATGAAAAATAATATGAAAAGAGAATATTCAGTTCCGAGAATAGAAACAAAGTCAACTCGTATTCGTACAACACTTCTTGCAGGTTCTATACCTACAGTTGGACCTGCAGTTCCAGGTACTCCTGGAGTAAATGATAATAAGGATGCAGATACGAGTGCCGGACAACTTGTGCGACAGAGAGGTTCGTTAGACTAAGAAAAATTGTAATATAATAAGGAAAGAAGCATGGAGTAATCTGTGCTTCTTTTTTTGTTCGACGAAAATTATCGCGCAAAGCGCGGACGAAGAAAAAACCTTTAAAAACAAATAAAAACAGATAAAAACCATTTTACTTTAACTGAAAGCAAATTATCCAGAAAATTACACAGAAAATTTGCTGAACAATTTGCTTTCAGTCACATCTATAAGCTAAAAGGAAGGAGAATCTATTTTAATTTTCTAAATTTTCGTTTTTTAACAGCTTTCAACGAAATTGAAGAAGAACCATTTTCGTTCTTTTCTTTTCAACCAAATTGCAATAGAACCCAATTTTTAACGAAACAGTTCAAAAATAATTGTCTCAAACTCTTGACAAAGGCACTTTGATGTATTATCTTTGTACCAAACTTTTAACTATTTGGTGACTATGTACAATGATTTATTACAACTATTAGCGCGTAATTTGCTTGTTATTAACTCGTTCTGCGCACGTTCTTGAACCGTTTTTCACTCGATTTCGTTTCGTCGTAGGTTAGATGTAAGTCCATTCTGACTCCGCTTATGGAACGAGAATAGAACGAGAAAAGAACGAACAAGAAGCGACGTAACAACAAAACCATAACAATGTTGAAGCGATTTTGTAGCCTGTCAGGAGCGAAAATAAAACCTAAATTTTGATAGTCTCGTTGCAGACTCGTTGCAGACTCAATGCAGACTCAATGCACAATATGTGTATTCTTCGGAGTTTAGTGATGGTATTGATTGTTACAGATTCAGTAGCGACTAAGTACAGTATTATACAAGACTGAATGAATGTTTGAAACATTCTTAGTGATTTTTCGGCAATTTATATATCAGGGAATAGGGGACCATTAGAATCCCTCCGATTCTTATAATAATCAAAAATAGATGTACATTCATAAGGTCGATTGTAGAGATTATATGGGTATGTGTCCTTGATAATGCGTAGCTAACATTATGTTTTGCATACTCATGAAAATAAGTTTAATAATTAAAATCTTTAGAAATGCGAAAGATAAAAAGATTTGTACTTAATGACAGTTTTACTGTTCTTAGTGCAGAAGCGCAGAAGAATGTGCTGGGAGGAGCAGGCCCATAGTCATATAGTTGGGACGGATGCCAAGGATCTTCTACTTGTGCAACTGGTAATGCCTGCCTTGCTGGTTATAGTTGGGGATTTACAGGAAATGGCACATCAATACCAGATGGTCCTAGCGGAGGATGGACTGGATATGGCCATTGTACTTGGGATAGTTCAACAAATTCTTGCTTTTGTAATATTGAAAGCATCAGTTAATTTATTCAGTTTTGCAGTAGCGTATTTAAAAGCGCTACTGCACTAAACACAATATAGAATGAAAAGAATATTAATTGCATTATTTGTGGTTTTTAACTCCATAAATGTTTTCTCGCAAAAAGTAGTTCTAGACTTAAAGCGGAATATAGATTTTGACTTTAGTAAACAATATATAGAGATAGATACCATGCTTATGGAGGTTGAATATGACTATAAATATAATGAAGCACCACAATATGATGATTTCTTGAGAAATGATATACTCTATCTTGAAATTGGCAACAAAATGACTCATAGTTATTCTGTATTTGAGAAAAAAATGGATGAAGAAATTGAAGCCAAATATCAGACAAGAGGGAAAAGAGGTCATTTCTCCTTTGACTCACGTATCGGAGAGATATATTCAA
>JAZUHP010000066.1:0-4292 GCA_045641785.1 Bacteroidaceae bacterium
GTTAGTTGTTCCAGTCGAACTCATCTTCTTCGAGCGACTGGGTTGATGCACCACTCGTGCAGATGATGTCTGCGTGATCGATCTCTACCACTTTGATTCGTGGCTTTACATACGGCTTCCGCTGGAAGTCCGCAGCTGTAAAAGTTTCTTTTTTCATCTTTTTTACTTTCTTGCTTTAATTTTATTTATTATTTTGTCGTTTATCTTTTTCTTGAAGTCGAATCTATCATCATAGAGCCAATAAAATGCGCACAGTCTGAGACGGAAATCCCAGCCTCTGAGGTTGGGCGGAACGGGAATACCATTGCGCTTGCTATACTCGTAATCCTCAACATCGCAAAGTGCGTCAAGCCTTGCCACTTTGTCAGTCATCAGAATATTCACTATTATCGACACTTCCATTATTAAATAAATAAGGAGTGTCCCCAATATCCATAATACGATAAGCATGATGTCAGAATGTATCAAATTCATATCTATGTTTCCTGATAGAGTAAATAACTGCCGCAATTATGCGGTAACGTACAGTTTTGTATCGCCTTGATGACGTTCGTCATCGAGCCTATATATACAACAAAGCCTTCCAAAGATGCCCGAAAGCACCTCTGGAAGGCTTTGTATCTATCTTTAATAATGCGAGTTACGCCGTGCGCAATACCCCCCCCCTAAAATGGTGGGTATCAAGGCATTAGAATCGCAATGCGTGCTAACTAGAATTGTATGTATGTGGCGTATTTTGTACATTTTTCTATTTTTGTTTTAGACGATAGCTTCTATCAATGTTCGTCCGTTTAACTCTACTGGTGGCAACAAACCAGACTTCTTTGTCTTGTTGAAGCAGAAACTGAGGAGATAACCTTTTTGCAGGTCGAAGTATTCGAGATAGCGACAGAGCTGATCCTCACCACGCTCGTTGTATGCATTACCTCTCCATATCTTCAGTTCGATGACGTACTGTTTGCCGAGGTAGTCGATGACCACATCCATACGATCATGGTCACGTGTCTGTTCTTCGATGTGATAGCTGCCTATGCCGTTGATGACTGGACGCAGGTAGGTAAGGAACACCTTACGACCATCATCTTCAATGAACTCGTTGTCATGATCCATCTTGTAAGTCTGGTTCATGTGGACAATAAAACGTTCCATAAGGTGTGCCATGTCTATGACACCATCTTTGATGAACTGGCTCTTGTCGATTTGTCCTTGCCTGAAGAATGACGAGTTTTCCTCTTCGCTGATAAACAGATTATAAAGACGAGTCTCCATAATGCGACAAGCGATGGCTATCTTTCCGTCCTTATTGGAAATGTAATTGAACATCGATGCAATCTGGACGTATTTCTCATCGGGATTATAAGACTTAACTTTACCTGAGAAAAGAATGCCCTTCAATATCTGCTTAAGTTCTGGATACTCATCCAGCTTCTTAATCATATTGTCAAAGAGAGTGTTACGCTCAACCAATATTGCATTTACAGCCTTTAGGATTCCATCCTTATCCCACGAGTACTGTTCTGAGTCAATAATCTGACAAATGCGGCTCACGAGGAATGGATAACCAGCGGTATAGTCACGAATCATCTGACCGATGAATATTTCATCAAAAGTCAGATTGTGGTCAGCCTTGTATTCAGCCAGCATATCGGCAATTCCCTTTGCCGAAAGACTCATGTCCACATCGAAAGGAACAGCTATGTTCCATGGCGAATTATACTGATGTTCTCCTTCTGTGCGAATCTTCAGTTTCAAGTTCTTGATGTCGTAAACACCAGCGAGAATGACACTCTGGAAAGTTGGGCGTGTATCGCGCTTCAAGTACATATCCCTAAGAAGGCCAAGAAATTGGATAAATGAAGCAGAATTGCTGGCTTGATCGACTTCGTCAACAAGAAGGACAACTTTGTCTGTCCTGCACACCTTGGAGATAGTTCTAGAAAATAAAACGTCATCGATTGATGCATTATCACTCTTTTCAAGTTCATCCAGCAATGCTTTAGAAGTTTCGGATATATTCTTCGCTTCATCCCACAGAATACAATCATTTATTTTCTGAACCAACTTATGCAATACAGTATTCAAACTTTGAAAAGAGTCTTCTGACATACCTTCAAAGCTAAGGCTGAAAACAGTATATCCTAGTTTTTCCAGTGTATTCTGAAGAGCAGTCAGTGTAGTAGTCTTACCATATTGCCTACCACGATTGATACAGAAATAGTCACCCTTGGCAACCATCTTGCGGATGATTTCCAAGCGTTCGGTGATGTCCACCATATAGTGTTCGTTCGGGCGGCAAGTGCCCGCTGTATTGAATGTTTTCATACTTGCAGTGGCGAAAGTGCATAACTTTTGCTTTGCAAATTTATGAAAAATTTCTCAAATATGAGCAAAAACACCTTCGAAATCAGCATTTTTTATAAAACTTTATAACTTATGTTATACCAAACTGACATTTTTGGGTGTAATTCTGCATTTTATTGCAATCAAATGTAATCCGTTAGAACACTCAAATAGTACAAAAACAAAAAGGGCATCGCAATTTGCGACACCCCACTATTTCTCTTCCCTTTTGTTGTTCTCGTCAACCTTGTCCGAAGAAATCCGATAACCTATTGACCGCCTCAATTCTTGTCGGCATGATTACCTCTGCATAGATTTGAGTTGTCTGAATGTCTTTGTGACCAAGCAGTTTGCAAACAGTGAACAGATCTCCTCCAGCAGCGATTGCACTCGTTGCAAAGGTGTGGCGAGACACATGGAAACTGACAGTCTTGTTTATACCTACTGCCTTTGCCATCTTCTTCAGTATAACATTCGTCTGGCAGAGCGAAGTCAATCCGGCAAACACTTTCTGACTTGCAGCATTATTACCTCTTTCTGGAAGCCATGACAACGCAATAGAACTCAATGGAACACGCACAGAGCGTTTTGTCTTCTGCATCGAGTCGATTACAATCTCTTGTCCTAACGAGGTGTGTTGAATGTTACCCCACATAAGGGATGCAACATCGCTATATCGCAGACCTGTGAAACAAGCGAACATGAAGGCTTGCTTTGCAAGTTGGTTCTTGGTTTCTGCTGATGCCATCAACTCCAGCTCATCCTTGGTTAGATAGTCACGAGCCGAGGGAACCTCTGTAACCTTCTCATTGTCATTCAACGAATAGAAGGGATTGGTATTCAAGACTCCAGACTTCACGGCATCATTGAGAATCTTCGTCAGTTGATGCTGATATGCAAGACAAGTACGTGGCGAGAGTGGCTTAGGGTTCTTCGGACTGTTGGTGTTCATATACGTATGTTGCAGATAATCAAGGAAGTCGATCATGAACTTCTTGTCTATCTTCTTCATAAGCATTCGAGGACGATGTTTATAAGCTAAGTACGACTTGACCACCTTTATACATGAATCCACGTTTTCAAGCGTACTTTCTGCCAGTCGGTCTTCATCCTCCAGTCTCTTGTAGTAGCCATCAAGCCAGTCGGCAAAGACTCGCTTCGGAAGTTCTCCATTGGCTAATGGTTCTGGGTCATCCTCAATGCCTAATATACGCTTTGCTTTGATGGCAATAGCCTTATTCATCGTCCCTTCATTCTCCTTCTTGATAGCAGGAGTATTGCCAGGAACGATGTAAAGGTCAAGGTATTCATACCACCTTTTGCCATTCTCGTAAAAGTCGAGATACAAAGTCTTGTTGCCGTTCTTTAGCAAACGTGAGCGAAGTTCTACTGTCATTTTGCAGTTGGTTGTTCTTGATTACCAAAGTAGTTATCCATGAGGTTGATGGTCTCAACCTTCTTCTGGTCAACGATTTTGGCATAAATCTGGGTTGTTTCTATGTTCTTGTGACCTAACAACTTGGATGTTGTGAACAGGTCAGCACCAAGGGTAAGCAGCATCGTTGCATAGGAATGTCTTGCACAGTGGAAGGTCAGATGCTTCTTGATACCAACACCCTCCATCCACAAGCGGATGTTGCGCTCAACATTGGAATCAGTCGGAAGGCGGAAAACAGGCTCGTTTGGATCATCCTTTTTTGGGAGCCAGTTCAGAGCCTCATTAGATAGTGGTACATTCACGTATGTCTGAGTCTTCTGCATCAGGCATCGAACAAACAAGGTGTTGCCATCTGGAGCGTTCTGAACCTTCGCCCATGTCAACGAGCGAATATCGCTCAATCTCAAACCTGTAAAGCAAGCGAAGATGAAAGCCTTTTTTACATCTTCATTGATACATGAACCAGTCATAGCCAGTTTCAATTCGTCAAGAGTCAGAAACTCTCTGGCTGAGT
>JAZUHP010000067.1:0-63511 GCA_045641785.1 Bacteroidaceae bacterium
GTACTTCAATGCTAATTCTTTCATAAAAGGGAGAATTTTTTATATTTGGTTTGTAATTTGCTGCAAAGGTACGAATAATATCGTGCAAAAGCAAAATTATTTTTAATTAAAGACTTACGAAAGAAAACTTTTTTCTTGAAATCAGTTCTCTTGAGAGTCCTCACCAAACAAATTCTCTACAATCTCTTCTTGCGAAAGCTCCAGCAACTCCACTTCTTTCTTCATCTGTGGCAGCATCTCATCGAAGAACGCCTTCTTGCGTTGGTTCTTCACACGACGGAGGGCGGTAGGGGCAACGAAGTACCCAACCCCTCGCTTGTTCTGGATAATCTCCGACATCGTGAGGCGCTCGTAGGCACGGACTACTGTGTTCGGATTGACCTCCAGTCGCACAGCCATCTCACGAACGGATGGAATCATCTCGCCGGCCTTCAATTCGCCTCGTATTATCTTTTCGCCTATGTAATCAACAATCTGCATGAACACAGGCCTTGGTTCGGTAAATTTCATAAGCAGAAAGTAGATTAAAGTGACTTGACTTTCTTGTAGAGATATGTGAAGGTCAAAGCGAGGTAAATGAGAAGGAAGCCTGCCTGAACCATCCAACCATTCATCGAAGCCCAGCACCATGGACCATTGGCAACTAAGATTTCGACAATACGTTCCATGAGGGTTGAAAGTGTTTCAGATATGGTATTACCATGGGAAATCCAATTGCAAACAAGCGCAATGAGAAAACAAGCAAAGAATATAGAGAGGATTCGTAGTTCCTTTGTGCGGAAGAACTTCTGGCCTTGCTTTCTGATAGCAAATGCTGTGACTACAAGGAAGTCTAAGTACATAGTGAATAGGAAATTAACCGTATTCAAGCCGAAGGCAAATGCTGGATATTGAGTCCAATCTCGAATAAAGAAATATGACCATGGATTACCAGAAGATTCGACATCGAACAAACCTTTATGCAGGACAAATAGCTCATCACTTTTATAAAAAGGTTCCACATATGGTATTCCAATAGGGCTCATACCCCATAACTTTGTTCCGTATTTCATATTTTCCAAGTCAATACTAAAATTTACTTGAAAATATAGTCCTGAACTTGGAGCATGCCCTACGAAGATACCTTTCAGAGCATTCAGTCCTATGGTCATATCGTGCATCATAAGTCCAAAGACAATGCAGAACACAGCCTTGACTGCCAAAAATCCTAACACGAGAACAATATAATCGCAAATGATATTCAAGCATTTTTCCCAATTAGTGGCAGGGAGCAGACGGTATGTCATGGATTCGTTCTTGTGAGTGAACTTGCGGTATGCAATGAAGAACATCACTCCGAGAAGACCTGCATGATATGCTCCATTAATAGGGAGATTTATTGTACCATAAAGCATTGACAGGAATTCTTCGCTAAGTACATTCGAACGAATATCGCTATACCATAGGTCTTTGTACACAATAGTAGCAAATATCTGTACTACTGCATACATCCCTAACAACACATAAAAACGACTTTTCTTTATATCATTTTGAACGAGTGCCATCACTCTTTGAAAACTATTATTTGCCATAGAATTGTAAATTATGAGTTATAAGTTATGAGTTGTGAGAGAAGAGTTCCTTTATCTTCTTACTATTATTCATACAAGCCACAAACAGCATCTTGATATCCACAGGCATTTCCTCACCACAGAGGTTTTCTGCCACACCTACACGACCATTGATTGTGTCCTTGCTGTATATCGCATCATCCCCTTCTTCGAGTTGACCGAAACAGAGTTTCTGACCGATCTCCGCAATGGTGGCAGAGAGGAGCACTTCCTTTTGTCGCATGATGATCACAGCATCGAGAAGGACTTCCACATCGTCAACCATGTGGGTTGAGATGATGATGGTGCGGTCTTCTGTAGCATGCGAGGCGATGAGCTGACGGAATGTGATTTTTGAAGTGATGTCAAGTCCGTTGGTTGGCTCGTCCATCAAGAGATAGCGAGTGTTGCAAGCGAGTGCGAGAGCAATCATTGCCTTGCGCCTACTACCCATAGAGAGCGAAAGGAGTTTCACGTTGATGTCAGCCTTCAACTCCTCAGCTATCTTCAGGAAGTAATCAATATCAAACTTAGGATACAACTTCTGATAAAACTTGGCGAGGTCGTTGGCACTCTCGTTGCTCATTCTGCTTATCTCCTCTCCGAGCACAAAGATATCCTGAAGCAGAGCGAGAGATTTGCCGTGAGAAGCGACACCATCAATCTTGCATTCTCCCTCACCCTTGAGCAATCCTGCAATTACCGCCAGGAGTGTTGACTTGCCCACACCATTCTCTCCGAGAAGTCCGTAGATGTGACCTTCTGGAAGTCGGAGGTTAATATCTTCAAGAACTTTTCCCGAACGATTATAGCCAAAATTCAAATTGTCTAACGTAATCATATTATCTGTTTATTATTAGTTATTTAACTGTACTATTTCAATAGAACGGTGCAAAGGTAAAGACTTTATTTTTATTCTCCAAATATTTCCTTGATTTTTTTGAAGAAAAACAGAAAAAAATATCGACTATAGACTAATAATATATAAGGTATTATATCTTGCTCCTAAGGCATCGGAATAATACTTATTTTCCAAACTCACCCAAATTCAGACACTACTACCCAACGACCACCTTTGAAAGAAAAATCGTCGAAATTTTTTATTTTATCATACACTTCATACACTATTTGCATACAAACAGGCATTACAATACACAAAAGAAGGCGTATAAAAGAAGAACGCTTCACGGCAACCACGTTTTTGCCACTACTTGGCAAAACTTTGCCATCATCGTGGCAAGACTTTGCCAAAGTAATTCACACAGCATAAGTACACTATGTATCAAGCAATTTGATGCATCTTTGCCAAGACAACATAGTAACCCAAGATTAGTGTATGAAGTGTATGATAAAATAAAAAATTTCGATGATTTTTATAAATGTGAAGGTTTGTGACAATTTTAATATAAGTTGACTTCACACAGTTTGCCAACATAAAGCAAACCACCCTTTTCGTGACATTTTCGTATTCCGCAATGTACTTTTTTCGAAAAAATACACATTTTTCTGCATTGTTAGTGAAAAAAGTATTGACAAGTTAAAAATAAATACATACCTTTGCACCCGATTTACCAAAATGAATACTAATTTTCTAAAATATCAGGATGAAAGGAAGACTAAAGATGGAGCTCGACGAGCTCACAAAGTCAAACATTTGGACTATTAATGAGAGCGAACTTAGCCAGATGATTATCGAAGGCAAAAAGGACGAACATTATGCCGAATACAAGAAGCATTACATGAATATCATTCGTAATGTTTTTGACATTCAATATTTGAACCGTGATGACGAGAAGCGCGTTGCCCAACTCGAGCAAATGCACTACCAGATATTCTCTTTCCCTAACGAAGGTGACAACAACGCCATCGCTATCCGCAAGCACCAACTCAAGAAGGTGACAGACCTCAATCTGGAGAATATCAACCACCTCGAACCATATGAAGTGCTCGAACTCATCAAGAACAATCTCGGTACAGGCTGGAAGGGTTTACCTCTTGCTATTCAAGACATTATCGAGAGTGCTTTCTTCATCGACTGCAGCGTTCTCCCTACCACTACTATGCACCGTCCTGGCGGTATCATCGACCGTCGCCGCGAAGATGGATACGAGGTACTTGAGATTGCACGTGGCACATGGACTGAAGGTGTATTCATCAAGGCTAAGCCAAAGGTGGAGAAGGTGAAGATGAGTCTCTTCATCGAGGACGAGAAGGGTCGCAAGTACGACAATGATGATGACGACGAAGACATCATTCTCCCAGCAGAAGAAGATGACGACGAAGACCTCCCAGAGATTGAGGACGAAGACCCAGATCGCGACGAGGACGACGACATCTCTCTTGACGATGCCAACCCTGACATCTCAGAACTTGAGGACTTCGTTGACACTTCAAGCGATGATGACGACGAATAACGCATACAAACAAATCGCGCAAAAAGACAAGATAAGAAAGGCGAAATTGCAACGACTGCAGTTTCGCCTTTTTTGTCCACTCCATTTAGCATAAATAACATGTAGAGTTTGCAACAAAGAATTAAAGTGTACTTTTTTGACTAATTGAAGAAAAAAGTCATATTAAAATTCTTTAATTATAATTAAAAATATTACCTTTGTAACGATTTATGTAAATAGTGTACGCACGTATATACATTGCGCATAAATCTTTTCAGGTATCGAGTTTATCAACAAACTAAATATTTAATATTAACAAACAGTATTTTATGGCGAATGTAATTAAATTACGAAAAGGCCTCGACATCAACCTTAAAGGTAAGGCTGCTGCTAAGGTTTCTGCCGCTCCTGCATCACAGGTCTACGGACTCTGTCCAGATGCATTCTGGGGTATGAAGCCAAAGGTAGTAGTTAAGGAAGGTGACGTTGTCAAGGCTGGTGATGCTTTGTTTGTAAACAAATTGCATCCAGAAATGAAGTTCGCTTCTCCAGTTGCGGGTACAGTAAAACTCGTAGAGAGAGGTGATCGTCGTAAAGTGTTAAGCGTCCAGGTCGAGGCTGCAGCTCAGCAGGAGTATGTAGATTTCGGCAAGAAGGACGTGAAGTCGCTCTCTGGCGAGCAGGTAAAGGCTGCACTCCTCGAAAGCGGACTTTTCGGCTACTTCATTCAGCGCCCTTATGCAATCGTTGCCAATCCTGACGACGCTCCAAAGGCAATCTTCGTGTCTGCCATCCAGGACATGCCACTTGCTGCTGACGTAGAAGTTCAGTTGCAGGGCAATGAGGATGACTTCCAGACTGGTATCTCTGCTCTTGCAAAGATTGCAAAGGTTTACCTTGGTGTGAAGGCTGGCAGTGCTGCTGCTAAGGTTCAGAATGCTGAGATTACTGAGTTCCAGGGCAAGTGTCCTGCAGGTAACGTAGGTGTTCAGATCAACAACGTAAACCCTGTCAACAAGGGCGAGGTAGTTTGGACAATGGGCGTAGAAGAGGCAATCTTCGTAGGTCGCTTGTTCAACACAGGTAAGGTTAACCTTACTCGTACTATCGCAGTTGCAGGTTCAGAAATCAAGGAACCACAGTACAAGACTGTACTCCCAGGTGCTAAGATCGCAGACATCGTGGCTGGCAATGTTGCTACAGACAAGAAGGTCCGCATCATCGACGGTAACCCTCTCACTGGTATGAAGACATCGGAGGAAGCATTCCTCCTCGCTCACACTACTGAGGTTACTGCCATCCCTGAAGGTGACGACGCAGACGAACTCTTCGGTTGGATCGCTCCACGTTACAACGAGTTCTCTACAAGCCGCTCATACTTCACATGGCTCCAGGGCAAGAATAAGGAATACACACTCGACGCTCGTGTGAAGGGTGGTCATCGCCACATGATCTTCTCTGGCGAGTATGACTCAGTATTCCCAATGGACATCTATCCAGAACAGCTCGTCAAGGCTATCATCGCCGGTGACATCGACCGCATGGAAGCTCTCGGTATCTACGAGGTTGCTCCTGAGGACTTCGCTATGGCTGAGTTCGTGGATAGTTCTAAGGTTGAACTCCAGCGCATTGTTCGAGAAGGTCTCGACATGTTGCGTAAAGAAAACGAATAAGCACTATGGGACTTAAGAAAATTCTTGATAACATGAAGCCTACCTTCTCAGAAGGAGGTAAGCTCAGCGCCTTTGGTTCTCTTTATGACGCAATGGAGACATTCTTCTATGTGCCAAATGAGACTGCTAAGGTTCGTGGTGCTCAGATCCACGACGCTATCGACTCAAAGCGTAGCATCTTCTTCGTAATCATCGCGATGATTCCTGCTATCCTCTTCGGTATATACAACATCGGTCTTCAGCACTACATCGCTACTGGCGAGGAATCTACACTCGTGTGCAACTTCCTCTACGGTCTTGGTGTCATGCTCCCTAAGATCATCGTTTCTTACCTCGTAGGTCTCGGAATCGAAGTTGCTATCGCTCAGTATAAGAAGGAAGAAGTTCACGAAGGTTTCTTCGTAACAGGTATGCTCATTCCAATGATTGTTCCTGTAAACTGTCCACTCTGGATTATCGCAATCGCTACTGCTTTTGCAGTAATCTTCGCTAAGGAGGTATTCGGTGGTACAGGTATGAACATCTTCAATCCAGCACTTGTAACTCGTGCATTCCTTTTCTTTGCTTATCCAGCAATGATGTCTGGTGATAAGGTATGGGTTAACGAGAAGTATATGGATTGTATCAATGGTACGGTTGACGGCTTTTCTGCAGCTACGCCACTAGGTCAGCTTGGTGCAGGTGAAGTTGTTAAAAACCTTAATGGTGATTTACTTGATCCAATGGATACAATCATCGGTACTATCCCTGGTTCTATCGGTGAAACTTCTTTCATTGCTATCATGATTGGTGCAGTTATCCTTATTTGGGCTGGTATCGCAAGCTGGAAGATCATCGTTTCTACATTCGTTGGTGGTGCTCTCATGGCTTACTTCCTTAAGTATGACAATGCTGAGGCACTCAACTTCCAGTGGTGGGAGCAGCTCACAGTAGGTGGATTTGCTTTCGGTGCTGTATTCATGGCAACAGACCCTGTAACAGCAGCTCGTACAGAGTGCGGTAAGTATATCTACGGATTCCTTATCGGTGCAATGGCAATCATCATCCGCGTACTCAACCCTGGTTTCCCAGAAGGTATGATGCTCGCTATCCTTTTGATGAATGTATTTGCTCCACTCATCGACTACTGTTTCATTCAGTCAAATATCAACAAGCGCGCTAAGCGTGCTGCAAAATAAGGAGGATTAAGAAATGGCAAAATTGAATACAAATAGCAATGCATATACTATTATATATGCAAGTGTGATGGTAATCATCGTCGCATTCCTCCTTGCATTCGTTGCATCTTCACTTAAGGAGACTCAGGACAAGAATGTTGCTCTTGACACAAAGAAGCAGATTCTTGCTTCACTCAATATCCGTGAGTGTGCTGATCCTGAGGCTGAGTGGGCAAATGTACTTGGTGAGCAGGATCAGAATGCTGAGGTTCTCACTGCTAATGTAAATGGTGAAGAGAAGCTCGTTGTTAAGGTTAAGGGCGCTGGTCTTTGGGGACCTATCTGGGGATGGGTTGCTATCAACAAGGATGGTAAGACTGTCTTCGGTACATTCTTTAATCACGAAGGTGAAACAGCAGGTCTTGGTGCCCGCATCACTGAGCAGTGGTTCCAGGATGGTTTCCAGAACAAGCAGATCTTTGATGCTGACAACAATGTTGTTCTCGGTGTTTATAAGAGTGGTAAGGCTCCTTCAAATCTTACTGCAGACAACTATGTTGACGCAGTAACAGGTGCTACGCTTACTTCAAATGGTGTTAATGATATGATTAAGAAGTGCCTCACTGATCACAAAGACGATATTACTGCTTTTGCAGGTGGTTCTTGTGCTAAGCAGTGTGACAAGGCATGCGAAGAGGCAAGCTGCTGTGAGGCTGCTGCTGACAGCTGCTGCGCTGATTCACTTAATTAATAAGGAGGATTAGAATATGAGTTTATTTTCAAAAGAAAATGGCGAGGTTTTCAAGGGTCCGTTAAACCTTAACAACCCTGTAGCTGTTCAGGTCCTCGGTATCTGTTCTGCTCTTGCCGTAACATCACAGCTCATGCCTGCAATCGTAATGGGTCTTTCTGTTACAGTTATTACAGCATTTGCAAATGTGATTATTTCACTTCTTCGTAAGACTATTCCAAACAGAATTCGTATCATCGTTCAGCTCGTTGTTGTTGCTGCTCTCGTAACTATTGTGAGCAACGTCCTCAAGGCTTTCGTTTACGATGTATCAGTTCAGCTTTCTGTATATGTAGGTCTTATCATTACTAACTGTATCCTCATGGGACGCCTCGAGGCATTCGCAATGCAGAATGGTCCTTGGGAGTCTTTCCTTGATGGTATCGGTAACGGTCTCGGATATGCATTCGTGCTCGTAGTAGTTGGTTTCTTCCGTGAGCTTCTCGGTTTCGGAACAATCCTTGGTTTCCAGGTTATTCCTGACTGCTGCTATATGGAGAATGGAGGTCTTTACCTCAACAACGGTATGATGACTATGCCAGCTATGGCGCTCATCCTCGTTGCATGCTTCATTTGGGCTCACCGTTCAATCAACAAGGATATAAAGTAATAACCCAATAAACAAAGTAAAATTATGGAACATTTCATTAGTTTGTTCGTCCGCTCTATCTTCGTGGACAATATGATTTTCGCTTTCTTCTTGGGTATGTGCTCTTACCTTGCAGTATCTAAGACAGTAAAGACATCACTCGGACTTGGTGTTGCAGTTACATTCGTACTCCTCATCACAGTGCCAGTTGACTATCTCCTTCAGACAAAGGTTCTCGCTGATGGTGCCCTTGCAGAAGGTGTTGATCTCACTTTCCTTGCATTCATTCTCTTCATTGCAGTTATTGCAGGTATCGTACAGCTCGTTGAGATGATTGTAGAGCGTTTCTCTCCATCTCTCTATGCAGCTCTCGGTATCTTCCTTCCACTTATCGCTGTAAACTGTGCTATCATGGGTGCTTCACTCTTTATGCAGCAGCGTATCACAATGGATCCATCAAGCACACAGTACATCGGTTCTGTATCTGACTGTCTTGCTTATGCACTTGGTTCAGGTATTGGTTGGACTCTTGCTATTGTTGGTCTTGCTGCAATTCGTGAGAAGATGGCATACTCTGATGTTCCAAAGCCACTTCAGGGCCTTGGTATCACATTCATCACAGTAGGTCTCATGGCAATGGCATTTATGTGTTTCTCTGGTCTTAAAATCTAAAAAGAAAGGACATAGAAAATGGATTTAAATTTTATCATTTATAGCATCGCAGTGTTCTTGGTAATCGTGATTGCATTGGTTATCATCCTCCTCGTTGCAAAGAATTTCCTTTCTCCAAGTGGTCAGGTTACTGTCACTATCAATGGAAAGGACAAGCTTACAGTTGACCAGGGCGGAAGCCTCCTCTCTACCCTCGCAGCACAGGATGTATATCTTCCATCTGCATGTGGTGGTAAGGGTTCATGTGGTCAGTGTAAGTGCCAGATAGTAGAAGGTGGTGGTGAGATTCTCGATTCTGAGAAAGGTCACTTCACACGTAAGCAGATCAAGGAAGGTTACCGTCTTGGCTGTCAGGCAAAGGTTAAGGGTGACCTCTCTATCAAGGTTCCAGACTCAGTAATGGGTGTTAAGGAATGGGAGTGTACTGTTATTGGAAACAAGAACGTTGCTACATTCATTAAGGAGTACAAGGTTGCTCTTCCTCCAGGTGAGCACATGGACTTCGAACCAGGTTCTTACGCACAGATCAAGATTCCTGCATTCCAGATGGATTATGACAAGGATATCGACAAGAGCCTCGTGGGTGACACATACCTCCCTGCTTGGGAGAAGTTCGGTCTCTTCGGACTCAAGTGTGTTAACGATACTCCAACAATCCGTGCATACTCTATGGCGAACTACCCAGACGAGGGTGATATCATCACTCTTAATGTTCGTATCGCTACTCCTCCATTTAAGCCAAAGGAGCAGGGCCCAGGATTCATGGATGTTAACCCAGGTATCGCATCATCTTACATCTTCTCTCTTAAGCCAGGTGATAAGGTTATCATGTCAGGTCCTTATGGAGAGTTCCGTCCTAAGTATGGTACAGGTCGTGAGATGATTTGGGTCGGTGGTGGTGCCGGTATGGCTCCTCTCCGTGCACAGATTATGCACTGTTTGAAGACTCTCAACATTCGTGACCGTCAGATGCACTACTTCTATGGAGCACGTGCCCTCGAGGAGATTCCATTCCTCGATGACTTCCTCCAGCTTGAGAAGGACTTCGACAACTTCCACTTCCACCTTGCCCTCGACCGTCCAGATCCAAAGGCAGACGAAGCAGGAATCAAGTATACTCCAGGATTTGTTGCTCCTGTAATGGGTGATACTTACCTCAAGCAGCATGAGTCACCAGAAGATGTAGAATACTACCTCTGTGGACCTCCAATGATGGCTAAGACTGTGCTCGACCTTCTTCACTCTCTTGGTGTAGAGGACGACATGATCTCATTCGATAACTTTGGTGGATAATCCTTATCCCCTCGTTATAACACTTAGGGTATTGTCAATCGACAATACCCTTTTTTTTTGCTTTAAGGACTTTAAGGACTCTAAGGGGCACTAAGGACTCTAAGGACTCTAAAGTCCCTAAACCATTAATAAAAAAATAATTTCATGTGTGTGTTATTTTTGAAAAATTCGTTGTTAATTATTATCTTTGCACAGAAAACAAAAAACTAAACCAAATGAGAAAGACACTCTTATCTATTGCAATGATGCTATCGTTAGGCATAACTAACGTCAAAGCACAGAACCCATACATGCCATTATGGGAATTCATACCAGATGGTGAACCATACGTTTTCGAAGATCCTGATAATCCAGGAAAGTACCGAGTGTACGTTTATGGTTCACACGACAATCTTGTTACCGAATATTGTGGACGCGATCAGGTAGTATGGTCCGCTTCAGTTGATGATCTCACCCATTGGCGCTATGACGGAATAATCTTCGTCAACAAGTCCAACGGTAAGGGTGAACCAAATAAAAGTGGAAAGGCAGATGTGCTATATGCACCAGATATGGCATTGGTAAAAGATGCTGCAGGTAAAAAAACATACTACCTCTACCCTAACAATCAGGAAGGAGGTCGTAACGGTATGGTAGCACGTTCCTCACGTCCAGACGGTAAGTTTGAGGTCATAAACTGGAACAAGGACAATGCAGACGTGAATGACGGTATACTTGGATTTGACCCAGCCGTGTTTGTTGATGATGATGGACGTGTGTATGGCTACTGGGGATTCAAGCGCTGTAACGGAGCAGAACTTGATCCAGAGACAATGGCAACAGTAAAGTCTGGAACCAAGATTGTAGAAGACATGATTCCTGGTTATGAACAGGATACAATATACCGTTTCTTCGAGGCATCATCTATGCGTAAGATAAAGGACAAGTATGTCTATATCTATAGTCGCTGGACAAAGGACGGAGACTTCGGACTTGGAGAGTCAAACTACACCCTTGCATATTGCTATGGCAATAGTCCACTTGGTCCTTTCAAGTATGGAGGCACCATCATTGATGGTCGTGGAAGAAAGACAAAGGCAGATGGCACAACCATAGCAACAGCATGTCCTAACGGTAACACACACGGAAGTATCTGTGAGATTAATGGTCAATGGTACGTGTTCTATCATCGTCAGGCAGGAACAACAGAGTATTCACGTCAAGCTATGGTTGCACCAATAGATGTGGAGGTGAATGAAGGTCCAAATGGATATGTAAAGATAAGTGAAGGCGAACTCACATCAGAAGGTTTTGCCATCAATGGCCTGAATCCATTCAAGCGCTACTCAGCCGGTATAGCTTGCTACTATACAGGTCCAGAGCCAGCGCATGCAGAATATCCTAATGTCGTTTATTCAGGTTCACATACAGAAATCTACCGCATGGACTATGATGGAAAGAAGAATCCATACGATTCAAGTATCAACCGTTGTGCAATGGTAAACAATGTGAGTGGTTCAACCATAGGTTACAAGTACTTCAACTTTGACAAGATGAAAGATCAGAAGTTTGTGAAAATGGTTATGAACATCATACCAGAAGGCGTTGACGGAACAATAGACATCATGCTTGACCAACCGACAAAGGCGGAAGGCGGTAAAAGCATAGGCTCACTTAAGGTTAAATCAAATATGTCAGCAGAACCTGTTGATGTGAGTGCAAGGGTTAATGTCAAGAATGTCCGTGGTAAGCATGCCATTTACCTTATTTTTACATCAAAGATAAAAGGCAAGTCTATCTGTAAGTTGAACGAGATAGGATTTGAGTCAGGAATGACTCTGTAACTCCCATATGAACAAATACTAACCAAGCCATATTAATTAATTATGAAGAAATTATTATTAGCTTTAATGGCATCTATGACAATGCTAAGTGCAAATGCTCAAGACATCAAGTTGCCAGCGCCAGATCTGAAAATGAAGTCATTATCAATGATTGAAACTCTTCAGAAACGTCATTCGTCACGTAAATATGACAAGAACGCCAAACTATCAAATCAAGAGTTGAGTAACCTCTGCTGGGCTGCCTGTGGACAACAACGTGACGATAAGCACATCACATCTCCAACAGCCATGAACAAGCAAGAGATTCGTCTTTATGCATTCTTGGGAAAAGGAGTGTACGAGTATGATGTCAAGGCAAACAAACTTGTCAAGAAAGCAGACGGTGATCATCGTGACATCATTGCAGGAGGACAGGACTTTGTTAAGGGCGCATACGTCAGTCTTCTCATGGTCATCGACTTCGACAAGTTTGGAAGCAACAACGAGAAAGCCATTCAGATGGGATGTGTTGATGCCGGTATTGTAAGTGAGAATATCAATCTATACTGCGAATCAGTAGGACTTAGCACAGTACCTCGCGCCACAATGGATATCAAGGCAATCAAGGAACTTCTCAAGTTAACTGACAAGCAGATGCCAATAATGAACAACCCTGTAGGTAGGTAATTGGATAAAAAAGAGTAAGGAACTTATAATTCTTTGCTCTTTTTTCTTCTATTAACCAAGTTCATTTACTGAAAGAAAATGGTTCGGAAAATGATTATGTAAGTAAACTGTTTAGAATGGTAACTATCTATGGTAAGAATAAATCGTCTGTCCTAGACAACTAACTACCAAAATAAGGTTCAAATAAAAAATAAATGCGTAACTTTGCACCGTGGAAATAAAATCCGTAAGAATTATTAACTCAATAACATTTTATGAAGAAACTTTTATTTATTATTGCCATGGCATTGTCAATCACTGTCCAGGCACAGGATTCAGCAAAGAAAGTATGGTTCAATCCAAGAGTCGGTCTTAACTTTTCAAACATGACAAATTTTGATGATAGTAATTCACGCTATGGTTTGTTAGTCGGAGCAGACGTTGAGACAAAGGTAAACAACTTCTCTACTATCACAGCAGGATTAGCTTACTCACAGCAAGGTTGTACAGGTCGAGAGATAGGAGTAAGTGAAACCATCAAGTTAGACTACATCAACATTCCTGTTCTTTACAACATCTACTACACAAAGAACTTAGTCTTCAAGTTTGGTTTTCAGGTAGGACTTCTTGTAAATGACAAAGCAAAGGTCACAGCAAATGGAACAACTGTAGAAGTTGATTTAGGCGACGTATTAAACGAATCTTCTTCAGAAAAGGTCACATGCGAATCAGCAGTAGTATCATTACCGGTAGCTCTTGGTTATACGTTTAATAACAAGGTCTTTGCAGAGATAAGATACGACATACCAATAACTGCAGCAATCTCAGCTCCTGGTGAAGATTCAAAGCACAAGAACTTTTCAATATCACTTGGCTATAAATTCTAAAGCGCTCAGCTTTAGTATTTGCTAAAACTGATAGATTGTACGGTTATACGAAGGGGACAGCTTTCAAACGAAGGAGATAAATATTCCTTCAACATTGTATCACCCCTTAAAACCTATTGACATAGCCAAAAACTAAAGTCGAGTTATAAACTATTGCGACCATGGGAATAGATTACTCCCATGGTCGCAGTACATTTTATACAGTTTGTGATTATTTGTGAATCAGCAGAACTATCCCATCAGGTACCATTAGCCCCATCAGTCCCTATTGTCATTCCCATGATTATACCCCAATATTTCTTTTTTAAGTTCAACAATATCTTTCAGTTGTGTTTCTATCAATCGCAAATCCTGATTGATTTAAGAGATCTGTAATTACACGAGGATTACCTGAGGAGCGCACGAGGAGTCCCTGCAAATCGTTTGCGCTCCTCGTGTAATTCTCGTGTAATTCTCGTGCGCTCCTTAGAGGTTTCTTATAGATTTGTTGACCATTCCCCCCCAACCTTTATTTTTTCGTGTCTGTCAATTAGCAGTTTTTAAACTAATCACATCACAATGTATCTTATAGTAAATGGGACTCGGCTTTTTTGCAAAGGCTAAAACAGAATTGAATGGTTGTAATGTCACTATGCTTGTGAGGTTATAAGATTTGAATGACTGCCCGTGGCAATGCTCCATTGATAAAGCTTCAACTTATTCCCGACAAAGGAAGAGCCCTTTCAGCGTACAGAGCAACTCAGTTCCCTCCATACATAGAGAGTTAGGCTGGGTATCCCATTTATTATTACTTAAAGTAACAAGTCACATTACTAATAACAATAAACCACTAACCAATGAATTACAAAGGATTACTAACTTCGGCATTTGCATTCGCTCTTACTCTTGGTGCTTCTGCTCAGGTGTCTTTCGGTAAGGCAGAGAAATTTAATGACAACTGGCAGTTCTCACTTGGAGATGACAGTCTTGTGTTCTACAAAAAAAATGATGTTCGTAAACTTACTCTTCCACATGACTGGAGTATCGAGGGACAGTTGAGCCCATCTCTTGCCAGCTGTCAGGGGTATCTGCCTGGAGGTATAGGATGGTACCGCAAGGTGTTTAATATTACAGACAAGGAGGATCTCCATTACATATATTTTGAAGGTGTGTATTGCCGTTCTACCGTCTACCTTAATGGAAAGAAACTGGGACATAGACCTAATGGTTTTGCTAGTTTCATGTATGACATGACACCATACCTCACGGAAGGCGAGAATGAACTTCTTGTTCGTGTTGACCATAGCCAGTTGGCAGATAGCAGATGGTACACAGGTAGTGGTATCTATCGTGATGTGTGGATCGTCGGCTCTGGCAAGACTCACTTCACTCAATGGGGACTTGGATGGCAGGCAAAGAACGTGTCTAAGTCGTCTGCTACCGTGGAGGTTGAGATGAATGTGGAGGGTGCCATGTATGCAAGAGGTGACCTTAAGGTTGTTGCACAACTTGTTGATGCTAACGGAAATGTTGTTGCAAAGACAAACAGGAAATGTGCTGATGGCAAGACCATTGTCAAGTTGAATATAGCTAAGCCTCAGTTATGGAACCTTGATACTCCATACCTCTATAAGCTTAACACTACCCTCCTTGACGGCGAAAAGGAGATAGACAAGGCATCATGCAACGTGGGACTTCGTACACTTAAGTTTGATGCAAACAATGGTTTCTTCCTTAATGGCAAGAACACTAAAGTGAAGGGTGTGTGTCTGCATCACGATGCGGGTGTTCTCGGTGCTGTAGTGCCAGAGGACGTGTGGCGCAGACGTCTCTCTAACCTCAAGGATATGGGTGCCAACGCTATCCGTATGAGCCATAATCCTCAGGCTCCTGTAGTGTATGACCTCTGTGATGAACTTGGTATGCTTGTGATGGACGAGGCAAGTGACGAGTGGGAGTTTCCTAAACGTAAGTGGGTTGAGGGATGGAATGCCGGCAAACCTGCGTTCTTCGGTACATTCGACTTCTTTGAGGAGTGGATAGACCGTGATGTGGCTGATATGGTCAGACGTGACCGCAACCACCCTTGTGTGTTCATGTGGAGCATAGGTAATGAGGTGGACTACCCTAATGATCCTTACTCTCACCCTGTTCTTGATGGTAATAATGCCGCTATCAACCAACCTATGTTTGGCGGTTACAAGAAGGATGCTCCTAATGCTGAGCGTATCGGAAAGATTGCCAAGAGACTTGCTGCTGTCGTTAGGGGCATAGACACTTCACGTCCTGTTACTGGTGCCTTGGCTGGCGTTGTGATGAGTAACCAGACGGAGTACCCTGGTGCCATTGACGTGGTGGGTTACAACTATACTGAGAATCGTTATGACGAGGATCATAAGATATATCCTTCTCGTATCATCTATGGTAGTGAGACGGGTGTCGGTTATAACAGCTGGAAGGATGTGCGTGACAAGAAGCATATCTTTGGACAGTTCATCTGGACAGGTACCGACTATATCGGTGAGAGTGGCAGATGGCCTTCACGCGGTCTGAACACAGGTCTCCTTGACTTTGGTAGTTTCAAGAAGCCTCGTGGATGGTTCCGTGCTTCTCTCTGGAGCGATAAACCTGTTACGTACATCGGTACTTACCCTGCAAGATCTTGGGGACAGAGACGTAACCAGAACATTCCTGTAAGTGCGGAGGCGCTTGACACTTGGAACTATGAGGATGGCAACACTATCCGTGTTGTTTGTTATACTAATGCTCCTCAGGCTCGTCTGTTGCTTAATGGCAAGGTTGTGGGCGAGACTAAGTCTAAGGATGATAGTAATGGTATCATCTATTGGGACATTCCTTATGCTGCGGGTACTCTCTTGTGTGAGGGTTTGAATAAGGATGGTAAGGCTGAAAGCAGTTATAGTATCTCTACAAGTGGCAGACCTTATAAGGTTGTTGCAGAGGCAGATGTGACAGAGTCTAATGGTAAGGAGAAGGTTGTTCATATCACAGTTCAGGTTAAGGATGAGAATGACGTTATCGTCAAGCTTGCTGATAATGATATTCGTTGTGTGGTGACTGGTCCTGGTCAGCTCCTTGGTCTTGAGGGCAGCGACAATACTGACATGGGAAACTACAGAGATAATCATCAGAGAGTGCACAATGGTCAACTCCTTGCTTACATCAAGACTACTGGTAAGGATGAGGTCAAGGTTCGTTTCTCAAGTGCTTTGCTCGAAGGATGTGAGGTTGTGATTAAGTAGGGGGGATAGAAGTTCGAGGTTCGAAGTTCTAGAAGTTATAGATGCTCTAGAGGCTCTAGATACTCTAGAAGGGCTAGAAGTTCTATATGCTATAGAAGGGTTAGAGACCTTAAAACAATAAAAAAAAGGGGCTTCTCCACTTAACGTGAGAGAAGCCCCTTCTTATTGGGTTCGAGAGAGATTATCGAACGATAATCTTCTTGCCATTGATAATGTACATGCCTGCAGGGAGTGACTTGATGTCTGCCTGTGTTGCTGACTGACGAACACGTACTCCTGATACTGTGTAGATGTCGGATGTCTGGGATGACTCAGCTGATTCTATGCCTAATGCTTCGGCTCCTGTGACAAGGTTTGTCTTGGCTGCGTTGATAACCTCACCAGACTGGGTGTCGATAAGCATGGCGACAACAGAAGCATTCTCTGGCTTTTCAATAACGAGAGGATATGCACCTGAAAGCTTTGCGCTGTATGTCTTTCCTGCTTCAAGTGACTGTGGGAAGACACCGAGTGTACCACTCAAAGTATTTCCTATAACAGAACGTACCACATCGTTGTGAGTAACAGGATAAGCATATCCGTTTGTAGTCTCACCAGAGTGTATACCTCCTGCACCCCACTCTCCAAGTATTGCCTGTTCTATTGTACCAAAGGCATTGACCTGATAGTTTACAAGTCCGTTCTCAAGTATCGCAATGAATAGAGAGACTTGACAGTTAGGCTCATCGATAGCATAACGAACAGATGGGTAGAAGTCTATTGTCTTTCCATCTGCAGAAAGTACAGCATTGATTGATATATCCGCTGTTGTTGACTTGCTAAGTTCACGTGTGACGATGTCGAACCAGTGTGGATCATCTACGCTTGTGTCGATGTATGTTCCATTTGATGATGTTATTGGGAAGTATGTACCTTCTACACGGTTGATACGAGCTGAAGGCGCAGCACTAAGACCAAGGAACTGAGCGTATGAACTGAGATTACCTGCATATGGGTCACCTGTGTAAGTGTGGAGAGAGAGTGGAATGAAGCGTTCGCCGAATACCTTCTCCATCTTCTCGATAGCAATGATACCGAGTGGACAGTTAGGGCAGTCGATACCTGTCATTTCTTCAAGTACAACACGCTTTGTTGGCTCGAATACGAGGTCTGAGATTGAACTTGTATACTCTGTTACCTTGTCACCAAGTTCTACGTCAATAGTGTACTTGTTTACCTTACCTATGGCAAGTGGAAGAGGGTTGGCAAACTCGAATGGTATAGAACGTCCCTGAAGATTGCCACTTATACTTGGCCAGTCAACAGTAGACACTTCCCTGCCCTCTGCATCCTTAAGCGTGAGTTTGATGCTGTTTACAGGATTCTGTGTAGTAATGGTAAGTTGACCTGATATTGTGATGTTCTCCTTGTTTACTACCGCATCTGAGTTCTTGAATGCAATTGTAAAGAGCTGTTCACGTTCTACCTTCACATTGTCAAGGAACATCATAGACTGATTCCTGTTCTGGTTGGCAAAGGCAATGTAGATGTTCTTTCCAAGCCACTTGGAGAGGTCATAGCTGTAGTGTGTCCATTCGCCATCAATCTGGTCCTGATTTGCTCCTGGTGAGAGTGTTATTTCGTCAAGGAGTACAGATTTTGTCTTTACATCTTCCATCCATTCGCTGTTGAGTGCAGCTATAACCCAGTCCTCTTCAAAGACGTACACCTTAAGAACATCCTGCTTGTTTGGATTGTATCCCTGTGCATCAAACTGGAGTGTTATGTTGCCTTCTGATGGCATGACGATCTGAGGTGTGAGCATCCAGTCGTCGCTCTGTCCTGAAGGGCTGTAGAGTGAGTGTGATGCTGCACAGCGGTCCTCGCTTGACTCGTTGTCACGAATAGAAAGGTTCCATGGCTGATTGTCGGCATCGAACTCAAACTCCATCATTGAAGCAAGTGGTGTGTTATGGTCACCTTCGTAGCGCAGCCATGTCACAAGACTCTCAGCCATGTTGTTGAAGTTATCTTCGAACAACACATTGTTAACACTAACCTCACGAACGAATGCGCCCTTATATGTAGCACTTATCTCCTTGTTTAAGCTTATCTCTGTACCAGCATAGTCACTTATAGAGCCTGCTGATAGAACAACACGGTAGTCGTACTGGTCGAAGAGATATACTGTTGATGTTGGGTAGAGAGCAACCTGATTCTTTGTCTCGTCAGTGTTGCCTTCGGCTACCACAAGTTGTGCGGCAAGTTCCTCCTTGCCGTCCTCGATGCGGTATAGGTATGCGCTTGCATTATCTGTAACCTTTACAGGGCAGTCGAATGAGCAGAGAATGTATGATGTTGTTGCATCTATCTGACGGAGTGATGTACCCTCTGCTGGAACCATCTTGACGAGTGATACGGCAGAATTGGCACGTCCTACGTAGTTGATGCGTATCTCCTTGTTTGTCCTTGTCTCATCGTTGCTTACAGCAATAGCGCCTGCATCGATGCTTACGTAGTATTTCACTCCTGGTTCGAGGGCACGTGTACGGAACACGGCAGTAACAGTGTTTTTTGAACCTGTCTTTAGGGAAAGTCCCTGGTTACCTGCAGTAAGACCGTCCGCAACCTTTGTTCCATCCTCCTTGTAGAGATGTACGTTGCGTCCTGTTCCAAGTACCTGAACATTACGTCCGAAGTTTATCTCTATTGTTGAGATTTGCGAGAAGATGGCACCATTGACAGGTGATACAGAGTAGTTGTCGAGGAGGTCGATGTCATTGCACACATCTTCAATGCTCTTGCCAAAGTCGATGATGTAGCTTTCTGAGAGAGGGTCGACGAATGACACAAGGCGACTAGCATTGTCACTTACACTAACGACAGTACCAGTACGGTCAAAGCCAGTCTTGTCACTGAATGTGTAACCGCAATGCTGCTTATATATCTGGCCAAGCGTGATCCAGTACTTGTTCTGGTAGAATATGCGGAAGTCACGGAGAGGACCGCCAGTGTTTGGATTTGCAAGGATTGTACCGTTGTTGTTGACAACACATCCGTCAATGTTGAGTTCAGAGTCAACATACACGTTCATTGTACCTGTATTGATGTCGTATAGGTAAGGTACACCTGACTCGCTAAAGAACTCGCTGCCCTCAATAGCCTTGGTGATGTATGCCATACCTGTGAGCCAATGTCCATCAGGACTTATCGTTGTTCCTTCAAGGTGATGAAGTGTAGGCACTATAGGTTCCCAGTCCTTGTTGTCGTGCTCTGTGAATCCTACAACACGATAAGACTTTGCCTGTGTGTCGTAAACGAATGTGACAGCTGAGTTTGGTTGCATGATATACCAGCTCATTGAACCGACAATATAACGTCCATCTGGTGTAATCCTGTTGAACGCCATTGCATTCTGGTCAAGGTGCGCCATATCCTTCTTAGGAAGGTTTGGTGTGGAAATGGTATCACCAGTTTCAATATTGACAAAGAGTGGCGAGTAGTAGAAGTCATGACTCATGCCTTCTCCATTCTCAACCTCTCCATTATAGCCATTGTATGAACCTACTGCCCACTTTCCGTCTGGAGTGACATGGGTGAGTGTTCCGTTCTGCCATAGTGGTCGCATTGGGAAGATTGTGATCTTGCCTGTTGCTCTGTTGTAGGCTGCAGGACGGTTTGAGAATGAACCTACAACGACATTTCCGTCATTGCTTACCGATTCAATGTTGAATACGCGGTTAGCGTACTCTACGGATATGATATCTTCTGTGTCTACATTGTACAACTTAGGTGTGGCTGTTCCTCCACCTGATGTTGTACCAAGTTGGATGATACCCCACTTTCCGTTAGGAGTGATGGATGTGAGTATACCTCCATCGTTGGATATGTACTTGTGAACCTTATAGTCTGCGTTCTGCGCAAATGAAGATGCCACAGACACGAATGACAAGGCTATAAGTGCAAGTACGTTCTTAATCTTATTCCTTTTCATTGCTTGATGTCTCTTGTTTTATGATTTTTCTAATTGTTTCTATAATCTTGACCTCAGAGCCTTCCTGATAACCGCTGTGTTGCTCCGCAATCTTGCCATTGCCATCAACAATGACTGTGTGAGGTATCATTTGAATACCGAGTGCATGGAGGAAATCGCTGTTTGGGTCAAGGAGTACATCGTATTCCCATCCTTCAGCATCAACCATAGGTTTTACCTTCTGTATGTTCTGTCCCTGGTCGATAGAGATTGCGTAAATCTTCATACCAGTCTCGTCCTGCCAATCTGCATAGACCTCATTGATTGCCTTTAACTCACGGTTACATGGTTTGCACCATGAGGCAAAGAAGCAGATAGTAAATGGTTTGCCGTCATTACTGAGGGTTGCTGTATCTATTGCCTTACCCTTTATGGTCTTGATCTGTACAGATGGTAACTGTGCAAATGATGCCATGCATACGAATGCAAGGATCATGAATGATAGTATTCTTTTCATTGTTGTTTAGACCTGCCCTAACCCTCCATACGTGAAGGGGATAGAGTTACGTTGTTTGTTTAATATTCGTTAGTAAAAAAGTTTATTGTACTTGATTTTGCCGATTAAAAACAAAGAAAACAGATTACTCAAGTTTCTTTCAACAAAAGCACAAGCGATAACATACGTTCTCAACTTGAGAAGTTTTTAAGGTTTTAGTCGCTGGTAAGGTTATAAGATTCGGTTGATTGTTCGTCCATATATCCTATGGTATCAAACCTCATAACCTCACGACCTCATAACCTCATCTTACGATCTTCTTTCCGTTCCTGATGTAAACACCTTTTGTCATACTGTTAACCTTGTAACCTGTGATAGAATATATAGGAGAATCTGTTTCGTCCTTAGCTATGCTGTTGACATATACAGGGGAGGCATTTGGAGAACTGTCAATACCTTCAAAGGTGACGTAATCTCCTTTTATTTGCATTTTGTAATATGTTGGTTTACCATAAAATGCACGTATAGGATAAACCTTTCCTTCATGCTCGTCATGAATGGCAGTTAAGCAGATTGTATAGTCTCCGTCACTTATTTCACTAAGGTTGAAGTACAATGGTAAGTTACCCTTCACATTAGAACCTGGGAAATAACCTACAGGGTATTGGGTTAGACTCTCAACAATCTTGCATGAACCGTCTGTTGAGTAGATAGCCATACCAAATCCACCATTGAAGTTGATGGAGTTGTGACGCATGTTATTTGTGTTGAATACAAAATGATTCTTTTTCGCTGTCATTTCGGATGGAGTAACCTCGTCAGAATCGAAATGTGCCACATACTCGCCTATTGTCTCTGGCTGTACATCAACATATACCTGCTGGTAATAATTGTATGAACCCATTCCTGCACCTATTCCTCCTGTTCCTGGCTCTAAAGAAGATATGTTATAATATCCGTCAAATGAACCTGCCCACCCCCAGTTGAAATGGAACATGTCGGTAGATGCGTCATATCCGTCAAGTACAAAGAAGTGACCAATGGTGCGCTCCTCGTCACAGAGTCCGTTATAAGGAATAGGACGTCCTGCAAGCAACTGTTCAATAAGGAGGTCTTTCCATTCTTCAAGGCTAAAGAAATCACGGTCTTCTGCGTGTATGTTCTTGTTATAGCCGAAGAAGTTGACGAGTGCATGGGCAGCAAAGATGTTTCCAGTAGAACTACCTTCCTGTGGAGAACGCCATATCATGTCTGTGGCAATGCCAAGATGAAGCATGAGTGTGGCTACGGCGTCAATCTGAGCAGCCGTGTCATACTTGCCTCCATAGGTATCCTTCATGTTAGCCCAGTCGTATGTGGTGTTGGCAAAATCTGCTGTATAAGCAGTATTATTACCATTAGTATGACTTCCAATACCGTGTGTCGGGTACTTCCAGTAATACATTATCTGTGCTACACCAGTTGCCACACAACCAGTAGCATAGTTTGGTATACGTTTGTTGAATGGAGAATCCTGTGACCACTTAGATGTTAGTAGCGGTTTGATGGACACATTGTACTTAGATGCGCTTGCCTTTGCTGGTCTTTCGTAACCATTAGCGATGGCATTGCTCATCTCTTCTGAGAGTGAGTGCAACCAGTATTGTAGTGCTTCAGGCATGTCCTCTTCGCTGTCTACATGACCATTCTTGCTGTAACCAAGAACAGGTTTGAAACGGTCGTCACCTGATACAACAACGTAACCCTCATTGTCCAGGTTCACTATGTAGTATGGTGCTGATACTTCTTTCTCGACACGTGTACGTGCCAGAGAAGCGTTTGTTGAACCCTCTACCACTCTACCTACCAATGTCTTTGAAGCAAACTGCTGTGCCACGTCTATCGCCTGTTTCGCTGTTCGTGGTGCAGCATTAGCCATCAAGGCAAATGTGGTGAGAAGGAGTGATGAATATAATTTGTTCATTCAAGTAAAATTACTTATTTAAGTTTCGCAAGTTCTTAACTAGCTCACTTGAAGGAGTAAAATGGAGTTAAAAGAAGTAATCACTCCTTCGTCGTTTAGGGAGTTAAAAGACGATACACAGAACCGAATGGCGTTTCTACAAACAATCATACGTCTTTTTACTCCACTTAACTTCCTTAACTCCATTCAAGTGAAGCTTGCGAAACTTGAATTACTTAATCATTTTAACGAACTTACCATTCTTCTTTACAAGGAAGATGCCATTCTTTGCATCAGAAGAATTAATTCTCTGTCCTGAAAGCGTGAATGTACCTTCTGTAGCATTATTAGCACTTATCTCGGCAATGCTTGTTACGGCTTCACCCTGAAGTACTGTTATCGTCTCAGAACATCCAAGTGCGCTGACTGTTACTGTACCTGTACGTCCCTGTGTTCCTTCAGGAAGAGCTTCTGTAATAACCTGAACAGATGCTGACTGTGTAATGGCGTTCACGACCTTTTTTGTCTTGATCCATGAATCTGAAGACTTTATTGTCCAGTCGTCAGGACTCCAGTATGTGCTGAGATTGAATGCCTTTGTCTCGCCTTCATTCTTTGCACAGAACACATCTCCATCATCTGAATGTAGATATGGGAATATGGCATTCAAACTGATACAATGTGACACATTCATATTCTCATTTGTGTCGAGACCTGCAAGTACATCTGAGATATTGATGAACTCGGAACCGTTTCTCTGTGTGTTGAGTATGACGAATGCTGTACCCATCTCGTTATCGTGGTTGAGGGCCTGTGAAAGCGGTGCAATAGACATCAACATTGTGTTGCTGAAACCGTCAATACAGATGAATATTGGTTCGTCGATAACCATGGCATCCTTAAAGACAAACTTCAACATGTACATGCCTCCTGTGTTTGGAACTTCTACACATGAGCCATTTGGCTTTGAAGCATTTGGATTGAATACAGACTGAGCAATGATCTCGTCTGTGATGTAGCCTTCCTCGTCAACCTTATATATTGTACATGCAAGTGTTGCACCGAAGTTGAGATAGTCACCAAGTGGTAATGTTACCTCATTGAACACGTATGGTGCAAGTGGTTTCTCGAAATAGTTTCCGATACCCTCAACGCTGTTATAGCGGTAGTTGGAGTTTGCTGCCCAGAAGCTGCCGCTTCCCGTACCAAAGGCATAGCACTGGCTTCCAGGTTGTCCTACCTCAGCTGTCCACCATGACTTTGTTAGGTCGTAGTTGCCGACTGTATAGTAGACAACCTGTCCATTGCCCATCATGAGCTGAGTGTTGCCACCAATGTTAAACACACCGTTAGACATCTCATTTGAACGTGCACCTGCCTCTGCCTTGAGTGTAGGCATACTTACCAAGGCTGAAGGAGTTGCTGATGGCATAAGGAGATTAATGTCATTTGACTGTGCCTTTTCTCCCTCGATGTCGTATGTCCATGTGAATGTCTTTGAATCATAGTTTGAGAGGTTATTCCATACAGATGGAACGTAAGCAGGGATAAATGCGTGCTTGTATGGTGTCTCGGAGTTTATCATTGAGTACATATCTTCTGAGAATCCCCAATAGAAAGCACCTGCAGGAACATCATAGTTTGCTACAGGGAGAAGGTCACTTACTCGTATAGCATCGATAAGTACGGAACCTCCCTTTGTACCTGTGTAGCGGAAAGCGATACGGATATCGTTTCCTGCATACTTGTCGAGAGGAATCTGTACGTGATGCCAGTTCATGTACATGAGTGATGCCGCCTCTTCCTTATTGTCTGTATTGATATTTCCGATAGCTTTGTCTACTTCCTCAGAGAGCTTATATACTGTTGTGTAGTCCTCTGCATTGTAGCTTGCTGTACCAGCCTTTGTTGTTATGAGAACTTCCATATCGTATGCTACCCTCTTCATGTCGAAGATGGAGTCTGTACCTTCGATGAAGTAGTGTGTGTTCCAAGGTGAGTAGCAGATATCGAATGACAGATAGTTTGTCTTTGCCAACTTTGTTATTGCTGGTGACACTATCCATTCATCTTGCTGTGGTGCCTGTACCATTACCACAGTATGATTATTATCTGCATATACCTCACCGCCATATGTACAAACAAGCATCAGTTCTCCATCCTTGGCGTATGGCACATAGTAACCGTCACCACCAAGTGTTGTCCATGTAGGGCATAATCCGTCATTGACGTATGGAGTGATGTTCTTGATGTTAGACTTTGTTGACCACTTGTTCTTTACTGTTGAGATGAATGGTACTGTCTGACCATCCCAATCCTCGAAACTGTCCCAGAACAAGGTATCACTTGCCATATAGTTGGCAGAATACATGTGTGGCTCTGCTACTGCAATCTTCTTCTGTGCCATCTGCTTTGCCACTGCGCTCTTAAGCAATTGTCTTGCTGTGTTCTTTGTAGGATAGGTATTGGCACTTACCTTCTCGCCAATCTTCCTCAACTGTGCATCTGGAAGGTTGCGGTAGTTGTTGATGCCGAGTGTTCTATTATATCTGTTTGCTCCAAACACAGGTGTCTGTTCACTTGTGCTCGTTTTGCTCTGTGCACCAGCTGTCAATGAAACAAGCGTCACTGATACAGCAAGTGTAATCTTCTTTATATCCATAGTTTTTATGTTGAGATTGAGGTTCCTGATTACTTGATAATCTTCTTGCCGTTCTTGATGACAATCTTGCCAGAAGGAACGTTGTTAGCATTAACCTTTGAACCAGAGATTGTGTAAACTGCAGTATCTGTATCCTCTGGACATACTGTTTTAATAGATGTTGCATACTTACCAACATTAACTTTTATTGTAAAGGCAACAGTCTTTGTTCCGTTTGTGATCTCAACAGTAAAGTCACGTTGTATGTCATTTGCTGGTTTTGTACTACCATAAGTGAGGTGAATAGCTGCTTCCATCTCTCCCTTTACAGCAGTTCCCTCAGCAACGGCAGGACATGTTGCCTCTTTTACTGGAGTACAGTTTCCGAAGGCGCAGTTCTGGAGAATGCCATCCTTCACATCATCTGCCACAGAGATCTTGATTGTCTGATCGGCATCTGTAGTGATCTTGATTTCTGGATCTATTTTCCATGAGCCTACAGCATTTGGGACAATCCATGTAACAGGAACTTCTTCATAGTTCAGAGATACGGTTTCGCCATTAGTAATTTCTTTTCCTTGCATAGTAACAGTAAATGACTGTGCAAATGATGCTAATGTAACAAACAAAGATGTTAAAAGTAAGTTGATTTTCTTCATACTATTTTATTTGTAATTTATTGATTCTATTTTATTCGTGTGGGTTGGTTGTTAGGGACTCTAGAGACCTTAAAGTCTATATACCTCAGCTTTAGACTATAGACTTTAGACCTCAGACCTTAGACTATAGACCTTATAGCCCTTAATTTTCGACCTTGCACTCTTCCACCTGTATAACGCCATTGCTGTTATACACGAAAGCCACAATGTTGAGGTTATTGACATTCCATGACTTTGGAACTGGTATGCTGTGGTTAATGTTTGTGTATTCGCCTGATTTCAGGGTGAGGTCTTCACCACCTATACCATTAACTGAGGCGCGATACACATGATTGTGTACGTAGTCGGTATTTGCCTGTCCTGACATTTCCATCTGGAATGTGGTAATATCATTTTCTGTTACCCATATCTGACACTTTACTGCCTGGTCAATGTTTGACATTACATTTGTCGTGATGTTAAGTTTACTGCCATTCTCGCTTGCTTTAGCAGATAACTGCAGATCTACAGATGTGTTCTGTCCCATACATTTCAGTACAGCATCTTGCCACTGGGCAATGTTACTGATTACTTCTCCCTTATGGTCAACGACAATGGAAGGATAGGCATCTACATTGAAAGCATTGGCGTATGTGTCACCCTCAGGTGTCTTAAGTCCATAACCTGCAACGTCGCTTGCAAGACTTCCTGCATGAATACTGACTGCTATGACCTTGTCACCATAGACATTTTTAATGTTACTCAGCATTGCATGTCCACTTGGACAGTTGACACAGAATTGACCTGTAAACTCTTCAACTAACACCTTGCGTCCTACATCTGGTATCTTTGCGTCAATGTAACGCTCATTCTCGTCTATCTTGTCACAGGCTGAGAATGATGCCACGACGGCAAGGCTTAATAATGATGTATATATCTTATTCAACATGAGCAATTATACTGTTTAGAACGTGAAATTATAAGTTAGCTGTACTCCCTTACTTGCTGGAACCCATCGACAAACACCACCAGAACAGTTATAGCCGGCTCTAGTTCTGCCATAACCTACCATGAGTCGATGAGCATCCTTTGTGTATGTCACGCTACCAAGATAATAGTGTTCCTTGTCTCCGTATCCTCCATTGACAAATGGTCGTCCATACATGTCACTAAGCGTGAACATGAAGTGTGGAAGTACTGACAACTCTACAAGACCATACATCCAGTCGTCACTCTCGTGTTTTGTTGTGAGGTACTGCAGTTCTGCTCGGAGAGTTGTCTTGGTAGAGAACTGGTACTTTCCTTCTGCAACAAAAGTGTTTGTCTTAATCATACCACCATGACCTTCTACTATCGTCTGGTTGTACTGCTGATTCATATACATAAGGTTGAGCTTGAATGCCTTGCTTATCTTCTTATCCAACTGGACATTAAAATCCTGATAGTAAGTATCATCGCTCATGCCAAAGAAACTTGTGCTATAACCATCTGTACCATACAAATAACCCTTGTAGGTGTCTTTGATTGTAGCATCAAGTCCTCTAACGTGTGAGAAATTAGCCTTTACCTTTGTGCCGTATTTACCTCCAAGTACAGTCTTGCGCTTGAAGTTGTATGCAACCTCGCCCTGGAATGCCCACTCACCAGGAATGAGCTGTGAACCGGTGCTGTTGATGTTGCAATAACGTGTTGCGTAAGGATAGAGTGCAGGAAGTGCATAAGTATGCTGATAGGCAAATGCCGGCATGTTGTTCAGGAATCCTGCAATACCATTCATTCCTCTGTGAGAACGGAAAGCCATGTCTTCGCTTCTCTTTGCCTGCAACAAGGCACTAAAGCCTTTCTGTGAATAACTTGCAGAAAGCATAGCGGCAGAACCCTTGTGGTATGTATAGCTATTGTCCACACAAGGATCTTCTGTCTTCCATGCATACTCGGCAAGGAGTGTCACATTACTCTTATGGAACTGTGACCTTACATCGAAGGCGTTGACGTTCCTTGGGAAATTAAGGTATTTTGTAGTTCCTGGTACATAGACATTGTTATAGTTCACAGGTTCCTTGTCCTCATTCTTAAGTACCCAAGAACCACCGACTGTCCAGTTCACGTCATGGTCACTCAGACACTTGATGTGCTGATTAAGGTCGTACTCCACATCGGCGCCAAATACCTTGCTATCGGAATCCCAATCCCAATAGGTACGCTGAACACCACCAAGGGCTGTGAAGCGAAGTCCTTCTATGGCATTGACCTTAACTCTTGCACCACGAAGCGCGTTGTCTATACCGAGTGCACGTTCCTCATAGGTACGAAGGATAAATCCTGAACCAAACTGCTCGTAGAAGTCACCTACGGTAAGTTCTGCACCCTTGATCTTTCCCTTGACAAAAACATGTGGAACACCCCACCCCTTGAACTTTGGTTCAAAACCTGGGAGCGGGTATTGTAGATATTCAAGTCTTGCTCCTGCATCTACGTATTTTGAACCGAGATTGAGGTCAAGGTAGGTATTGTTGAGCAGATTATTGCTTGTGTGCTCTGTTCCTATCTTCTCATCATCTTCAGGAGCGAGGAACTCTGTTTGAATACTACCATGCAACTGTACACCATTATCATTCTGTGCAAAAGAAGATAATGGCAATACAGCAGAAATTGTAAGTCCTATTATCTGATTTACATTCATTTCCTAATCCTTATTTCTTGATTATCACTTTACCGTCCTTGATAAAGAAACCATTATTAATGTTACCTTCTGCAATACCTTGACCATTAAGACGATATACAGGACGTATCCTTGACTCCTTATGAATGGCATTGATACCAGTTGCAGAGGCAACTGCCTTAAACTCTATGTAGAGATAATGTGGCATTCCATCTGCAGAATTAGCATTGTGAAGTGCAACACGTACAGTTGAACCCTCAATCACATTTGGCATTTCTGGCATAGTAAAGTAGATTATCTCGCCCTCAAACTCGTCTGCCTTGATTGTGTACTCTGTAACGACCTCAGACTTCTGTACCTGATTAACCTCACCATTGTCCTCCACACTCTGGTCTGGAACAAAGTATGTCACTTCAATACCATCAAACTTGATGTCTGGATTACTTAACCAGAGTGAGATGTTCTCACCGCTCTTCACTTCGTCACCCTCAAACTTGTTGTCGCCATCGATATTTGCATTGTCTACAATCTCCTTATACTGTAGGGTGAAAGAGTATGAACCGATACTTCCAGGCAAACTTGACACGAAGGCATTGCCATTCACGTCAATGACGTTTGATAGACAAATAGTGACGTGCTGTGTATCGTAAGAACCGATAGCGTCGTTCTCCTCGCCACTCTCATCTGGTTCTGTCTCTACTATTGCAGGGAAAAGAACGGCAAGGGTACGGAGTTTTCCTCTTGCATCAATAAGAAGTTTGTTGCCCTCGATGGTGAAAGGAATACTGCTTCTGTGGTATTTGCCTGAAGAGATGAGGTCAAGATTACCCATCGTCATGTAAACATCGTCTACACTCTTTATGTCGCCCGTAAACTCTACAACGAAAAGTCCATCGCTGTTATCTGTAGAATAGTATGAGAGGAAATTATAGCTGTTCTCTTCTACATAAGACAGTTCAGTGTCTGCTACGGTTGCCTTTACAAACGCGTTCTGTGGATATGGTGCAACAAATTCAAGGGTAAGTCGACCATTGCCTTCGTATAGATTCTTGTCATCTTTTGCATCACGAAGACCTATCACACGAATCTGAAACTTCTCTCCCGGCTTTAGTTTGCCACTTGTCAATGCTGTGTTAAGTGCATTTGTGATGTTAAACGACAAAGAGTTGTCTGTACGAACATCTTCTACCTCGCCCACAAATGTACCTGCAACAAAGGCTATATTAGAAATGGCAATCTCCCTATTGAAGTTTATTGTTATAGTTCCAAAAGTATTCCAGGAGAACTGCACATCCTTCTCAGGAACGATATTGGATATTGTGACAGGAACAGCCTTACCATTTTCATACACAGCGATGTTAATGACAGACCCTGTATTCAACACGAAATCAGACTTCACGTTTATTGTTGTACCTGCCTTGACATCGTTTATCTCATAGACGTATGCAAAGTCAGCACCTGGGAAGTAGCCATGCTGGTATGATGTACCGTTGTATGACACATTGAATGTTTCCTGGGTTGATACCAATACCTTACAATCTTTATCAGGAGTGAAAGTGGCATCTGCAGATACATTTCCCTTGAGAACATTATTTCCCTCCTTAAGTACATAACTATCTGCTTTAGCAAACAATGATACGCATACCATTGCCATTAGTGTAAATGTTCTTAATAATTTATTCATCTTATAAAAATTAGTTATTCTATTTCAATACTTGCCCCAAGGGAGCCATTCCTAGCCATCCCTACAGGGAGGGAACTAAGTTACTTCATCGCGGTATTATTCGTCCACTTGTTCCGGAGGAATGTTAATTGTTATTTATTAATTATCTTCGCAAACAAACTTCCGTTTTTATTCCTCTTTAACCAACTTGTTGGTTATAACGTGCACAAAGGTATGAAAATTAATCAGAAAACGCAAATGAAACACATTCGTTAGGACTACTTGCAACCTTTATTGCACAAAATAAACATATTAGTCGTATTTTTTTACAATTTTCCTACGGTTGGTAATACCAATTCCCGACATTGTTCCTGAACGTCTGACTGTTCCATCTATATTATATTCAACACCTCTGCCCAACTCCTTTGTTGCCGTGTTCAATGATGATGTACTGATAGCAATAGGAACGAACTCTGCCCTTAGTGTCTCGTACTGGTTCCGCTGAAACTCCGAGAGCATAAGACTTATTTCGGGTTGTGCATACTCATGCACTTCTTGTGTACCGTCCTGATGTAATATGGTCAGTTTCCAACCGAAATCACTTGAACAAGTATTCAGCGTGATGGTCTTACCCGTGAAGAAGGCACCCTCGAAAACATCAGCATGTAGTGCAATGCCATTTATCTTAACGCCTATTCCACCTGTCTCTACCATTGAACTAACCACACCTCCAAGATTAAAGAAGGTTGCCATCTGATGATAGAGATAGTCGTTTCTGCCCTGAATGATCTTCTTCATATTCCTGTTTGCTGACACAAATGAGTTGTAGTTCATCATGTATGTCGAGAAGGTGGCAGGCAACTCGTCTGCTATCTCATTATCCATCTTGTCCATAAGTGCAAGAACAGACGCTGGCTTTAGAAAATCACCAAGATAAACAGCCATGTGATCAATGAACAAATCACGAAACTCGTTGAATCGTATCATCTTCTTGTACAGGTCGAAGTGATGTAGCCCACCATACTGCAAAGGGTCAGGATTGAAGATGTAGTTTATCATGTCAAATGACTCTGGATTCATAACAGACAGGACTCCGAACCGGTCCATGTCCTTCAATATCCAACGCCATCTGCCATCCTCAGAAAGAGGTCGCCACATGGACACGTTGTTGGTAGGATAATCGGTGTTCTGACCGTAGATCTCGGCTATGAGCGACTTGAGGAAGTTGTCTACATCTATTTGCTTTGCAATATCCTCGTATGTCACATCCTTTCGCATATAGTCTTCACGGAAGGATGCGAATAAAGAACCCTCAACAGGTGTCTGGTATGATGTCTCGTCTGCCAACTCAATATCTTCAAGTCCATCATAGTTCGACTCTACATAGTTATTGTCGGAACGCTCTCTCATACCGTATTCACCCAGGTATGTTCCGTTTAGATACACGATGACCGGTTGGTATGCCTGCCAGTCAAGGTTATCTATGGATGTGCCGAACAACTTCTGTACGAGTGCATCGTTAATACGTGACAGGAAACAGTTATTGCCGCCATTACGGAGTACAAAGGACTTGACCTTAACGACATCTTCCTTGTCACTCCAGAACTGCCCCTTGAAGTTCTTCTTGCCAAACCTGTTGTTCGTGTATATCTTAAGACTCTTCTGGGCGGTCTCACGAGTAGACACACCAGAAACGGCTGTTTCGCCCAGTTGATTAAAGACCGTTGTTCCTTCTTTTGTGTCGAAGTATTCTATGTTAATAGGTCTGCGCCACTTACGCATATAATTTGGCGTACCTTCATTCACATACGAAGAGAGAATACCATTTTCCTTGCCATAGAAATAGTCGTCATTTGACACTATAGAGATGACCGGCAATGATGTGGTTCGTGGATGAATGATATACGACTTTGTTACTGATCTTGGCGATAATGCACCTGGAGCCATCAACTTTGCTCTTATACACATAGAGTTTACCGTAACGAATGTGTATTCTGAAGTAACGGAACGTGACTGCTCTGTTGGTTCACTACCATTAACAGTTATGTAAAGACGAGTGCCTTCTGGCAATTCTACACCTGAAGGTATACTTACCGTTACTGTTTGTGGTTTTGCATACACACCACCCTCTATGCTGAATTCTGGATTTGGAAGCACGATGTCTGCCCCACCTCCTTCATTTGCCTTTCCTGGTGTTGCCTTCAGTTCATACCACCATTCTGCATCACCGTCAGTTTTTCTTCCGTAAGCCACATTGGCAGCAGGCATGGCTTTAAGCGAAAGACTGTCTACAATAACCTTGTTACCATTGAACAGATAGACATTAGCCTTACCTGCGTCTATTCGGAAATGGGTATGAAGTCCTTTATTCTCCTTGTCGCAATAGACAAGGAGATGTCCATGACTGCTAATCTTTGTGCCATTAGGAAGAGCATATCCCTTATCTGGTTCTCCCTTTTCACTAACGACATAACCGCCCAAATCGATATCCTTATCAGTTGTGTTATACAGTTCTATCCATGAGTCAGGGAAGTCACCATCAACCATGATGCAATCTATATTTGACTGCATGACCTCGTTGATAATCACACCCCTGTTTTCTTGTGCATTACAAAACGTACAAGAAAGACATAAAATCAGGAAATGTATGTAAACTGTTTTTGCCATCTACATTAATTAATTCAAGTTTTGGAGTAAATGGAGTAAAAAAGAAGAAGACTGGAGTAAAAAAGAGAACTTTTCCCCTCATGGACGACCTATAGTCCCACGAAGAGAAAAGTTTTCTTTACATTATAATTTTGAATTACTTGACAACCTTCTTGCCGTTTACAACATAGATGTTGCCCTTCTGCATTGCATTGACCTTTGTACCAGAGACAGTATAAACAGAATTGCTTGCCTTATCAGCAGCAATCTCTGATACTGCAACATCTTCAGGTGAAGAGTTAGACATGATGATGTTCAAGGCAAATGCATTGTCACCATTCTCACCTCTTGCCATGATATCGTTATTGTCCCAAACCTGGAACATCACGTTCTGAGCACCTTCTGTATCAACGTCACTTGGTAATATGAATGTCCATACAGTACCGTCATCGCTCTTCTTTGATGCTGTCATGTTCTTTGAACCGTCAAATCCAAGTGCAATCCACGTTACAACTTTTGATACTGGTTCTGAGAATGTAACGTCAAATGTGCTACCATTTGCCTTGAAACCATTGAACACAACATCGTCTGACTCAAGTGAAACATTTGATACACGCAATGTATTGTTATAAACTGTTGGAATCTTACCTGTACCTACAATCTCGTATGTCTTTGTTGCTACAGGAACAGCGTTGAAGTATGGTTCATCGTAAGCCTCTACAGTAAGAATATAGTGGTAATCTTTATAGAGGTCGTATGTACCACCTTCCCAAGCATAGCAAGTGATGTTACCTGATGCCTTTGTAAGGTTCTGGAATGAGATGAATGCGTCTGGATCCTCAGTACACTTGATTGAGAACACATAGTGGTCAAATACCTCTGCATCACAACTTACTGTTCCAATAACCTCACCGTTCTGGTTACCGATTGTTGACCAGTCTGTCTTTGTTATGTCAAGGTTGATGTTTACTTCCTTCTGCTCCTCTACAGGTGCAACATACTGAGCGCCATTGTAGAGAACTGTGATTGAAGTGACATTGATACCGTCATTAGCTGTGAGAGTAACTGTCTCTCCAGCCTCGATAGTACCCTTCCATGCACCATTTGAGTACTCGCCCTTGTCAGCTTCTGCGAAATCGATGAATTGTCCACCAATAACGATACCTGTTATCTTGTCCTTTGCTGTGAAGATAAGCTTTGTACCATTCTTCCAGTCAAGTTCACCTTCCTCATACATGTTATAGGTAACATCAATAGTAGTACCCATGAACTCACGTCCCTCAGTAGTCATCTTGACACCTTCTGTCTCTATAACGATAGGAGCTGTCAAAGCTGTGTTCTTAACAAAGATCTCTTCCTGATGCTTGTTTGGAAGAACTGCATCACCGATAACCCATGAATAAGACATCTCTGCATTTACAAGCGCAGGATTAATGAAAGAAGAGAATGTACCAGCAGGAATAGTAAGAGTGTAGATACCTTCCTCTTTAATAGGCTCGTCTACAAGGATTGAACCATTGACACCACCCATGAAGTTGTCGTACATACTAACCTGATAAGACTTTCCATTGTCACATACAAGTGAAAGTGTCACACTCTCCATCACACCACCTACAGTAGCAGGCAAAGCAAACGCAAAGTCCTTCAATGACTCTACATTACCCTCTCCTGGTGTTACACTTGACATTGTCCAACCTTCACCTGCAGCTGGGTTGTCATTACCAGAACCAGCGCCAGCTACCCATACGTATTCTGACTCTGGGCTCTTCTCAAGAATGTTTGTAACATTGCCAGCACCATCCATCTCGAACACCTCGTAGCAGCCTTCAGCGAACACAACCTTGTATTCCTTGCCCTCTACAGGAGTATAGTTAAACATGGCAGCAAAGATGAAGTTAACCTCATCCCATCCGAATGTTGATGTTGCAACACTTACACCGTCCTCATATAATGTGGCAGCACCTGTTCTTGCCTCCTTGAAGGAAGTAAAGTAGTCTTCCTTTGAGTCTGGGAAAACGAACTTAACAGCAAAAGACTCTCCGTAGCTGACAACCTCGAATGTTGGTTTACCAAAGTAACCGTCAACAGTTTCGCCTGACTCCTCCTTGATCTCGATGTTACATGAACATGCAGGGATGTCTGAACAAGCACCAAAAGCATCAGTCTTGTTACCCTTAGCAGCTCCTGCTGGAATAACAACCTTGTAGAATCCAGCACCTGGGTTCACAGAAAGTGAATACTTGAGCTGGTTAAACAAATCGCCAAAAGCAGGGTTAGTGAGAGTAGCAACCTTAACTCCAACCTCATTCTCCAAATAGATTTCACCTTCACCTACCTGAACCTGTCCGTTAGCGTAATCCTCGAAAGTCAACGTCACTGTACCGTTTGCAAATTCCGCTACAACATTTACAGTTTCTTCTGTTTCTTCATTTACAGATGCAATGCTTGTATATGCTGCATAAGACACTACGCAACACAAGGAAAGCATACATAGAAGAGAAAAATGTAAAAATTTCTTCATTATTGATAATAAGTTTTTATTAGTAAAAAAATTGAAGTCAAATTAATTATTTATTAAATCCTGATATCTTTGTGTTTGTTTAGGAAAATGACAAATATAACACGAAATGGTAAAACGTTCAGTATTCTCTTTTACTGAGCAACTTAATTTCTTCTATTGATAATTATGGTGCAAAGATACGAAAAATAATCAAGACACATAACACACCTATAATTTTTTTGTAATCAAGCCCTGAATTTAGCCTATATTATTCGTGCTTTAACACAGAGTCCTCAGAGGTCTCAGAGGATCTGATAGTTTATGTGTTAATGATAATTAATCAGTTTTATCCGTGTTTTCTGTGTTTTAAATACATTGCCGAGTAGTATGAATAATACAAGTTAGAGCACCACATTATCTGTTTTTGCAAGTGTGTTGTATGTCTCTTTATCTATCGAAGTAAACACGTAGTAAACACGCTCTGCTTACGACTTGCTTACGACAATTGTCGTAAGCAAGTCGTAAGCAGAGCGTGTTATGATGATGTTCTGATAAGACTTTTCTGGGATTTCAAATTTCTTTCTACGAAAGTGCAAACGATAACACATGTTCTCAATTTGAGAGGGGGTAAGTTCTTAAGGTTTTAAGGTCGCTTAGCTGGTAAGGTTATAAGGATCGAATGATTGTTCGACCATTATTCTATGGTATCAAACCTGACAACCTCATAACTAACTGAAGCTTGTGAAAGTTGAATTAACGCGAACTCGATGAATTTAATCGCGCAAGCGCGATATGTTTTCGTCGAACTCAGGTTGAATTAGTATAATGATTGCCCCAGCTTAATCTGAGTCTACAAAAAAAGAACTGGTTGACTTTGTATTGATGTCAACCAGTTCTTTGCCATAATTGTTAGAATCTATTTGAAACTATCTGTTCCATATCTTCTTGCCGTTCTTAATCACAATACCCTTGTAGTCGCTATCAACCTTCTGTCCCTTAAGGTTATAAATAGCTCCATCGCTAACAGAAGAATCTGTAATGACGTCATCAACTGCAAGAGGTACTTCAAGGTTGAACTTAACTTTGTCTATGTTACAGTTTGCACCTGTTATTGTGAATCGCATACGGTATTCACCCTGCTCAAGTATCTTGGTGAATCTACCCTTAACTACCTTATACGTATCCCAGCTGTTTGATGCTGTCTGTGGAACAGTCACACGAGCAAGGGTTGTTGATTTACCGTCAACAATGTAGCCGATAGCAAATGAAGAACCAGTAACACCTGAAGATACAGTTGCCTCATAAGAATAAGTTCCTGCCTCCTTAACATTTACCGTGTATTCCATCCATTCGCCAGAAGCGGTGTAGCCAATGACATAAGCGCCATTTGCTGCCTTTACAATATCTACACCTTCACAGTCAGAACGGTAGTTTGCGCCACCCTCATCCTTTGTGTCAGAGTCGTGGAAAGAAAGACCTTCACCACCCTTGTCGAAGTTTTCTGCTTCAATAGTACCAGGGAGACTAACAGTCTTGTACGCCAAGCGCTGGTTGTTGACCTTCATACTGTAAGACGCAATCTTTGATTCCTTACCATCTGCATCTGTTGCAATGGCAGAGATTGCCACAGTGCCCTTGGCTGTAGGACGATAGGTTGTCTCGAATGGTTCTGTTGTGACTGTCTTGATGAGAACGTCGTTAGCATAGAACTTGACATTGCTTATCGTACTTGTCTCGGAAGATGCTGTCACGCTGATTGTTGAGTTTGTATTGACTGTACCCTCCTTTGGAGTTGTGGCAATACTAATCTTCATGTTTTCGTCTACATCAGTCTTCTTGAAGATGATCTTGTCCACATTACAGCTACCACTCACAATGTTAAGGCGAATGATGTTCTGACCTGCCTTAAGAGCTACGTTTGTACGTCCATGAACAGTACGGTAAGACTCCCATCCGTTTACTGGTACGTTGATTGCCTTTGTGATATTAGTTGTGTTGCCTTCAGGTGTGCTCAAAGCAAGGTTGATTGATGCACCTGCTGCATTTGCAGAAACGTAGGCATCGTATGAGTAGATGCCGTCTTCCTTTACGTCAACAGTATATTCAAGCCATTCACCTGCTGATGTATAACCGATAGCGTAGTTGCTGTTGCCTGTCACGATGTCAACACCACCTCCATTTGAACGGTATGCTGATGTACCCTCGTTCCTGGTGTCTGTGTCGTGATAAGCAATACCCTCTGCACCTGTATCGAAGTCCTCTGCCTGGATTGTTCCAGGGATAGAAAGTGTCTTGAACGCCTTGCGAGGATTGTATGCTGTAAATGCTGAATAGCGCTCATACTTCTCTCCATCTGTAGTATAGACGATTGCCTTAAGGTCATACTTGCCAAGTGCTGCTGGAGTGTATGTAGCAATGTATGGGGCTTCTGTCATTGTTGACACGAGGACATTCTTGACATAGAGTTCCACATGGTCAATTGTCTTTGTACGCATCTTTGCACGAACCTCCACAGGTACCTCCTCACCCTTAGTAACGGTGATGCATGATGGCTTGACATACACAGATGCCTCCTTCTTCATTCCTGGGAAAGGACTCTTGGCTTTCTTTGCGGCATCGCTCTTCATGTACTCTCGTAACCATGTCATGGCAGGACGATCCTTTCCGTTCTTGATAATACCAGAGTTACCGTTTGTTGTCCATGTCTTGCCATGAATGTAGCCCCATAATGTAACCCCAGCAACATAGTCCGATTCCCACATGTAAGGTATCTGTTCCTTGTATCGCTGAAGCTGAAGATTATCATCATCTGTACCGATATCGTACTCTGTGCTATACATAGGCATCTTGAGTGCCGACTGTATCTTTGTCATGGAGTTCTTGAAGTTTGTCAGCGAGCAGTCTGTAAGGTCGTGCGACTGACATCCATAGGCATCGATAGGAGCACCTGCGTCACGGAGTGTACGTACAAGGTCAATGTACTGGTCGGTGTTCCACTGGAAGGTGTTGAAGTCATTATAGATGAGTATGGCATTAGGCCAACGTTCATAGGCAAGTTCGAATGCCTTGATAAGCCAGTCATAACCTGTGCGACCTGTTCCTCCCAATGCTTCGATGAAATAAGGTGTACCTGCCTGATGACCTGTTATCGCCTCATTTACTACGTCGATGAGTTCAAGATTTGGATAGTGTGCCTTAACAGCATCCATCCATTGCACTATCTCCTTGTATCTCTGCTCTGGCGTCTGCTTCTCTAACCACGATGGGTACTGAGCTCCCCAGACAAGAGCATGGAACTTAAACGGGAAGCCGTGGCTTTTTGCATAGTTGTAAGCATTATCACTACCGCCCCAGTTGAATGAGTTGTTGGTACCTTCAATAGAAGCCCACTTAGACTCATTCTCACATGTAATCTGATTCCAAAGAGTGTAATACTTCTCGTTGCCGTAATCTACCTGATAAGTTGTAGTAATGTTTCCCAAAAATTTGTCAGGGTTAGTCGACAACTGAGCAAAAGAGTTAGTTGAAAGCATGCAAGAACCTATTGTCAATAGACCTGTTGCAAGCTTGTTACGTAGATTGTTTGGTTGCAATCTACCATTTTTTTTCTTCATATAAGTTTACTTTAGGTTAAATGTGTCGCAAATATAACAATTTATGTCTTAAACCTTTACAGCAACGCCTTTTTTTTGACAAAAAAAGCCATTTGGACTATAAATCCAAATGACTTATCTTATTTTTTACGATATCTGGTTACAAACTACCCTTTGCTTTCAAGTATTTCACGTTAGCAAGTTGGCTTTGGTATCGAGCCTCTATTTCACTTGCTTTGGCAGACTGCCAAAGTGCCTGTGCTTCAAGATAGTCGGATAGCGGTTCGAGACCTACCTCGTATTGCTGCTTAGACATCTTCATGTTCTCTTCTGCCTGTAAGGTTGACTTCTTCGTTATCTGAACCTCAAGGAGCGACTCGCTGTAGTTGTTGGCACATTGTGTTACCTCAAGAGTCATCTTCTCGTTCAGTTCCTCCTGCTCAAGTTGGGCAATCTGCTGCTCTGCACGAGCAGAACGGGTCTTGTGGACACCTTCTGTGAAATAGCTTAGAACAGGAATCTTTACAGTCACTCCAACAGATAGTGAACCATTGCCAGAGAATAGTTTCTTTCCACCGAGTTCCATACCGTCAAGATATGTATATCCACCTATTGCTGCTACGGTAGGAAGGTAGTCGCTCTTAACAAGTTTAACCTTCTTCTCTGCAAGGCGTGTCTTGCTGTTGAGGATAGCATATTCAGGACGTTCTGCGATTGACACGTTTGAAAGTGTGAAGGCGTCAATGCCATTTGAAGAGTCGTTAAGACCGTTCTCATCTACACTAATCTTTGTATTAAGGTCTTTGCCTATTACCTGGCAGAGATTCATACAGGCAAGACGGTAGGCGTTCTCTGCCTTCTGTATATTCAGTTCGACCTCATTACGTTTAACCTGCACCTTGAGAGCGTCATTACGTGTCTTAAGACCATGTTTAACGGCAGAGTCGACGTTCTTCTGCAGTTCATCGAGCAATGCTTTGTAGCTCTGTGCCACTCCCATAAGTTGCTTTGCCTTGACAGCAAGAAGATAAGCCTCTGTGGTGCTGACAATGACCTGACTCTCTGTCAACTTAACATTATTCGTTGCCATCTCCTTACCAATCTTTGCCATTTCGTAGGCAGCAGTTATCTTGCCACCAGTATAGAGTGGTTGAGTGAGAACTGCAGAACCAATGAGCACGTTCTTCATCTTTAGTTCTATACTTGGTTCTGGAATCTGTAGCTGTGACAATCCTCCAAGTGTCTGCTGTGACACCATACCTGACTGGATGAGTGTTGGTGCCATCTGTGCTATGAGATCATGTGCCATGGCATTCATCGGCAGAACAAGATCGGAAGAACCCCATGTATAAGCATCAAAACCGATGATGTCGAGTTTTGGAAGGTAGTTAGCCCTATAGGACTTAACGTCGCTTTCAAGTTTTTCTTCCTTGACATATGCAGATTGAAGAGACTTGTTATGTTCAAGAGCCATCCTGCGGCAATCGTCAAGTGTCAATGTCTGTGCCATCATTGTTGATGAGATGGCAAACATAGATAGTATAATTGAAATCTTCTTCATGATTCGTCATTTTACTTTAAAGAACAAGGCATAGAGAACTGGGATAAAGATGAGTGTTATGAGTGTACCCATAAACAAGCCACCCATGATTGTTACAGCAAGAGAACCGAACATGGCGTCTGGTACAAGTGGAATCATACCAAGGATTGTTGTGAGTGATGCCATCATAACTGGACGCAGACGACTCTTGGATGAGTTGATAAGAGCTGCGCGTGGTTCCATACCCTCCTCTATCTCAAGGTTTATCTCATCCATAAGTACAATACCGTTCTTAATCATCATACCGATAAGTCCAAGTACACCGACAATGGCAACGAATCCGAACGCTTTGCCTGAGATAAGAACTGTCGGTATTACACCAATGAGGATAAGTGGAATGCAGAGGAAGATGATAGCAGGTTTCTTGTAATCCTTGAAAAGCATGATAAGGATGAGTATCATTATCACGATTGCCATAGGGAATGCGTTGAAGAGATACTTCATACTCTGGTCACTTGCCTTCTTCTCTCCTTCCCAAGAGAGTGAATATCCCTCAGGAAGCTTGATGTTCTCGATATCCTTTGCTATTGCCTTACGAGCTGCCTCTGTACCTACTCCTGGACGAGGGCTGCACTGAACACGTTGAGTACGTTCGCCGTTGTAGCGAACAACAACAGGTTCCTCCCACTCGATGTCTATGCCGTTAGACACCTGACTGAGTGGTGTTGTCTGACCTATTGCTTCAAGGATGTCATCCTTAGATACAGCTCCTGATGCCAACTTGGTCATGGATGTTGTGTTTACTAACTTGCCAACATTAGGTACCATTCCGAACACATTAATGTTGTTGAAGTTTTCTATCTCCTCACCATTCTTGTCAACACACTTCACGTAGATGTTCTCTGGGTTGAGTCCATCATAGAACTGACCTATTGGAATACCACCGGCATAGGTTAGCATTGACATAGAGACCTCTGAACGTGAAATGCCGCTATTTCGTGCTGCTGCCTGATTATAGTTTACGGACAACACAGGTACCTTTGGTTCCCAATCTGTTGTTGGGAGATACACCTTGTCACTCTTACGAACAATGGCGAGAGCGCTATCTGTGAGTTGATGAAGCACCTGTGGGTCTGGTCCATGGAAACATGCCTCGATAGGATATTTCTTGAACATGAGGTTGTAGCGCTTGAATTTCACGTAGGCATCTGGGAAATTGTCAGAAACAAGTTTCTGCAATCCGTCCATCTCATCAACAAGTGCCTTTGGAGACTCAAAGTCGATGATTAACTCTCCATACGAAAGTGAAGGTGTTGCGATACTACGCACGAGGTTGTATCGGCTTGGTGTACCACCTACTGATGCAGTCACGCTCTTGATTGACTTATTCTGCTTGAGAAGTTCCTGTATCTTTGCAAGATCTTCCTCTACTTGTGTGTAGTTGCAACCTTCTGGAAGCTTGTACTCCATATAGAGCTGGTCATACTCCATGTCTGGGAAGAACGCCTGGTTAAGGAACTTGTAGCATAATCCGCTTATTCCGAGCATCACAATGGCAGAGATGACCATAACCCAGCGGTTCTTAAGACCGAAGTTAAGTATTTTCTCAAGGATGTCATAAGCCTTGCCACTATAAAGATTAGACTCTTTGTCGTCGTCTTTTGTTTCACTCTGTCCATCATTGTCTTTTGTTTTGAACATACGGTCAGCCATGATCGGAACATGTACGAGAGCGAGAATCCAGCTAAGAAGCAATGATACTGCTATAACGATGAAAAGGTCACGTACATACACACCTGCTGAGTCAGGACTAAGGAAGATAGGTAGGAAAGCAAGTATGGCAATGAGTGTTGCACCAAGAAGTGGCATTGCTGTCTTCTGACCTATTGATGTGAGCGCCTCAATTCTTGACTTACCCTGCTTCATGTCTATGAGGATACCGTCAACTATCACGATGGCATTATCCACAAGCATTCCCATCGCAAGGATGAATGATGCAAGTGATACGCGCTGAAGTGTTCCGTCAAAACCGTTGAGGACAAGGAAAGAACCGAACACGATACTTACAAGGCTCAATCCTATCATCACACCACTCTTCAATCCCATGAAGAAGATGAGTACCACTACAACGATGAGCACAGATTCGAGAAGGTTGACAAGGAATGTGTTGAGGGCATTGCTCACACGTTCTGGCTGGAAGAACACCTTCTCGCACTTAACGCCTGCTGGCATACGTTTCTCAAGTTCTGCTATCTTCTTTTCTACCTTGTCACCAACCTTAAGGATATCATAGCTTGTGAGACATGAGATTGAGATGCCGAGTGCTCTATCTCCGTTGCGGAACATCTCGTTACGCGTGGTGTGCTCATAATCTTCCTTTACCTCGGCAATGTCCTTGATACGGAGCTGGTCGTCATCATGGCCAGCTATGAGCATATTGGCAATGTCATCGACATTATTAAACTTGTCATTAACAGTTACACGGACACGTTTGTTTCCATTGTCCCAGTAACCAGCATAACTTGTCTTGTTCTGGTTGTTGAGCGTAGAAAGAACCTCTGTTGGCAGAACTCCAAGATGTGCCATACGATCCTCACGAAGGTTTATCTCTATACATTTGCTGCGAGCTCCGTATATCTCTACACGGCTCACACCGTCAATAGAAATAATCTCTCGTTTCAGCAACTCGGCATAATCAGACAACTGGCGATCTCCAAGCCCATCACCAACAAGGGCATAGAACATTCCGTAGACATCTCCAAAGTCATCTTTCACCACTGGTACTGAAGCTCCTGCTGGTAACTTTGACTGGACGTTGTTTACCTTGCGACGAAGGAGGTCCCACTCCTGTTCAACAGCATCATTTGCTACTGTTGTCTGAAGCTCTACTGTGATAAGTGAGAGATCTGCATAAGAAGAACTCTGCACATTCCCAACAGAAGGCATCTCACGAATAGATTTCTCAAGTCGGTCAGTCACTTCCAGTTCCACCTGATGTGATGATGCACCAGGGTATGTTGTGACTACCATTGCTTGTTTTACTTTGAGTGCAGGGTCTTCAAGTTTACTCATTGACTGGTAAGAAAGAAAACCTCCTATGATAAGACAGACGACAAGGAAACTAACCAGATTACGGTTGTCAAGCGCCCATTTACTATAGTTTATCATGTACTTACTTTTTATATATTGATAGTGAACATTCTCGATTGTAAAATATCTTACTCAACTTTAGCATTTGCTTTATGCTGACAGGTGAATATCTTACAACCTTATAACTAATACGCTGAGAAATCTACAACAATCCACCAACATTACTCTTTGACGTCTCTTTGATAGGTTTTATTTTCTGTCCATCTGTGAGATGACGTACTCCTGTGGAAACAACCATACTACCCTTCTTTATTCCTTTGATGTTTGATGAACCATCACGATTGAGACTTGTTACAGTAACTGGTACTGACTTTGCAATACCATCATCATACTTATATACTATTGTGTTACCATCTTTGTTGAGTATTGCTGATGTTGGGACATTAACCACACCATGGTCTTCATCTGCAAGAGTTGCCTTAACTATAGTGCTCATGCCTGCCGTAATCTTGTTGCGGTCATAGTCTCCCTTGATACGAAGACGCATTGTATAGAGCTGACTCACATTAGCCTCGCTGCTTACACGTACAACCTCAAGTGGGAACTGCTGGTCGCTGAGAATGTCAAATTCGCAGAAGAATGACTCAAACTTGTCACGACGTGCATAGTCCTGAGCAGAAAGATTGATTTCCACTTCAAGTTCACCACCCCCAGAGACAACAAGTATAGGCATTCCTGCACCAACTGTTTCACCTGTTTCATGGAACTTCTCCTTAACATAACCGCTGATTGGTGACTTCAATTTGGTGTCGTCAAGCTGATCCTTATGATGTGCTAGTTTCTGAGTGATCTGCTCAAGGCCATAACGTGCCTTGTCATAAGCCTGTGCTGTCGTGTTGCCTTCCTTGTAGAGAGCAATAACACGTTCTGCTGTTGCCTTTATATCCTCATACTCTGCCTTTGTAGCATTGTATTGTATCAGATAGTCACGACTGTCCATTTCTGCAATAACCTGACCTTTTGAAACACGGTCACCCTCTTTTACATTTATACGGGAAATAGGACCTGAAACACGGAATGACACGTTTGCTTCTTCTGCAGCCTTTGTTTTTCCTGTAAAACTTTGTGTTCCTAACTGGTTTGCATTAATCGCTTCTGTAATGTTAACATAAACAGAATCATCCTGAACATTTTTGTCGCCTCCACAACCACAGAAAAATAATGTGGAAGCAATTAAAGCAGTGGTAAAGTAAGTCTTTTTCATTTTATATATTATCTATTATTCATCTTTAGCATTTGCTTTCAGCTATTCGGTTAGGCGGTTTTACGGTCGCTATGCTTTTGGATTTTACGGTTTTGGAAGTCCGCTGACATGTATTTTTCCTGCAACTGCAAGCCTACCGTATAGCCGTATAACCGAACAAGCCCTGTAACCAAAAGACTTAGCTAAAAGCTAAAGTCGAATCTGTTATTTCGTAATTTTATATTTCTCAACTATGCTTTTTTATTTCTGATGCAAATTTACGTCATTTGAATGAAACAAAATTACGTTTTTTTGACTAAAGATTGTCCTTTTTGTACTTATTTCGTTTTTTTTATTGCCTATATGTTGTATTTGTACGAAACAATTCGTTATTTTGTACTCGAAAAAAAATATTTCTATCCACTAAAAATTTGAATATTGTGTTTGAAGAAAGTATCAATGTGCTTCATTTAACGGGTGAAGAACGCAACATTTTAGAGGCAGAGGAATCTACAGTAAAAATACCTCGCACAGGTATTTTTATTTGTACAGGAGGCTGGGTTAATCTGCAGCTTGACGGAGTAAACTATCATCTCACTAAAGACTGTATGATTGTGTATTTTGCTTATAGCTTATTACACATTACTAATCATAGTACGCCATTGACAGGTATATTAATAGGTGCTGACCTTGAGACAATTCAGCCACTCCTATATAACATTACCGATTTCAATGCAATCTTTACGATAAAGTCCAACCCTATGATAATGTTGTCTGTAGACCGCATAGCTAGACTTGTGACATACACAAATGTCATAGAGGACACTATTGCCCGAAAGAAGAAATACGATGCTATGCTCGAAAAATCACAAAACACAGTTATACCTGGCCGTGAGATACTCTTGCAGCAACGTAAGCTACAGGGGCAAACTCTTATGCTTGAGATAATTTCATGCTTCACAAAAGTAGGTACAGCCTACCGTCTTGATAATCGTCGTGACGATGTGCTGAAATCATTTATGGAATTATTGTATAAGCATTATAAGGAAGAGCATGAGGTCAGTTTCTATGCAGATGCACTTAACCTCACAAGTCGCTACTTCTCTTCTATCATCAAGGAAAGATCAGGACAGACACCAAGTGTATGGATTGCTACAGCATTGCTTGTTGATGCAAAGCAGAAGCTTCAGACTAGCCCTCTTTCTGTGAGAGAGATATCTGAAGTTCTCAATTTCCCTAACCAGTCATATTTCGGCAAATGGTTTAAGGTTCACACAGGTGTTAGTCCTCTTGAGTACAAGAGTGGTAAGGCGATTACGGAGTCAAAGGAAGCTGAACTTGCTAAATACATGCCAAATGGAATGTTCTTTAACAAGATTACTAAATAAAGTATTAACTAAAAAAATGAAGAAAAACCTTTTATTTCTCCTGTTTGTGGTTGGTTGCCTTGTGACATCCTGTAGTCTTGACACACATGGAAACAATGCAGAAGCCACAACTTACCATTTCGGTCACATTGACAGTATTAACTACTCCAACCCTGACGACACAATCTTTACAAAGTACATCAATGATGCTTTGAAAAAGGACTCTATCGTTGATGTTCTTTACGAACACAAATCAAAGGTTGATGTTTCAGACATGTCTGCAGCAATATGGTATTGTGACAAACAAGCTTATGAGGATTATCCTCTGATTCTTAGAAAAATTAGTCTTGACGGAATAAAGAGAAACATTTTTACAGCTTCTTATCCTAAAGACGAAAATTTCGAAAAGATCATCAAGGACTGTGGGCAATATACAGACCTTTCACTCCAGAAGTTTAATGTGTATATTACACTCTATAACTATACTGGCGGTTATTGGGTTCGCAAAGATACTATTAATGTAAAATAGAAAAACTAAGTGGGTGCTCAAATTTATTTATATTGTCATTATAAGTGACTAAAGTTTCTTTATACTGAAGTGTAAATGATTTTGAGTACCTACTTATTTTTGTTTTATGGAGGAAACAGGTTTTCCTGTTAAATTTCAACACCAACACATGAGATTGTAAAACTCAAGTTCTCAACAATTACAATGAAAAAGATACTATTAACCATTAATGCCATATTTGCATTTGCAAATCTATGTGCCCAACCTAATTATGACTACTCCACTATCCAGCGTGAGCAATTGGGTCGTGGAGTTGTTTGTATTAGTGACAAAGATTCAACAATCATCTCTTGGCGTTATCTATCATCAGATAAGGAAGATGTAGCGTTCAATGTCTATGCCAATGGTAAAAGATTAAATGCTACGCCTTTAAGTAGTTCTACATTCTTCAAGACTCCAACACAAAAGAAAAATGTGAAATACTCAGTCATTCCTGTTGTTGATGGTAAGGAAATTGCTTCGGAAAAATCATCGTACACACTTGCTAAGGGTAACAATAACCCATATTTAAGTATTCCAATTAACCGTCCTGAGGATATTGTCATTAATGGACGTACAGGGCGTTATTCGGCAAATGATGCAAGTGTGGGTGATGTTGATGGAGATGGAGAATATGAGATTATACTTAAGTGGGATTGCATGAGTCGTGACAATTCTCAGGAGGGTGTCACAGGAAATGTTTTTCTTGATTGCTATAAACTAAATGGAAAACAGCTTTGGCGAATAGATTTGGGACGTAACATTCGTGCCGGTGCTCATTACACTCAGTTCATGGTATTCGACTTTGATGGCGATGGCAAATCTGAGGTTATGATGAAGACTGCTGACGGTACATGTGACGGCAAAGGCAATTACATAGGGGATAAAGATGCCAATTATGTATTTAATGGAACCATAGACAAGAGCATTAGTGGTAAGATGCAACCAAACCGTCAGAACATAAGCGGAAGGATTCTCTCAGGTCCTGAATATCTTACCGTCTTTGAAGGTGCTACAGGACAAGCATTAAAGACTGTAGACTATATCCCAGCACGTGGCGATGTTTCATCTTGGGGAGATACTTACGGCAACCGTTGTGACCGTTTCCTTGCATGTGTTGCTTATCTTGATGGCAAGCATCCAAGTGCTGTGTTCTGCCGTGGTTACTACACTAGATCTGTTCTTGCAGCATGGGATTGGGATGGCAAGGAACTCACATCACGATGGGTATTTGATTCGGAAAAGGTGGACAGCATCAATAAGGCATCAGGCAAGTTTACTAAGCCATACACAGGTCAAGGCAATCATAACCTTCGTGTAGGTGATGTAGACGGTGATGGATGTGACGAGATAACATACGGCTCAATGGCTGTTGACCATGACGGAACAGGGCTTTACTCTACTGGTATGGGACATGGCGATGCCATTCATCAGTTGGCTTTTTATCCAGACTCCTCTACCCTACAGATTTGGGATGTGCATGAGAACAAACGTGACGGATCAGAACTTCGTGATGCACGTACAGGACGTGTAATCTTCCAGATACCAAGTACAGACGATGTAGGTCGTGGAATGGCTGCGGATATTGATCCAACAATACCAGGCGTAGAGATGTGGTCAGCAAGTCAGAAGGGCTATTACGATGTAACGGGTAAGTTGCATAATCCAAATATCTTTATTCCTCAGAACTCTGCAGTATGGTGGGATGGAGATAAACTGCGTGAGTTATTGGATCGTGAAAAGATTATGAAGTATAACTGGGTCACTCAACAATGCGATGTGATGGTTGACTTCAAGGCTGACGGTTGTCTATTCAACAATGGTACTAAAATGAATCCATGCCTTAGTGCCGACATTCTCGGTGACTGGCGTGAGGAAGTTATTGTTCGTACGAAGGACAGCGATGAACTTCGTATCTACACAACAACAATACCTACAACATACCGTTTTCACTCATTCATGGAGGATATTCCTTACCGCATTAGTGTGGCAACCGAGAATGTTGGTTATAACCAGCCACCAGAGCCGGGTATAAAGTTCCAGAAGTAAAGACATAATAATAAAGCAATCGCTCCATAGTCAAATGACCATGGAGCGATGTTTTGTTTATAGAAAGCATATGCTCATAATTATTGTACGAGCACTGATTACTTGTTGAAGAATCTGTTCCAAAGACCCTGGAAACCTGATCCATGACGTGCCTCGTCCTTTGCCATCTCATGTACTGTGTCATGAATAGCATCGAGGTCAAGTTTCTTTGCAACCTTTGCAATTTCAAGTTTAGCAGCGCAAGCACCCTCTTCTGCCTCCATACGCTTCTTTACGTTTGTCTTTGTGTCCCAAACAACCTCACCAAGAAGTTCTGCAAACTTAGCAGCGTGCTCTGCCTCTTCCCATGCATAACGCTTGAAAGCGTCTGCAACTTCAGGATAACCTTCACGATCTGCTTGACGACTCATTGCAAGGTACATTCCAACTTCTGTACATTCACCCATGAAATGATCCTTTAATCCCTGGAGTACGAATGCTCCTTCTTCACCTTCAGGAATAGCTTTTGCTACTCCAAGTTCATGCTCACAAACAAAGTTAAGTCCTTCTGTCTCCTTGAGTTTGAACTTACTTCCTGGAACCTTACACTGTGGACACTTTTCTGGTGCTGTGTCCCCTTCATGCACATAGCCACATACTGGGCATACCCATTTTGCCATAACAATGTTTAGTTTTTGTTGATTAAATTAATGTTGTAATTGTATTTGTTTTGCAAATATAAAAAAAATACGAGAAAACACAAATTGTTTTGCTGACAAAAAGACTTATACAAACATAATAAATAATTTAATTCTTTAGTAGGGTGTCCAGTTTATTGAACAACCTATTATTACCGCAAGCGGTCTGTAATTAAAACCTTTGAAAACCTTTCAAAACAAAAGAAAACCGATACTTGAAGTACAATTTGACTATCTTTGGAATTTGACTATTTGACGATTGGAAGGTGCCGTTAAAACGTTCCAAATGGCAATTGTAAAATGGTAAATTATAAAATGGTAAACTGTTTTCCTCGGTTTTTATTTGTTTTCTTTGGTTTTAATTACAGACCGCTTGCGGTAAAGCCTTTTCTTTTTGGTACAAGCAACTGGGCACCCTAATTATTTAGCTAAAACGAACTTTATTTACCAATATAAATCTCACAGAGTAAAAAAAGTGAGCAAACATTTCTGTCTGCTCACTTCATATGTTGATGTTTTTATGCTTCACTCCTTTGTTTTGTTCGTCGCAGAGGAAGCAGTAAAGTCAAGTTACATTACAACAAATCCACCATTTGATGGCATTGTGATAATCATGGATTTCTTGTTACCAACTTTAGCATCTGTCACACCATTGTTAAGATAAAGCTTTACATCCTGCTTTGCGTTGAACATTGGGAGCTGTACATTAAGCTTAAGTGGTTCCTTTGTTGCATTCACACCTGCTACATACCACTTTCCATCAAGTGACTGACGAGCAAGGACAATATACTTACCAGGAACACCATCAATGAACTTCATGTCTTTCCAGCTTGTAGGAACAGCCTTCATAAAGTCTATAGCCCATGATGGAGCATCTGTAAGGTTATTTGGAGCAAGAGCAAAGTTCTGTACTGGAGTCTGGAAAAGAATTGCTGTAGCAAGAGCATAAACGTCAGATGTCTTACGAGTTGTTCCACGCTGATTGTTCTTTGAATAATGCTTGTTGAGTGCAGAACCACCAAAGTCCATATTACCTACCGCATTACGTAGAACAGGATGGATAGTTGCAGCAAGTGCCTCAATATCGTTATCATACTGGCCGAATGCAAGGTTCTCACTTGCACGAACAGCCTCGCAAGAGATGAAGTTAGGGAACATGCGTTCCCAACCACGAGGAAGAGTACATCCGTGATAGATTATCTCAAGACCATAATCGTTTGCATCAATAAGGATATCCTCATACATCTGCATTGTCTGCTGCTTATCTGAACCGACAAAGTCAATCTTCAAACCCTTGACACCTGCCTTCTTAAGCCATGCCATCTCCTGACGGCGCTCAAGCATTCTGTGCATCTTGCCACGAGGTCCCTGAGGTGCATCGTTCCAGTAACCGTTAGAGTTGTACCATAGATAGATTCCTACGTTCTTAGACTTTGCATACTTAACAAGCTGCTCCATCTTCTCATAACCAATGTTTGAATCCCAGATGGCATCGATAAGTACAAACTCATAACCCAATGCAGCTGCAAAGTCGATATACTCCTTTTGTTCATCATAGTTACAACTTGCATCCATACGGATAATCCATGACCATGTAGCACGACCATACTTGTATGTCTGACTTGCCTCATACTTAGGCTTTACAAGGTCCCACATGATTGATGTCTCTGCTACAGGAGCAAGAGTCTCACCTACTGTTATTGTTCTCCAAGGAGTATATCCAGGGAGCATGATACCAGGAGCAGAAGTTCCTACTCCACCAAACTCTGTGTCTTCAGGATAAGCGATAGAATATACATTGCCCTTGTTCTCAAGACGACCACCACAATAGTTTCCGTCAACGTTTGTCTCACAAAGCATTACCCAAACATTGGCAGGCTTTGCAACCTCACCCTTCTTTATCTTCTGCTGTGCTGGATAACTCATATTGAAGAGTGCAGGATAAGTGAATCCACGACCATGTCCATTCTTGCCCATCTCTGCTGCATACTCATAGTATGTCTCATAACTTGGGGCTGTACGTGCAAATCCTGTCTGTGGAGTCATTGCAGGACACAAGTATGTCTTAGTACCTTCTGGCATTGTGAAAGATGTTGACTCACTATTTACGAGACAAGCAAGACGATCCTTCTGTGGCATCATTTGATAGCGGAAAGCCACATTGTTATTGTCTACATGGAAAGTGACATTGAAAGCAGCCTTTCCATCTTTTGAATAAGATACTGTCTGTTCGTTTGCAGAGAACTCGAAATGAGCCTTCTTTGCGTTTGGAAGGTCGTATGAACCATTTACAGCAGAAGGATCTGTAACCTTTTCCTGCTTAAGACCCTTTGTGAAGTCGCCGATAGATGTAGCAAGACCAAGTGGAGAGTTTGAAATCACTTCTCTACCCTTGTATTCTACATTGTACTGTGGAGTACCTTCTGCATTTACAGAGAGGTTGACCTTTAATGCACCATCAGGACTTGAGATTGTCTGTGCATTGAGAGCAAGCGGTGCCATCATAAGGAGGCAACCGATAATTGAACTGATTTGTTTCATCTGTTTAGTAATTGGTTTTGTTTTTGTGCTACAAAGATACACTATAAATATGACTTTACAAACAAATGGTGTATCGTATAAATGCTCATTTGTTACACATCTGGCATATAATTACAAGAAAAGGGCAAATTCCTTATGGAATCTACCCTTTTTTATAGTGTTAGTTGTAATCTCGGAGTGACCGGATATCCTGGAGGTGCTGGATAAACTGGAGATACCGGAGTGACCAGAGATTCCGGATTAACCGGGATTACCAGATCAGTTGTCTGCCTGTGTGCTCCCTGCATTAGTCACCTCCCCCTTGGGGGAGGCAGGGAGGGGGCCATCATTTAGAACTTGAACTGATTCTTCTTTACATATATCTTGTAGTTCTTGATTGCACCAGGTACGTTGCTTTCCATTCGTGGAAGATACTGGAGAGCTGTTACTGTACGTTCCTTACCAAGATCTATGATGATGTGGTGTGGGAACTTGACACCCTTGAGAGTTGACCAGAATGTAGACTCCTGAAGGTCATAGATCTTGTCACCTGCACGGTTACCTGTCTTGATGTCCTCAGAATCGGCATAAGAGATCTTCCAAGGTTCACGAGAGAGACGTTCACCATTCTCATCGAGGATGTAAAGTTCTGCGATACAAGCGTACTCATCACCATTGTGGTTGTCGAGTGCCTCAAGACATACATATCGACCAGTCTGTGGAGCGTCGAACTTAACCTCTTGCCATCCATTACCAGCCTTGAACTGACCTGCTACTACTGGCTTTTCACCAGCAAGAGAGAGGTTTTGTCCTTCCTTACGATGGATTGGAGGTTCTGCATTCTGAAGCTTATCGATGATAGGTTTGCTTAGACCTTCACTCTTTGCCTCTGTAGGACCAATGATATCAAGTACGATAATCTCATTCTTACCCTTCTTCAACCAGCATCCTGGACAGTAGAGAGTCTGCTGAGGACCAATCTCCCAGATACGACCAAGACCATGTCCATTGACGTATACAAGTCCCTTGCCAAATGACTCAAAGTTAAGGAATGTATCGCCCACCTTACTTACATTGAATGTAGTCTTGTAGTAACCTGGAACACGATCACCGTTCTTTAGTGGCTTGATGTCTGTGAGAGGCTTGTATGACTGCTTCTTCATAAACTCATAAGTATCTGGGAAGAGGTAGTTCTTCCAGTTCTTGAGTTGAGCAGTATAGTCATTTCCATCAATCTCTATTGTGAGATCTACTGTACCCTCAATACCCTTGAAGTCCTTGATAGCACGACCGAAATTGATACGTCCCATAGCTTCTACAAGGATATCCAATTTAGCACCCTTCTTGCAAGATGGAAGTACAAGATCCTTGTCACCGTTACGACGGTCAAGGTTACCGATATACTTGCCATCAACATAGATCTGGAGGTAGTCATGTCCACCAGCAATATGAAGTTTTGATGGTTTCTTGAGTTCTGGAAGTGTAGTGCTATACATGATAGAACCCCATCCCTGGTTGAACTCTTCCATAGTCTTCACCTTTTCTGAAACAATAGCTTCAGGAAGGTTCTCGAACAAAGGAGCCCACTCTGTAAACTTAAACTGTGGAACAGTTGTTGTTGCTATTGCTTTTGGAGCAGCAGGAAGCTTCTTCTTAGAGTACTGCTGAAGCATCTCACGAAGTTCATTATACTTAGGAGTAGCCTGACCATATTCGTTGATAGGAGCATCATAGTCGTATGATGTTACATCAGGAGCAAAACCTGGAGAGTTAGCGCCAGCCCAATGACCAAATGATGTACCTCCGTGAGTCATGTAGAGTGAGAATGAGATATTCTTGTCAAGCATCTCCTTCATACCAGCCACCATGTCCTTAGAAGAACGAGTCTCGTGCTTACCACCCCACTTGTCGAACCATCCGCTCCAGAACTCAGAACACATGAGAGGAGCATCAGGACGAAGTGACTTGAGCTTCTTGAACTGGTCATCAATGTTTGCACCTGTACCGAAGTTCATAGTCCAAACAAGGTCATCAAGACCATTATCAGTAAAGTTGCTTGACCAGTCACACTGGAAGAGGGCAACCTTGTCAAATCCTACACTACGGAGACAATCACGAATCTCACTTACATAAGGTTTGTTCTTACCATAAGATCCGTATTCGTTCTCTACCTGAACCATAATGATAGGACCACCGTTCTGGATAGTAAGACCAGAAAGCTGTTTTCCAACCTCAGTCTCAAATATCTTCACACGTTCCATGAAGTAAGGATCCTGTTCACGAAGTTTGATATCCTTTTTCTTTAGGAGCCACCATGGAAGACCACCCATTTCCCACTCAGCACATACGTATGGACCTGGGCGAACAATGACATACATGCCATTCTTCTGGGCAAGACGACAGAATTCTGCAACATTATTATTGCCAGACCAGTCAAATACGCCTTCTTGCTGTTCGTGGATATTCCAGAAGATATAGATACAGATTGTATTCATACCAAGAGCCTTACACATTTTAATGCGATGCTCCCAATACTGCTGTGGAATACGAGGATAATGAATCTCGGCAGCCTTTACAACGAATGGTTCGCCATTAAGCATGAACGAACCCTTACCAGCCTCGAATGTGCCTGGCTTCTGAGCCATGACAGAAGTAGGATTGAATGATAAAGCGGCCAATCCTAAAGACATTATTGATAGGAATCTTTTCATATTAATGATTATTTAGATTTATTTGTTAGCGCAAAGATAATTGTTATTCTTGATTTTTCATAATAGAAACTGAAAATAATTCATAATTCATAATGCATAATGCATAATTGCCATCCGGAAGCGTGTGGTTAATTCATAATTCATAATTCACAATTGCCATCCGCGAGCAAGTTAATTTATAGGGTGTCCAGTTGCTTGTACCCAAAAAAGCTTTACCGCAAGCGGTCTATAATTAAAACCAAAGAAAACAAAAGAAAACCGAGGAAAACCATTTCTTAAAGTACTATTTGACTATTTACAATTTGACTATTTCCATCCGGTTTATATGTTCCGAATGGCAATTGTAAAATAGTAATTTGTGAAATAATAAAATAAAACTGTTTTCTTTGGTTTTGTATGGTTTTCTTTGGTTTTAATTACAGACCGCTTTGCGGTAAATTTTATGGCATCCGAAGAGGAAGAAGAGGAAGAAGACCATACGGGAGCAAGCTAATTCATAATTCACAATTGCCATCCGGGACAAGGAATTAAGTTAAAAATTAAAAATTGTCACTACCCATGTTCCGGAGGCATGTTAATTGTTAATTATTAATTGTTAATTAACTCCCTAAGTTTCATTATCTACCAACTACACGGAATCGTGCACCACCACCGGAACCACGTTCTCCCCTATCTTCACGCTGATATTCTCTCTGTCCTGAGCGTTCACCAGCATTGGTGTCTGGCTGTTGTTGCCTACGACCACCAATCTTATTAAGACGATATGCAAAGCGGAGCATATAATAAGAGCTGATAAACTTGTTCTCGGAATCGCTTCTTCCATTTGTAGATATTTGTCTACTAACATTAGAACGTTGCTGCAATATATCAAATGCCTGTAAAGAAAGGGTTGCTCTTCTCTTCAAGAAACGATAGCTTATCTCTGCATTCCAGATCAACTCGTTAGTATTTGCCTCCTTTGTAGCATAACCTCTACGGCTATTCATCTCGATATCTGTAGAGTAACCAAAACCATTACTGAAGTTACCTGTTGAAGACAATCCATATCTGAAATTATAAGTGTCGCGATTTGCACTTTCCACAAGCGCATTCTTTGCTCTTGTCCAGTTGATGCTTCCGTTGGCACGAACATCAATATCAGCAAGACGAAGGGTGAATGTAACTCGTTCAGAAAGATTTGTGTTGGTAACTGTATTTAATGTCGTAATCTTATCCTTGTACAAGAAACTAACATTATTATTATAAGAAGCGTTTGTAGAAGTGTTGAATGTTATTTTCTTTGTAAACAATGGTGTGTTGAATCCCACATTACCACTAATGTTCCAATGTCCATCTACATTCTCAGGATGACTTACCGTTCCACCAGTTTCTTCATTGTATTCTGTACAGTTTGTAATGCTATTCTTTGTTGTAGAATATGCAAAACGGGCATTAACAGATTGTCTTGACTCTATCCATTGTCTTTGATAATCGACATTGAAATTGTTTGTGAATGAAGGTTTCAAGTCAGGATTACCCTCCCTGATTCTCATCGGATTGGATTCATCCCTGTTATTAAAGAGATCTGTGATATTTGGTTGAGAAGAATTACCACGATAAGTCAAATTAAGAGAATGCTGACGTGTAAATCTGAAACGTGCATTCATGTTTGGCGAAACTCTACTGATTGAGCGTGTGGCAACTGTATCAAGTGCATTATAGCAATAAGCCATTCTCTGTTTCTGCAACTCTGTAGACACACCTGCACTAAGGTTGAGTATTTGAGTAATAAAACGCAGGTTGAAGTCTACATTATGCGTCTTATTCACATTGTCTGTAAAACGAGAATAAAGGTCGGAACGATACTTGTCAAGATCTTCCTCTGGTACATCAAGTCCAAACTGACCATATTGGTTCCATATCTGTTCACCAATAGCATCAATCAATCCGAAGTCGTATGTGTCACCGTCTGAGTAACGCTTGGAGTAGCTGTACCTATAGTTCAACTGTGCAAACAAGTTTCGCAGAATAGGTTCGCTGTACGAGAATCCAAGACTGTAATCTCTATTACCCGTTGGTGTCTTTGTATGACGATAAGTAATGTCTGTAGAATCTTTTTGGTTATACCTTAAATGAGTATACTGAGTATTGAAGGTGTTGTTCTCACTTGTTGTACCACGAAGTGTTACACTAAAATTACGACCAGATGTACCCTTTTCTGCTCCAGGTCCAAACCAAGGTTTACCACCTAAACGTCGATTGAACATGAGGTTACCGCTATAGTTATAGTTCTTTCCTTCATTCCATGATGACGACTCATTCTCATTCAACTTTATACTATCAGCAATAAGATATCGTTGAGACAAAGGATCATTTACATCACCTGAATAAGGGTCAGCCTTGAATGAAATAGACTGACCTGATCTGTTTGAATGATTATTTCCATTTACGAATGATGGAGAGAATACAACTGTGGTTAGAGAGTCAATCTTCCACTCCATCTTAAACTGACCATTGAAGCTATTGTTTGTATTCCTATTACTATTAAGGCTGTTCGAGAACGCAGCTGTCGCTACATAACTCTGACTTGCAGTCTTTGATGTTGACTTTGAGTTGGATCCTCTATAGTTCACGCTACCACCTATTTCAAAGTTTTTTACAGCAAACACCATATTAGCACCCATAGATCCATTGGTGTTGTCTCCGTTTGAAGCATTTCTTCCGGTAGAGTTACCCATATTTCCAAAGATGAATGTGGAGAATCCTTCCTTAAATCGTCTTGCGTTAACACGACCTGCCCATCTGTCTCTCGTACCATAAGCACCATTGATGTCACCCATCCATCCTTTGTTTGTACCCTTTTTAAGGGAGAGATCCATTACTGTTTCCTCATTACCATCATCAATACCAGTTATACGACTGAAGTCACTTTGTTTCTCGTATGTCTTTATCTTATTGATGATGTGAGTTGGAATGTTTTCAAGAGTCATCTTTTTGTCATTATTGAAAAACTCTTTACCATCAACAAGAATCCTCTTTACAGTCTTGCCATTCACCTTAATGGTTCCATCTTCTTCCATCTCCACTCCAGGCAGTTTACGGATAAGGTCTTCAAGGACAGATCCTTCTGGTACTTTGAAAGCGTCTGCATTAAACATCAGAGTGTCATCTTTCATCTCCATCTCCTTCAACTGTCCAGTTACAACAGCCTGATTAAGTACTATACTTGAGGATGCAAGCAGTACCGTACCAAGTTTGTGAGAACCACGTTCTTCAGAAATGTCAAGTTTGTGATAGAAATTATGATATCCAACAAATGAGATCTTTACAATATAATTACCCTTCTTTACTCCCTTAATACTAAATGAACCATCCTGACCAGACACAACACCTGTGATAAGTTTTGTTGTATCTGATGACATAAGTGCAACAGAGCATTGAACAAGCGGTTCTCCTGACTCTGAATCAAGAACTCTTCCATCAACGGTGGCACCACGACTTACAACACTAACAGTTGTCCTTCTTTCCTGTGCAAAAACGTTCGTAAGAGTCATTGTCATCAGAATAGCAAATAGTATTTTCTTCATCTTAATCTTTTTGGACTTTGAAATATTGATATTAGTATAATGCTGTGAGAATAAAAAAACAGTATGGGTGTTCATCCCATACTGTTCATTATGACTATTTATATGTAAAATGGTTTAAAAACAAGGAGTAAAGAGGAGTAAGGAGAAGTAAAAAGGAGTTAAAAGACGATACTCTTTAATGAATAATTGCCTTCCGTAGGCATGTTAATTGTTTTCGTAAACAATCATTAGCTTCGCTGAGCCCTTCGGGGTTCGTCTTTTTACTCCTTTTTACTCCAATTAATTCCTTTAATAAAATTTACTCTTCTCCAAGCATAACAGCATAGCTCATGAGTACACCTGCAGGTGTTTGTCCCCAAATATAGAGAACAGATTCTTCTGCTGTTTGCGCTTCCTTGAATGCGTTTTCAAAGTCTGCTACAGTCTTGATATTTCTACCGTTACACTTACGAATAATGTATCCTTTCTGAACACCAACTTCCTTAAACTTACCAGCCTTCACGTTTGTAACCTGAATACCATTAGAAACATTAAGAGCCTTCTTCTGTCCGTCAGTAAGTTCCTTGAACTCAGCTCCAAGTACATCAATCTTAGTAGCTGCAGAAACCTTGGTATTACCCTTTTCATTAAGGAATGTCACGTTGACAGTCTTCTCCTTCTTGTCACGAATGATAGTGACTGTTGTCTTGTCGCCAGGACGGTATTTAGATATTGCCTCCTGAAGTTCAGACATCTTTACAACCTTCTTTCCTGCTACAGCTGTAATAACGTCTCCTGACTTTATTCCTGCCTCTGCAGCAGCTCCGTCTGATACGACATCTGCAACATACACACCGTCATTTGTACCGAAGTCTGCCTTATACTTCTCGTCTTCGCGCTTCTTTGAATCAACATAGTCAATCAAAGTAGAACCCTTTATTCCAAGAAGAGCACGCTGAACCTTACCATATTCCTTAATGTCAGAAACAACCTTCTTCATGATGCTCACAGGAATAGCAAATCCATAACCTGAGTATGAACCTGTCTCGCTGTAAAGCATTGCGTTGATACCAACAAGTTCACCTCTTGCATTAACAAGTGCACCACCAGAGTTACCCTTATTGATTGCAGCATCTGTCTGGATAAATGATTCCACACCATTTGCACCAAGTCCTCTACCCTTTGCACTAACAATACCTGCAGTAACTGTACTTGTAAGATTGAAAGGGTTTCCTACTGCAAGTACCCACTCACCAACCTTAAGGTTGTCGCTGTTACCTATTGTTATTGCAGGAAAGTTTTTACCGTCAATCTTGATAAGCGCAAGGTCTGTTGCAGGATCTGTTCCAACAATATTTGCATCAAACTCGCGGTTGTCATTAAGTTTCACAGTTATCTTTGTTGCATCACCTACAACATGGTTGTTTGTCACGATATAACCATCGCTTGAGATTATCACTCCACTACCAGCACCTTCACGTTTTGGAGTCTGTACCTGGCGACGCTGAACGCCACCTCCTCCACGACCAAAGAAGTCACCAAAGAATTCCTCAAATGGATCACGATATTCTACGGTCTTTGTCTCACCTCCTGATGTTACCTTAATATATACAACAGAAGCACATCCTTTCTCTGCAGCATCAGTAAGATCAACTGGTTGTATTGGAGTAGTCTCTATGTTAGAACATCTCATAAGGTTTGGATCGGCATATTCTGACTGAACCTCACTATTTCCCCTATTTGCAATCTTACTACCAAGTGAAAAAGTGAACGCACCTGTTACACCAGAGAAAAATGCAATTGCAGCAATAACTCCGTAAACTCTTTTTGTAGTCTGTTTCATAATTCAATAATAGTTATTTAAGTTTTTATTTTACTTATCTAATTGAAATGTTAAAAACAATTCGTTTATTAACTTTTTCGATGTTAAAATTATTACGATTTTTAATAACCGCAAAATATTTTCCGCAAAAAAAACGCCCTTTTTAAAGACTTTAACAATTAGAACGCCTGCTTTAACAATCGTTAAACATTCACGAATTACTTTTTACATTTTTTTGCAATTTCCACACAAAGCCAAGTGTTAAAAACAAGTAACAGTATTTAATAAAATTTCACAATTAGAACATCAGGGGGAAATGTCTCGTACAAATTCCCAAACTACAAAAATTCCAATGATGTCCCTACACGTTTTCGTTTATCATCCTACAATCATCCTTCGAAGTGTCTTCGACTCTTCACCATCGTATGTCCACCGAATATCCATCGCATCTCCATCGAAACGATGGACATTCGATGGACATTCGATGGAGATGCGATGGAGATGCTACGAAGGAACATCGAAGGATGAGCGAAGGATCCTCGAAGTGTATGTTAACGAAAATGGTTGACTGTTTTTGCTTTTATTTGTATATTAGGTTGACCTATTTTTTAGGGTGTCCAGTAAATCGTGCTTGCGGTAAAGCTTTTTGGGGGTACAAGCAACTGGACACCCTACCTGTTTTTTGCAGCAAGCGTGTTCTCGGTAAAAGCAAGTACAACAGCACAAAAAGAGCAAACAAAATAAAGTAAAGGCGTGCCAAGTTATAAAGCATTTTTATACCAAGTTATTTTTTAAATCGCCACTTAACCTTAATTATTAACCATAAATGCTCTTATTTCATATTTTTTTCGTTAACTTTGCACTTTGGAAAGCAGTTGGACGGTCTGTCGCTGGCACACCTTCGGGAGTGAAAGAGGAAAGTCCGGGCAACATAGGGAGTCCCACTTGCTAATATACAAGCAGTCCGCGAGGGTTGAGTAATGTAGAAGAAAACAACCGCCATAGCATGATTCATTTCATCTTTGGTAAGGGTGAGAAGGTGAGGTAAGAGCTCACCAGCGACATGGCGACATGTTGGCTGTACATCTTGGGAGTTGCAAGTTCATGTAAACTACCGCCATCAGGGTGCCCGCCCGACAGTTCGGTAGAGGGTAGAACGCTAGAGCCATGAGGTGACTCATGGAGTGGATAAATGACAGACGGTTCTTTGGAACTACAGAACCCGGCTTATAGTCTGACTGCTTTCCTTTTTTTGTTACTTATGCCACATAAAACTGCCAAAATGCGGCTTTATACATTTGTGCACTAAAGATAATGTGATTTTTTTTGAAAAAATATACTCTACATATTATATTATTTCCAACAAAAATAAATATCTTTGCATAAGTAAATAACAAGATAGAAAGATAAAGATAAGATAACTTACATTTTTTATTAATTAATAAAAACTTTAAACACTATGGTTTATTCTAAGGAAGTACAGGAAATGTGCTGCGTAGCCAAGGGTCCTAACCATGGACCAGCTCCAATCCCTGAAGAGGGAAAGTGGGTACAGGCAAAGGAAATCAAGGACATTAGCGGTCTTACTCACGGTGTGGGATGGTGTGCTCCACAGCAGGGTGCATGTAAGCTTACTCTCAATGTAAAGGAAGGCGTTATCGAAGAGTGTCTCGTTGAGACAATCGGATGTTCAGGTATGACTCACTCAGCAGCTATGGCTTCTGAAATTCTCCCTGGCAAGACTATCCTTGAGGCTCTTAACACAGACCTCGTTTGTGATGCTATCAATACAGCTATGCGTGAGCTCTTCCTCCAGATTGTTTACGGTCGTACACAGTCTGCTTTCTCTGAGGGCGGTCTTATGGTAGGTGCTGGTCTTGAGGACCTCGGTAAGGGTCTCATCTCTCAGACAGGTACTCTCTACGGTACTAAGGTTAAGGGAACTCGTTACCTCCAGCTCACTGAGGGTTACATCACAAAGATGTTCCTCGATGCAGACAATCAGGTATGCGGTTATGAATTCGTTCACATGGGCAAGTTCATGGACGCTATCAAGAAGGGTGTTGACGCAAATGAGGCACTCAAGAGTGTTACTGGTACTTATGGCCGTACAAAGGCTGAGGACGGTGCAGTTAAATCTATTGACCCACGTAAAGAATAATAAGGAGGAAACAAGAATATGATTAGAGAAGTAAAATTCGAGTCTCAGGACCGTCGTATCAAGCAGATTCTTGCTTGTCTCAATGCACACGGAATCTCTTCTATCGAGGAGGCAAACGAAATCTGCGACAAGGCAGGTCTCGACCCATATAAGACTTGTGAGGAAACTCAGATGATTTGTTTCGAGAACGCTAAGTGGGCTTACGTTGTAGGTACTGCTATCGCTCTCAAGGAGAAGGCTAAGAACGCTGTAGAGGCTGCAAACTACATTGGTGAGGGTCTCCAGTCATTCTGTATTCCTGGTTCAGTAGCTGACGACCGTAAGGTTGGTATCGGCCATGGTGAGCTCGCTGCTCGTCTTCTTGAGCCAGAGACTAAGTGTTTCGCATTCCTCGCAGGTCACGAGTCATTCGCAGCTGCTGAAGGTGCTATCAAGATCGCTCAGATGGCTAACAAGTCAAGACCAGCAGACAAGCCACTCCGTTGTATCCTCAACGGTCTTGGTAAGGACGCTGCTATGATCATCTCTCGTATCAACGGATTCACATACGTACAGACTCAGTTCGACTACTTCACAGGTGAACTCAAGGAAGTTAAGCGTATCGCTTACTCTAACGGTCCACGTGCTGCAGTTAACTGCTACGGTGCTGACGACGTTCGTGAAGGTGTTGCTATCATGTGGAAGGAAGATGTTGATGTATCTATCACAGGTAACTCAACTAACCCAACTCGTTTCCAGCACCCAACAGCAGGT
>JAZUHP010000068.1:0-63021 GCA_045641785.1 Bacteroidaceae bacterium
TCCAAAGTTCAAGTGTATCAACGTTAATTCTGTAGCTCTTAATAATTCAGGTGCATACATCTACCAGGAACTTGGTTACGCTCTCGCTTGGGGTGCTGAGTACATGGAACAGCTCGTTGCTGCAGGTGTAGAATCAACTGAAGTTGCTAAGCGTATCAAGTTCAACATGGGTGTTAGCGACAACTACTTCATGGAAATCGCTAAATTCCGTGCTGCTCGTATGCTTTGGGCACAGATTGTTAAGCAGTATGAGCCTAAGTGCGACTGCGCTTGCCAGATGCATGTTTGTGCTTCTACTTCAGAGTACAATCAAACTATTTTCGACTCATACGTTAACCTTCTCCGTAGTCAGACTGAAGCAATGTCTGCTGCTATCGCTAACGTTGACTCAATCGTTGTCGTTCCATTCGACAAGCAATATGAGACTCCAACTGAATTCGCTGAACGTATCGCTCGCAACCAGCAGCTCCTTCTTAAGGAAGAGGCTCACTTCGACAAACTCGTTGACGTTGCAGGTGGTTCATACACTATCGAACATCTTACTGACGCTATCGCTCAGGAAGGTTGGAAGCTCTTCCTCGCTGTTGAGAACGCAGGTGGTTTCCTTGCTGAATCTCTCAACGGCAACATCCAGAACGCTGTAAATGCTTCTAATAAGAAGCGTCACGAAGATACTGCTAAGCGTAAGGAATTCATCCTCGGTACAAACCAGTTCCCTAACTTCACTGAAGTTTCTGAAGGTAAGCGTCCTGTTGCTCCTTGCTGCACTTGTCAGGAAGTTCCAGAAGGTGGTATCCAGACTCTCTGCACTAACCGTATGGCTTCTGACTTCGAAAACCTCCGTTTCGCTACAGAAGGTGCAAAGAAGCAGCCAGTTGCATTCATGCTCACTATCGGTAACCTCGCTATGCGTCAGGCACGTGCACAGTTCTCTTGTAACTTCCTCGCAGCAGCAGGCTACAAGGTTATTGACAACCTCGGATTCAAGACAGTAGAAGAAGGTGTTGACGCTGCTCTCGCAGCAGGTGCTGACATCGTTGTCATCTGTTCTTCAGACGACGAGTACGCAGAGTATGCAATCCCTGCTTACCAGTACCTCAATGGACGTGCAATGTACGTTGTTGCTGGTGCTCCTGCTTGTTCAGAAGACCTCAAGGCTGCAGGTATCGAGAACTTTATCAACGTGAAGTCTAACCAGCTTGCAACTCTTAAGGAGTACAACGCAAAACTAGGTATCTAAATTATGGCTCGAAAAGATTTTAACAATATAGACATTTACGCTGGCATTCAGGAAAAGAATGGTCAGCAGTGGCAGAAAGAGAATGGCATCAGCGCTAACTGGAGAACTCCAGAGCAGATTGACATTCAGCCAGTATATACTAAGGAAGACCTTGAGGGCATGGAACACCTCGACTTCGCAGCAGGTATTCCTCCTTATCTCCGTGGTCCTTATTCAATGATGTACCCATTCCGTCCTTGGACTATCCGTCAGTACGCAGGTTTCTCTACAGCAGAAGAATCAAACGCATTCTATCGCCGTAACCTTGCTTCAGGACAGAAGGGACTCTCTGTAGCATTCGACCTCCCTACTCACCGTGGTTATGACCCAGACAATGCTCGTGTTGTCGGTGATGTCGGTAAGGCAGGTGTATCTATCTGTTCTCTCGAGAACATGAAGGTTCTCTTCGCAGGTATTCCTTTGAACAAGATGTCTGTGTCAATGACAATGAATGGTGGTGTGCTCCCAGTACTCGCATTCTACATCAACGCAGGTCTTGAGCAGGGTGCAAAACTTGAAGAAATGGCAGGTACAATCCAGAACGATATCCTCAAGGAGTTCATGGTGCGTAACACTTATATCTACCCACCAGCATTCTCAATGAAGATCATCGCTGATATCTTCGAGTTCACTTCACAGAAGATGCCTAAGTTCAACTCAATTTCTATCTCTGGTTATCACATGCAGGAAGCAGGTGCAACAGCAGATATCGAGCTTGCCTATACTCTTGCAGATGGTATGGACTACCTCCGTACTGGTGTAAACGCAGGTATTGATGTTGACGCTTTCGCTCCACGTCTCTCATTCTTCTGGGCTATCGGTATGAACCACTTCATGGAGATTGCAAAGATGCGTGCTGGTCGTCTTCTCTGGGCTAAGATTGTTAAGAGCTTCGGTGCTAAGAACCCAAAGTCTCTTGCACTCCGTACTCACTCTCAGACATCAGGTTGGTCACTCACTGAGCAGGACCCATTCAACAACGTAGGTCGTACTTGTATCGAGGCTATGGCTGCTGTACTTGGTCACACTCAGTCACTCCACACAAACGCTCTTGACGAGGCTATCGCCCTCCCAACAGACTTCTCTGCTCGTATTGCTCGTAACACTCAAATTTATATCCAGAACGAGACTAAGGTATGTAAGCAGATTGACCCATGGGCAGGTTCTTACTATGTAGAGACTCTCACAAACGAGCTCGTACACAAGGCTTGGGAGCACATCCAGGAGATCGAGAAGCTTGGCGGTATGGCAAAGGCAATCGAAACTGGTCTTCCAAAGATGCGTATCGAAGAGGCAGCTGCTCGTACTCAGGCTCGTATCGACTCTGGCAACCAGACTATCGTTGGTACAAACAAGTACCGTCTTGCACAGGAAGATCCACTCGATATTCTTGAGGTAGACAACACAGCAGTACGTCTCCAGCAGGAAGCTAATCTTAAGGAGCTCAAGGCAAACCGTGACGAGGCTGCTTGTCAGGCTGCTCTTGCAGAAATCACTAAGTGTGTTCAGGAGTTCCAGGACGGTAAGAAATCTGAGAACAACCTCCTCGACCTCGCTGTTAAGGCAGCAGGTCTTCGCTGTACTCTCGGTGAGATCTCAGACGCTTGTGAGGCTGTCGTAGGTCGCTATAAGGCAATCATTAGAACAATCAGCAACGTGTATAGTTCAGAATCTAAGGGCGACAAGGCATTCGATGAAGCTTGTGCCGCAACAGAGAAGTTTGCACAGAAGAATGGTCGTCGTCCACGTATCATGATCGCAAAGATGGGTCAGGACGGTCACGACCGTGGTGCAAAGGTTTGTGCAACAGGTTATGCAGACTGCGGATTCGACGTAGATATGGGTCCACTCTTCCAGACTCCAGAAGAAGCTGCTCGTCAGGCTGTAGAGAATGACGTTGATGTACTCGGAGCAAGTTCACTTGCTGCTGGTCACAAGACTCTCATGCCACAGGTTATTGAAGAGCTTAAGAAGCTTGGTCGTGAGGACATCCTCGTAATCGGTGGTGGTGTAATCCCAGCACAGGACTACGACTTCCTCTATCAGGCTGGTGTTGCTGCAATCTTCGGTCCTGGTACATCAGTTGCAAAGGCTGCTGTTGAAATCATGAAGATCTTGAACGAAGAGTAATTCTTATATCGAATTACAATTCTAAAATCTATAAGAAATGCCTCCAGAACATGTTCTGGGGGCATTTTTTGCGTTCTTCATTCATCATTATCCCCTCTTTATGATAAATTCTTCATTCTTCATTCTTCATTCTTCATTTTTTAGTTACCTTTGCACAAATATTACACTACTAAAATGACAGAAAAGAATACAAAAGACCTTAAAAAACCTTCTTTCGTGAGCGAAGCTCCTAAACCAATTAAAGAAGAATCATCTTTCAGCATCTCACCTAAGGTGCTAAAGATCATGCCATGGTGCTATGCAATAATTTTCACGATTATTGCTGCTTATTACCTTATCGGAGAAAACAGTGATGTACTCTACATGGCTCAGAACCGCAACCTTTTCCTCGACACACCAGAATACTTCTCTGGATGTATGAAATATCCTGGCGGTCTACTCGTCTGGTTGAGTACATACTTCACACAGTACTTTTATAATCCAGCCACAGGAGCATGCATCTTAATATCTATATGGCTTCTTACATTTGCTGCGGCAAAATATGCCTTTGACATTAAGAATGTATGGACTATCCTTATCCTCATACCATTGGTTGGTTTACTATGTTCAGACATATCTGTAGGTTACTGGATATACTACATGAAAGCACCTGGACACTACTTTACCACATCCATCGGTTTGCTGATAACAATGGTTGCAGTTCTTATCAACAGATTTCTTCCTGAGAAAATCAAACTGGCATGGATTGTAATCTGGGCAATCGGTGCATTCCCATTATTTGGATGGTTCTCATGGATTGGAACAATCTTCATGGCTGTTGAATACTTTGTTAACTTCAAGGACAAAAAACTCAAAGCCTTTATCATTCCTGTCACAGGAATAGTCATTGCTTTACTTGTTCCAACATTGAGTCTTGGACTCTATCCAAACCAGAACTCCTTGACTGTATATTTTGCAGCAATGCCAATATACTGGGCAAGTGATTCATTCACAAAGATTGCAGAATTACCTTTCGTCATTGTTGCTATAGTACCAATCTTCTTTGCTTTATTTAGCAATAAAGGAGCAAAAGAAACATGTCTTAAAGGTATGGAATGTGTAGCATCACTCGCAACAGTCATTGCTGTATTTGGTGCATCTTATGTCATTGCCAACAAAGTAAATGTTGATGACAGCAACTACCACACAGAGATACGTATGTTCCGTGCTATTGAAGACATGGACTGGAATGAAGCTCTATCAGAGATGGCACAGGTAAAAGGCGATGCAACTCGTGAGATGGTATTGTTCAAGAACGTGGCTCTTCTCAACACAGGTCATCTTGGCGATGCCTTATTCCGTTACAACAACATGGGAGAGAAGCCACATGTATATGACTCCCTTGAAGTACACATGGTACAGACATGCGCACCACTTATTTATTATAATCATGGCAAGACAAACTTCGCATATAGATGGTGCATTGAGAACAGCGTTGAGTTCGGATTTAAGGTGTCTGACCTCAAGACACTTGCACGTTGCACAATCATTTCTAAAGAGTGGGATGCAGCAAGGAAGTATCTTGAGATTCTCAAACACACAAAATTCCACAAGGAATGGGCAGAGAAATATGATGCACTCATTGCTAACCCTGACCTTATCACGGAATACCACGAGTTTGATACTGTTCGTGATTTGTATGACCACATGGGTACTACACTTGATGGTGACAACGGACTCTGCGAGATGTACTTGTTGAACTATTTCAGCAATACAATGAACAAAGACAGCCAAAAACTTCAGGAACTCACATTGGCATACGCTCTTATACAGAAGGACATCCAACTTTTCTGGCCACGATTCTTACTCTATGCACAGTTGCATAAAGGTGAAGACATGCCAATCCACTATCAGGAAGCAGCATTCCTTTATGGCAATCTTGAGCCACAGACAATGAACATTCAGGGAATGCCATTCAACAAGGAAAAGGTCATCGACAGATACGCAAGTTTCACAAGTATGTCACAGCAGCTAATGCAACAGCAGAAGAGCCTCAACCAAAATGTTGACACAAAGAAGATTGGTGAGATGATGAAACCTGCATTTGGTGACACATTCTACTGGTTCTACTTCTTCTGTAGAGACATTCAATCATACTAAAGTGACTTTACACTTCTCCACCCTGTACATCTCGTTGCTACAATGAGAAGGTGGAAGTTCAGTTCAAAATACAAGAAACAAACAGGACATACATTATTCCAGACAGGAACAGTTCCAGAGGAAGAAATGTCAGTTCCATTTAAGAACTCAACCCACATGAAACATATTTTTTCAGCATTACTACTCTCTGCATTAATCACAGCTTGTAGCAATCCTTCTGTGCCAAGTTCATACACTAATGACAGCAAGGCACCAAAGATTTTCCCAGACTATACTGATGTAACTGTTCCAGCCAACATTGCACCACTGAACTTTGCTGTTATGGAACCAGGTTCAGAAGCCGTAGCACGATTCACATTCCCAGGCGGAGAACACACATACGGTGATGGCAAGAAGATCATCATTGACGAAGACGAATGGAAAGAGATGACAAATGCAGCAAAAGGCAAGGACATCACTGTTGACGTATTCTCTAACAACAATGGCAAATGGACTGCATTCAGAAGTTTCAAGATATCTATAGCTGAGGAAGAGATAGACCAATATATATCATATCGTCTTATCCAGCCATCTTATGTTGCATACGAAGACATCTCTATCAGTCAACGTGACCTCACTACTTTTGAAGAGAGTACAATATATAGCAATCAAAGCGTGTCTGATGAAAAAAACGGTCAGTGCATCAACTGTCACTCATACCAAAACTTCAGGACAGACCACATGCTCTTCCATATGCGTCAATCATATGGAGGAACAATGATTGTTAATGGAGGATCAGTTAAGAAGATGGATCTAAAGACAGATTCTACAATCAGCGCAGGTGTATATCCTGCATGGCACCCTTCACTTAACATCATTGCCTTCTCAACAAACAAGACAGGACAGTCTTTCCACACAAAAGATATTGCAAAGATTGAGGTACAAGACACTGAATCAGACCTTATTCTCTATGATGTGGACAAAGACGAGGTAAGCTATATATCACGTGACGAAGATGAACTTGAGGTATTCCCTACATGGGCTCCAGACGGAAAGACATTATACTACTGTTCTGCTCACTTCGTATATACTGGACGTGATGAATCCGTGAAAGACTCACTCGTTGCAGACACAATGGCACCTATTGCCAAGGAGACAGAACTCATTCAGAGATATAAAGAGTGCAAATATAACATCTACAAGAAGTCATTTGACCCAAAGACTCACAAGTTTGGTCCTCGTGAACTTGTGTACGATGCAACAGCCTCAGACAAGAGTGCAACACTCCCACGCCTAAACGCAGATGGTCGTTACCTTGCATTCGCAGAAGGACCATGGGGATGTTTCCACGTATGGCATCCGCAGGCCGACATACAGTTGCTCGACCTTAAGACAGGAAAGAAAGTGTCATCATACATTATCAACAGTAACAGAGCAGAGAGTTACCCTGTATGGTCAAGCAATGGACGATGGATTATCTTTGAGAGTAGACGTGATGACGGAAACTATACTCGTCCATTCATTGCATACTTCGACAAGAAAGGAAAGCTGTACAAGGCATTTGAGGTTCCACAGAAAGACCCAAGCTTCTACACATTCTTCCTCCGCAGCTACAACCGTCCTGAGTTTATGGTTGAAAGTGTGAAGGTAACTCCAAAGGAGTTTACCTCAGTTGCAAAGGCTGATGCAAAAAATGTTAAATTTGTAAACAAGTAAATGAAGAAACAACTATATTCAGCACTTGTCGTTGCACTATTCACATGGATATGCTTGATGACGCACAGTGAGTACCTCTTCGCACTACAAGATAACTCTCTGTACATGTCAGGGCACACCTTTATGCAAGAGACGCTGAACCGTGAACAAGGATTATGGATATGGGTGGGATGCTATCTCACCCAATTCTTCTATTATCCATGGGTTGGAGCTATCATTCTGTCATTAGTTTGGGGCATCACGTTCATCTGCCTTACAATGACATTCAGACTGAAAGACTGGTGGATGTGTTTAGCAACTCTACCAATAGCATTTCAAGTGTATGCTGTTTCTACATTTGGCTACTGGATATACTACAGCAAATGTCCTGGATATGCTTTTGCAATGGCAATATGCATACTCGCCTTTAGCGCCATATCACTTTTCGCAAGAGTAGCCTTTACATATTGCATTGACAGACAAGGAAAGATATTCTACACCATAATAGTCCTCTGTGGCATTGTGTATGTACTAACCAACCCTGTCATAAAAATATATTCATGGACACTACCATGTAAAGAGTTCTATGCAGAACTGAGGATGTATAGAGCAATTGACGAGAACAGATGGGACGATGTCATAGACGAAGTGAAGAATGCCAAGACCCCAACAAATCTAATGGTAATGTACAAGAACATTGCCCTGATGCACACAGACAGACTTGGGGAGATGTTCACCATCAATAATTGCGGAACACTATTCAATGCTCCTGATTCACTAAATATCCGTATCTCACAACTCGGAGCCTCAATGATCTACTACCAATTTGGCCAGATCAACTTCTCATACCGTTGGGCAATGGAGAACTCCGTTGAATATGGATTCACAATACGCAACCTGAAGATACTGACAAAATGTGCGATACTGAATCAAGAGATGGATGTTGCGGAAAAGTACCTTAATATACTTAAAGCAACCAAGTTTCACAAGGACTGGGCATACAAACAGGGAGAGATGCTGTACTCAAGCACAAACCTTGTACAATCAGAAGACTTTAAGAACATAGCACCACTTGTCACAGATGACGAAGGAATGCTTGACAATGATAATGGAATGTGTGAGGAATGGCTACTCCAAACACTTACATCTATACAAGAGACAAAGACCCAAAAGCTGGAGAACATAGCCCTCAGCTTCTCACTATGGACAAAAAACTGCTATGTATACTCCATACGATTCTATGACTATGTCCAGCATCACCAGAGGGAGCAGATACCACACCTCTACCAAGAAGGAGCGATACTGTTCGGTTCCATGGAGGAATCACCTATAGATATCAGCAAATTTGAGTTTGACAATATCATTGACACACGCTACAACGAATTTGCCCAAGCATACAATGACATGTACAGCAAAGGAGTAAGCGAAGACGAAATGGCAGAGAAACTCAAACCGCTATACGGAAACACATACTGGTGGTACTATTATTTCTACAAAAATTTCACTATATATTAAGACATCATGTATTATACTATTAAGAAAACCATAGCACTATCTCTTTGCATACTTGCAACAGCAAACTCATTTGCTCAAAGCATGGAGGATAGATACAAAAATGCCTTTGGCGTTCGCAACCGTTACACAAACAAACTGACACACGGCGACGTTAATGTACAAAATGTTCGAGAGAACAATTCCGACTTCTTCCGCTACTCCGTTTATGACGGAAATAGCAAAGTATGGTATCAGGTCAATGCTACAACGGGAGAGAAATCTTCATGCGAAGACCCAACCACACGTCGTAGACCTGAGAATGCTGGTGGAGAGTACCATCACTGGATGGAGGTACGTGACGAAAAGGATGGACGAGCAGAAAGTCCTGTAAACAAGAACACATTCATCATACACAAAAACAATAATCTCTATCTTCTCAACACAATAAAGAGCAGTAATAAGGAAGGAGATACAGAGACACAGCTCACCACAGATGGATGCGACACATGCTATTACTCATCATGGGGTAGCTGGTCATCAGATGGAAAATACTATGCCACTGTTCTCATCAAACCAGCACCAAAACGATTTGTGACATATACACTATCATCGCCAACGGATCAGCTCCAGCCTAAGTATTCTAACCAGGAATATGCAAAACCAGGCGATTCTCTCAACTACCGCATCCCTGTCATCATTGATGTTGAAAACAAGAAGACAATACGTCCTGTTTCCAATGCTCTCTTTGCCTCACAATACTATGTAGAGGCACCAAGATGGGACAGCAACAACCGCACCCTCACATTTGAGTTCAATGAACGTGGACACAAGACTTATCGAGTGCTTGAGATGGACCTTGCCGGTAACATAAAGACACTCATTGAAGAAAAGAATGACAAATACGTGGCATACTCACGTAACCTAAGACGTGACCTTGACGATAGTCATATCCTCTGGAAGAGTGATCGTGACGGCCATGCACATCTGTATATTCTTAACAGGAAGACTGGTAAACTTTCACAAATAACAAAGGGTGATTACTGGGTACGTGGTGTACAGCATTGCGAGATTGATGATAAAGGCAAGGGCTATATCATATTCTCTGCAAATGGCATGAACTGTAAGAATATGGGAGTTGTGACATCAAGTTTTGATGGAAAGATTGCACAGGAAGACCCATATAACGTTCACTACTATCGTATAGATCTCAATGGAAAGAACCTCAAGGCACTTACACCGGAAAGAGGAAACCATACTATAACATTTAATAAATACAAGCAGACACTTATAGACACATACTCATCTGTAGACCAGGCACCAGTTACTGTTATTCGTTCTGCCATTGATGGACATATCATCTCAACGCTTGAGACTGCAGACATCACTGAGCTTAAGAAGAATGGATGGGTAGAACCAGAGGTGTTTGTTGCACCAGGACGAGACGGAAAGACTGATATGTGGGGTGTTATCCGACGTCCTCGCAATTTTGATCCAAACAAGAAATATCCAGTCATTGAGTATATCTATTCAGGTCCTGGCGACCAGTATGTGCCTAAGTCATTCATGCCATGGATGTGGTACTATGATGACTTGACAGAACTTGGTTTCATTGTCGTTCAACTTGATGGTATGACAACATCATTCCGTAACCTCGACTTTGAACAGGTATGTTACAAGAACCTTAAGGATGCAGGATTCCCTGACCGCATAGAATGGATAAAGGCAGCAGCAAAGAAGTACCCATACATGGATATCGAGCGCATGGGTATCTATGGCTGTAGTGCTGGAGGACAAGAAGCACTTGGAGCCCTACTCTTCCATGGCGACTTCTACAAGGTCGGTTACGCCGCATGCGGATGCCACGACAACAGAATGGATAAGATATGGTGGAACGAGCAATGGATGGGTTATCCTGTAGATAGTTCATACATAGAAAGCTCAAACGTAGAGAATGCAAAGAATCTCAAGGGCAAACTCATGCTTGTTGTAGGTGAGATGGACGACAATGTGGATCCATCATCTTCATATCAGGTAGTGAATGCACTCCAGAAAGCAAACAAGAACTTTGAGTTCATTCTCCTACCAGGTGCAAAGCATACAATGGGAGAGAAGTTCGGAGAACATAAGCGCTACGATTTCTTTGTCAAGAATCTTCTCGGGATAGATCCACCAGAATGGGATACACTCAAGTAAATTGTTATGAATAATACAAAAGAATTAGGAACAGCACCTATAAGTGGACTGTTGATGAAATATGCATTGCCAGCAGTTGTGGCAATGACAGCCTCATCATTATATAATATGGTAGACCGTATATTTATCGGTCACATACCAGATGTAGGTACACTATCACTAAGTGGACTTGCTGTCACATTCCCTATAATGAACCTAAGTGCCGCTTTCGGAGCAATGGTAGGAGTAGGAGCAAGTACACTCATGTCCATCAAGCTTGGTCAAAAAGACTATGAAAGCGCACAGAGGACATTAGGAAACCTTGTCACTCTCAATGTCATCATAGGAATACTCGTAGGAGCGCTTGGACTTATCTTCATCAATCCACTACTCCGATTCTTTGGTGCATCAGACAATACCATACAATATGCGTATGACTATATGTTCATCATCCTCCTTGGTAACATCATCACACACATGTACCTCGGAATGAACAGCGCCTTACGTTCTACAGGACATCCTACGGTGGCTATGCTTGCAACAATCACAACCGTCATCGTGAACTCTGTCCTTGACCCTCTCTTCATATTCACATTCAACATGGGAATACGAGGAGCAGCTATCGCAACAATACTTGCACAGGTTGTTGCACTTATCTTTGTCAGCTATAAGTTGAGCAACCCAAAAGATATCCTTCATCTCAAACGAGGAATATACGGACTACGCAAGAACATAGTAAAGCATATCCTAAGTATAGGACTCTCTCCTTTCTGTATGCAATTATGTGCCTGCCTTGTTGTCATTCTCATCAACAAGGGACTTGCCCGCCACGGTGGTGACATTGCCATTGCCGCATACGGAATAGTCAACAGTATCACATTCCTCTTTGTAATGGTTGTTCTCGGTGTATGTCAAGGTATGCAACCAATAGCAGGATTCAACTATGGTGCCCAGCAGTTTAATCGTGTCACAGAGGTTCTCAAGAAGGCGATAGTACTTGCTACGATCATCATGTGCTGCTCATTTGTCCTCTCTGAGTTCTTCCCACAGTACCCTGTACGTCTCTTCACAGAAGACCAGGAACTCACACGTCTCACCATAGATGGAATGCGTATCATAGTATGTATGGCACCAATAGTAGGATTCCAGATCGTAACAGGAAACTTCTTCCAGTCTATTGGTAAGGCAAAGATAAGCATCTTCCTCAGTGTGAGTCGCCAGCTACTCTTCCTCGCACCATTCCTCGTCATCTTCCCTGAGATATGGGGCACAAACGGAGTATGGATAAGTATCGCTGCATCTGATGGAATAAGTGCCGCCTTTGCAGCAGTAATGCTATGGCGTCACTATCATCAAGGAAATCGTAAGGCACCAGCCATACGTATGCGAAGCACCCTTCACAGAGTTTTCTTTCACAATAGAGTAACACCGTAAATGGAGTTAAAAGTTAAAAATGAAAAGTTGAAATGAATTAATTAACAATTAACACAGATGCCGGAACATGTGAACGAATTTTACCGCGACAGAGTAATCCAGTTCCCTCCCTGTAGGGAGGGTTAGGGTGGGTCCGCTTAAACTCTTTCATTTTTAACTTTTAACTAATAATTTTTCAAGCAAAATCATGCGTTATTTCATAACATTATCATACGATGGAGCAAGGTATCATGGTTGGCAGATACAGCCAAATGGTATAAGCGTGCAGGAGGTACTTAACAAAGGACTCTCCACCCTTCTTCGTCAACCTATCGAAGTAACAGGAGCTGGTCGTACAGACGCTGGTGTCAATGCCAGTATGATGGTGGCACACTATGATGTAAACGAAGATAGTTGTATGAGCAGCGAGGAACTATTCCAGCTTTGCTACCGCCTCAACAAGCTTGTGCCACAGGACATAGCCATTCAAAAGATAGAGCATGTCTCCGACGATATGCATGCCAGGTTCTCTGCAACCTCGCGCACCTATCACTACTACGTGATAACAGAGAAGTCTCCATTCGAGCCATACGCCTATCGTTTCCCTCAGCCACTCGACTTTAACAAGATGAACGAGGCAGCAAAGATACTGTTCGATTACACAGACTTCACATCATTCTCCAAGCTCCACACAGATGTCAAGACTAACAACTGTAAGATAATGGAGGCACATTGGGATCAGGTATCACCAATCAAGTGGTGCTTCACAATCAAGGCAGACCGTTTCCTTCGCAACATGGTTCGTGCCATCGTAGGAACTCTCCTCGATGTGGGACGAGGTGCAATAACTATAGAAGACTTCCGTAAGATAATAGAGAACAAGGATCGTTGCTCCGCAGGAACAAGTGTACCTGGCAACGCGTTGTTTCTTTGCAATGTAGGATATTAAAAAAGAACGGACCCACCCCAACCCTCCCTATAGGGAGGGGGTGCCATCCAGAACACAAGAAACACTAGAAACGCTAGAAACACTAGAGACACTAGAGTCCCTAATTATAATTTTTAACTTTTAATTTTTAATTTAAAATAAAGTGTGGTTAATTTTAGCATTCACATCAGCATGCCTACTTGGCTTCTATGATGTATTTAAGAAGAAAAGTTTGAAGGATAACGCAGTAATACCTGTATTGCTGCTCAACACACTGTTTTCAAGTCTCATATTCCTCCCATTCATCATCTTGTCAGCAAATGGCATGATAAGTGAAGACTCACTATTCTTCACACATTCCTACGGATGGGAAGAACATAAGTATATCCTTCTGAAGTCTTGTATCGTACTCAGTTCATGGCTCTTCGCCTACTTTGGTCTCAAGCACCTGCCTATTACCATAGTAGGTCCTATCAATGCCACCCGACCAGTCATGGTACTTATTGGAGCGCTCACGTTCTTCTCTGAGCGCCTCAACATCTGGCAATGGTGCGGTGTCATCATCGCTATGATAGGACTGTATATGCTCTCGCGTTCAAGCAAGAAGGAGGGTATAAACTTCAAGAACAACAAGTGGATCATCTTCGTAGCACTTGCCAATGTACTTGGAGCAATGAGTGGACTCTATGACAAGTTCCTTATGGCATCACCAGCCAATCATGGAGTAGGACTCGACAAGATGGCTGTACAGTCATGGTACAACATATACCAGTTCTTCATGATGCTCACCATGCTCATCCTGCTATGGTATCCTACACGCAAGAAGACTACCCCATTCCATTGGGACTGGAGCATCATTCTCATCAGCGTGTTCCTTAGCATAGCCGATTTTGCATACTTCTATGCTCTCGGTCTTGATGGAGCAATGATAAGCATTGTCAGCATGGTACGCCGCGGTTCTGTCATTGTAAGTTTCCTCTTCGGTGCAATGGTGTTCAAGGAGAAGAACCTGAAGTCAAAGCTCGTAGACCTCGGACTTGTGTTATTATCAATGGCATTCCTCTTCATAGGAAGCAGATAGATTCAAAAAAAGGTTATAAGGTTATAAGGTCGCTACGCTGGTGAGGTTATAAGGTTTGAATGACTACTCGCTGGAAAAAGCAAAGGTATCGAACCTTAAAACCTTATAACTATAAAAATATTCACTTAAATCGAGAACCTTAACTATTAATTTAGATTATGTTCCTCACACGCAAATATCCATTACCCCATAGTAATAGCTGGTTAAGAGACACCTTGTTTAATGGAACAATAGTATTTCTCATACTATACATTCTCCAGCCATTTGGTATAAACCAGTATCAAGGAAACATTTTCATGTTTACCCTTGGATATGGCATTGTATCATCTATTTGTAGCGCACCTATGGTGTATCTGTTTTTCCATTGGCTACCAAAGAAAGTTGAGCAATGGAAGATTTGGCATCATGCACTATCCACCATCTTGCTGGTGCTATACATAGGTATTGCCAATTTTGTGTATTCTGTCATAATTGGTTCATGCGTATGCACATTCCATGCTCTATCCTATTACATCTACTGGACATTAGTCATTGGAGTCATCACTTCAAGCTTGAACATAATTATCACATACAACCAGCACCTCAAAAACAGGCTTGAGACACTTCTTGTCAACACTACAGAAGAAAACAAAGATATAATCATCACTATTCACGATGCAAGCGTAAGAGGAAACGATCTTGTGCTACCGCTCAATAGCCTGCTATATATTGAAGCAAACAAGAATGATGTGATTGTGACTTTCCAGTCTGAAGGAAGCATTGAGAAAGCAGAACTGCATAATACCCTGTCCGCAGTACTTTCCGACCTTCAATGTTACACGAACATCTGCCAATGCCACCGTTCATTTATCATAAATGTGGATAATATCACGTCAGCAAAAGGTAATTCCAACGGTTATCAACTTCAATTGGGTAAAAGTACCGAAACAATCCCCGTATCACGTACATTCGTTTCAAAACTAAAGTCTTACATAGCATAGTCATTCGTCCTAAATGATAGCAGTTCATCATTTGGGATAGTTTTCCATCCTCATTCTTAGGCGTCTGTCACAGATATTTGGAGGTCTCACACCATGCCCATAACTTTGCGGCATGAAACAAAAAATATCACTCTCGCTAATGCTTCTGTTTCACACACTGATTGTGATGGCACAGACAACAATCACAGGGGTTGTCACAGAAAGACACCAACCTGTTCCTGGTACAAATGTCTTTATAGTCGGTACCATAGACGGATGTATGACCGACTCTCTCGGACGCTTCTCCTTTACAACATATACTACAGGGGAGCAAACTCTTCGTGCATGCCTTATCGGTTATGATGAATATAATGTTACTGCTGATGTCAGTAGCATGAATGGACTAAACATATCACTTCACGAAAAGGCAACAAACATTGATGAGCTGGTTGTCACAGCAAGCACATATAGCATAGGCAAAGGCGACAACTTCCACACCATGAACGCACTTGATGTTGTCATGTCACCTAATTCCAATGGAGACCTCGTGGCAGCGCTCCAGTCACTCCCAGGTACACAAAAGGTTGGAGAGAATGGGAAACTATATGTAAGAGGTGGCGATGATAGCGAATGCCATACATTCATTAATGGCATGCATGTACTCATGCCATATACCACCAATGTAGCAAACTCATCCTCACGCGGTCGTTTCTCTCCTTTTCTTTTCAAGGGCATAAACTTCTCACTTGGAGGATATAACGGGGAATATGGCAACGCTCTATCATCAGTTCTTCCGATGGAGACAACGGACATGGTAACAAGTGACAAACTCGGTATCAGCGCATCTCTTCTTGACTGGAGCATAGGTGGAACAAAGGCATTTCAAAGCAGTAGCCTTTCATTCAATGCCAACTACACAAACCTTGGATTGCACAAGTCACTTATGCCTGACAATGTACAATGGACACGTCCCTACGGTATGTTAGCCTTGGAGACACAGTATAAGAAGGAGATCAACCAGTACACCACTCTCAAGACATACATCGGATATGACAACACAAGTGTAGGCATTGAAGAACCTATTACACTCATGTCAGAAGAGAGCATCAAGAAACTTGACCTTCATGAGCATAATGCCTATGCCAACATAACCATGAAGTCCAATATAGGTTCTGGATGGTCACTCTTTGCAGGGTTAGCAAACTCAACCATTATCAGCGACATCAACGACGCTCTCGTCCCTAATGACCATTATCATAAGATCCGTAACGAGATACACGCAAAGTCTACCATCCGTAAGGTATTCTGCAATGCATTCAAGGCTACAGCAGGAATGGAGGACTATCAGCATAATGGTAGGCTAAGATATGAAGGCGAGGGCTACGACACGAACTATAACATGTTTGCCACATTCATTGACGGAAACCTCCGACTTGCCAATCATCTCTTCGCAAACATGTCTGCAAGGGCAGAACTGCAGAGCTATAACAACCAATGGGTATTCATGCCACGCACTACACTAAGTTACATACCGGACAAAAAGCTCCAGTTCTCTGCATCATATGGTAGATATAGTCAGTCGGCAGACGATGAATATATAGCCCTGAGTGGCAACACCCTCTCACAGAGCACAGCCACTCACACCACATTAAGTATGCAGTATAATGGGGAGGGAACGCTTCTTCGACTTGAACCATACATCAAGCACTACGACAAACTACCCCTATTGCAAGGAAGCACCTACAGCAATTTAGGTTACGGAACAAGCAAGGGACTTGACTTCTTCTGCGAGAACCATAGTCTCATACGCAACATTACCACCACACTATCCTACTCGTTCAATGACTCCAAACGATTATACAAGGATTATTCATGTCTACGTACTCCAGAGTATGCTTCCCGCCACAACATACGCCTATCTGTCAGATATTCCATAGGGAAGTTTAACTTGGGACTTGCAGATTCCTATGCATCAGGACGCCATTACGAGCAAGGCACCACCCCACACTACAATAGCGTAGATATGAGTGTCACGTGGTTGCCAAATCCCAAGATTATCGTTTATTCATCATGCAACAACATCTTCGGGCGCAATAACATCTTCGGTTATGACAAGTCTGGTAAAGCAATAACAGCCACACACAACCGATTCTTCTACATAGCAATATTTGTATCACTATTTAATAATAAAGCTTATGAAATCTCTAATTTTTAGTCTTATCGTGTTTTTCACATTCGTTACAACAGGCAATGCACAGTCATCAAAGATGGAACAGTTGATCAACCAGTCAATGTCAAAGCTACAGACACCATCGCCAGAAGCACTCATGACATGCGTGTCAGAGCTTAGACGTATAGAAGCCATGTTCCCTGACAGCGTAGCGCCAAAGCAGCTCATGGCACAGCAGAGTCTCTTTTTCGCTCTTTCTGCACCAACCGCTAAAGGCACAGAAACACTCATCGCAGAGAGCCTCAACACAATCAACAAGCTCGAGTCTATGCCTGCCATGGACAAGTCTGACCTACATACCCTCCGAGGAATGTACTACATGGCACTCATAGTACAGAACCCTGCACAGAATGGCCCTCGCTATTACATTTCCGTTATGGAGCATTACGAAAAGGCTCTTAAACTGAACCCTGACAACAAACTTGCACAACAGATGCAGGCAAAGTTCATGGAAGGGATGAAACAGATGGGAAGGGGGTAGAACACCCTTTTCCCCTAAAACCACATTTTCCACGAGTTCAGTATCGTATATCTGTTTGGCATTATACCTGTACCAAAAGCATGGTGATAGTCAAACACGAAGCCTATAAGGTAGTTCTTACCTCGGAACATGTCGAGAGTGACACCGCCACCCAACTCAAACTTTGTCTGTCCCTCAACCTTAAGGAAAGGTGACGTTACCACATCACCTGTAGCATCATAGCTATACGTGTCAAGTGACAGTCCCTGAGTGTTACGGACTCCAGCAAAGGCACGGACACCAACACCACTTCTATTATCAAGAGGAACGTTCATGTATGAACCAAGATCAAAGTGATACATGGACATGCTTGAACCAGTGAAAGCAGGTAATGCACCACCATCCGGACCGGCATAGACCTTGGCATGGGCAGTAGACATTCGTGCTATAGCCTCAATGCCCCATATATCACCCAAAGGTTGATTGTAATCTACACCAACAGAGAACGCCGCACCAGTCTCTACCTTCACATCACCCCCATAGGCAACAAGCATATCTATATCCTCTGCACCTATGGTCTTGTTACCCGTTTCCGAACCTGTCACAAGTGTAAAGCATGGACGATTGAAAAGGTCAAGGTACGATGTCCTGTTTATGCGTCGCAACTCAGCATCCACATTCTCCAGTCCCTTCTCGCCATATATCAGGTCGGAAAGGAAATAGCCCACATTCGCGGACATCATACCAATACCAGCGCCCATGAATGTATCATTTATCCAATGGTTATTGTGTCTCTGGCGAAGGAACTGTGTAGCTGTGGCACAGCTATATGCACCGACAGTTATCCAGGGACTCTTATATCCATACTCACGACTGAGGATGGTGGCACTAAGGAATGCAAGAGATGTATGACCAGAAGGGAATGACCTGTCATCCTCGCCATTTGGTCTGACCTCCGTAACCACACGTTTCAGTCCCTCTGTCAGTCCCACATGCATGGCAAGTCCCATAGCATTGGCAGTAATCATCCTGTTCCACTTGCTACGGCTCTTCACACCAGCCAATTTCATCACATAGTTTATAGCCACAGGAGTGAGCGCCACAGCATAGTCCTCCTTGCCAAAGTGACGATTAGCAAACAAGGCAGGATGCTCCACAAACCCATGTTGAGTCTTGCTATGAATAAGTCCCTTGACAAATGTTGTTGCACCGGAATAATCGAAGGCAAGCTCTTTCTTCACGTTATAGTCGTGTTCAAACACCTCTTCTGCCATGGCATTCTCCAGTCCCCTCCACTTCTCAGGATCAGTCATCCTTTCATGCTCCTCTATCAGGGCCTCGATGGAACGTACAAATGCAGAATCAAGTGCCTCAGGTTCTTGCGCCCTGGCACTCAAGCATAGCAGGGGCATCAGTAATGCTGCTATAACACGATATATACTTACTCGACTATTCATAATGCAAAGATACGCTTTTAAAACGAAGAAATGTGCGAGATTGCAAGAATCTTAATTCTTTTCATTCTTAATATCGAAGATTCTTCATTCTTCATTCTTCATTCTTCATTTATAAACGTATCTTTGCACCAACAAACAAAACATCATTATGAAAAGAATACTTATCGTGCTACTTAGCGCAATGATATATACAACAAGTGTATCTGCACAGACAATACAGGATCTGCTCCGCAACCTTCCAGACAGCATCTTCCCTACCCTGTCGCAGAACAACGTGCTTGATTTCATGGACTACATGGTTTGTAACATGAAGGCAGAGGTTACCAATAAACTTGGTGGCAAGAGCGAGATGCTTGTCCTCACGGACGACTATACAAAGATACGCACATCAAGTAATCATGAGGTACAGATCAAGCTATTACCATTCGGTTCTGGCAAGATAGCTGCTGTAGTACGTAGTGCCATCATTGACAGCACAAAGATTGACAGCCAGATTGAGTTCTACACCTCCAAATGGCTTCACCTCCCAACAGAGGAACACATCTCTTTCTCTGATGCAGAAAACATGTGCAACATGCAAATGAATGAAGAGAACACAGATCTAAATATACAGTTCCACAATCTTTTCGAATTGGATAAGGAAAAGAAGCCACGCACTCCTATAAAACTAGAGTGGGATGGAAATATGTGGGAGGAGAAGTAAATAAAGACCCTCTCCCCCATCCCCTCCCCCTCTAAGGGGAGGGGGGTACCATGCGGAACATAGCTAAATTATATCCGAATGGCAAATGGTAAATAGATAAATAGTAAATGTAATGGTGTTATTTTTTGCATTAAGGTAAGATTATACCATATTTAGATAAAAAAGATTTGTGGGATTGCAAAAAATAGTTGTACTTTTGCGCCATAAGAACAACTAACAACCTATCAAATACTATTGACTATGGTATCTATGACAAGCAAAAAGGCTATTATTACATTTGCTGTTTTAGTGAGTACAACCATATTCTCACTAAAAACATACGCACTTGAACTTCCTGAGATTATAAGTAACAACATGATGCTCCAACAGCAGTCTGAAGCTAAACTTTGGGGATGGGCAAAACCGGACTCAAAGGTCGATATAGCTGTGTCTTGGAGCAAACTGAGGTATCAGGCACAGGCAGACAAGTCTGGCAAGTGGGAGATTAAGGTACAGACTCCTGAGGCAAGCTATGAAACACACAACATCACATTTACAGGAGATAAGCAGACCATAAAGGTTGATAACATACTCATTGGCGAGGTATGGTTCTGTTCTGGACAGTCAAACATGGAGATGCCTCTTGGCGGTTTCTGGAACTGTCCTGTGGAGGGTGCCAACGAGGCAATAGCCCAGTCTGGCAAGTATAAGAAGAGTATACGTTGCGTGACAATAGAGCATACTGATGCACTTACACCTCAGGAGAGGACAAAGGGTACATGGAAGACTTGTGAACCAGAGAACGCTCCGGGATTCTCTGCTTGTGGATATTTCTTTGCACGCACACTTACCGACATACTCGATGTTCCTGTAGGCATCATCAACTGCTCATGGGGTGGCAGTTGTGTGGAGGGATGGCTCCCAAAGGAGATCCTCCTCACCTACCCTGACGGTATCACACCAATGGACAATGAGGACTACCACAGGAAGATGGTAATGTATAATGGTATGCTCCACCCACTTGCTGGTTACACCATAAAAGGATTCCTATGGAACCAGGGTGAGAGCAACGTGGGCAGGGAAAAGGAATATATCGACCGTTTCACAACAATGGTGAACCTATGGCGCAAGATGTGGAACCAGCCAAACGACAAGTTGCCTATCTACACCGTCGAGTTACCTCCTTACCATTATGATAATGTAGATGGCGACTGGGCAGCCAAGTTCCGTGAGGCACAGCACATCATAGCACGTTCCCTTCCTAACAGCGGATGCGTATGTACCTCCGACCTCATCTATGACTTTGAGAAACTGCAGATTCACGGAACAAAGAAGCTGGAGATTGGTCAGCGACTTGCATATCTTGCAGCAACAAGAGACTATGGTGTAAAAGGTATTGTTGCTGATGCTCCTGAGTTCGACTTCATGAAGACTGTTGAAGCGAATGATGATGACAAGGCAGTCATAGCAGGCACACCAGTTGCAAATAATCCTAATGCAAAGGGAAAGGTGACACACCTCTACTTCAAGAACTGCACAGACGGTTTTGACCGTATGATTGACATAGAGGGTTTTGAAGCTGCAGGTGAAGACGGTGTCTATCATAAGGCTATCGTCTGGTCTTCTTCGGAATGGAGAACACAACCACAAGGATGCTTCCTCAAGCTCGTATGCCCTGAGGTTGACGAGGTAAAGAGTGTACGATACTGCTTCAAGAACTTCGCCATAGGCAAGCTTCACGGAATGCGTGGACTACCGGTTGTACCATTCAGGAGTGAAGAGTGAAGAGTGAAGAGCGAAGAATGAAGAGTGAAGAGCGAAGAGTGAAGAGCGAAGAGCGAAGAGCGAAGAATGAAGAGTGAAGATTCGTTAGTTACAACCATAATAAAGCAATGAAGAGAGAAGAGTGAAGAATCGTTAATAATAACCATAATAAAGCAATGAAGAACAAAGAATGAAGAATAGCGTTCACATATTATTCAGTCCGCAGGTGTCTCGTTTCATGAGGCACTGCCTCATGACCATGCTCACCCTCCTCCCCCTCCTTGCATCCTGCGTGACTACAGGCCCCGCGTCACCATACATCACCGTCAAGGATGGCAAGTTCTTCCGTGGCGACAAGGAGTACCGTTACGTGGGTACCAACTTCTGGTATGGAGCCATACTCGGAAGTGAAGGACGCGGCGGCAACAGGGAGCGCCTCATCAATGAACTTGATGACATGAAGGAGGTAGGAATCGACAACGTGCGTGTACTCATAGGAGGCGATGGAAGAGATGGCATACCGTCACATATAGCGCCTAAGCTACAGGAGGAACCGGGCGTGTATAACGACACCATACTGCAGGGACTCGACTATCTCATGTGCGAGCTGGAGAAGAGGGACATGAAGGCAATACTCTACTTCAACAACGCATGGGAATGGAGCGGAGGCTACGGAGCATACCTCGACTGGGTAGGGTTCAATGCCGATGTCTTTGTCTCTGACGGAGGAGGCGCAAAGAGACACTTCGACCAGACACCCGTACCAAGTATTGACGGATGGTGGGAGTATATGCAGTATGTCGGCAACTTCATCCTCAACGACTCTGCCAAGGCACTTGCTGCACAGCATGTAAGGAACATGGTGACACGTACCAATACCATCACAGGCAAGCCATACTCCGAATCGCCTGCACTCATGGCATGGGAGATAGCCAACGAGCCACGATGCTTCATCAATGACTCCCTCCACCGTGCCAAGTTTGTGGAATGGATAGACGAGCAGAGCACACTCATCAAGTCACTCGACCCTAACCACCTCGTCACAACAGGTTCGGAAGGCAGACATGGATGCGAGGAGAGCATGGAGCTGTTCAATGCCATCCACACATTGCCAAACATCGACTATGCCTGTATTCATATATGGCCATACAACTGGGGATGGTTGGGCGAGTATGTACAGAACTATGATGCGGACAAGACCACCACAGGCGATGATCCTATAATAAGTAAGGTAGACGCAGCATGCGACAGCACCCTTGCCTATATCAATGAGGCATACAGTTCGATGTCAAAGGCTGGTCGTCCCGTCGTGCTTGAGGAGTTCGGTTACCCACGTGACGGTTTCGTGTTCACACCGGGAAGTCCAACAACAGGCAGAGACAAGTATTACAGGTATGTCTTCAGCATCATCCGTGACTCCGGCAAGATTGCAGGCTGCAACTTCTGGGGATGGGGAGGACGAGCAGATGTCAAGCACACCATCTGGGAACGCTGGGACGACTATGTATGCGACCCTGCACAGGAGGAGCAAGGTCTCAACTCCGTATTCAAGGCAGACAAGACAACGATGGAGATAATAAAGGAAATGACAGAAGAAATAACAAAATAGTATGAAGAAACTTATTGCACTAATATCACTAATGTTCCTTGTTCTTGGATCTGTAAACTGTAACGCTCAGATCAAAGGCACAAACATAACAGTAACGGTAACGCCAGACCATAAGGACTGGAACTACAAGACAGGCGAGAACATAGAATACACGGTATGTGTACTCAAGTCAAGCACCCTGCTCGACAATGCATCCATCTCATACGAGATGGGACCAGAGATGTACCCTAACGTTAAGAAGGACATGGTTCTCAACAACGGTACTACAAAGATAAAGGGCAAGATGAGTACACCAGGCTTCTACAAGCTCAAGGTCACAGCTCATGTCAATGGCAAGGACTACGACAACTGGTGTACTGTTGCTGTGTCACCGGAGAAGATAGTGCCAAGCACACAGTGCCCTAAGGACTTCGACACCTTCTGGAGCAAGACCGTTGAACAGGCACGCTGGACAAGTCTAGAACCTACATTCGAGCTATTGCCCGACAGATGTACACCAGCTGTAAGGACCTATCAGGTCAGTTTCCAGAACGACAGGTGGGGACGCAGGATGTATGGCATTCTCAATGTGCCAACCAAACCGGGCAAGTACCCTGCCCTGCTTCGTGTGCCGGGTGCAGGAGCAAGACCATACACCGGCGACCAGTGGTTCGCAAGCAAGGGTGCCATACTCCTTGAGATTGGCATACATGGCGTACCAGTCATCTATGAGCGCGACTACTACGAGAGACTGATGCAGACCGCCATCGACGAGTACTGGTGGCACGGAACAAACGACAAGGACAAGAGCTACTACAAGCACGTCATCACAGGCTGTCTCCGCGCCATCGACCTCATCGCCCAGCTCGACAGTATCAATCCGTCACTCGGCATAGGATGGGACGGTGCGAACCTTGGTGTCACAGGATCAAGTCAGGGAGGATTCCTCACCCTCGTATGTGCAGCCCTCGACAAGCGAGTAAGCTGCTATGGTGCTGTTCATGCCGCCCTCTGCGATCACGAGGCATCACTCAAGAAGGTAGCATGTGGATGGCCACACTACTACTATAACGTAGCCAACCCTGATCCACGTGACATTGAGAACCTCCGATACTATGATGGTGTCAACTTTGCAAGACGAATAACCGTTCCGGGCTACTTCTCCTTCGGTTACAATGACGATGTAGTACCTCCAACATCATCATACGGTACCTACAACATTGTGAATGCAGAGAAGACTCTCTCCCCTTATCAGCAAACTGCCCACTTCTGGTATCAGGAGCAATGGGACGAGTGGCAGGAATGGCTGATCAAGAAGCTAAAGATTAAGGAATGAAGGAAAGAGGAGGAAAGAATGAAGGAAAGAGAAGTAAAGAGGAGAATAAATTATGAAGTAAAAAGGAGTAAAGAGAAGTAAAGAGGAGTAAAGAGACAAATGTCTGTTCGCGGAAATGCTTTCAATCAACAGAGTATCGTCTTTAACTCCCTTTTACTCCCATTAACTTCCTTTTACTTCTAAGAACTAAAATGCTTGTTCGTGGAATGCTTTCAGTCAACAGAGTATCGTCTTTAACTCCCTTTTACTCCTATTAAATTCTTTTAACTCCTAAAAAATTATAAACATGTTTTACAAATCATTTATACTATTAGCAGCGATGTCACTCAGTGCTATTCAGATGAAAGCAGCTGAGAAGACGCCAGCAGAGAAGCTTATCCAGAGGATGGAGAAGCTCTGCAAGAAAGGATACATGTACGGTCATCAGGACGATCCGTTCTATGGCATCACATGGGAGTGGGACACAGGCAGGAGCGACACAAAGGAACTTGTGGGCGACTATCCTGGAGTGATGGGCTTCGATCTCGGTGGCATAGAGATGGGAGACAGCAAGAACCTCGACAGCGTTCCTTTCACACGTATTCGTGAAGAGATAATAAACCAGTACAACCGTGGCGGCATCATCACCATCTCATGGCATCCACGCAACCCACTGCTCGGCACGACAGCATGGATAGAGAAGGATATAACAGCCTACAACAACGCTGTGGCAGCACTCAAGGCAATCAGGCACGATAACCTCGTGGCACAGGTCACGAACCCACAGCACACGGTACGCTCAATCCTTGAGGGGGGCAGTCACCACGACAAGTTTGTCACATGGATGGGACGTGTCACCACCTTCCTCAAGACACTCACAGACAAGAATGGCAAACCAATACCATTCATCCTCCGTCCATGGCACGAGTACAACGGTTCATGGTTCTGGTGGGGACAGAACAACTGTTCTGATGAGGAGTTCAGAGCCCTATGGAACATGTTTCAGGACTATGTAGGCAAGCAGTTGCCAACAAACATAGTATGGAGCTACTCACCAAACCTCGATGGTAAGTGGGACGAGGCACGCTTCCTCAAGCGCTACCCAGGCGATGAGCGCGTGAGTCTATTAGGTGTTGATGCCTACCAGTGGGGAACAGAAGAGGACTTCAAGTCAGGACTCACATCCGACCTCACCTTCATGTCACAGTTTGCCTCACATCACAGCAAGCTCCTTGCCATGACCGAGTGCGGTTACCAGAACTCGCCCGATGCCACATGGTGGACAAGGGTGTTCAAGCCCATCATAGAGAAGTACCCTATCTGTTACTTCCTCCCATGGCGCAATTACAAGAAAGAACATTTTGGAGCGAGCAAGGACGCAAAAACAGCCGACGACTTCAAGGCATGGTCAAAGGACAAGCGCTTCCTGTTCGTGAAGAAGATGAAATAATGAAGGAAAGAGAAGGAAAGAGAAGGAAAGAAGTAAAGAGGAGAATAAATTATGAAGTAAAAAGAAGTTAAGAGAAGAATAAATTATGAAGTAAAAAGGAGTAAAGAGAAGTAAAGAGGAGTAAAGAGACAAATGTCTGTTCGCGGAATTGCTTTCAATCAACAGAGTATCGTCTTTAACTCCCTTTAACTCCCATTAAATTCTTTTAACTTCTAAAAGTTCAAAATGCTTGTTCGCGGAATGCCTTCTGTTAACATAGTATCGTCTTTAACTCCCTTTAACTCCCATTAAATTCTTTTAACTTCTAAGAGCTAAAATGCTTGTTCGCGGAAATGCTTTCAGTTAACAGAGTATCGTCTTTAACTCCCTTTTACTCCTATTAAATTCTTTTAACTTCCCCCAAAAAGGGAACTCCTAAAAAAATAATATCATGTTATTCCAAGAAAGAGTAGCCGCTGTACGTTCTCGTCATGAAGAGCTGTTATCACGCAAGAACACACCCCAGGAGGGAGGCAACGGCATATATACAAAATACAGCAATCCGATAATCACAGCAGAGCATACGCCACTTGAGTGGAGATACGACTTCAACGAGAAGGACAATCCATACTTCATGCAACGTATCATGATGAACGCCACACTCAATAGCGGTGCCATAAAGTGGAACGGTAAGTATGTACTCGTGGTACGCACCGAAGGAGCAGACCGCAAGAGCTTCTTCGCTGTTGCAGAGTCCCCTAACGGTATCGACAACTTCCGTTTCTGGGAAGAGCCTATCACCATGCCGGAGGACGAGATACCGGGTACAAACATATACGACATGCGTCTCACACGTCACGAGGACGGATGGATATATGGACTGTTCTGTGTGGAACGTCACGACGACAGCATGCCTAATGACCTCAGCGCAGCCACAGCCACATGTGGCATAGCACGCACAAAGGATCTCAAGACATGGGAACGTCTGCCAGACCTCAAGGCAAAGTGTCAGCAACGTAACGTGGTGCTTCACCCAGAGTTCGTCAATGGCAAGTACGCCCTCTACACACGTCCCCAGGACGGTTTCATCGATGCCGGATCGGGAGGAGGCATAGGATGGGCACTCATCGATGACATCGAGCATGCAGAGGTGAAGGAAGAGATCATCATCAACGCACGTCACTACCACACCATCATGGAGGTAAAGAACGGTGAAGGTCCCCACCCTATCAAGACACCAAAGGGATGGCTCCACCTCGCCCACGGAGTGAGAGGATGTGCCTCAGGACTACGTTATGTCCTGTACATGTACATGACATCACTCGAGGACCCAACCAAGGTCATCGCCCAACCTGGAGGTTACTTCCTTGTGCCAGAGGGCAACGAGTACATCGGTGATGTGATGAACGTCGCCTTCGCCAACGGATGGATAGCAGACGGATGCGAAGACGCACCACATGGAGGAGCCATGCACTCCCCAGAAGACACCGTATACATATACTACGCCTCTTCAGACACACGTATGCACGTGGCAGTATCAACCATCGACAAACTCATGGACTACTGCATGAACACCCCTGCAGACGGATTCACAACTGGAGCAAGTGTAGAAACCATAAAGGCATTGATAAGGAAAAACAAGGGACTTTAACAAGTAATTCTGGAGATAAAAGGAGTAAAAAGACGAATGATTGTTCGCGGAACATAATTAACACATATTCCGCGCAGTTAATTATGAATTATGAATTAAGAATTACGCATTAAGAGTATCGTCTTTTAACTCCCTAAGCGACAAAGGAGCGATAACTTCTTCTAACTCCTTTTAACTCCTTCAAAAAAAACACGCCAATGACAAATGATCAGATGAAGTCAGAGATGGAGGAGGTGCTTCACAACAATATCCTCTCCTTCTGGCTTAACAATATGCAGGACATAGAGAATGGAGGTTTCTATGGCCAGATGAAAGGAGATGGTACACTTGTGAAGACAGCAAACAAGGGAGGCATACTCAATGCCCGAATACTGTGGTCCTTCTCCGCTGCCTATCGTGTGACAGGCAGGACTGAGTATCTCGATGCCGCTACACGTGCCAAGGACTATATCCTTTGCCACTTCATCGACAAGGAGTATGGTGGCACATACTGGGAACTCGACTACATGGGTAACCCTGTCGACACCAAGAAACAGTTCTACGCCATCGGATTCATGGTGTACGGACTGTCTGAGTATGCCCGCGCCACAGGCGACAGGGTGGCACTCGACTATGCCATCCAACTGATGGAGTGCATCGAGGAACACTCGTTCGACAACAGGTACAACGGTTATATCGAGGCACAGACACGTGACTGGCAGGACATTGCCGACATGCGTCTCTCCGAACTCGATGCCAACTATCCCAAGTCACAGAACACCCACCTACATATCATAGAACCATACACCAACCTCTACAGGACACTCAAGGACACGTTCCACGACCTGTGCTGCGAGGGTGGCGAGCTGCACCCGTTCTTCACACGACTCGATGCTGCGCTCCGTAACCTCATCCATATCTTCACAGACAAGATCCTCAACCCAGAGACACACCACCTCGACCTCTTCTTCGAGATGGACTGGACACGAGGAGCGGGACAGATAGAGAGTTACGGACACGACATAGAATGTTCATGGCTCATGCACGAGGCTGCCCTCGTACTGGGCGACAAGGACATACTGTCGAAGGTGGAGCCTATAGTGCGTATTGTTGCCAAGGCGAGCGAGAAAGGACTGAACGCCGACGGATCAATGATCCACGAGGCAAACATCGACACAGGACACAAGGATGATGATCTCCACTGGTGGGTACAGACAGAGAACGTGGTGGGCTGGTACAACATATACCAGTACTTTGGTGATGCCGATGCCCTTGCCCGATCACACAAGGGATGGGAATACATCAAGTCGAACCTCATCGACCACACCCTCGGAGAATGGTACTGGAGTCGCAACCCACAGGGTGACATCAACACCACCGATGACCATGCCGGTTTCTGGAAATGCCCATACCACAACAGTCGCATGTGCCTTGAAATCATTGAAAGAGGTGAAGCAATGCATAAAGCTTAATTATCTTGTCCTCCATATATGTCCGTAGAGAGCGAGCATACAAAGGAAAAAGTAATTGTGAACTACCCTACCCGAATGGCAATTATGAATTATGAATTATGAATTAAATTAACGATGAAGCCATACAAGTTTGCACCATACCTGAAGACAACACTTTGGGGTGGATATCAGATAGCCCCATTCAAGGGCATATACACAGCCCAGCCCAACATAGGAGAGAGCTGGGAGATAAGCGGTGTACCAGGACATGAGAGCGTAGCCATCGACAGAGGCATCATCGACGATGTCGATGTAGGACTCACCCTCACCGAACTGATAGACAAGTACAAAGGACTCCTTGTCGGCGACAAGGTGTATAAGAAGTACGGAAACAAGTTCCCTATCCTCGTCAAGCTCATCGACTCACGTCAGGACCTGTCGGTACAGGTACACCCAGATGACAAGCTCGCCATGGAGCGTCACGGTTGTGCAGGAAAGACAGAGATGTGGTATGTCATCAAGGCAGATGTAGGAGCCAAGATCTATAGTGGACTACGCAAGTCTATAACACCGGAGGACTACGAACACCTCGTCAGGGAGTCGGAGGAGGACAGCAACAAGAGCAACGGAGGCGATAACCCGATGGCGAATGTCATTGCGACACACGAGAGCCATGACGGAGACCTCTATTTCCTCCCGGCAGGACGACTGCATGCCATAGGTGCGGGCAACTTCCTCGCGGAGATACAGCAGACCAGCGACATCACCTACCGAGTATACGACTTCGGAAGGAAAGATGCGCATGGCAAGCCACGTGAGTTACATGTAGAACAGGCAAAGGATGCCATCGACTATCAGGTGTGGCCCGAGTACAGGACCAGCTACGACTCCACCAAACCGACGTCGCAGCTCATCAACTGTCCCTACTTCATCGTTCACCGTATCGTGGTACAGGTAGCGACACAGATAGACTTCAAGTGTGACTCCTTCGTTGTAGTCATGTGTCTATGGGGAGAGGCAAACATAAACGGAATACACATACATCAGGGTGAGACCGTCCTCGTACCAGCCTCCGAGAATGTCCTCTACATCTTCGGCAACGGTACCTTCCTGACTGCAACGATGTAGGTAGGAAATAAGGGGGTAAAGGGTTAAGAGGTTAAAGGGTTAAAGGGTATTATACAAACACCTTTCGGTCTGATATCACAAAGATCGGAGAGACCGCTTAACTTAGTTTACTATCCATACAAAAAAGAAAGCCACCCAGAGCAAGTCTCTGGGTGGCTTATTATATGTAACGTGTTCAGACAGATTACTTAGCGCAAGCAAGCTTGTTGTCAGAACCAAGAACGTTAACGATCTTGTGGATGTACATCTTCTTCATGTTCTCACGAGCAGGCTTGAGGTACTGACGTGGATCGAAGTGAGATGGGTTCTCAGCCATGTACTGACGGATAGCAGCAGTCATAGCGAGACGAGAGTCAGAGTCGATGTTGATCTTACATACAGCAGACTGTGAAGCCTTGCGGAGCTGCTCCTCTGGGATACCGATAGCAGCGTCGAGCTTACCACCGAACTTGTTGATTGTAGCAACCTCATCCTGTGGAACTGAAGAAGAACCGTGGAGAACGATTGGGAATCCAGGAAGCTTCTTCTCGATCTCAGCGAGAACGTCGAATGCCAATGGTGGTGGAACAAGAACACCGTTTACGAGAGTACACTGTGCTGGAGTGAACTTGTGAGCACCGTGAGAAGTACCGATTGAGATAGCGAGAGAGTCACAACCTGTGCGAGTAGCGAAGTCGATAACCTCCTCTGGCTTAGTATATGTAGACTCTGCTGCAGAAACCTCGTCCTCAACACCAGCGAGTACACCAAGCTCAGCCTCAACTGTTACGTCGAACTGATGAGCGTAGTCAACAACCTTCTTAGCGAGAGCAACGTTCTCCTCGTATGGGAGGTGTGAACCGTCGATCATAACTGAAGAGAAACCGTTGTCGATACAGTCCTTACAGAGCTCGAAGCTATCTCCGTGGTCGAGGTGGAGAACGATTTCAGGAGCCTCACAACCGAGTTCCTTAGCGTACTCTACAGCACCCTTAGCAAGGTTACGGAGGATAGTACCGTTAGCGTAGTTACGAGCACCCTTAGAAACCTGCATGATAACTGGAGACTTTGTCTCAACTGCAGCCATAACGATAGCCTGCATCTGCTCCATTGTGTTGAAGTTGAAAGCTGGGATAGCGTAGCCACCTGCAACAGCTCCCTTGAACATCTCGCGTGTATTTACGAGACCAAGTTCTTTGTAATTTACCATAATTGTATTTTATTTTAAAATAAAAGTAATAAACTCTTTACCTTTCTTTTGTCGTGGGTTTCACGGCACACGTCCCCGAAAACCAGTGCAAAGGTAATGTTATTTTTTTTATTTTGAGTTGTCTTTCGTCATTTATTTTTTATCCATCATTTGCTAATGTGCATTTTTTACGTCTCTCCCCTATCTTTTTTCTACACAATGTTATGTATAGGTTGCAAAATGGGAGCAAGGAAGTAAAAAAATAACAATTAACATGCCTACCCTCATAATAATTATGCATCAACAAGATTAACTCCCAATTTTTCAAGTTAAGCCCAAATAATATAAGTACAAGACTGAAACTTCCGCGACTTTATACTTTTTCTCCAGAAATGGACTGCGTTTTGTAAAATATAGATTAAATTTGCAACAAGTAAAACTAAATAGGATTATGAGGAAGACACCAATTATACAATTTATAATGTCTTTATCTTTATTCGTATTACTCCTTTCATGTGAAAAGATTGATATTCAATCCTTATTGAACAATAAAAAGATTGAGACAGAACAAGACACGAAAGAAGAAGATGAAGACGACTACAGCGACAATTCCCACTTTGATACTTCATGGGGATATAACTGCACTTTCGACCTATCAACCGGTATCATCATAGATTCTTCAAGTATACAAAACACCAGCACAGCTTCACCTGCAGAAAACGGTTCAGAAGAGCACCCTTACTCTGTCGAGGATTTCACTCATGGTACAGTATACGAGGTACTATCATCTGGAGCCGTTAAAGAAATAAAAAACATCTGGATACAGGGATACATAGTTGGGTATATACAGGGAAAAAGCATATCAAGTTCTATATTTTCCACGGGCAATGTAGCCACCAATATAATCATAGCAAGCAAACCTGGAACAGAGGACTATAGACTATGTGTTGCCATTCAGTTGCCATCATCATCACACATTAACATTCGAGACGACTTGAACCTTAGGGATAATCCTGGCAACATAGGCAAACACGTTATGATTTATGGTTCTGCCACCCCCTACATGTCCTCCTACGGCATGAAAAGTGTCAAAAGTTACAAAATTATATAAAAAACCAAAGAAATGTTTTGCCAGTTCATAAATTGTTCGTACTTTTGCACGCTGAATTCGGACTTGTCCGTTATTCACAAGAGATTATTAACAATTATTGTTACCAGCAATAAATATTGAACTGTATAAAAACAATAAAATTATGAAGCAAGGTATTCACCCAGAGAACTATCGCACAGTTATCTTCAAGGATATGTCAAACGGCGATATGTTCCTTTCAAAGTCTACTGCTAAGACTAACGATACAGACGTATTCGAAGGTCAGGAGTATCCAGTAATCAAGATTGAAATTTCATCAACTTCTCACCCATTCTACACAGGTAAGGCTAAGCTCGTCGATACTGCAGGACGCGTTGATAAGTTCATGAGCCGCTACGCAGCAATGAAGAAATAATCTAAATTATGTCTCTTTTAGACACATAGCGCACGCAATCTCCATTTGGAGGTTGCGTTTTTTTAGCCCCTCACCCCAGCCCCCTACGGACCCACCCCAGCCCTCCCTATAGGGAGGGAGCGCCATGCGGAACATTGTGAACATTTACTATTTGGACATTTACGATTTACTATTTATTTACTATTTACATCTTCGTTGTTAACTGTTAACTGTTAATTGTTAACTGATAACTACCCACCCCGCATGGCACTCCTCCCCTTAGAGGGGGAGGTGCCCGCAGGGCGGAGAGGGTCTTTAATCTTAACGTTTCTTTGGTGACTTCAAATTTTAACCGTATCTTTGCAGAAACAACTCAACTATGCGACAAAGGAGAGATTGCAAAAGAATAAGTAACACAAAACAATATATAAATGAAGATAGTTATACTCGACGGATATACTGTTACACAGAATGACCTCAACTGGTCGGAACTCGAAAAACTGGCGGATGTGGAGGTGTATGACCGTACCGCTCCTGAGGATGTTGTCACTCGATGCAAGGGGGCGGAGATGGTTCTTACTAACAAGGTGGTGCTGGATGCTGCCACTCTTAACCTCCTTCCTCGACTGATGTATATCGGTGTTCTCGCCACTGGATATAACGTGGTGGATCTTGAGGCGGCTTCACGACAGAGCATCGTCGTGACTAACATTCCGGCATATAGTACTGCGAGCGTGGCACAGATGGTGTTCAGCCATATACTTAACATCGTGAGTCGTGCTGATCACTATGCGAGGGAGAACCGTAACGGTCGCTGGAGCAATGCTTCTGACTTCTGCTACCTCGACCATAACCTCTTCGAGCTTGCTGGCAAGAAGATGGGTATCGTGGGACTGGGTAACACTGGTATGGCGACTGCCAAGATCGCTCTTGCCTTCGGCATGTCCGTCCTTGCATATACATCGAAGGATGATGACGACCTCCCTGATGGCATCAAGAAGGTGAGCATGGATGATCTGTTTGCTGTGTCTGACATCATCAGTCTCCACTGCCCTCTCAACGAGGATACGCATCACCTCATCAATGCCAAGAGCATTGAGCAGATGAAGCGCTCTGCCATCATCATCAACACTGGTCGCGGTCCTCTCGTGAATGATGAGGAACTGGCGGAGGCACTGAACACGGAACAGATTGCTGCGTATGGTACTGACGTACTTACTACTGAACCTGCTCCTGCTGACAACCCTCTCCTATCAGCAAAGAACTGTTTCATCACTCCTCACATCGCATGGGCAACTAAGGAGGCTCGCCAACGCCTCATCAACACTTGTGTTGAGAATGTCAAGGCTTTCATTGATGGAGAAGCGATAAACAAGGTGAACTAATCCATTAAATGAGGAATGAGGAATCACGCATTCCCGCTATTTCTCTCATTAATGTAGAACGACATAAAAAAAATGCACTCTGCCAGATTTAGGTATGAGAAAGCAGAAGCACCATTCAGACATCACAATCTGAATGGTGCCTTTTATTTAACTATTAACCGTTAACCATTAACCGTTAATCATTAACCGTTAACCATTATATATCATCCTCAGTTGTGCTTGCACGTACACGAGAGAGAGTCTCTGGTGTCATCTGGAGGTATGAGGCAACGTAGTGAAGTGGCGCGCGGCGCACGATATCCGGGTTCTCACGGAGTGTGCGGAGGTAACGCTCCTTGGCACTCTCGAAACGGATCACGTCAGCCTTCTGCTGTGAGATGATGAGTGATCGCTGTTCAATGGCGAAGATCAACTTGCACACCTCGAATGATGATTCTGCCCACTCGAAGAGTTCATCATGTGGTATACCATAAAGGATACCTGGTTCAAGCATCACAATTGAAATCTTTGATGGAGCTCTCTGGAAGAAACTCTCAATACATATAACCATATCGCCTTCATGTGCGATATATTCTGCGACCGTCAACTTCTGCTTATGATAGTATTGGAGGACAAGTCCTCGTTCTACATAATACATATAATCGCAAACATCCCCTTCATTGAGGGCGTACGCACCTCTAAGAAGTTTTCTTGGCACGAGCATTTCTGCTAATTTCTCAAGTGCCTCCGGGCTTAATGTCACACCGTAGCTTCGGCATATCTCCCTTGCTACGTCTCTTTTCTTTTCCATCATATAGCTTAGCTGTTAAATTTGTTTGTTTGTTTAATAATCACCATAAGGCGGTTGTATTATATGTTCACTATTCACTTTTCACTTTCATCAATACACTCTCGCTCCAAAGATCATGCTTCCGACACGCACCATGGTACTATGCTCTTCCTGTGCTATGAGATAGTCACCACTCATGCCCATGGACAACTCCTTGAAAGAGTCCTCGCCTGAGAAGTATTGCTGTTTGATATCCTGAAAGGCTGTGTATGCAAGGCGGAACTCGGAACGTACCTGAGACTCGTCATCCGTGTTTGTTGCCATACACATGAGACCTACTATTCGTACTCCGCTAAGTGTCTTCCACTCCCCTTCTGCAAGCATCGACATCAGTTCCGACGGTGTGAAACCGTATTTCGTCTCTTCCTGTGCAATGTGCATCTGTAGAAGACAGTCTATGACACGGCCTGCCTTCTGTGCTTGCTTATCTATCTCACGGAGAAGCTTGAGGGTGTCTACTGCATGGATAAGACTCACGAAGGGGGCTATGTACTTCACCTTGTTGGTCTGCAAGTGACCTATGAAGTGCCACTCAATGTCCTTTGGTAGAGCATCGTACTTCATCGTCAACTCCTGTACATGACTCTCGCCGAAGATGCGCTGTCCTGCATCGTAGGCCTCCTGTAGACTCTCTACCGGATGATATTTAGACACTGCAACAAGTTGGACCCCACTCTTGAGTGTGGATCTAACCTTGTTCAAACTCTGGCTTATCATTTGCTTTATCCTCCTTCTGAGAATATGGGAAGACGTCGAGAATGGTTGTCTCTGATATAGCGGCAACATCGTAGTCTACCATTGATCCGTTCATTGCTTCGTTGAAATACTTGAGGGCATCTGACAAACAGCCAGCCTGCACAAGCATATTCTGTGAAGACTTCTTTTCCTGCTGTGTCTTTTCATCGTATGAGATGAATATACACTTTACCTTGTACCACTTGTCGGCGCTGTCAAGTTCACATGGGAACATCTCCGCATAACGAGCACGTCGGATATTGTCAACATCGACTGGCCCATTATTGCAGAATGGAGCTATTTCTTCTATGATACGGGCTTCCGCCTCTGTAAAATTGAGGGCATCAACAAGATATGTCTCCGTCACCTTCTGTGGGAGATCTTTACCGTCTACATGCTTTTCGAGCTTGACCTTACACTCGAACCAGCTATTCATTATCATATCGCTTTTTCTATTTTTAAGTTACTTAATCACTGGCCTTGAGGATTCACTATTTCAACCTTTGCCTTGATGGTATAGTATTACCATACAACTGCATTATATCGCAACTGTACAATTAGTACAGCGCTCACGAGAAATTAGCGAATACTGAGTCTTTAATTATTGGTTTTTCCTTTTTAGGCAGTTTCTATAAATTAGCTTTGAATGCGTTTTGTCTTATCTTCGAGCAGATTATCTTGAAAAGTATAAGGAGCATAGCGAGCTATGGTTCAAGACTTTGAAAGATAAGATGCCGGAAAGAAGGCAAAAGACAACAAAGGTCATTTCATAAGAAATAGTAATTAATAGAACACGCTTTAACATAATCAAGGCAATCCATCAAAAAACAGATGCAAATATAAGAAATACATATCAAAAAATCACACTTCCGTCAATTATTTAGTCTACTTTTGCAAAAAAGTTGCGATATTTGCACCGATTTTGCAACATATTAGGATAATTAAGGGCAATTTCATTGACAAAAATTAGATATTAGAAATGAGAAGATTTTTTATGTTTGCCTTGTTGGCAACAACAGTTTCTTTTTCTGCGGTTGCAGAAAATGAGGAAAACAATCAGAATGAAGCATTAGAGAACTCTATCGGCACAGATGCCGTTGAACCTTCAGGTTTTTTGACAAGCGCCATAAACAGTAGCATTGCCAATGCTATGGAGGAAGATGTGGAGTATGGCCGCAAGGTGACCAAGTATGCGAGTGCTCCTAAGTTTGGTGGCTATGCCATCGGCAAGTACTCGTACAAGGATCAGGACGGTGCCAAGGGTGGCGACGGTTTCAATGCCCGTCTCATCCGTCTGTATGTGGATGGAACTATCCTCAACGACTTCAAGTACCGCATCCAGATGGAGGTCAATGGCGACAAGAAGGCGCACGTGAAGGACTTCACTCTCGAATGGGCCAAGTACAAGGAGTTCAGCGTCAAGGTGGGACAGTTCAAACGTTGCTTCACCTTTGAGAACCCTTACAACCCTTGGGATGTGGGTGTGGGCGACTACTCACAGCTCGTGAAGAAGCTTGCCGGAATGGGCGACTACAATGGCGAAGCAAGCATGGGTGGACGTGACCAGGGTATACAGGTTGCCGGTGACCTCTTCCCTATCTCAGAGGACAAGCACCGTTTCCTCCACTACCAGCTTGCTGTATACAATGGTCAGGGCATCAACGTGAAGGACGAGAATGGCAACAAGGATCTTATCGGAACTATCCAGTTCCAGCCTGTGAAGGATCTCTATATCGGTCTCTTCGGTTGGGATGGCAAGTACACTAACAGCGGTGTGACTGTTGATCGCCACCGTTATGCTATTGGTGTGAAGTATGAGCACGACAGCTGGACTGTCCGTGGCGAGTACGGTCACTCTCAGGGTCAGAAGATCAAGTCAGATGGTATTGGCAAGGCAGACGCATGGTACTTGACTGTTGGTGTCCCTGTCAACGACTGGTTCAAGTGCTACGTGAAGTACGACGCTTACCGTGACAATGCACAGTGGAACTCTCTCAAGAGCATCTATTCTATCTGTCCTAACATACAGCTTCACAAGAACCTTATGTTCCAGGTTCAGTACAACTATGTGAACGACAAGACTGCTAAGGATAAGCACTACAACGAGCTTTGGGCTGAGACTTACTTCAGATTCTAATCGTAGATGTTCGCGGTATTAATTAACGTGAACTCGATGAATTTAATCGCGCAAGCGCGGACGAAGAAAAAACTTATAAAAACCTTTGAAAAACATATAAAAACCTATAGTATTTTTAATTCTGCAACAGAACAAAGTATGTTTTTAAAGGTTTTTATCTGTTTTTAAAGGTTTTTAAGTTGACTACGTCCAAGATGCTAGCACTCAACAGAATTAAAATTCTTTTTCATTCTGTATTCGTTTAACCGCATCTTTCGTCCGCGCTTGCGCGATATGTTTTCGTCGAACTCAGGTTAATTAACATGCCTGCCGGAACATGTGAACGAATATAACCGCGAATATAGAAACTCAGTTCAACCTGTAAGAAGGATTAAGGTGAGTCTACAACAACTCCATCTTACTCCATATAAAAACTCTCAACCGAATTCTGGTGCAAGAAATCAAAAGCACCATTCAGACATCGTAATCTGAATGGTGCTTTTTCATTAACCGTTAACCGTTAAACATTAAACATTAAACATTAGAACTCAGGCAAAGTGTATGTGATGTTGAAACTCATCTTGTTCTGGATAGTCTCAAAACCCTTGTAAAGGTTGTGGTTTGTGAGACCCTGAGAGTATGTGAAACCGAAACTCCAGTTGTTAAACTTAAGTGAGGCGCCGTATTCAATCTGTCCGTTGAAGTGACGAGGGAAACGTCCATTACCAAACTCCTGATAGTCCGTGTAATGGTCATAGCGCCACTCGAAACAATAACGGTCGAAGTACTCGTAGTCCTCCTGGAACTCACCATCTATTGCCCAGTTGAATGCTACACCACAATAGAGGTTGAGGGAGCAGTTTCGTGCCAATGGAAGAGCATATGTTGCATGTAGCGGCATGTAGATGTCTGACTCCACGTATCGGTCATAACCTGCATCCTTGACAACAGGACTAACGGAGATATAAGCCTCATAGCAAAGTCCTGTGTTTAGTCCGAAACGACCGAAACCTACATCAAGAGATGGTTGATAGAGAAAACCTACTTGAACTCCATGAAGACGCTTGTCACGCTCTCCCCAGAAGTTCTCGTTAACGCTGTAGCCATCGAAGTTGGTCTTCCACGTTTTGTTTACATAACCAGCAACAAACTTATAGTCGTTCTTGACAGCAGTTTCTGTACGTGAATAGTCATCATAGACATACTCATCCTGATATTCACTCTCACGTTGTGGGACATTTACAGTTGTTCCTCCACCACCAATCTGCCATCCCTGTGCATTTATGGTCATGTTTGACATCAACAATGATGCTACAGCAATTATTAATTTATATATTTTCATAATCTTCACGGGTTAATTATTACTTTCCACGAGTCAGCAGGGTTTCTTGCTTTCCCTATTTGGATGGTGCAAAGGTAACAATTCTTTTATTAAAGCAAAAAGGGAAATCAATATCTTTGTTAGGGATTTTCCTTTTTTGCTAACTGGAAGCTATATTTTAATGCGAACTCGATGAATTTAATCGCACATGGCGTACTCCTGTTTTTACATGGCCGCTTGTGGCACAAAATACAGGACAAGCAACTACCCTCTTGTAAATTGTCCTGTCACCAATTTCACCAGTCAGCACTCGAGCAGCACTCGAGTAATCCTCGTGTAATCCTCGAGTAATGCCTATACCCTTCCTGACGAAACAAAAAAAAATGCCATCCGAACGTCTTGTCCGAATGGCATCTTCGATTGCTAAGTAAGTGATCATAATTATTTTTATAATAGATGCTCTCTATTTGGAAGTAGATTTTCGTATTCATTTGAAGGAGCGATGCGGGCATCGTGACTGACAACATAAGTACGAAACTAAGTGTTTCGGACGCAATGTTGGGGCGCAGCGCTCTTCATGTCGGAGTCGAGGAACAAAGACGAACGAGATGAAGCTAAGCGCAAGGGCGTGTCATATGAAACGGAAAGATACGACAAAGAGAGTGCAGATATTATGAAAATCACTTACTATAGCATTATTAAAATAATTTTGATTACTTACTTATTCTATATTATATTCCAAATATATGTTTGAGTCCACCGTCAACACCGCTAAAGCCCATGAATGCCATGGCAAGGAGACTTGCTGTGACAAGAGCGATTGGTGTTCCCTCGAATGCCTTTGGCACACGACTCATGGCAAGCTGCTCACGAAGTCCTGCGAAGAGAACCATAGCGAGGAGGAAGCCGAGACCTGTACCTACTGCATAGATGACACCCTCAAGAAGGTCATAGTCCTTCTGGATAACGAGGATTGCCACACCGAGGATACAACAGTTTGTTGTGATAAGTGGGAGGAACACTCCAAGTGCCTGATAGAGTGCTGGCATTGTCTTCTTGAGGAAGATCTCAATCATCTGCACAAGTGCTGCGATGACGAGGATGAATGCTATGGTCTGAAGATATTCAAGACCGAATGCCTCAAGGACAAACTTCTGGATACAGAATGTAACGATTGTTGCTACGAGGAGCACAGCTGTTACAGCCATACCCATTCCACTTGCAGTATCAACCTTCTTAGAAACTCCAAGAAAAGGACAGATACCAAGGAACTGAGCCAATACGACGTTATTAACGAAGATGGCTGTTATAATAATCAATATAAGATTTAATACGTAGTCCATATATTCTTTTGTATTTAGGTTAATGTCTTGAGCTTTCCGTTTATATTACTGACTTTACCTTTGTTTCACCAGAAAAAGTCTCTAATCACTCAACATCAAACTCTCAACCTTAATCTTAGTCCTTTTTGAGTTTATTAAAGATTGCAATAAGATAGCCAAGTGCAAGGAAGGCTCCTGGTGCAAGTACGAAGAGAAGCATTCCGTAGTACTCTGAATAGAGTGACTGACCGAAGATGCATCCTGTACCGAGGATTTCACGAACAGAACCGAGGATTGTGAGACCAAGTGTGAAACCAAGTCCAATACCGATACCATCGAAGATTGATGCTATAGGGTTATTCTTTGCTGCGAATGACTCTGCACGACCGAGGATGATACAGTTCACCACGATAAGTGGGATGAAAAGTCCAAGACTCTTGTCGATGTCTGGAGCATAAGCCTTGATACACATCTGGAGGATTGTCACAAGACTCGCAATGACCACAATGTAAGATGGGATGCGCACCATATCAGGAATGAGCTTCTTGATGAGGGCAATGAGGAAGTTGCTCACGATAAGCACACACATTGTTGCAAGTCCCATCATCATACCATTGAGTGCAGATGATGTAGTACCCAATGTAGGACACATACCGAGGAGAAGAACGAATGTTGGATTCTCCTTAACGATACCATTAATGATAATCTTGAAGTAATTCATATTTTGTTCCTTTCCCTTTTTATTTGTTAATACTGTCACACTCTGTTGAATCTGCACAGCATGGCTGCTCTGCCTTTGTTGCCTGTGCTGATGCACTTGTTGCACCATCCTTACCTGCTATGATCTTGTCATAGGCGTTCTTTACAGCAAGGAGGAAGGCACGTGATGTGATTGTTGATGCTGTGATGGCATCAATGTCACCTCCGTCCTTAGACACTGTGAAGTTGCACTGACCTGGGTTCTTGCCGATGATATCGCCCTTGGCACCCTTCTGGAACCAGTCTGCCGCCTTGGCACCAAGACCTGGAGTCTCTGCTGTCTGGAGAACTGTGTAGCCGAGGATTGTTCCTTCATTGTCGAATCCGACGAGTACCTTGAGTTCACCACCGAATCCGTTTGTTGAACTTGTAACGGCACAACCGAGACTGTTGCCCTGTGCGTCTGTCACCTTATATGACTCGAATCCGTCGATAGTCTCAGGATCAGCAACATTGATGTCGTCTGAACCCATGACCTCCTTGATACCAGCTGCAAGGTTCTCGGCATTGATCTTTTCAATCTGTGGAGCAGTAACGGAATTGACCATAGCCAAAGCACCGCCTGCAATAACAGCTATGGATGTAAGTACCAATAGCATGTTTGTTAATGATGATTTAAGCTTTTCCATATTCCTTACTTCTTTGCTGGCACTTCACCGAAGCGCTTTGGTTTGAACTTCTGGTTAATGAGTGGAGTGAATGCATTCATGATGAGGATGGCGAATGACATTCCCTCTGGATAAGCACCGAATGTACGGATGATCACTGTGAGGGCACCGATAGCAATACCATAGACGATCTGTCCCTTTGCACACATTGGTGATGTGACATAGTCTGTTGCCATGAAGATTGCACCAAGCATGAGACCTCCTGAGAGTATCTCTGCTACAGGATTAGCATACTGTACTGGGTTGTTGACGTTGAGGAGACCTGAAAGTACGAACACTGTAGCGATGATGCTTACAGGGATGTGCCATGTGATTACCTTCTTGACAAGAAGGATGACAAGTCCGAGAAGCATTGCAAGTGCACATACCTCACCAAGACATCCTCCTGTGTTACCGATGAGCATGTCCCATGCACCTGGGAGATGGCTGAGGGCTTCTGTATCGCCCTTGAATGCCTGGCTCATGAGTGCAAGTGGAGTGGCACCTGTCTCTGCATCAAAATATGCTCCAAATCCCTGTCCTGCAAGTGGCCATGTAGTCATCTGTACTGGGAATGAGATAAGGAGGAATGCACGAGCTGCAAGTGCTGGGTTGAAGAGGTTGCATCCGAGTCCACCGAATGTCATCTTAACAACACCTATTGCAAAGAATGCACCGAGGACGATAATCCAAGGAGCAATGTTACTTGGCATATTGAAAGCGAGAAGTACACCTGTGAGGATAGCTGAACCGTCACATACTGTACACTTGTCACTCTTCATGATGAACTTTGTGATTGCCCACTCAAAGAACATACATGATACTACACTTATTACGGTAGTTATGATTGCACCGACACCGAAACTGATGAATGAGCAGATGAGAGCAGGTACAAGGGCAATAAGTACCCAGTACATGTTCTTTGCTACAGAATCACCTGAATGCACATGTGGTGAAAGTGATACTATTAATTTGTTCATGTTTTTATTTGGTTTAGAGATTAGAGTTTATGGTTTAGAGATTATGGTTTAGAGACTTTACCTTATTGTTTTGTGGCGTCTCTCAACGCTAAACCCTCAACTCTCAACTCTCATCTTTAATACTTACTTTGCTGCCTGGCGGCTGCGGATGATTCCCATCACAGTTTGCTTTCCAAGACGAATGAGGTCAAGCATTGGACGGTTAGATGGACATGTGAACTGGCATGAACCACACTCTATACAGCTTGTGATGTCCTCTGCCTCAACCTTGTCCCACATCTGGAGTCCACTCGCTGTTGCAAGGAGGTATGGCTCAAGTCCCATTGGACATGCTCCAACACACTTGGCACAACGGATACATGGCTGCGCTTCGCCACGACGTGCTTCCTTCTCGTTCATGATAAGCACACCTGATGATCCCTTGCAGATTGGCACCTCTGTGTTGACAAGTGCCTTACCCATCATTGGACCACCACCGATAACCTTACCTGTGTCCTCTGGAAGACCACCACAAGCGTCAATAAGCTGACTCATTGGTGTTCCCATACGAGTGAGGAAGTTGCTTGGATGTGCAAGACTCTTACCTGTAACTGTCACGATACGCTCGAACAAAGGCTTGTTCTTCATCACTGCCTCGTAAACTGCGTATGCTGTTCCTACGTTCTGAACAATAGCACCTACATTTACTGGGATTGCTGGTGGAGCTGGCACCTGACGTGCTACTACAGCATCGATGAGCTGCTTCTCACCACCCTGTGGGTACTTTGTCTGAAGTGGGACGATCTCGATATTTGGATAGCCTGCTGCTGCCTTCTCTGTGAGAAGCTTGATAGCATCTGGCTTGTTCTCCTCAATACCGATGAAGCCCTTGTTTACCTTTCCTGCCTTCATGAGAAGGTCTACACCGACGAGTATCTGGTCTGCCTTCTCGAGCATGAGACGATGGTCGGCTGTGAGGTATGGCTCACACTCTACAGCATTGATGATTACCCACTCTGGCTTTGCACCAGGAGGAGGGCAGAGCTTTACGTGAGTTGGGAAACATGCGCCTCCCATACCTACTACACCTGCTGCCTTTACCTTATTTATAATATCCTCAGGAGTGAGCTCTGGCTTATCCTTGAGTGTCACGAGTGCCTCGCTACGATCTATAGTCTCTTCCCACTCGTCACCCTCTACAGTAATGTATACTGCAGGTTTGGCATAGCCACTTGCGTCAATGGCAGTGTCTACCTTGAGAACTGTTCCGCTGACACCGGAGAAGATTGGCGCAGAGACGAAACCGCCTGCTTCTGCAATCATAGTACCGACCTTAACCTTATCGCCCTTCTGGACTACTGGCTTAGCAGGAGCACCAATATGCTGACCCATTGGGTAAACTGCAACCTTTGGGAGCTCTGCTACCTTTATAGGTTCGGCGGCTGACAATTTATTTTCTGCTGGATGAACTCCACCAATTCTAAATGTCTTCATATTTTCTTGTTTCAAAAATTTCAATTCTGGTGTTTATGCGTCCCGACTGGAGCGCGGGCATAAACCTGACATCATTATTATGACATCGCTTATTACTTAAGTCCCAAAAGGATCATCTGGCTTGGAGGAAGTGGAGCGTCTGTGCGCTTTGCCTCAAACTCTACCTCCTTTGCTGCAGGAACAGGGTTGCTGATATCCTTTGGTCCTGCAAGAAGTACCTGCTGTGATGGAAGGAGTGACGCATCGTACTTAACCTCGATTGGTTTCCATTCCTTTGCAGGTGCAGATGGTGCAGACGCTGCCTTAGGTGCTGTTGCTGCTGCCTTTGGCGCTGCCTTCTCTATCTTCTTACGCTCTATTCCCTTTGCGCTGAGTGACACGATTGTTCCTCTTGGACATGCATCGAAGCACTGGCCACAGAGAGTACATGCCTCTGGATTGATGTAAGCAACATTGCCCTCAACATGGATGGCGTCGCTTCCACATGCTCCCTCACACTTCTTACATGCGATACATGAAACAGAACATGCCTTCATTGCCTGTGCGCCCTTATCCTTGTTCACACACTCTACAACGAAAGCATCCTTGTTGTCACCGCTTACTGTACGGATCTCAATGATTGAACGAGGACATGCCTTTGCACATGCTCCACAGGCTGTACACTTAGAAGCGTCAACCTCAGGAATACCTGTCTCTTCGTTCATCTTGATAGCTCCAAACTGACAGGCAGAGACACAGTCGCCACATCCAAGGCAACCAAATGCACAGGCAGTGTCACCCATACAAGTAGTGTTTGCTACGCGACAGCTCTTTACGCCATCATAAACTACAGTCTTTGGACGGTTCACGCATGTACCATTGCATCGTACTACCGCTAACTTTGGTGAAGAGGCTCCTACCTCCATACCAAGCACTCCTGCGATTGCCTCCATTGTAGACTGACCACCAACAGGACAGTTCAAGCCCTCAAGGGAACCTGCGTCGGCAGCTTTCACACATGCTGCGGCCATACCGCCACATCCTGGGAAGCCACATCCACCACAGTTCGCTCCTGGAAGTACTTCTGCAATCTGTCCAATACGTGGATCCTCGTCAACTGCAAATTTCTTAGACATGACGTAGAGGGCGCCTGCAAGTACAAAGCCCAATACTGCTAAGACAATCACAGCAATTAGAATTACATTCATAAGCTTTATATATTTAATGTTTATTAGTATAGCAAAGTTTATTAGTATAAAAATGATTAGTATATTTTCCTTCGTACCGTCATATTCCCCAATATATTACCTATGCCTTCTCGATCCACATCACGAATCTCTTTGACATTCGGTCACGTAACATATACATGATAAAGAAATATATGCCTACCCCAACAAATGATACCAGAACAGACCATGCATCTGAAAGATGAAAAGCAACCTTGCATAGCAGGAGCAACGAGACTATAATGAGAACCGGCACCCCAAAGGCAAGTCGTACAGCGGTCTTTCCCATGGATAGAGTGCCACGAACATTGACTGTTTCTCCTACAGACCACCTGTCCGGAAAAGAGTCGTTCACCTCAATATACTTATCCTTGGCTTCTGAAGATGTACACATAGACTTTGCCTTACATCCCGCACACGCCGCTGTCTGAATAATCTGCACACGAATACGAGAACCGGCAATACTTTCTATAATTCCACTGTGTTCAATATATTCCTTCATCTTTATCATTAAATTGCAAACTCCATGTTGCAAAGAGTATGCAAATGTAAAATAAATAAATGTAATAAAGCGCTACAAAACGTAAAAAAAAATCATTAATGAGAAAAGTTTAAAGGAAAAACTCTTTTTTGTAAAAAAAAGCAGTACCTTTGCAAAGTCGTTACGGGTTAACGGCATTCAAATCATTTTTTAACAACTAATAAATTACTATTTTTACAAATGGCAACTAAAATTAGATTGCAGCGTCACGGTCGTAAGAACTACGCTTTCTATTCTATCGTGATTGCAAACGCAGATGCACCACGTGATGGTCGTTTTACTGAGAAGATTGGTACATACAATCCTAACACTAATCCTGCTACAGTTGATTTGAACTTTGAGCGTGCTCTCTACTGGGTATTGGTAGGTGCACAGCCAACTGACACTGTTCGCAACATCCTTTCAGAAGAGGGTGTTTACCTTAAGAAGCACCTCCTCGGTGGTGTTAAGAAGGGCGCTTTCGACGAGGCTGCTGCTGACAAGAAGTTCGAGGCTTGGAAGGCTGAGAAGGCAAACAAGGCTGCTGCTGCTGCTAACAAGAAGGCTGCAGACAAGAAGGCAGACGCTGCTGCTCGTCTCGAGGCTGAGAAGAAGGTAAATGCAGCTGTTGCTGCTAAGGTTGCAGAGAAGAAGGCTGCTGCTCAGGCTGCTGCCGCTGAGGCTGCTGCTGAAGCTGCTGCTGCAGAGGCACCTGCTACTGAAGAGGCTCCAGCAGAGGCTTAATCAGTATTTCCAGCATGTAGAATGTAAGGTGACTTTTCACTATTACAAGATACAAAATCAAGGGAAGGTTCGTGGAGAAACCTTCCCTTCTTTTTTAATGCATAATGCATAATTATTGCCGTTCGGAAAAATAATGCATAATGAACGCGAACTCGATGAATTTAATCGCGCATGGCGCGGACGAAGAAAAACCAATAAAAACATAAAAAAACATATAAAAACCGTTTTTCTTTAAGCGACTAATTTCTCGTTTTAACAACTTTCAACAAAATTAAAGAAGAACCAAAAAAACATATAAAAACCTATAGCGTTTTTAATTCTGCAACAGAACAAAGTATGTTTTTAAGGGTTTTTATATGTTTTTAAAGGTTTTTTTCGTCCGCGCTTGCGCGATATGTTTTCGTCGAACTCAGGTTAATTACTTCTTCTATATGCTCGCTCCCTACGGACAGCAAGCGAGGACTCAGTGAGATAGTTGCACTTAGTTCATAATGAATTAAAATGTCGCATTATGATTCAGCAGAGAATTCCTTGATTCGCTGTTCTTCTGAGAGCTTGCAGATAAGAAGGGTGTTGTCCTTCTCTGCCACGATATAGTCTTCAAGACCTTGAATGACTACCCTACGCTCTTCTGTAGTATGAACAACACAATTCTTTGACTCGTACATTTTGATGTTCTGCCCTATCACATTATTGCCATTTGCATCCTTCTCGGCAATAGTATGAAGTGAACCCCATGTTCCAACATCACTCCAACCAAAATCTGCTGGGAACACGAAGATCTCGTCAGCCTTTTCCATCACAGCATAGTCAATTGAGATGTTCTCGCACTTAGGGAACTCGACATCTATAGTAGCCTGTTCCTTGTCTGTTCCATATATAGGAAGCATATTCTCAAAGATTGCAGACAACTCTGGCTGATATACGCGGAGTGCATTAACAATCGTTTTTACGCTCCACACAAAGATACCTGAGTTCCAGAAAAACTCGTTCTTCTTCACATATTCAGTTGCAGTTGCCAAATCTGGTTTCTCACGGAATGAGTCAACACGGAAGATCTCCTTGTTAACGAGTGAAGGCTCCTGAAGGTCTGCCTGGATATATCCATAACCTGTCTCAGGACGAGTTGGCTGCATACCAAGAGTCACAATTGCATCTGTCTCAGCAGCAAACTTAAGCGATGATTTTATTACACGCTGGAACTCGACTACATCTGTCACAAGGTGGTCACTTGGTGTAATAACAAGATTTGCATTTGGATTCTTAGCCTTTATCCTCCAGCTAACATAGGCTATACATGGTGCGGTATTACGACGACAAGGTTCAAGGAGGATATTGCCTACAGGAATGTCAGGCAACTGTTGCTTTACCAAGTCTGCATATTTTGCACTTGTGACAACCCAGACATTCTCAGGGGCAACAAGTCCCTTGAATCTGTCAAATGTCATCTGCAAAAATGTACGTCCTGTCCCGAAAACGTCAATAAACTGCTTTGGGCACTCTGGGGTGCTCATAGGCCAGAATCGGCTTCCTACACCGCCTGCCATAATAACAAGATTATTATTCGCTGTAATCATAATACTTAACCAAAAATGCCATTATTAATAAATAGAATGCAAATATAAACACTTTTCAAGAAGATATCACATAAATTAGCGCTTTTTTTACAGCAAACTTACAAAGAAAGATTTCAAAATTGCTAAATTTGCAAATAATACATCTATGTCAAGAATCTAAGTGCATAGACATGACACATCTCAATCTAAACAACATTACACACATCATAACATGAAAATAATAGCGGACAGCGGTTCTACAAAGACTGCATGGTATATAGACAATGACATTTCACACAAGTATGTAAATACGCAAGGGATCAATCCGTACCAAATGTCGGACTCACAAATAGCAGGCATACTACACAATGAGTTGCTTTGTGAACTCGACAAGGACTCAATGGTTGACGAGGCTTATTTTTATGGAGCAGGCTGTACTCCTGAGAAATGCCCTATAGTACAGAGTGCTATACATGGAGTATTCCCTGAAGCAAGAGTTTTTGTAGGTAGTGACATGCTCGGTGCAGCAAGGTCTCTATGCGGAGACTCCACAGGCATTGTCGCAATACTTGGAACTGGTGCGAACTCTTGCCTATACGACGGAAATGGTATTGTAATGAATGTCTCTCCACTTGGTTTCATTCTCGGAGACGAAGGTAGCGGCGCCTATATAGGAAAGAGACTTGTTGGCGACTGCCTCAAAGGTCAACTTACAGAAAACATTAAGAACATATTCCTGGAGGAGACTCACGAGACACCTGCCACAATTATACAAAAGGTGTATCGCGAACCATTGCCTAACCGTTTCCTGGCAAGTCTCTCTACTTTCTGTGCGCGCCATCGTGACGAGCAAAGCATTCATGCACTACTGATTGACTGTTTCCAGCAATTCTTCATTAGAAATGTCTATGCTTACTCTGAAGCGAATCCAAGCATGAAGACCGTAAACTTCATTGGCAGCATTGCCTACTTCTATAAAGATGAACTTGCGGAAGCGGCGAACTCTCTTGGATATACCATAGGAAAGATTGAGCAGAACCCTCTTGAGGGACTAATAAACTACCATTGCCGGGAAATGTGACAATTACAGAGCAACCATCGATTACCGCGAATAAGGATAATAGCGCAAAACATGATGTCTGAACTGTCCCATTTTGCAAAGCGGCATCTCATGGCTGAAGAACAGAAGGCGGAAATTATAGGATTTAAGATGCGAAAGTACCCCAAGGTGTGAGTTTATACGAGACTGAAGTTCCATACCCTCATAGTGCGTCACAACATAACGCACCTTACGGCACATACGTTTCAACGAGCTATGGCAGATGTAAGTGCGGTAAGGCTTCATGAAAGTTCCAAGAAACGCCACACCATAGCGTACATCCACCACTTGCACCTTTTTCTCGTTGAGCATCAGATTGAGTTCTTCCTTCAGGAATGTCCGCATTTGAGGAATCAGAGACTTGAGCCACTGGCGGTCACGACTCACAATATAGGCATCATCCACATAGCGGCCATAATGATGAGCCTTCAATGTACGCTTACAGTATTGGTCGAACACATTGAGGTAGATGTTTGAGAAAAGTTGGGAAGAAAGGTTTCCTATGGGCAGGCCACAGTCGGGAGCTGCACATAAGAGGCTCTTGCTGTCAGGCAAACGTTCCCAGTCGGCAGGCTCCCCTAACATTATGCAATCCCTTACCGGGTCTGTGCGCACTATCGTCTCAAGCAGATAATCCACAAAGTCTGGGTACTTGGGACGGCGACGCGCTAAAGTCTTACGGCACAGTCCTAACAGCCGGGTACGGTTGATGTGCATGAAATAACCGCTGATGTCAAGTTTCAGCACAAAACACTCGCGCTGGTAGTTATGACTCTCACTAAGTATATGATGCTTCAGACGCTCCACTCCGTAGTGAGTACCTCGTCCCTTGATGCACGAGTACGAATCTGCTATGAATGTCGGGAAAAAGATGTCATACGTATAGTTATAGAACAGGTGATGCACTATGCGGTCACGGAAATCCGCTGCAAACACCTCACGCATCTTGGGGTCATGCACCATGAAGCAGGTCGATGGACGAGGCGTGTACTTGTGGCTGTACAAGTCATCACGAAGGGAGATGAGGTTGGATTCGAGGTGTTTTTCAAACAGAAGCTGATAATGCCTGCCACGTTTATGCTTGCGGGCTGACTTATAAGCATGGTACAGGTCAAGCAGCAATTGCTCTGGAGATATCTCATGAGAAAAAGATGAGGAAGTGTCCATACAGTCGGAAGATGTTCTTTGGATATTCATATTGTCAGTGCTAAGAGAGGGCGCACAGCGAACCCATTGTAGCGATTGTTGTTGTTCCAATTGAAGTTGCTCGAATTGAAGTTGAGGTTGTAGGCGTTGTTGGAATTTGAATTAGGAGTAGAAGTCCAACAGTTGCCGTTCGAGCCCGCATTGTTGCGGTTGCCATTGTTGCAATTACCCGACGCAGGGAAGAAGATGCGCGCTATGAAGCAGCCATCTTTGCTGAGACGGACGCAAGATGCCACATACGGCAAATCACGTCTCGCTCCATTTTCATCTACAAGGGGAATATTTGTCCGTCAACCGGAATACTCCACATCCTGTAAGGCTGCCCATTCTATAATGATACTGAACTGACCCTGTGCACGCTGCCGTAAGCCTTGACCGACGGCATTCTGGCTGTTATGTATGCAAGTCTTACTCCTTGTTGCATGGCACTTCCCCTAAACTATTCTTCATTCTGTTTTCCCTGTAGGCTTTAGCCATCTGTGTGAATTGTTTCCCTGCAAGATCCGACAGAGCCGAGAGCTCAAGATATTTCTTTTCCGATATATGGCGGAGGTCAACCATCAGTCTTAGATATATGCTCACCTCTACCATTGCCTGTCTCAGCTGTTCTATCGTCTGCAGTTTATCTCTCACAACACTCAAGCGGTATATACCCACAAGCACCATCATCAGTTTATCGCATAAACGTTGTCCATTGCCATGCCGGCACAACGTCGGCAAATTCGGCAATATTCTGTTCATCTCCAACATTACACGATACACAGTACGATACACATCAAGGTCATAATACATTGCCATTGCTCATAACACTTTTTTGCGGCACATCTGACAACAACATCATGCGCAGTTCCTTTACCAGCATCATGCAGTCAACTGGTGTACGGATATCAAGAGGGTATTCACGAATAATGCGACACACCTCTGTTTCGAGTTCCTTGCCTGTAGGAGGCACAGTTGCTTCAGCCTTCTTCGATATAGGCACAACCTCAACAGCCAGTTTCCAATTATCATACTCTTCCTCCGCTGGTATCTCGTCAGCAGACAGCTGGATGTCAAATCCGTATTCCGTCTTGGTGCAAGTACGTCCGTCTATATGCTGCAACAGGCTCTTTTCGGGAAATCCTATAAAATAGGTGTCCCTTTGAAGCCCCTTCACATAACTGCGTATCACCTTGTATTTTGCGAATACACAGTGGAACAGCCATGCGGAGCGGTCATACACCCGAAGAAACGAGCCGAACTGCAAACAGCGGATAACGTCATTGGGTGCAGCATCCGAGAACTTTATACTTTCTGTTAGACTTGCCATTTTTCTTCATATTTTTCGACCCGCTTCGCGGGAATAAGTAAAAGTTGCGATGAGGGGCGTTGTTACGCTCCACGCTTCGCAGGGAGCCTAACTTAGCCCCACATCGCAACTTTGTGGTATCTCTAATCAACCTAAACTCAACTTCGATTGGTTGAATTGGTTAATTGGTTAAATTGGTAGCTCCTTCGTCGCTTTAAAGGGCCAGCTCTAAGAGAGGGCGCACAGCGAACCCATAGTAGCGATCGAGGTAGTCGTACCAATAGAAGTCGCTCGAACCGAAGTAGAGGTAGAAGGCGTAGTTGGAAAATGAACCGGGAGTAGAAGTCCAACAGTAGCCGCGCGAGCCCGCATAGCTGCGGTAGCCATAGTGGCAATAACCCGACGCAGGGAAGAAGACGGATGTGCCAAGAGACTCGTTCTCCAACTTCATACCATACACTCCGTTCTGAGTTGTCCATGTGTATTTGATGACTACAGAGTTTGAGCCTGAACCGATTGTACGGGTGGCTGTATAGTTGCTGAGTGACTGGTCGGTGAAAAGCTTAAGCTGGGTAAGGTTCATCATCATCCAGTCGCCTCCCCAGTTATAGCGGGCTGCATCGCCATATACCTGACCATTGCATGTCAGGTTTGTCTTGCCTTGGAAATCCTCTACACCGCTCTGTCCATAGAGTGCCCAATTTGTATCGCCTGTACTTGAGCTATAGAACGTGTTGCTTGCGTATGTCTCTTTTGCGTATGACTTGCCTGATGGCACAATCTGCTTGCAGTTGCTTGAAGAGAGGGAGATGCTGTTTGTTGTGCTGTTTGCTCCTTCTACTTCCCATCCGCAGAGTTCGCCCCAACGGAAGTAGTAGCCGTACTGCTCTGGTGAGTTGGCTCCGATGTTGCATGTAGCGAGTACAATGCGTCTGTCGGCTGATGAGCCTGGGGTGATGCTTGAGTCGTACATGCTCTTGCGGATTCCGAGGTCAACATAGTCGTGGCCGTTGGCATTGCCGTAGTTAATATTTGGTGCCTTAGGGCTTGCCTCCCACTTGTATGCCTTGCCAGCTACGATTGTCTTGCTAACGAGCTTGGCTGTGTACTCCTTATTTGTTGAGCTGATTACTGTGAGAGTAAGCTCGCCTGTGGTGCATGGAAGTACAGCCATGTAGAGTGTGATGTCCTTGCCGCTTACGCTTGCAAGTTCAAGTGTCTGGCTCTTTGATGTTACCTTGTTGGCGAGTGTGCCGTTGCTCACGTTCATGGTACAACTTGACACGAACACGCTGCTTTCGCTTGTAAGTGTAGCACTCTTCCATGATACGTCCTCTGGCATGGTGAGCTGGAGCATGGCGATAGCACCGACATGTTCAAAATTGAAACTTACAACGCCACCATTTGAAGGAACATCTGCCTTGGCATACATGTAGTCGTAAGCATCGCCAATGTGCTTGAGACTGGCATTGCCGGTCTGCTTCTGACCGGTCATTGTGACTGGGACTGCTGTGTAAGGAGTCTCTGTTGGTGTCTTTCCATTGAATGGGCTATAGGCTGCGTATGTGTTGCCCTTCAAGAGTGCCCAACCTGCTCCATTGAACTCGGCATTGAGACCGTCTGCATCGGTTGTGATGACCTGTTTTGCCTGATAGTTTGTTGTAGGTGCAATAGGGAACACACCTATCGCCTCGCCATTCTTCCAAGCGAAACTGATCTTTGAACCTGTGTTAGTGAGGGCTGTACGTGTGCCGTCCTCGAACTCGTAGTCCTCAGCGCTGAGGATTACGTTACCAGCGAACTTGTCGCCTAACTGTACGGCATTGTCCATCTCTGATGAACAAGATGCCATGAGTGCCAATAAGGCACTGGAATAAAATAGTTTTTTCATAAAGCGGACCAGACCCCCTCCCCCGGCCCCTCCCCCATAATTGGGAGGGGAGAGCCATCCGGAACTGGGGGATGGATGAGGTGTTTTAATTATTATTTGTTTTACTTTAATTTACAAAAGGATAAGAATAATGGGTAGAAATCCTAACCAATAAACCCTAACCTCTAAACCCTCGTTAACCGTTAACCATTAAACATTAACCATTAACCATTAAACATTAACCATTAAACATTAATCAATCCAACGACGAGCGCTGTCTTGCACCGAACTCGAAGTCCTTGCCTGTTACACTACCACCATTTTCGCCATTGATTGCGTCACCATCTCTGACAGGCGCTTCAACTGTACCATTGCTACCTGCAAGAATACTTGCACGGAGAGCACTCACTCGAACCTTGCTATGAGGTTCCACATAGTTTTTCTTTTCCATTTTCTTGTTGTTTTTAAAATGAGAATAGGTCAGCAGAACGGCTAACGCCATCCTACTGACCTATTCATGTTATTATATTATAGTATGTTACATTAGAGAGAGAGAGAGAGAGAGAGAGAGAGAGAGAGAGAGAGAGAGAGAGAGAGAGAGAGAGTAACACAATTATTGAAGTGACCAAATATTTCAGCCACTTTTTTCATGCTATTTTTCTCTATGCTATTTTCTTTCAACATTCCCCTACTCCTGTACTACGTTAGATGAATCTGCGAATATACATATTTGATTCGTTTCATATCAGCTTAGCTTCTTTATTTCTTCTATAGTTAAGCCTGTTGCCTGACTGATTGTTTCGTATGGCACACCAAGAGCCTGAAGGTTGCGGGCATTGTTGATCTTCTCCTGCTTTGCTCCTTCAGCAAGGCCTTTCTCCATGCCCTCTGAAAGTCCTTCAGCACGACCCTCTGCACGACCCTCTGCACGACCCTCTGCAAGTCCTTCCGCCAGCCCTTCTGCTCTTGCCTCTGCCCTGTCACGCTTACGTTCATTGCGCAAAGTCTCCTTGTAGGACAGGTAATCCCAGTAGCGCTTCAAACTTGCCTCATACTGTACTCGCTGACGCTTTGGCATGGCTGCCACTTCCGCCAGAGAATAAAGGCGGTCAAATGGAGCCAAGGCTGCCATCTTAGGAGTTGTTGTCATTGTACCCATATTCTTGATATTAAAAATCCATTTATCCAGGTCCGTCTCCAACTCTGCCTCGCCTTTCTTCTTGAATGCCAGCAGGTCAATGAAGAACATTCGGAACTTTTCTGTAAATACCTCATTGTTATCACGATTCTTCAACACGTATTCACTTACTGCCTCATCACGCTTAAGAACATCCTTCAAATGGAAGTTAGTGATAAAGATACCATACACAGGAAGAAGCTTATATTTCCAGTTGCGTTTACCTTCTGACTGGCTCGTAACTGAACGTGCCATATAATAGAGTGCCCTGTCCTTGAATGTTTCCTGAGGCTTGTGCTGCATCTCTATTATGATATCCTCCTCACCATCTACCTTACAGAGCACATCATAGATTATCAGTCGCTCATCTATGTTTGGCGGAGTAATCTCCTTGTTTATGTATGTTACTGACTTTATTACTTTTCCTTCTTTCTCAAACAATGAGTTAAGAAAAGATATCAGGAGAATCTTGTCACCAAAGATACGCTTGAAACCGAAATCGGTCAACATATCAACATATTTGGATGGTACAGGTATCATAATCTTTTGAGGTTATTGTATTTTACGCCACAAATATAGGGAATATTCTGCATAGTAGCAAAATATTCCCTATGAAAATTTTTATTGTGAACGCTCGTTGCATTCTCAGCAAGTACCAATCAAGGGGACGGCTTCTATTGATGCCTTTCAGGGAATCTGCAGAGCCCAGTGATCCTCGCACCACGCAAAAAAATGCGTACCTTGTGCATTGAGTCTGCAATGAGTCTGCAACGAGTCTGCAACGAGACTACCAAATATCCATACTCGCAAAGAAAGCAATGAGCGTTCACAAATGTATTTTTATAGGGTTGCCAAAGTCGAGTAACTTTACATATAAACTTACAAGCACCAAAAAGGCGTTGGACAAACATCCAACGCCTTTTCATTTATTATGTTATTGCCTATTTCTTAGCAAATTTCTTTACAGGAGCTTTCTTTGGAGCCTCTGCTTCTGCTGCAGGTGCTACAGTCTTCTTTACTGTTGCCTTCTTAGCTGCTGATTTCTTTGCCTCTGCCTTTGGCTTCTCCTCTACAGGGTTATACTTTGCCAGGAGCTTCTGGAGACGTGCAATCTCCTTATCCTTTGCAGCAATCTCATCACCCTGGTTCTGGATTGTTGTGATAAGAGAATTGACCTCATCATTATCAGCACCACCATAGAGATTATTTACACGAGTGATGAAGTCACCAAGTATATTCATGTAGTTAGTGAAGGCATCATAAGGACCATCATATATTCCACGGTTGAAGTTGCCATAAGCACCCTTAGTACACATGAAACGGAAGTTATTTGATGCCTGGAGATAATCCCAGTCCTGCTTGATACGACGGTCATTACATATCATGACACGTTCAGCAACTGAATATAGCTTATTGAAAGCCTCACGCTGGAGATGATTTCCAAGCCAGCAAGAAGTATCACGTTCCTCATCAACCCATGAGATGTTGTATGGAACCTCAAGAGGACCAACGCCCTTCTCTTCGCAAAGCTCTGATGGGAATGCAAAACCAACACCACGCTCCTTTGCAAGTGCAGGAAGAGCCTTAAGGAACTCAAGGATATTACTTGACAATGGCTGGAAGATTCCAAATGCACAAAGCTCCATGAAGATATTTACCACATCCTCACCCTCTGGAATACCAGAGATCCAATCCATATAGCGATCTGCATACAAAGGATACTCAGACCAGCTTGAATCATTGAAACGGAGTGACAAGTCATCAGACAACTTATAGTCACGAAGCAACAATTTGAGACGTGGATCTGTAGCACACTGGTAAACGAAGTGTGGAGACTTCCAACCAAGGATATGCTTTGCACCTTCTGTCAACATTCCCTTGAATCCCATCTCTGCCACACGCATACCTATATCATCAGAATAGATGAGTGATGAGTTACGGAACACCTTTGGAGTCTGGCCAAAGAGTTCCTTAATCTTATCGTTCATGCGCAATACCTCAGAACGGAAGCTCTCCTCATTTCCTATAGAACCGAGACCATGTGAATATGGTTCGCTGAGGAACTCTACCTTACCAGTAGAATTAAGTTCCTGAAGAAGATCTATTACATGAGGAGCATGCAATGCCAACTGCTCAAGTCCCACACCTGAAAGAGAGAGGGCAACCTTGAAATTGTCATTCTGCTTTGCCATGTCAATGAGTGCCTGGATAGCTGGTACATAGCTACGCTCTGCGATGTCATTGATTGAGCGCTCATTTTCATAATCATCATAATAATAATGATCACGACCAATATCGAAGAAGCGATAACGCTTGAGATGTATTATTTGGTGAATCTCAAAATACAGACAAATCTTTTTCATGATTCTTTATTTTTAAGTTTTAGTTATCAATGTATAAAGCCTCCGTTGTATATACATTCATCATACAACTTACGAATGCGATGGCCAACCTTAACCCATGTAATCTCGTTGACCTCCTTAAGTCCTTCCTCCTGAAGATACTTGAAGAGACCTTCGTTAGTACAAAGTGAATAGATTGCATCTGCCATTGCGTGGATATCCCAATAGTCAACCTTTATGACCTTATCGAGGATCTCACCACATCCTGACTGTTTAGAAATGATACACGGTGTTCCACACTGCATCGCCTCAAGTGGTGCAATACCGAACGGTTCAGACACAGAAGGCATTACAAACACATCTGAGTCCTTATAACATTCATATACCTGCTTTCCACGCTGGAAACCTGGGAAATGGAATCGATCGGCAATACCCTTTGCTGCTGCAAGGTCAACCATAGCCTCATACATATCACCTGATCCTGCAAAGCAGAAACGTACATTCTTGGTACGCTTAAGTACAAGGTCTGCAGCTTCAACAAAGTACTCAGGACCTTTCTGCATAGTGATACGACCAAGGAATGTAACGACCTTCTCCTTGCCATGATCCTTACGAGGGATATCAAGATACTCCTGTGGAAGTGGATATACAGCATTGTGCATAGCAAAACACTTGCGAGGATCCTGATGATATTCATTGATTACTGTACGACGAGTAAGCTCAGACACACACATAATACAGTCTGCGTGATCCATACCATTCTTCTCTATAGCATATACAGTTGGATTAACTCGTCCACGTGAACGGTCAAAGTCTGTGGCATGTACATGTATACAGAGTGGTTTTCCACTTACCATCTTAGCATGCACACCTGCTGGATATGTGAGCCAGTCGTGAGCATGAATTATATCGAACTGCTCTGAACGAGCAAGTACTCCTGATATGATTGAGAAGTTATTTATCTCTTCGTGAAGATTTGATGGGTATCCTCCTGCAAACTGAAGGCATCCAAGATCATCTACACCCATATAGTTGAAGTCGGCATAGATATTATCGCGGAAACGGTAATAGTCCTCTGCGGTATGACCTATCATACGGTCCTTGATATGATCGTACTGAACATCACGCCATGCTACTGGCACTTGGCTCATATTGATAATCTTCAAGAACTTCTCTTCTTCACCAGTTGGCTTTGGGAGGCAGAATGTAATCTCAGCATCAGGCTGTCCCTCAACCATTCCCTTGGTAATACCATAGGAAGCAACAGCGAGACCACCATAAATCTTAGGTGGGAATTCCCAACCGAACATTAATACTTTCATAATACTCCTCCTTTTTAATAATTATAGAACTTGGCAAGAACCTTGTTAACTCTAAGTACCGCTGCAACATTCATTGCAAATGATATTGCACCACGACCATGGAATGGAGGGTTACCATCAAAGAACTCAGGTATAGAACCGATGCCATGATAGAACATTTCCTCTTCAAGACCTACGAACTGACGATCAACCCAAGAGAGACCACTGTGCTTATAGACCTTGAGACATGTCTCAAGATAGAATCCTGAAAGCCATGGCCAAACTGTTCCCTGATGATATGCAGAGTCACGCTGTACCTGTCCACCTTCATATATAGGTGTATAGCCTCCTGACTTTGGAGAGAGGGAACGAATACCCTTTGGAGTAAGCAATTCCTTTGTACAGATATCAAATATCTTTTTCTTCTCTGCTGTTGTCAATGGAGAGTATTCGAGAGATGATGCAATAAGCATATTTGGACGGACACTCCATGAGATGTAATCGCCATCAATGTAATCAAGCAGATAACCATGATGGTTGAGGAAAGTCTCCTTGAATGCCTTTCCTGCCTTTTCTGCAAGTTCATTGAATGCAGAAGCCTCAGCAAAACGATTAGATGAAGTCAACAACTCGGCATTGAACATAAGAGCGTTATACCAGAGAGCATTGAATTCAACAATATATCCAGAGCGAGGAACAACAGGATTACCATTCACTTCAGAGTTCATCCATGTAATAGCATGCTCACGTCCATTTGCGTAGATGAGTCCGTTATCGCGAAGTTCAAGATCTGGATGCTTACCATCCTTAATGAAACTTACTATCAGATTTATAAGTTCGCCATACTTCTTGTTTGCCTCTTCAAAAGAAACAAGACGAGCATACTGGTGGATACACCAAGTTGCCCATAGCAGGATGTCCGGTTTATCAAACTCATACATATTTACAGAGATTGGGCGACCGGCAATGAAGTCACGAATAGCCTTTTCTGCTGTCAACATTGCCTTTTCATAGTAATCCACCTCATCAATTGCGAGTGTGAGTCCCGGAAGTGATATGAACATATCGCGAGCACGACACTTGAACCAAGGATAACCAGCGATGATATAGTTTTCGCCGTCCTTTTCGTAATGGAACTGATGAGCAGCACTTACGAGACAAGACTGGAAATCCTTACGAGGCACATGTACCTCGTATTCGTGATCAAATATCTGTGGAAGTTCTTTTGGTTTTAGTTCATTGAGTCCCGCAGCAAATACAACACTTTCACCCTTCTTAATCTCAAATTCAAAATAGCCAGGAACGTATAGGTCTTCTGTATATTCATAACCTAACTCCTGTTCCTTGTAATATTCTATGCCACGATACCAGTTTGGTTCGAAGACATACTCAGACTTCTTGTTAAGCTGCATGAAAAGTTCAGGATAACCTGCATACATGCGAGTCTTAATACCACAATTCACCTTTTGATAATCTCTGCTTGCTACAGAGTTTTCGTGAGTACAGTCCTTTACACTTCTAAATGCAAGGAATGGACGAAGGCGAAGTGTTGTCACTGAGTGAGCATCTAACAACGTATAACGGATAAGAATACGGTTTTCAAAATGCTGGAACACTCTTTCCTTCTTTAATATAACACCACCTACTCGATAGATTGTTGTTGGAAGTTTGTCCCAAGTACACTCACGTATGTATTTATGTCCATTTGGGCTATATACATCACCAGAGTATTTATGAAGACCGAGGTTAAATTGCGCTCCATGCTGTATCACCGTCTCATCAAGTGAAGAAAGGAGAACATGATTATCATCATCTATCTCCGGCACTGGCACAACTAACAAACCGTGATATTTACGCGTATTGCAATCAACTATTGTTGAACATGAGTACGCACCAGACTTATTAGTACGAAGAATCTCCTTTGGCAGCGACTCTTGTAGATTTACCATCTGGGTTTTATCAAATCGTAAATAACTCATAGTTGTATTTTAAGGTTTTGAAATTATTTATCGTAGTTTTTTCTCTTGAATATTAGAATTCGTTTTCAAAATTAGGGAATATTTTCAATACAACCAACCAAACAAGAGTTTTTTTTCCAAAAAGAAGTTCAAAACACATGTGTTCTGCCCGAAAACATGTTGTAAAACATTATTTTCAGGTATTTCTTTTGCTCATTTGCAAAGTAAAGTGTAACTTTGCAAAGTAAACAATGAGAAAAGTCAATGTAAATGAAGAAGGATTTGCTAAATATTAACGAAGCTTTGGATAGTCTCCAAAGTATTTTGTGTCTACTTTCAGATGCACAGTTAGAAGAACTGAAAGCAAATCTGACCGTTCAAAAATTAAAGAAGAACGAGAACATTTACAAGGAGGGAGATGTTCCACAGAACATGTTCTGTCTCATAAGCGGAAAGGTAAAAATATACAAGGACGGCGTGGGTGGCAGAACCCAGATCATCCAAGCCATAAAGCCTTTCGACTTTTTCGGATACAGAGCATATTTCTCAAATCAGAATTACATTACCGCTGCCGCAGCTTTTGAGCCATCGAACATAGCAATGATTCCAATGACCATTGTTGAGAAATGGACAGAAGAGAATCCAAAGATTGCATCTTTCTTCATGAAGAATATGGCAATAGAACTTGGAACTGCCCAGGAGCGCATCGTGAACCTTACTCAGAAGCATATACGTGGCCGCCTTGCTGAGGCAATACTCTTCATCAGAGACAACTTCGGTCTTGAGGAAGACGGTATGACATTATCTATAAGTATGTCAAGAGAAGACATTGCCAACCTCTCTAACATGACTACATCAAATGCGATAAGAACGCTCTCCGCATTTGCATCAGAAGAACTAATCAAACTTGAAGGAAGGCGCATCATTATATGTGATGCTGATAAATTGAAGCGTATCAGCAAGATTGGATAATGAAATCTATTTCTTCCTGTAGTACGGACGCTTGTATTGGTGCCACATTCTTTCCTACAAGCACTTTACTATCAAGACTCACCAATGCCTTTCCGAAGTCTTCAAACTTGACAATTCTTGCACGATAAGGATGCACGTTCTTATAGTTCAGGAATCGTCCTTTTCCAAGGAGCCAGAATCCCTCAAACATCTGCCACCACTTTGGTCGTGTTACCACAGACACATCAAGCGAACCGTTATAAGGAACAGCATTAGGCGTCTGGCCATATCCAAGACAGTTACCAATGCACACGGACATATACTCGCCTTGCATCTTTTCTGTATCTATCTGCATTGTCATCTTGTATGACTTTCGTTCAAAGATGTTTCGGACAAACACAGGGAAGAAAGACAATCGTCTCGAACCAATAAGTCGTAGTGCATCATTGGACGTCTTGACAAGACGTGCTCCAAGACCCACATTAATACAATTAACAAAGTATCGACGTTGAGGGATAGAATCATCCTCGTACTTGCACACACCCACATCTATCTTACGAGTGACTCGAGCTATGATATTATCAACAGACTGCTTATAAGAGTCTACCTCAATACCCCAGAAACGAGCAAAGTCATTAGCGCCACCATTTGGGATTATTCCAATAGCAAAGCCATCAACAAGCTTCTCCTTATTTCGCATAATTGCATTGATGGCATCATTGATTGCTCGGTCACCCCCTACTATGACAAGTGTACGGTAGCCATTCTGACAGAGCATGGCAACAAGGCGTTCAACAGAGTCTTCATCCTCAGACTGTATGAAATCATACATGACACCTTTTAGCTCCATGTACTTACGTATCATGAGCCATCGCTTGTGAGACTTATAAGATCCTGAACGGGCGCTATACACTACGCCCCATCTATTCGCGTCTGTCATCTTTGTTATTTATTTGATTATAAGTAAGTGATCAAAATTATTTTAATATTACATAGTAAGTGATTATCATAATATCTGCACTCTCTTTGTCGTATCTTTCCGTTTCATATGACACCCTTGCGCTTAGCTTCATCTCGTTCGTCTTCGTTCCTTGACTCCGACATGAAGAGCGCTGCGCCCCAACATTACGTCCGAAACACTTAGTTTCGTACTTATGTTGTCAGTCATGATGCCCGCATCAC
>JAZUHP010000069.1:0-16410 GCA_045641785.1 Bacteroidaceae bacterium
CAGAAAATCTCAGTAATTTTGTCTTCGGTAATCATGCGAAATTCTTTAGTTTCATTGTTTTGTGCTTATTACAAAGTTACTGAGAATTTCGCTAATTACCAAATTTATAAGCATTTATGTTTCGTCGAACTCACGTTAATTTATGGTAATTCGTGTAGCCAAGCGCAGCGGGTAAAAGATGTTTTGCTTCCCTTCGGTCAGTGAGATCGCTTCGCAAAGTTCTTTGGTTTTAATTATAGGCCACTTGCGGCAAAAAAAAGCACGACAAACTGGACACCCTATCAAATAAATGTGTTACCTTTGCCCCGTAAAACAAAACTTAAAAATATGAAACTTGATTTCAAGAAACTAATCCCTGATGCATTGTGCGTAGTTCTTTTCGCAGTAATTGCATTTGTGTATTTCTCTCCAGCTGTGCTTGATGGACGTCGTCTTGAGCAGCATGACAGTAATGCCAATGATGGTATTAACGTGGAGATAAATCAGTATCGTGATACACATGGCGGTGAGACACCTCGCTGGAACACCTCTCTCTTTGGAGGTATGCCAACTTACCAGATTGCGCCAAGCTATGACTCTACAAAGACAATGACATTTGTAGAGAAGGCATATCACATGTGGATGCCTGACTATGTGTGGTACATCTTTGCCAGCATGCTTGGATTCTATATCCTTCTTCGTGCCTTCGACTTCAAACAATGGATGGCAGCACTCGGTGCAATAGTATGGGCATTCAGCAGCTACTTCTTCATCATCATTGCAGCAGGTCATATATGGAAGGTGATGACTCTTGCGTATATCCCTCCTACAATAGCAGGTCTTGTTCTATGCTATAAGAAGAAGTACCTCCTTGGTGGAATACTCACAGCTGTGTTTGCTGCTCTCCAGATCCAGGCAAACCATGTACAGATGACTTACTATTTCCTCATCCCTGAGATCCTCATGGTTATTGCCTTTCTCATTGAGGCTATCATGAAGAAGGAGCTTGTGGCATTTGGTAAGGCTACTGCTTCTGTAGCTGTTGCTGCAGTTATTGCTGTGTGTCTTAACATCTCAAACCTTTACCACACTTATGAGTATGCCAAGGACACTATGCGTGGCAAGTCTGAACTGGTAAAGGCAAACAAGACAGAGGACCAGACAGATTCAGGACTTGAGCGTAGCTACATTACAGCATGGAGCTATGGAATAGATGAGACATTCACTTTCCTTATTCCTAACTACCGTGGCGGTGCGTCTGAGGTTCTTTCTCGTAATGAGACAGCGATGTCAAAGGCTGATGCTCAACTCCGCAACTATAATATATATAATATGTTTACCCAGTATTGGGGTGAGCAGCCTATGACAAGTGGACCTGTGTATCTTGGAGCTATCGTATGTATGCTCTTTGTACTTGGACTTATACTTATTCCAAACAAGAATCCTCTTAAGTGGGCGATGATTGTTGCAAGTATACTTACTCTTATGCTTGGATGGGGTAGAAACTTCATGCCTTTCACAGACTTCTTCATTGACTATGTGCCAATGTATGCAAAGTTCCGTACTGTATCAAGTATACTTGTTGTTGTTGAGTTTACTGTTCCTTTCTTGGCACTCTGGGGACTTAAACTCTTTGTGGAGAAACCAAACTTGAAGGCACTCTATATTGCCACAGGTATCACAGTCGGACTATGTCTCATACTGATGTTAACTGCAGGTGATTGCCTTAGCATGAATGATAAGAACTCTATTGCCTCTGCCGTGTCATCAGGTAGCATTGACCAGCAGTTGGGACAGAATATCCTTGCAAGTATATCTTCTATGCGTGAGGCAATGCTCACAGCAGATGCTTGGCGCTCAATATTTTTTATAGTCCTTGGTGCTGCATGTATGTGGATATTTGCTAAAAAGGTTGAGAAGAAGGTTGCAATGGGTGCAGATGCTTCTTCACTCCTGACACTTCACTCTTCACTTTCGGTAGCTCTTCTCGTGCTTTGTCTTATAGATATGTGGCAGGTAAACAAGCGCTATCTTAATGACGACATGTTCGTGATGCCAAGAGGTGTGGCAAGAATACAGAAGACTCCTGCAGACGAGTATATCCTTGAAAAGAGCGGTACAGGTCGTGACTACCGCGTCATGAACTTGACAGTTTCCACATTCAACGATAATACGACAAGTGCATTCTATAGCAGTATTGGTGGCTACCATGCTGCAAAGCTCCGCCGTTATCAGGAACTTATAGAGGCTCGTATCTCTGGTGAGATGGGTAAGGTGTATGAGGCACTTCGCAAGGCTCCTATTGATACAGTACGAATGATGCAGGAGCAGTCTCCATATCCAGCATATGATTTTGCGGCGATAAATACAGATTCTCTCTTCCCTGTACTTAATATGCTCAACACACGTTGGTTCATTCTTGCTGCAGGTGAGGGACAGAAGGTCCCTATTGAGAATGTAACAGCCAATGGAAATGCTTGGTTCGTTACAGATGTCAAGTATGTCAATAATGCCAATGAGGAGCTTGATGTGCTTGGTAGGATCAACCCTAAGCATACAGCTGTTGTGGCACAGGCAGACTTTGGTTTCCTCAAGGCAGGAGGCGAGGGTAGTGTCAAGCTCACAAGCTATGGTGCTGTAGAGGCAAAGTATGAGGTTGACTCAAAGAATGGTGGTCTCGTGGTCTTCTCCGAGGTTTATTATCCAGGATGGACTGCAACGGTTGATGGACAGACCGTTGAGGTTGGTCGTGCCAACTATGTTCTTCGTGCCATCAATGTGCCAGCAGGTAAGCATGAGGTTGTAATGACATTCCAGCCAGAGAGTGTAAGTACTACAGAGACTATTGCCTATGCTTCACTCGTAGCACTTGTTCTTGCCATTGCAGCTGCTGTATTTATGGCTTACAAGAAAAAGGATGCTTAAGAAACTGTTGTGTCTTTTCTTCCTACCGATAATGATGTTATCGTGTAAGGAAGAACATAAAGAGATATTACGGGATAACGAATTCGTTTCTGCTCCATACAGAATAAGTATGGAGCGGAAAACGGATTCGCTGTTTGTTTTAAGGCTCTTTGTTGACGAGATACTGATGGATACACTCTCGTTGCCTTATCCTGTTTATCGCTTTGATGCTGGCGACCTAACAGGTGATTCTATACCGGAGGTCGTGGCTGGTGTGGTAAAGCCGACAAAGTACTGGAAGGAACCTGCAAAACGACTGTTCATATATCGGTTATATCATGGAAGGTATATCCGACCTCTGTGGCTCGGTTCTCGTGTCGGAAGTCCTCTGGTAGATTTCAAGGTGTGCAGAGATTCTTTCCCTGCGGTCATTCATACAACAGAGATGAGCAGCGATAGTACAACATTTGGTGCTGTTTACCGTATACAGGGCTTTGGACTTAAATACGTGGGTCCCCTATTCCCCAAAGGGGATAACCTCCGTATAGGAGGTAAAGTTACTAAATAACCTGAGTTTGCGTTAAATAAAAAACATTAACAATTCATCGTAATTATCCAACGAAACATTGTTTCGGCTGACTCTATTTTATTATGAAAGCAAATTATTTCTTAACTCTTACACTTCTTGCAACAACATTATTATGTGGTTGTCGCGGAAGTTCTTCAAAGTCATCAAGTGAAGATGACTCTGACTTGGTAGGAATGAGTATTGAAGACTACCAGACAAACAAGACATTCTTTATGCTTAGGGATGACAAACTCCCTCAAAAGGTTAATATTAAACAGGATATCGACGGTCTTAACTATCAGAACCTCCGTTTGCTCCGTAGTTATGTGTATGCCGTTCATGGACATTGGTTCATGGAGGGAGACCTGAATACATTCTTCTATTACCATACAAACTGGTATTTAAATGCTTGCCTGAAGGCGTGGTTTAAGTCTGGTGACTGGGATGCAGACTGTGATTGGGATTCGAATGTGACTGAGGTTCACAAAAAGTATATGGAGTTGTATGACAAGGACTATATGAAAACGTATGGTCTTATCAAGCTGTCCAAGGAAGAACAGGCATTTGTTGATGCTATTGACAAGCGAATGGCAGAACTTAGGAAACAGGGAAAGGTGCAATCTCCTGATGGTGTCGAGATCCTCAACTCAAATCTTGCCATCAATATGTACCAGATCAATGATCCGAGCAAGAAGATGCTGAATATGCTTGCTCAGTATAATGCTGCTATGGAGCAGTCGGACTATGAGCAGCTCTTCAATGTGTATGAGAATAATGACTACCTGGCAATACCAAATTTCGTCACAACGGATGTTATGCTCCAGCTCTATCACATGTATTTCAGCTATGTGCTGAAATCTGTTGAGGGCAAGGAGATGGTTGGTTGTCTTGAAACTGCATTCCGTGAACTTTTGGTATATAGTGCAAAGGCTACTAACGTACGTGATGAACTTAGTAGTGCTCAGGCTTCGTGGAATACAACATACTTTGCAGTTGGTCTTAATCTGCTTGGCGTCGATCCTTATGAAATAGCAGTTCGAGAAGGTATTGATCTCGATGAGGCTATGGGGGAGTACAAGCGTGCCTATACAGAAGAATACAATAATGTCCTCAAGATGCAGGATAAGAATTCCATTCTCTTTGAACAGGAAGATAAAAACTTTATGTATAGCCTCTTCAAGCCTCGCGGACATTATACTCGTAAGGATGAGACGCAGAGGTATTTCCGTGCCATGATGTGGCTGCAGAAAGGATGCCTGATGAGAGAGAACCCAGAACAGTTGCGTCAGGCTATCAGTATGGCTCAATTACTTAATAAGGTTCCTGTTGCACGTAAGAACCTTGACCGTATAAATACGGCACTCACCTTCCTTATGGGCGAACCTGATAATATGTCTATAATGGAATTGGCTGATTATGTCTCTTCAAAGCATATCTCTGCGGATGTAACAGATGCTGAATACCGTAGTATAAATGGATGGCTGAAGGATAAGTTCAAGTCTCGCAACCGCATCAAACCTAAACAGCAGATTGGCGATCAGGAACAGTTGAACCTTATGCCACAGCGCTATATGCTCGACAGTGAGGTGCTTGGTACTATGTATGATCCAAAACCTAATGCTGACCGTGCTTATCCTACAGGTCTTGATATCATGGATATACTCGGTGTACAAAGGGCTACAGAGGTTCTTGCCGAGTCATATAACAAGGATAATCCTTGGGGCGACTATACAAAGGAACGCTCAAAGATAAAGAAGAGTCTTGATGGCCAAATTGACTGGGAAAAGACTATATATAATAAGTGGATGAAGAGTCTTGTTACCCTCCAGAAGAAGGACAAGAGTCAGCCAGGATTCATGCAGACTCAGTTGTGGACAACAAAGAACCTTAATTCTGCCCTCGCTTCATGGGCTCTTCTTAAGCATGATGCTATTTTATATGGTGAGCAGCCAATGGCTGCTGAGTGTGGTGGAGCATGGGATTTCCCGTCTCCACGACGTTATGGATATGTAGAACCGAATGTAAAGTTCTGGGAAGAGCTTAAGTCATGCATCAACCTTTGTGCTAAGATGCTTGAGACAACTGGATTCATGACTGAAAACCTTAGGTCGAAGGGTGATATGCTCAAGGAGGAAGTCGATTTCCTATTGAAAGTCTCTAAGAAAGAGTTGGCAGGCGAAAACCTGTTGCCAGAGGAGCACTCTTCTCTGGTTCATATAGGCGGTAGTCTTGAGTTTATGACACTCACACTTGTGGATCCTGACATGCATTTCTATTCATGGCAAGAGGTGAAGGGAGCTGACCGTAGTGTGGCTCAGGTGGCTGATGTCTTTACTCGTAATATACGTGGCTGTGAAAAGCAGGGTATACTCCACGAGGCAACAGGAAATGCCAACATCATCTATGTGATTGTAAATGTCAATGGCGAGTTTCGTCTCACCCGTGGAGCTACATATAGCTACTATGAGTTTGTCCGTCCAATGGATCAGCGCCTCAATGATGAGGAATGGCAGAAGATGCTGCTTGACAGGAAGGCTCCACCTGTACCGGAATGGTTTGCTCCTTGGTTGCTTGGTGGCAAGTCTGTGGATTGTGATCAAAGATATGCATATGATAGTGGATGCTAAGGCCATCGGGACCCACCCCGACCCTCCCTATATAGAGGCAGATACCATCCGGGTCATATTGATGCTGGTTGTATTCTCGTTCCTATCTTCTTGCTGTTTTACAGCAAAGGATAGTGGCGATTGTGATAATGATGAAGATTCCCTTGAACTTATGTTCACAGGGGATCTTCTTCTTGATCGTGGTGTAAGACCGTGGGTAGAAAGACGAGGGGTAGAGTGGCTGCTCGATAGCGTTTCTCCTCTCTTTAGAAAGATGGATGCAGTCATCGTAAACCTCGAATGTCCCTTCACGGATATTGTCACTCCTCAGCCAAAGCGATTTGTCTTCAGAGCCGATGTACGCTGGGCTGATGGCTTGTACAAAGCTGGTGTTACTCATGCTTCGATGGCAAATAATCATAGTATGGATCAGGGCTTTCAGGGGGTGCAGTCAACATACGAATCTTTGAGCAAGGCTGGTATCATTCCAATGGGATGCGGGAAGACAATAGAAGAGCGTATAGCACCTTCCATAATAACTAAGGGAGGTGTGACGGTTGCTATCTTCTCAAGTGTACTTTTCCCAATAGAGAGTTGGGCGCCGAATCCTGAAGGTCGGTATTCACCTTGTCAAGCTGATGTTGAAACTCTGTGTGCAGCAATAAGGGAGTATAAGAAACATAATCCAAATCATAAGGTTATTGCCTATCTTCATTGGGGGGTGGAATATCAGGAGGTTCCTTCACCGCCTCAGAGGCTTCAAGCGGCACAGCTTGTCTATGCCGGTGCTGATGCCATCGTAGGACATCATCCTCATGTGATTCAGAAGATGGGTAGGGTAGATGGTAAACCTGTATTCTATAGTCTTGGTCATCTTGTGTTTGATAGTACAAGACCACAGGGCAATATAGGTCAGATGGCACATCTTATAGTAAAGGAGGACACGATAATATTTACAGGGATAGGTATAAGGATTAATATGTGTAAGCCAAGACCCTCTCCGCCCTGCGGGCACCTCCCCCTCTAAGGGGAGGAGCCATCCGGATGAAAGCTAACCTCACAACCTCATAACCTCATAACCGTAAAACCTTACAACCGCAAAACCTCACAACCGTAAAACCTCACAACCGCAAAACCTCACAACCTCAAAAGAATTTTATACTAATTTCGTATTGGAGCGACAAGCTTAGAACTTTTCTATTTTTTTGGTTTTAATAACGATGCTAAAAAGTTCATAATTGTGTTGTTGTATGACTATTCTTTGTTCTTCATTCCTCATTCTTCATTCTTTATTCTTCATTATTAATTAATTTCCGTACCTTTGCACACAAAATACAATATAAGATTATGGAAAGAAAAGTTCGTGTGCGTTTTGCACCAAGTCCAACAGGACCACTTCATATCGGCGGTGTACGTACTGCCTTGTATAATTATCTCTTTGCAAAGCAGAATGGCGGTGACCTCATTTTCCGTATTGAAGATACAGATTCAAACCGTTTTGTACCAGGTGCTGAAGAGTATATCATAGAGTCTTTCAAGTGGCTTGGCATCAAGTTTGATGAGGGTGTCAGCTTTGGTGGCGATCATGGACCTTACCGTCAGAGTGAGCGTCGTGACATCTACCGTGAGTATGTAAAGATTCTTCTTGATAATGGTAAGGCTTACATTGCTTTTGATACTCCAGAGGAACTTGACAAGAAGCGTGCTGAGATTGAGAATTTCCAGTATGATGCCAAGACTCGTGGAATGATGCGCAACTCTCTTACTCTTTCAAAGGAGGAGGTTGATGCACTTATAGCTGCTGGTGAACAATATGTAGTTCGTTTCAAGATAGAGCCAGGACGTGACGTTCTCGTTGACGACCTTATCCGTGGTGAGGTTACAATCAATTCAAGTATTCTTGATGACAAGGTACTCTACAAGAGTGCTGATGATCTTCCAACATATCACCTTGCAAATATCGTGGATGACCACCTTATGGAGGTTACTCACGTCATCCGTGGCGAGGAATGGTTGCCAAGTGCTCCTCTTCATGTCCTTCTTTATGAGGCATTCGGATGGGCTGACACTATGCCACGTTTTGCACACCTCCCACTTCTCCTTAAGCCAATAGGCAATGGAAAGCTTTCTAAGCGTGATGGTGATAAGCTTGGTTTCCCTGTGTTCCCACTTGAGTGGCATGACCCTAAGAGTGGAGAGATTTCTTCAGGTTACCGTGAGAAGGGATATCTTCCACAGGCTGTTGTCAATTTCCTTGCTCTCCTCGGATGGAACCCAGGAAATGACCAGGAACTCATGACTCTTGATGAGATGGTTAAGCTCTTTGACCTCAGCAAGTGTTCAAAGAATGGTGCTAAGTTTGACTATGTCAAGGCTGCTTGGTTCAATCATCAGTACCTCATCCAGCAAGAAGACAAGGACTGGTGTCCAGCATTCGATAAGGTACTCAAGGAGAATGGCATCAATGCTACTGCTGAGCAGGAGGCTGAGGTAGTACGCATGATGAAGATGAAGGTCATTGAGTATGTAGACGGACAGGGTAACAAGAAGAAGCGTAACATCTCCTTCGCAAGTGATCTCTGGCCACTTACTAAGTTCTTCTTTGTTGCTCCTACATCATTCGATAAGGAAGACAAGTTCATCAAGAAGAACTGGAAGGAAACTACAGCTGACGAGATGTCTCAGATGCTCGCTGTTATCGAGGGTATCAACGACTTCACAGTTGAAGGCATGAGGGCAATTATCGATCCTTGGACAGAGCAGACAGGCATCAAGCCTTGGAACCCATGGCGTGTTGCTCTTGTAGGTGAAGGTCAGGGACCTGACATGTATGAACTTGCAGCTTTCCTCGGTAAGGATGAAGTTGTTGCTCGAATGAAATTTGCTATTGAAACATTGAAATAATAAAAAGTCCTCTCCATGTTTTGCATGGAGAGGGTTTACTGTTAAATAATGTAGCTGTAACCGTTTTCCGGGACGGTGAGGTGAAATATTTTTTATGTTTTATTCATTTGGACTTTATTTATATGCCATAGGTGCTGTCTTTGCTTCTATTTTCTTCAAGAAGGTTAGGAAGATGGTTGAAGGAATGGCACATACTCATAAGATACTTAAGGCTGAGATTAAGCCTGATGACAAAGTGGCATGGTTCCATGCTGCAAGTCTTGGTGAGTTTGAACAGGGACGCCCACTTATGGAACGTCTTCGTCAGGAGCATCCTGAGTATAAGATTCTCCTTACATTCTTCTCTCCTTCGGGATATGAGGTTCGCAAGAACTACGAAGGGGCTGATGTGGTGTGCTATCTTCCTTTTGACACTCCGGGAAATGCCCGCTCATTTATGCGTCTTGCACATCCAGAGATAGGTGTAATCATAAAGTATGAGTTCTGGCAGAACTATCTTGTTCAGGCTCATAAGAAAGGTGTTAAGCTTTATAGCGTGAGTAGCATCTTCCGTCTTGACCAGCATTTCTTCCGTTGGTATGGTAGTGCAAAGCCACTTCGCCAGTTTGATCACTTCTTTGTTCAGAACGAGGAGTCAAAAGATCTGCTTAGAGGTATAGGTATCAATTGTGCTACCGTTGTTGGAGATACTCGTCTTGACCGTGTCATCGACATAAAGAACGCGGCAAAGGATCTTCCTATTGTTGAACAGTTTGTGGGAGACAATCCTTGCTTTATTGCTGGTTCAAGTTGGGGACCTGATGAGGAGATATACATTCCTTATCTTGCAAAGCAGAAGGACTGGAAACTTATCATAGCACCTCATGTCATAAGTGAGGTCCATTTGAAGTCTATAGAAAAGCTCCTTTCTTCCAATGGTATGGATTCTGTTCGCTATACTGATCTGGAATCCGGAAAGGCTGAGTGCAAGGGACGTGTGCTTATCGTGAACTGCTTTGGTAAACTTTCAAGCATCTACCGTTACGGTAAGGTTGCTCTTGTAGGTGGTGGCTTTGGTGTTGGCATACATAATGTGCCAGAGGCTGCTGTGTACGGAATACCTGTAATCTTCGGTCCAAACAACAAGAAGTTTAAGGAGGCTCAGGATCTTATGGCATGTGGCGGTTCCTTTGAATATACTGATGAGGCTTCATTTGCAAAGATTATGGATAGGTTCATCTCAGACTCTGATGCTCTGAGAAAAGCTGGTGATGCTGCTGGTGTTTACATCAATGGTAATGCTGGGGCTGCAGATGTATGTTTTAATGCTATATTTAATCAAACTTTCGCTTCTTAGTAATGGGAAATATAGGATACTATTATTTTACCATTACTAAACTTCAAGTGCAAAAACTAATATTTAGTAATTATATTATTCTTAACAGAAATTATTATGAGAAATATTGAATTATCTATCTCCGAAGTTCTTGACAAGGCTTGGGAACTTACTAAGAAGCATGGCATTTTATTGGCCGTTATTTATTTTGTTTTCTTTATTGTATATGAGCTTTTAGGAGTGACGGCATATCCTTCTGGATACTGGTCTGCTATTTTCTCAGGTGATACAGAAGCGATACAAGCATACTCTGATCAAATGGGATTCTATGCGATGACTCCTGTTTCGTGGATTCTTTCTATTGTGTTTTCTGCAGGTTTCTATCGTATGATACTTCTTATTGCAAAAGAAGAACTGCCTTCTCCTTCATTTGATGCGTTCAAGATGGAAGCAATGACATACGTAAAGTTTTTTTGTGTAAGCTTGTGCTTTGGCGTAGTTGTCATTCTTGGTTTTGCTTGCTTTATCCTTCCTGGTATATATTTATGTGCTCGTTTAGGTTTTGCGGAACTATATATCCTTGAAAATCCTAATGCAAGTATCGGAGAGGCTTTTTCAGTAAGTTGGAAAATGACAGAGGGTAATGTTCTTGTTATTGTAGGTATTGGAATTGTTGCAGGACTGATTTCAATGTTGGGATTGTTGGCTTGTTGTATAGGTGTTTATTATACAATGGTAATAGCTACATTCTGTTTTGTGGTGACATATCTTACTCTTAGAGAGAACTTGTTAAACGAGTGATTGGCGATGTAGGCATGTTCTCACTTGCTGTACTAAAATAATTTAAGTTTCTTTCTACGAAAGCGCAAGCGATAACGCAAGTCTTAACTTGCTCACTTTAAGGAGTGAAATGGAGTAAAAAAGTAGTTGTCATTCCTACGTCGTTTGGGGAGTTAAAAGACGACACTCTGCTGACCGAAGGGTATTTTCGCGAACAATCATTTGTCTTTTACTTCTTTTTACTTCACTTAACTCCATTTTACACCTTTCGGGTGAAACTTGAGTAAAATAATATTATTTAATATCATGGCTTTAATAAAGACTGTTTGCGGTCTTACTCCAAAGTGGGGCGAGAACTGCTATTTTAGTGAAAATGCAACTATTGTTGGTGATGTTACTATGGGTGATGGCTGTACCGTATGGTTCAATGCTGTTGTTCGTGGTGATGTAAACTATATCAAGATAGGCAATCGTGTAAATATCCAGGATGGTAGTTGTCTGCACACTCTTTACAAGAAGGCTGCCATCGAGATTGGTGATGATGTGACTATCGGTCATAATGTTACCCTTCATGGTTGTAAGGTTAAGAGTGGTGCTCTCATTGGTATGGGTGCAACTGTTCTTGATGATGCCGTGATAGGTGAGGGAGCTATTATTGCTGCTGGTGCCTTAGTACTCAAGAACACTCAGATTGGTGATGGAGAGTTGTGGGGTGGTGTTCCTGCCAAATTCATCAAGAAGGTGGATCCTGAGCAAGCAAAGGAACTTAATGTTGGTATTGCCCAGCATTACCTGATGTATGCTGACTGGTATAAAGATAGTACTCCGCAGCCAGAAAGACAATAATTGCTTCAAGAAACAGGAAAGTGAAATATGGTTTTGATATATCCATATTTCACTTTCTATGTTTTGGTACTTTTGGAAAATGTAATTCCTTGCTTTTTTTTAGTAAATGGTAAAAAAACGCTTTGGATTATTGCTTTAATAAAAAATAAGGGGTATTTTTGCAGAAAAGATTGTAGGATAAAATCTTTGATAGTTTTTAATAATAAAAATATAAACAATTATGGCTTTTTTAACAGACGAAAAACTCGTTATCGTAGGTGCTGGTGGTATGATCGGCTCAAACATGGTTCAGTCAGCTCTTATGCTTGGTCTTACTCCAAACATTTGTCTTTATGATATCTTTGAACCAGGTGTTCACGGTGTATACGAGGAAATGTGTCATTGCGCATTCCCTGGTGCAAACCTTTCTTACACTGTAGATCCTAAGGAGGCTTTCACAGGTGCTAAGTATATCATCTCTTCAGGTGGTGCTCCACGTAAGGATGGTATGACACGTGAGGACTTGCTCGTTGGTAACTGTAAGATCGCTGCTGAGTTCGGTGATAACATCAAGAAGTACTGTCCAGACGTTAAGCATGTTGTTGTTATCTTCAACCCTGCTGACGTAACAGCTCTTACTGCTCTTATTCACTCTGGTTTGAAGCCAAATCAGCTTACTTCACTTGCTGCTCTTGACTCTACTCGTCTCCAGGAAGCTCTTGCTGCTGAGTATGGTGTACAGCAGGATAAGGTTACAGGTGCACACACTTACGGTGGTCACGGCGAGCAGATGGCTGTTTTCGCATCTCAGGTAAAGGTTGATGGAAAGTCTCTTGACGAGCTTGGCATGACAGCTGAGCGTCTTGCAGAGATTCGTCAGATCACTACTCAGGGTGGTTCTGCTATCATCAAGCTTCGTGGTCGTTCTTCATTCCAGAGCCCATCTTATCAGGCTGTTAAGATGATCGAGGGTGCTATGGGTGGTGAGAAGTTCACTCTTCCTGCTGGTTGCTATGTAAACTGTGACAAGTGTGGTTACAAGAATGTTATGATGGCTATGCCAACAACTATCGATAAGGATGGTGTTAGCTTCACAGCTCCTCAGGGAACTGCAGAGGAAATGGCTGGTCTTCAGAAGTCTTATGAGCATCTTCAGGCTATGCGTGACGAGATCATCGGTCTTGGCATCATCCCTGCTGTTGCTGATTGGAAGACTCTCAATCCAAACCTCTAATAAGGAATTGAAACAGGGTAATGGACACAAATCTGTTTCCTGTCATATAAATAAAAACAGCAATCGGTCACGGTTGCTGTTTTTTTTCTCTTGTTAGATAGGGAGTCTGTTGTTTGTACACACATGGACTTTACAGAACAATCAATAGCTTTTTACTCCTTTTGCTTAAACATGAAGTAGTAAAAAGGGAATCAAGTTAAGAACTTGTGTTAATTATCACTTGACGAAAACAACAATCATTATTTACGTATCTTATGTTTAGACACAACCTAATAACCTTTTGCCTGTCCTTTGTATCTGTAGCTATGCAGGCACAATCAGTAAAGTGGGTTCAGACCACAGACGGCAATTTTGTTAACAAGCAGAAAGCGATAAACCTGTCGGGCACATCTGTAAATACGCCTCTTTTGTCAGTAACGGGCAAGGAGAGTGGACATGTGTTCCGTGCTTGGGGAACGACGTTCAATGAACAGGACTGGAAAGCATTGCAGATGCTTACACGTGATGAACAGGATGAGATTCTCTCACGTATGTTTGCCAAGAATGGTGAACTGTGCTTTACCCGAGGTCGAATAGGTATGAATGCCAATGACTATGCTCTTGAATGGTGGTCGTGTGATGAGGTTGATGGTGACTTTGCCTTACAGCATTTCAGTATTGAACGTGACCGTCAATACATCATACCATATATTCGTGCAGCGCAGAAGTATTGTCCTGAAATGACGTTTTGGATATCCCCATGGAGTCCTCCTTCCTGGATGAAGGTAAATCATCATTATGCTGTCCAGAGTTCAAAGTATAATGACCTCGACCCTCGATGCGATGGTATCTTGTATGGAGATAATGACCGAAGTCACAACGAACAGGTCAACCCTGATAAGAATATCTTCCCACGTCGTTTGGCAACAACAGATTACTTTATTCAGGAACCACGTTATCTTCAATGCTATGCCAATTACTTTTGTAGATTCATAGAGGAGTACCAGAAGGAAAATATACCTATTACTATGGTAATGTACCAGAATGAGGCATATTCGTACACTCCATATCCTGGGTGTGCATGGACAAGTGAAGGAATCGTCAGGTTCAATATGGAGTATCTTGCACCTACACTAAAAAAGAAACATCCAAATGTGAACCTGTATCTTGGAACATTCAATACCAATAGGTATGATCATGTGGACGGTCTCCTTTCCGATAAACGTATGTCTGATAATGTCAAGGGACTTGGATTCCAGTGGGAAGGTCGTCAGATCCTGTCCCGAATTCATGAGAAATATCCAAAGTATGACCTTATCTCTACAGAGAGTGAATGTGGTAATGGTGACATGGATTGGAAGGCCGGTGAACATACCTTCGACCTTCTTTGCCAATACGTCGGTATGGGATGTACTGAGTATTATAACTGGAATGCTGTTCTTTGTGACCATGGAGAGAGTGCTTGGGGATGGCGCCAGAATGGACTTGTACAGGTGGATAGCAAGACTCGTAAGTATCGTTATACACCAGAATATTATGCTTATATGCACTATAGCCATTATATACCGTCAGGTTCATCAATCATAGCCTATTGCCCACAGTACAAGACAGATGGTGTTTCTGCATTGGTCGCTCGTACACCTAATGGTTCAATCGTTGTTGTTGCGGGAAATGTAAGTAATGATTCTAAATCTGTTACTCTTGGCATAAAGGAAAAGTATCTTAATGTATCTTTGCCTGCACACTCATTCCATACTTTTGTTGTTACTCGACTTTAGCTTTTTGCTAAGTCGATAGGTTATAAGGTTTGTTATAAGGTTTTGAGGTTCGGTACTATGTTAAAGGGAAAAATCTAGCGAACATTCACTCGAACCTTATAACCTTACAAGCATAGCAATAGTGTTCCTTTTATACATCGTAGTAAACCCGTAGTAAACACCTTTTGCTTACGACTTGCTTACGACAATTGTCGTAAGCAAGTCGTAAGCAAAAGGTGTTTACATGCTGTTTTGATTGGAGTATAAAGGTACGTGGTGTCCAACTTATTGCACTTGCGGTAAATCTTTTGTGTCAGGTGCAAGGAATTGGACACTTTATTATCTAATTCTACTTAAGTTTTTTAGTAAAACACCTGAGTTCGACGAAAACTATCGCGCAAGCGCGGACGAAAAAAAAACTTTAAAAACAGATAAAAACCCTTAAAAACAAACTTTATTCCGCTGCAGGATTAAAAATACTATAGGTTTTTATATGTTTTTTAAGGTTTTTATATGTTTTTTTTGTTGACTACGTCCAAGATGCTATCGCTCAACAGAATTCAAAATATCTTTTGATTCTGTATTCGCTTAACCGCATCTTTCGTCCGCGCCATGCGCGATTAAATTCATCGAGTTCACGTTAAAACTGATAAGTTATAAGGTCGTTTCGCAGGTGAGGTCATAATGTTCAATTGATTGCTCGCAGGAAACTTGGCGTAAGCAATCTCGTCGACTGAGTGCTTGCCGTTCGTAGGGTGCAAGACTAAACGAGGGATATAAATACTCCCCAGCATGGTATCGAACCATATAACCATATAAACTAAAACAACTCGACTTAGCCAAATGCTAAAGTCGAGTTGTTGTATTATTGTGCTATCTGTAGCAGTTTCTGTATATTAGTGGTGAAGAGTTGTGCCGCCATTGCTATAAGGATTATTCCGAAGAACTTACGTAGCACTATGATGAATCCCTTGTTCAACTTCTCCTGGAATTTGCCTGTAATGGTGATGACTATGAATATCACGACAATGTTTGCAAATACAGCTAAAAGAATATTTGGAGTTGCATATTGAGACTTGAGCGAGATGAGGGTTGTAAAAGCACCTGCACCAGCAATAAGTGGGAAGACAAGTGGTACAAGTGTTGATTTGTCTCCTGTCTCTTCACTTTTGAAGATCTCAATGTTAAGAACCATTTCGAGTGCCATGATAAATACAACAATAGAACCAGCAAGCGCAAAGGATGCAATGTCTATTTGGAACAGTTTAAGAATCATGTTACCTGCAAAGAAGAAACCCAAGAGTAGGGCGAGGGAGTATATGCATGTCTTGAGTGCATTTACTTCTTTTCCTTGTTGTCGAAGTGATATTATTATTGGGGTTGCTCCGATGATATCAATAACGGCAAACATTACAAGGAATGCGCTTATGAATTCTTGAAAATTTAATAATTCTATCATAAGTAAGTAATCAAAATTATTTTATAATATTGCAGTAAGTGATTTTCATAATATCTGCACTCTCTTTGTCGTATCTTTCCGTTTCATTTTCAGTCATGAT
>JAZUHP010000070.1:0-34485 GCA_045641785.1 Bacteroidaceae bacterium
TCCTTTTGACCGCCTTTATTCTCTGGCGGAAGTGGCAGCTATGCCAAAGCGTCAGCGAGTACAGTATGAGGCAAGTTTGAAGCGCTACTGGGATTACTTGTCTTATAAAGAGACTTTACGCAATGAACGAAAGCGTGACAGGGCGGAAGCAAGAGCCGAGGGACTTGCCGAGGGACTTGCAGAGGGTCGTGCAGAAGGTCGTACAGAAGGTATGGAAACGAGTGCCCGCAATTTAAAGGTTCTTGGTGTGCCATACGAAATAATCAGTAAGGCTACAGGCTTGACCATAGAAGAAATAGAGGCTTTAAGCTGATAGGTAAGTGATCATAATTATTTATATAATAGATGCTCTCTATTTGAAAGTGGATTTTCGTGTTCATTTGAAGGAGCGATGCGGGCATCGTGACTGACAATATAAGTGCGAAACTAAGTGTTTCGGACGCAATGTTTGGGTGCAGCGCTCTTCATGTCGGAGTCAAGGATCGAAGACGAACGAGATGAAGCTAAGCGCAAGGGTGTCATATGAAGCGGAAAGATACGACAATGAGGGTGCAGATATTATGAAAATCACTTACTAAAGCATTATTAAAATAATTTTGATTACTTACTTATGATATTAAGGGGAACTTCGGTTCCCCTTTTTGGGGGCAACCATCAACATTTGTTCATTGATATCGATCACCATGATGGTTTTTGAAAGTGCCTCTCTGGTAAAACGAAAACTTGTATTTGCCATAGTTCATTTGTATCCTTAACGCGAACTCGATGAATTTAATCGCGCAAGTGCGGACGAAGAAAAACATAAAACAATTTTCTATATTTTCGTTCCATTCAAGATGTCTGTGTGCTTGTGGTAACCTTTCCGAGTCCCATGACGGTTTGGGCAAACTCTCCCTTTGGTATGATTGACTTGTTGCGACAACGGAGACGGTTGTTGTATACAGTCTGGACAGAGCAATGGAGGAAGTCTGCAATCTTGACGCTGTCGTTGATGCCAAGACGCACAAGGGCATAGATGCGGAGCTCCGTGTTGAGGAGCTCACCGTCACGTGGATAGATGCGTTCCTCTGGACGTAGAAGACTGTTGAAGTCTTCGATGAAGTTTGGGTAGATGCTGAGGAACACTTGGTCGAAAGTCTGGTAGAACTCCTTCATCTCCTTCTGCTGGATAGGTTTCTCTACCGTGCTCTTCACGTCCTCTATCTTGCCTGTCTTCAACTGGCGTAGTATGCGTTTGCGGTATTCTTCCTGCTTGCTTATGTACTGAGAACAGACACTGAACACGTAGCCTATCATCTCCTCCTTGACATAGTTGGTGTCACGTAGCTCGGCATTGGTTGAGGTGAGTTGCTCGTTTACTTCTGTGAGTTGTCCATTCAACTCGTTCAGCTTGTCGTATGCCTCGGATAGGTTTCGTTGTGCCGCCTCCAGTTCCTTGTTCGACTCCTGAAGGTGCTTGTTTGCTTCTGCCACCTCTGCTCTGCTGGACTTCACGCGTCGCATGCTGTGGAGTACGAGCAGGACAAGTATAACGAGGATGACAAAGAAGAAGATGAGGGAGTAGAATGCAATCCTCAGACGTGACTGCTGCTCGTTGCTCTTCTCCATGTAGGCATCGTGGATGTCTGCATTGACCTCGCTAAGACTGATCATGTGTACTCTGTTGTGGTATAGGCGGTCATTGTCCATGCAGTAGTTGATGAAGCGGTAGCTGTAGTCTATCTCACCCTGTGCAAACAGCCACTTTGCAAGTTCCTCCAAGGAGGCTATGTCGCGGTTACAGCATCGCAGGTCTGCCATGGCAGAGTAGATGAGGTAGCGGATATGATCTGCCTCGTTGCCTTCCCACTCGTTGATGTGGGCAAGGCAATAGGCGTTCATGGCATCTATGCGACTGTCAAGGGCGCTTCCCTTTATTGCCTTTACAAGGTCAGCCTTTACCTCAGATGGCTTAGGCCCCCATGCCTTCTGCCATAGGTAGAGTGGGTCGTCCTTAGAGACGAGCCTCAGTATGCTGTCCACATATGTGCCCTGTACAGCATAGTACTCCTTTGCTTCATCTGACTCTCCTGCATACTGTCCATAGTGGGAGTAGATGTAGATATACTGTCTGTACAGGTCCACCTTGAGATTTGTTGGAAGGGTGTTAGGGTCTATGGATTCCAGTTGCTCCATTGACTGCGACATCATGCCTGTAGCTGCATAAATGAATGAGGTCTTTATGTTCCATTCTGCCTCCCAGTCCTTCTTGCCGAGAGACCTTGCTATGTCGAGGTTGCGCTTGGCTATGTTTAGGGCTGTGTCTGCATCGTACACATAGTATTCGTCATACAATAACGAGTTCATTGTATACAATTCCTCTATATTGGCATTTCGCCTTATTCTACTTCTGACCTCACGTATTCTGTCCTCTTTCTGCTTCACATACTTATCCTGCTGCATAATCATCACATCAAGACTGTCAAGCAATGGCGAGAGGCCATACTTCACCTCTGCACATGATGGTAGTGCAACAATACATAAGGCAATAAACATGTATATTCTATCGAACAATAATGTGTTCCAAAACATGAAGAAATGTGGTTTAGATTAGTTAGTAAGTATATTTTTGCCTTGCAAAGATAAGGAAAAAATATAAATAATTCAAGTTCGTGTGTTACATGCGAGATTGTGTGAAGTCAAATTGTTGCAATGAGTGAATTATCCCTCCTAAAATAAGCGTGCTTTCGGATTTAATTGCTATTTTTGCCGTGTCAATTGTTTTTTATTTTTGCAACCATTAAATCAGGTATGCACTATGCATTAAGAAATATGAGTATGAGACAAAACGGTATAAATATTATTCATGTTATTGGTTTGGCAATAGCAGCTTCGATATCAGGATGTACAGGCTCCTCATCTAATGATGGAAACAAGGACAGTACTGTTGTGGAAGAAGTTGTCCAGACAGAGTTCGAGTCACAATTTACACTCAAGAACTATGTATATAAGGATAGTTGTGAGTGGGCAAGTGTGAACTATGATATTCAGGTGCCTACGAATAGTTCGCTTGTGGCAACAAAGGTGCGTGAGGCAATTTACGATGATGTCGTGGCATATGCCTCAAGCATATGTGAGAAGAGGGTGGGCAAGTATAAGGGCAGTAACCTTGTGGATATTGCCCAGTACTGTGGTTCGCAGGTGTTGGATTGTATCTCGTCTATGTGTGAGACTGATTATCTCACGAGAGTGGCAGAGGAACGTGAGAATGAGGGCGACGAAGATGTCATGGTGGATATCTTACCGTCATGTGCTGAATTCCGCATCAAACAGGTTTACGAGACAGATAAGATTGCCGTCTTTGAACGCAACGTATACCAATATAGTGGTGGTGCACATGGTTCATATATGGTATCATCATTGACGTTTGATCTGAGTGATGGTAAACTTGTGGAGAAGTTCCTTAGAGATGGTGTTGCAGGCGATATGCAACAGCTTCTTTGGGATGGTGTATCTTCATATTTCCAGGAGTACGAAAAAGACTTCAAGAAGGCAGAACTGATGGATTATCTTCTAATTGACACTTCTACTATCCCTTTGCCACAGAATGCGCCTACTCCAGAAGCAGAAGGACTTCGTTTCAGCTATGCTTGCTATGAGATTGCGTCCTATGCTGTGGGCGAGATAAACTTTGTCATTCCTTACAGCAAGATCAAACCTTATATGACAAAGGAAGCAAGGAAACTGATTGAATAGAATAAGTATGCGGTTAACATGTTTGTGATGTAACCGAATATCCGAGCGAATGAATAATAAAATTCGGCTTTAGCAAACGCTAAAGCCGATTTTATTATAACTTATCATAGTCATATGCAAAGGTGTTACCTTGCCTGATATCGCCTGTTGAGAGACCACGCTTGAGCCACTTTGTACGCTGGGCGGAAGTTCCATGGTTGAAGGTTTCCGGAACAGCATATCCGCGTGCCTTCTTCTGTAGATAGTCATCTCCGATCTTCTGTGCAGCATCAAGAGCCTCCTCAATGTCTCCGTCCTCAAGTGACTTGAACCGGGCATTCTCGTGGTGTGCCCAAACACCAGCATAGTTGTCCGCCTGGAGCTCAAGCATCACACTAATCTTGTTCGCTTCCTTCTCAGAGAGGGCCGCCATACGGTGATGTGCATCGTCAAGTGTTCCGAGTAGATACTGTACGTGGTGTCCAACCTCATGAGCTATGACATAGGCGTATGCAAAGTCACCTCCAGCGCCAATCTGCTTCTTCATGCTCATGAAGAAGCTGAGGTCGATGTAAACGCACTGGTCAGCAGAGCAATAGAAAGGACCAGTAGATGATGAGGCATCACCACATCCTGAACGTACTCCACCGCTGAATAATACGAGTGTAGGAGGTTCATATGTCTTACCCATCTTGCGGAACTCTTCAGTCCAAACATCCTCGGTACTTGCGAGGATCTGCTTAGAGAAGCGCTCCAGCTCTTTTTCCTCCTTTGTAGGTTTGTATTCGGAGTCTTGTCCTCCCCCTTGTGTTAGTTGGCGAGTGATGTCATTCACATCCACCTGACCTCCAGTCAGAGAGGATAGGTCAATGCCGTAGGCACCGAGTGCCATAACAATGATTGCTATGATTATACCTATTCCACCTTTGCCGCCCATGAGACCACTTGACTGTCCACGGCGATCTTCTACATTCGTGCTTTCACGTCTTCCTTTTAGTTTCATTGTTCTATTCGATTAGATTTTATTTGGCAAATATAGGAATTGTTTACAGCACGTGCAAACAATTTGCTAATTTGTTTTGATAACTCAATAACTTCTTAACTTTTACAGATGCAAAGTTTATTCTGATGCAAAAATCGTGGGGAGTGCATCTCTCGACGAACTCCCCACAAATGGAAAACATTTATTTTTCGTAAAGATATAAATAATTATCTCCTTATTTTCTTGACTGTTCCGTCTGACATCTTGATGATGTTGATGCCCTTGCGCATCTCCTGCAACTTCTGTCCGTCTGTGGTATAAATATCTACGATGGACGTTGAGGCATCGTCTACGTACTCTATGTCGGTTGTCTCGTCTGTGTTACGAGGTCTTGCAGAAGCTGTAGAACCAATCAACTCAAGTTTGAAGTTGTCTGCCGCAAACCAGTCGCCGGAGCATGTGGCAAATCTCTTGACTCCTATGTTGACGTATGACTTGCCGTCGGTATAGAACTGAAGAGAATAGTTGTGGAGCTGTCCATCAATGGTTGTGACTGGCTGGTGAACCTCGCCACTTGGACTTGCCACGTAGGCATATAGTCCTACCTGGTTGTTGCCTCCGCCACGATAGAGCATATCTGCTGAGAGGCGGTACTTGCCAGCTGGTAGTTTTACTTGCTGGTAGTAGTCGAATGACATTCTTGAAGGAGTGTAGTGCCAAACCTCAAGCATTGTGTTGCCTGTTGATGTGGTGTACTGTCCATTGCCAGAGCCGAAAGAGCCGTACAGGTTCCAACCTTCTGGAAGGTTACGGTTGCTTGAGTTGTTTACAATCTCAGGATTCTTGAGGTAGCTTGTCATGTTTACAGGGTATGATGGCTCGTTTGTTGTAGGAGCACTTATTGTACCGTTGTTCATGACGTTCTGCACTTCTCCCTGTGAGAGAGCATAGTTATATATCTGTACGTCATCAAGAAGGCCGTTGAATAGGGCGTCCACTACGAACTGGCTACGACCGAGATAGTTACATACACCAGCCACGTCGCTTGGACGGAGTGTGACACTTGTACTGCTAACGGCCACCTGTCCATCTACATACACAACGACCTTTCCTCTCTGCATTGTCACAGCCACATGTTTCCATGCTCTTGACGCAAGACCAGAGTTGGCATTTACAGTCTGTACAGTACCGTTTGCCTTGATCTCGAATGTGAGTTTGCCGTTCACGTTACTTGGAGTAAGGAAGAAGTATGCATCTTCACCATTACCGAAGTCGAAGATACGCTGCCATGCGTTGCCTCCATTCCAGTACACCCATCCGCAGAATGTCATTGACTGCATATTGCCGATCTGGTAAGGGAGTAGGGCATAGTTGCTGCCATTGAGGGAGAGTGCCTTGCCTTCGTGACCTGTGGCATAACCAGCATTTGTTGCTGCACCCATCATGTTTCCTGATGCGTCGGATGTGTTGCCGTCAAATGTGTAGCGTGCAACGAGACCTGTTGATCCATTGGTGGATGCTGTGACTGTAGAGGAAGCAGAACTGATGTTGCAGCTCTTGTCCATTGCCTTTATCTTGTAAGAGTACTTCACACCCTGAACAGCTGTGTTGTCTACATATGTTGTTCCCTTTACGGCACGTGCGATTGTATTCCAGTCGTTCTGTCCTGATGTGGCACGGAGTATTGTGTAGCCCTTGAGGTCAGATACGTTACTTGCGTTCCAAGTCAACTTGACAGCTGCGAGAAGACCTGTGGCAGCAAGACCTGTTGGGGCAGATGGTGCTGTACGGTCAGCCACGATAGAAGGGTCAGCCAGTTTCCATCTCTGTGAAGCAGCCTTTGTGAGGGTGCGCTGTACCACGTTTGAACCACTTGCGCCATCGAGTACGAGGTTGCTGTAGCGGTTATGGATGTAGTAGCTTCCATCGCCAGCATACTCAAACCACCATTGCTCACATCCACTTCCTCCACCAGGGTAGATGATGACCTGCTTACCCTCGTCAAAGCTCCAGTCGAGGTCGTCGAGGTAGAATACTGCTGGTTGACTCTGGTTGGCAAGGTAGATATACTGGTAACTGAAGTCGCCGCCATTGTCGTGAGGCAGGTTCTTTACTGTCCATGCCTGTTTGACATCATTTGCTGCACTATATGATAATGTGACGTTGTATGCTCCAACAGATGTGTTGCTGCCTACTCCTGTGAGAACCTTTCCGTTTGCCACGTTGACAATCTGCCATGTGCCTGCCACAGGTGAAGGTTGTACGTCCTCGCCACTCTGTATCTTTATCACGCCCTCAGCATTACGTTGCTGTGCTGTACCGTATCGTCCACTTGGGTCGGCTGGCATATCGACATAGTATGCACGAGTAGGGCCGTAGCCGTCGTAGTACACGTCACGGTCACGGCTCACGAATCCGAAACTGCTCTGTGTTGCCTGTCGTTCACTCGCTCCGACGAATGCTTCTGTCACACCGTCCTGAGTGTTGCGGTACACGCTTGCTGCCATGAATGCGGCATCGTTCTCGGCGTATGCAAGACGGTAGCCATTACCGTCACTTGCACGGCAGAACTGTGAACGGGTATGCTCGGCTGTTCCCCACCATATACCATTGTTTAGACCATAGTTTGCGCCGACCATCGCTTCCATTGTGTTGTGAAGCTCGTCCTCTGTTACGACCTTGCCAGCGGACTTCACTCTCTGGAAGAAAGACTTGAAGTCGGCAAAGGTTCCGGCAAGCTGGTGAGTGTTACCCTCGTCTGCATAGTTCTGTGTGGCGCTGAACCACTTCCATGCCTCGCTACAGTTAAGGGTGCTACCTGTCATGAGGCGCTTTCCCCTGAACCATGAGTCGTTTTTGGCTGCTCTACATATATTGTTGAGGTCTGTCGTGCTTCCGTGTCCCCAGCCATAATCTGGCTCGTTGAACGGTGCCACGCTGACAACATTATATCCTTTGCTCTCTACATACTTGCCTGTTGCCTTCATGAGGTTGATCCAGTTGGTTGTGTTAGCACCATTGGAGTACATGGAAGCAACGGTGTATGCACCACCATTGATCGGTTTAGGGTCGCTATTGAGGCATATCCCTGGCTTGGTACCGAGAAGACCGACAATGCGCAGGCGCTCGTTGAGGTCGATGAGGTGGTCATTACTGAGTGACGTACCATTAAGTGCGTATGTAGGTTGGAATGATACGCGTACAATACTGATGTTGTTGTTGAAGAGATTGAGGTAGTTACGTCCCTGAAGCATGTTGCTTTCGCTTATCCATGCGCAGTCGATGCCCCAGTTGATCTTGGGCATACGTTGTCCTGCACCATCATAGTCGAAGAAAAGTGTGCGCGCAGGAATTGCCTGTGTCTGTAGGTAATCGCTTGAACTTGCCACCGTCTGTGCATCTGCATTGTTTAGTGGCGTGCTAATGGCTGCTAGGGCTACCAGTAACTTGAATTTCTTTGTTTTCATGAGGATAAGGTAAAATAGTTAAGTAATTTATAGAACGTGTCTAAAATGGTTAGTTAGTCAATTAAAAATCACATAAGGTACAAGGGCTTTCCTCACATCTGTGGGGATATTTGACCATAAAAGATTTGGTTGACGCTCCAAAATTACGATCTTTTGAAACATCAACCAAATAATTCAGCTTTTTTTTTCTAAAATTGTTGCGAATGATATGATCCAGCTACCGCTGTCTCAATCTCATTTAATAACCAGCTTATCGCTACCAGCTGCCTTGAAACTCATGTCGAGTCCCTTGACAGAGTGAGTGAGAGCACCGAAAGAGATGAAGTCAACACCTGCCTTTGCGTAAGGAATCATTGTGTCGAAAGTGATACCACCACTTGACTCTGTCTCTGCGCGTCCTGCAACAAGCTTTACAGCCTTTGCTGTGTCCTCAGGAGTGAAGTTGTCGAACATGATACGGTCACATCCCTCAGCAAGAGCCTCTTCAAGCTCCTTCCAGTCGCGTACCTCACACTCTATCTTGAGATCCTTGCCATTGTCCTTGCAATACTGCTTTGCACGTGATATGGCGTTGTGAACACCACCGCAGAAGTCGATATGGTTGTCCTTGAGAAGAATCATGTCGAAGAGGCCGATACGGTGATTCATGCCACCACCAATCTTAACAGCCTCCTTCTCAAGCATACGCATACCAGGAGTTGTCTTACGAGTGTCGAGGACACGAGTCTTAGTACCTGCATCGATAAGTGCCTGCTGGTACTTGTGTGTCATTGTTGCTATACCCGACATACGCTGAAGAATGTTAAGCATAAGACGCTCTGTCTGGAGGAGAGACTGTTCCTTTCCCTTTACAGACATCACGATGTCACCTGGCTTAACGTGAGCGCCGTCCTCGATATAAACCTCAACCTCCATGGTTGGGTCAAAACGATGGAACACTTGTTTTGCAATCTCCACACCTGCAAAGATTCCTTCCTGCTTGATGAGGAGCTTACTTTCACTTACAGAATCTGCTGGGATACAGCAGAGTGTTGTGTGGTCACCATCACCTATGTCTTCTGCGAAGGCAAGGTCGATGAGTCTGTCATTTAATTCTTCTACTGATAACATATTGTAATATTAGGTTAGAGACCCACCCTAACCCTCCCTGGTGGGAGGGAACTTGGTTACTTTATTCGCGGAATTAGAGACTTACCCTAACCCTTGCTCGCCCCAATCGTTCAGAAAAGCTTTTCTGAACGATTGTCCTACAGGGAGGGGATTTGGTTACTCCATCATGGAATTATTCATTCACATGTTCCGGCAGGCATGTTAATTATTAATTGTTAATTGTAAATTATTTCCCGCGAACAATCATTCGTCTTTTTACTCCATTTAACTTCTTTAACTCCTTTTAACTCCTCTAATCAAAAGTACCATCCAAGTCCAAGAGACACACCGAGTCGACTCTTCTCGTTGAAATCTGAGAAGCTCATGTCATAATATACACTTGGCTGGATAGCAAGATGGTCATTGAGGAAATAGCTGAAACCGACCTCTGGAGTAACCTGAAAATCATTATAGTCAGAGTTCTCATGCACAAACTTTGCACCTGCACTAAGGAAGATGCCTGTGTCTGCAATGTAATATCGAATCTTTCCACCCAGGTCAAGTCGCTTGAGGGTGTTGAAAGAGTAGTCGAAGTTTACGAGTCCCATAACAAGAACATTATCCTTGATACAGTAACCGGCATTGGCACCAAGATTGATTGACAGGTCTGTTGCCTTGCTATATGAGACACCAAGATTGTTGATGTTGGCGCCAAGATATTTTGTTCCTTCTTCAAACTGTGCTGAGGCACTTCCAATACCTGTAAGTGTGAACAGCATTGCTAATACGTACTTTCTCATTCTTCTAATTAGTTTTTCTTATTTTGGTTGTTTCCTATTGTTTGCATACTGGTCCTTCTTCCAAAGGGACCATCCCAGCCCTACCACAATAACTGCATAGATGCAGATGTTAGGCAGGTTCTTCATCCACGCGTTCCAGGTAATGCCGTAATAGACATAGAACGCTAATCCAACAAGAAAAAAGGCTGTTGGCACCCAGATATGTCTTTTCATTAGACTCTCTCCCCCAGCCCCTCCCCCATAATTGGGAGGGGGTGCCATCCGGATAGAGTGGGCAATTATGAACCACTGCTGTCGTTGTTAACTGTTAATTGTTAACTGAACTCCGAATGGCAATTATGAATTATGAATTATAAATTATGAATTGTTCTTAGAGTACCACTTCGCAAATAGTCCGACGAACGCTGTGGCAAGTGCAACGCCTGCTATTATGCCGTAGGACAATGGTAGCTCGAATCCTTCTGGTGCAACGAGTATGTAGGAAGTACATACTATTGTCATCCATATTGCAGGAACAATAGCAACAAGGTAGCCGTGGCGCTTTATACCGCTATACTGTCTGCAATGGTTTGCCATCCACAATGATACGCTCCAGAGAGTGAACACCGCAAGTGTCTGGTTGAACCATGCGAAGTAACGCCACAGTATATCAAACTTGATGCACATGAGTATTCCTGATATGACGAAGATAGGCAATGATAGTATGACACGCTTGTATATCTTGTTCTGCTTGTAGTGCATGAAGTCTGCGGCGATAAGTCGGGCGCAACGGAATGCTGTGTCACCACTTGTGACTGGTGCGGCAACCACACCGAGGATGGCAAGGATAGAACCTATTGTACCGAGCCAGCTTGAACAGATGGTGTTGACAAGTACCGCTGGGTTTGGACCCGTCTCACCGCCGTTTGTCATGATAGCCCATAGCTTCTCGTAAGGAGCGATGTCGTTTGACATGCCAAACTTGCTTACATCGAATGAGTCTGCAAACTTGATGGCCGCAGCTGCCCAGATGAGGGCGACCATGCCTTCTGTTATCATTGCACCATAGAAGATAGGACGACCATACTTCTCATTCTTGAGACAACGTGCCATCATCGGTGACTGTGTGGCGTGGAATCCACTCACGGCACCACATGCAATTGTGATACATATTCCTGGGAATATAGGTATATTGGCATGTGGATGGTGATTGGCGAATGCGCTTGTTATCTCGGGCATTGAACCGTCATTGAGGAAGATGCCTAATCCTACACCTACAGCCATGATGAGCAGGGCGCATCCAAAGACTGGATAGATCTTGCCAATCAACTTGTCGATAGGGAGGAGTGTGGCAAGGATATAGTATGCAAAGATAAACACCACCCACACCGTGCTCTGACTGAACATGTCGCTGTCAGACATGAGGTTGGCAAGGAGTCCTGCTGGAGTGGTTACAAACACGGCTCCAACAAGTATCATGAGGATGAGTGAGAACACACGCATCACAAAGCGTACACCATGTCCGAGTTCGTCGCCTACTATCTCAGGAAGACTTGCTCCGTTCTTGCGAATGCTGATCATTCCACTCATATAGTCGTGGACAGCTCCACCCAAGATACAGCCAAGTACAATCCATATATATGCTGACGGGCCAAAAAGTATGCCCTGGATAGCGCCAAAGATAGGACCTGTTCCTGCAATGTTAAGGAATTGAATAAGAAATACCTTCCATGTTGGCATTGGAATGTAGTCAACACCGTCCTGTGAGGTATAGCAAGGTGTCTTTCGAGTTGGATCACATCCAAATAGCTTATCGATCATGCCTCCGTAGATCAGATAGCCTAAGATGAGTAGGAGAATAGAAATTACAAATGTGTACATTAGAATTATTATTTTGCCTTGAAATATTATTAAATATCTCAAAAATTGCGGCAAAAATACTAATAATTTGTTACCTTTGCAAGCAAATATTAATTAATATAATGAATAATATATCTACAAAACTGGTTTTAGTTGCATTATTACTTATGCAGGTGGCATTTGCTAATGCACAGAAAACGCTTTTCGATTACTATAATCCACAGCCCTTGCATGAGGTTCGTGCTGTGTGGTTGACAACAAAGCAAAGTCTTGACTGGCCAAGGACAAAGGCTACAGATGCAAGGAGCATCGAGAGGCAGAAACAGGAGCTAAGAGACATCCTCGATGACCTCAACTATGTACATATTAACACAATCATTCTCCAGACTCGTATTCGTGGTAGTGTGATCTATCCATCAAAGTATGAGCCTTGGGATGCATGTCTTACAGGTACTGCAGGAAAGGATCCTGGATATGACCCTTTGCAGTTTGCTATCCGAGAGTGCCATGCCCGTGGTATGGAGTGTCATGCCTGGGTTGTTGCTGTGCCTCTTGACAAGCAAAATGTACAGAATGCCTATGGCAATGCTTCTGTGACAAAGAAGCATCCTGAACTATGTCGTGCTGTAGGAGAGGAGATGTTCATGCTTCCAGGCAATCCTGCTACTGCAGACTATATTGCCAACATTTGTCGCGAGATAACAGAGAAATATGATGTTGACGGAATAAGTCTCGACTATATCCGTTACCCAGAGAGCGTGTATAAGTTCTCTGATGATGATCTACGTGGTCAGTCAAGCAAGAAGGTGGCTGATTGGCGTAGGGACAACATCACTCGTATTGTTCGTGCCGTGCATGACAAGGTGAAGGCAGTCAAGCCATGGGTGAAGTTGAGTAGCAGTCCTATCGGTCGCTACCGTAACCTCAAGAGTAACCCTACTCCAGGCTGGAACTGTATGGACGGAGGGTATCAGGATCCTGTGGCATGGCTCAAGGAGGGTATTCAGGATATTCTTTTCCCTATGATGTACTGGAAGGGCGAGAACTTCTACCGCAGCATGTATGACTGGGCAGAGAATGCGAATGACCGTCCTATATGTCCGGGACTCGGTATCTATTTCCTTGATCCAAAGGAGTCAAACAATAATCCTTGGGATATTAATGATGTTCGTGCTGAGGTGTTCTCTGCTCGTAACAGGGAGATGGGTGGTGTTGCCCTCTACCGTAGTGACTTCCTCACTCGTGACTGTGGCGGACTCTTCAACTGCTGTTATGAGGAACTGTTTATGTTCCCTTCTCTCACTACTCGTATGGTGTGGGAAGGTGACACTATTCCGCCAAGCAAGCCTGCGGACCTGCACTTCACGGCTAGTCGTATGAGCTGGGAGGTGTCTACGGACTATTGCCCTTCTTCATTGGTAATACCGAACTCTCCACACAACTATGTTACATATAATGTGTATGGTTCAAGAACGTTCCCTGTAGATACTCGTAAGGCAGAGGACCTTCTATGTCAACGTGTTATGGGTACTGCATTCAACATCGAGAACCTGTCATCTACAATGAAGTACTTTGCCGTAACGGCTGTTGACCGTTTCGGTAATGAGAGTGAACCTGCATTCGGAACATACGAGGGCAATAAAGATGTGGCAAGAAATCTCAACATAAGGAGTCTTATCTTCAATACTTACCAGACTGCAATACCTGTAATGCCAGAACTTGAGATTGGCAGCACAGACATTGCTGATCATGACTTCGACACCAACTTTGACCTCAGCAACCTGAATGTTAGTGGTGCATACATATCTAACAGCGGTTCAAACAAGTTCCGCCCTCGTGAACGACTCATCCTTGTCCCTAAGCGCAACAAGGACGTTCTTGATGAGGCACCAAAGAAGAAACTTTCTATCACAGCTCGTAACAACCTTCGCAAGAAGGAGAAGCGTGAGGCTAAGGAAAGAGAAAGAATGGAACAAGAAATGCAAAAAAACAGATAAAACAATCCAATGGCAAACAGTAGATCTAACTCTATCACAGAAAAGAAATATGTGATTCCATTTGTGCTGATAACCTCACTCTTCTTCATGTGGGGCTTTGCACGAGCAATACTTGACGTGCTCAACAAGCACTTTCAGGAGTCACTTGATATAAGTATAACTGAGTCGGCACTCATTCAGGTCGTTACATACCTCGGATATTTCCTCATGGCAATACCTGCAGGACTGTTCATCAACCGTTTCGGCTACCGTCGAGGCGTGGTGTTTGGACTATTCCTCTTTGCCATCGGAGCGTTCCTGTTCATTCCTGGAGCAAGCATAGGTTCTCTCAACGCGTTCCTTGTGTGCCTCTTCATCATTGCTTGTGGACTTGCGTTCCTTGAGACGTCTGCAAACCCTTATGTCACAGAACTGGGACCACAGTCAACTGCCACTTCACGTCTTAACCTGTCACAGTCGTTCAACGGTCTTGGCAGCAGCCTTGCACCATTCCTTATAGGAGTGTTCCTGTTTGGAGGTGACGCCTCTGCCGATGTTGCTATTCCTTATACTATAATGGGAGCTGTGGTAGTCATCGTGGCAATCATCTTCATGTTCAGCGAACTCCCTGAGATAAACCATGAGGAAGAGATTGAGCAAGATAACGAGCATGAGGAGTCTGGCATAAACAATCTCAAGACTCTATTCAGAAACAAGACATTCGTGTTTGGTCTGCTGGCTCTCCTCGCATATGAGGTCAGCGAGATAAGTATCAACAGCTACTTCGTCAACTTCACAACAGGTATTGGTCTCCTTGACTCAAGCGAGGCATCTTATATCCTCTCTTTCTCACTCTTCATCTTCATGGGCGGTCGTTTCCTCGGCAGCTGGATAATGAAGAGCATACCTGCAGAGAAGATGCTTTACTACTGTGCCTGGGGCAGCGTGGGAAGTATGATTCTGATTATTTCCAGTTCAATCATGATTCCTGAAGATTGCGATTCATGGGTAAAGGTTCTGCCATTAGTGTTCCTCATGGCAAACTATTTCTTTGAGGCAATAATGTTCCCAACAATCTTTGCCTTGACACTTAAGGGACTTGGTAATCTCACCAAATCTGCTTCATCTGTACTCATGATGACTCCTGTGGGTGGATGCGGATTCTTGGCAATGGCATACCTTGCCGACCTGACAGGATCATTCGTCGTGCCTTTCATCATACCACTCTTCGGATTTGCAGTAATCCTCTCATTCACTTCTTACAAGAAGAGCCATGGATAAGACTAAATACAGACTACTCAACCTGCGTTCTTTCATGAAGAGAGAAGGCATAGAGGCTTTCATTGTACCAAGCACAGATCCACACTCTGGCGAGTATGTTCCTGAAAGATGGAAGTCAAGACGATGGCTGACAGGGTTCACTGGTAGTGCCGGTACTGCTGTAGTAACTCTCAACGAGGCTGCTCTTTGGACAGACTCACGTTACTTCATTCAGGCTACCGAGCAGTTAAGTGGCACTGGCATCATACTACAGAAAGAGAAGATAGAGGGTACTCCAACCATAGCAGAATGGCTTGCCGAGGTACTTAAGAGTGGCGATAAGGTTGGCGTAGATGGCGAGGTGTTCACAGTATCGGAGTATGAGGACCTACGCGGTTCACTTGAAGGATTTGGACTTAAACTGAAGAATGTGTCTGATCCTTTTACGGAGATATGGCTCAACAGACCAGCCTCTCCTGACAGTAAGGTCTTTATCCAGGATCTCAAGTATGCTGGTGAGAGTGCAGAAAGCAAGTTGACTCGTATCCGCGAGAAACTAAATGGCAAGACTCTTCTTGTGTGCTCATTAGAGGAGATAGCATGGACACTCAACCTCCGTGCTGATGATATACTCTACACACCTTTCTTCGTGTCTTACCTTATCATATCACCAGACACAGCTACTCTATACATAGACAACAACAAACTCACTCCTGAGGTGAAGGACTACCTCATGGACAATGGCATTGGCATACGTCCATACAATAACGTGTTCGTAGACCTTAGCATGCTCGACTGCCAGGTTGTCTATCAACCAGAGAAGACTAACTATAACGCCAAGAAGGCACTTCGCCAGCCTTTTGCAGGCAAGTCACCTATAGGCGAACTACTTATCATAAAGAACGATACCGAGATAAAGGGCTATCGCAACGCTATGGAGAAGGATGGCGTGGCAATGGTAAAGTGGATAAAGTGGACTCTCGAGAATGTGCCTAAGGGTGGACTGACGGAGTTGTCGCTCTCTGCAAAGCTGGAGTCTTTCCGAGCAGAGCAGGAGGACTTCATGGGTATCAGTTTTGAGAGTATCATGGGATATGCTCACCATGGTGCAATAGTTCATTACGATCCTACTCCTGAGACGGATATCCCTGTGAAACCCGAGGGACTGCTTCTCATCGACTCTGGAGCACAGTTCCGTGACGGTACAACAGACATAACACGTACCATTCCTCTCGGTCCTCTCACATGGGAGATGAAGCGTGACTATACACTTGTACTCAAGGGATGGATAAGTCTTGGAAGCGCCGTGTTCCCTAAAGGAACAAATGGCACCCAGCTTGATGCTCTTGCTCGTGCAGCAATGTGGCAGTATGGTATAAACTACCTTCATGGCACAGGTCACGGAGTTGGTCAGTTCATGTCTGTACATGAAGCCATAGACCTGCACCAGTTCCGTATGCAGTGGCGCCCTACTCCATTGCTTCCTGGCATGACAATAACTGACGAGCCTGGTATATATATAGAAGGTAGTCATGGCGTAAGACATGAGGACACGATGCTTGTTGTCAATGCAAACTTTGATGGCGAAGGTGGTAAATGTATCTCTCCTAATGCAAATCCTTGCGGCAACTCTGAGGTACAGGGCATCATATACGGTCCTTACTACACATTTGAGCATCTCACCCTATGTCCTATCCTTACAGAGCCTATCATTGTAGACATGCTTACAGAGGACGAGAGAAGATGGTTCAATAGTTATCAGCACACAGTATATGAACGCCTTGCTCCACGTCTTGACGAAGAACACAGGACATGGCTGGAGAAGGTAACAAAGGAGATTTAGACTTGAGCAAGGAGGGAATGGAGTAAAAAGGAGCTGATAGAGGACGAAGTAATTAAGAATTAACGCGAACTCGATGAATTTAATCGCGCATGGCGCGGACGAAAAAAAACCGATAAAAACAAATAAAAACCGATAAAAACATACTTTATTCTGTGCATAAAAAAAACACTATAGGTTTTTATATGTTTTTCAAGGTTTTTATATGTTTTGTTGACTACGTCCAAGATGCTAGCACTCAACAGAATTAAAATACTTTTTCATTCTGTATTCGTTTAACCGCATCTTTCGTCCGCCGACTCGGCGATAAGTTTTCGTCGAACTCAGGTTAAGAATTACGTATTCTTCTCCAAAATTGCGCCATGCAAAATCCCCAAGAAGGAGCCATGTGAAAAATACTGTAAAAATTTTTTACGCTATATGTCAAAAAAAACATAATAAAGGGCAAAAATCGGTACAGCATATTGCACGTACCGATTTTTCTTTGTTCCTTTGCGATATAAAAAGAAACAGAACCTTATATGAGCACAATACTTGTAATTGACGACAAGAAAGAAATACTTACTTCCTTGGAATACTTGCTTACTGAAGTATTCGATAAGGTCGTAACTCTCGAATCTCCAGAACCTGCATTGCAAGTGCTAATGCAGCAAGAAATAAACATGATTCTCCTTGACATGAACTTCCACCTCGGAGTAAACACAGGTTCGGAAGGACTCTTCTGGCTTGAGCAGATCAAGAAGAACCATCCTGATATACCAGTTGTCCTATTTACAGCCTATGGCGATATAGACATTGCTGTTCGTGGTCTCAAGATGGGAGCAGCAGACTTTGTCACTAAGCCTTGGGACAATGATATCCTCCTCGACAAGCTTCGTGCCATCATAGAGAAGGAGCGTAAGATAAAGACACTTGAGGAGGTCACAGAGGAGCATATGCAGAAAGCTATAGACAAGTGTCATGGCAATCTTACTTCTGCTGCGGAGATGCTTGGAATAACACGTCAGACTCTCTACAATAAATTGAAAAAGAAATGACAAACTATGTTGTCATAGGATTAATAGCTGTCATAGTCTTCATGCTATGGAGGCATTACCGACACGAACAGCGCCTGAAGAGGTCGTGCAAGTTGTTGCTTGAAGCGCTAAACAACAAGGACTACTCTTTTCGCCTGTCCACTAAGGGATGCTCTGCAGGTGACAAGGCTATGATAGATGCCCTCAACTCGCTTGTTGAACGTATGTCGTCTGACAGGCAGAACATAGAGGTGAACTCGTGGGAGAAGCTTACACGAATACTTACTCACGAGATAATGAACTCCATCGCTCCTATCACTTCGTTGAGCAGCGTGTTCCTGAAGCGCAAGGATGTACAGGAGTCACCGATATACAACGGTATGAAGGCAATCCATGACACTTCTACAGGTCTTATGGAGTTTGTGGATAGTTACCGCAAGTTCACTACGCTCCAGAAACCTCAACCAGAGGACTTCTCCATACGTGAACTCCTTGAGGGAGTGAAAGGACTGTGTCTGGTGCCGGAGGATGTCACGCTATACATCAAGTATGATGTGGAGAATGACACCATTCATGCGGACAAGAACCTCATTCGACAGGTGGTCATCAATATAATAAAGAATGCTGTTGAGAGTTTCAACAAGGTGCCTGACCGACCTGTTGCTAAACATAGGGACAAGACTATACAGGTATTTGCATACCAGTACCCTGGTACTCCAATGCGTATAGCCATCTTCAACAATGGCGCTATGATTCCAGCAGAGGTGGCAGCCGATATCTTCATCCCTTTCTTTACGACAAAGAAGACAGGAAGCGGTATAGGACTCTCGCTGTGCAGGAAGATTATGCAGATCTCTGGCGGAACAATAAACCTGCTACGTCCTGGCACTAATGGTTGGCCTACAACCTTCGTGCTGGAGTTTCAACAAAGTAAGTAATCAAAATTATTTTATAATATTACAGTAAGTGATTTTCATAATATCTGCAAACAAAAATCTACTTCCAAATAGAGAGCATCTATTATAAAAATAATTGTGATCACTTACTTAATAACCCACATACATCCTTATGATTCACTTAAGAAACATAAATAAGACATACAACAATGGTTCGCCCCTTCATGTGCTAAAGGGTATAGACCTTGACATCAAGGAAGGCGAGTTTGTCGCTATCATGGGCGCTTCAGGCTCGGGCAAGTCGACCCTGTTGAACATCTTGGGTATTCTCGATAACTATGATGAGGGAGAATACATACTTGCAGGAACAACGATCAAGAATCTCAGCGAGTCAAAGGCTGCTGACTATCGCAATAGAATGATTGGATTCATATTCCAGTCCTTTAATCTCATCTCTTTCAAGGATGCCATGGAGAACGTGGCTCTTCCGCTGTTCTATCAGGGCGTGAGCAGACGTAAACGTAATGCTCTTGCTCTTGAGTACCTTGATAAGGTGGGACTGAAGGAGTGGGCACACCATTATCCAAACGAGTTGTCTGGTGGACAGAAACAGCGTGTGGCAATCGCTCGTGCCCTAATCACGAATCCTAAGATCATACTTGCCGATGAACCGACAGGTGCACTTGACAGCAAGACTACTATAGAGGTGCTTGACATGTTGCAGGAACTGCACAGGCAGGGCATGACCATTATCGTTGTTACCCACGAACTTGATGTGGGTATGCGTGCCGACCGAATAATCAATATCATTGACGGTCAGGTGGTGAATGACAAGACAGAATATCAGGAACATGGTAAGATGAAGTAGAGGAGGTTTTATTTGTGTTAGATACATTACAGGAAATATACGGTTCCCTGATGAGAAGTAAGATGAGAACCATTGCCACAGGGTTTGCCGTGGCGAGTGGACTCTTCCTCATGATCGTCCTTCAAGGTGCAGGTAATGGTTTGATAAACTCGTTTGAGTATAACATGCAGGACTTTGCCTTTGATGCCATCAATATATATGGTGGGCGTACCACAAAGCCATTTGAGGGTATTAAGGAGGGTAGACCTATCAATCTTGACAGGCGAGATGTGGAGATGACCTACAAGAACTTCTCTGACAGGGTTAAGAATGTCATGCCGCTTATTGAGAAGTCTGGTGTGACGGCTGCCCATGACGGCAACTATGCGAGTGCCACCATCAATGGTGTGTACCCTCTGTATGCCCAGTCGCAGTCTATCAAGGTCTTGAAGGGACGTTTCATCAATAACATCGATATTGAACAGCAGCGTAAGGTGGTAGTCATAAGTGACAGGAATGTCAATTCGCTTTTCAAGAAGAGCGAGAACCCTATCAACGCAAACCTTAATATCGGTGGTATCAGTTTCAAGGTCATAGGTGTCTATAAGGCAAGTGAGATGAATGACAGGGCGGAGTTCTATTCGCCATACTCTACAGTAAGTACGATATATAATAGAGGTGCGTTCATTGACCAGATAACGATGACCATCCAGAACATTCCTACAGAGGAAGATATGGACACGTTCATGACAGACTATATCCGTGCAAGTAGTATGGTACATAGTTTCGCTCCCGATGATGACAGGGCATTGTGGATATGGAACCAGGCTGGTGATAACATACAGATGGAGAAAGCAAAGAGTATCCTTCACAATGCGTTCTGGATTCTTGGTCTGCTCACCCTCATCAGCGGTGTGGTGGGTGTCAGCAATATAATGCTCATATCAGTCAAGGAACGAACACGTGAGTTTGGTATTCGTCGTGCTATTGGCGCAAGACCATGGAACGTGATACGTATGGTGATGATGGAGAGCATTGTCGTGACTGCCATATTCGGTTATATAGGTATGCTCATGGGTGTTCTCTTCTGCGAATGGATGGACTCTGTATATGGTAACCAGACCTTTGATACAGGATTCATGGAGACAAAGTATTTCATCAATCCTACGGTGGATATATCTACGTGTGTCACCGCCACAGTTATAATAATCATAGCTGGTGCGCTTGCAGGGTTCTTCCCTGCCCGCAAGGCTGTTAAAATTAAACCAATAGAAGCATTGAGAGGATAATGAAGATATTTGATTCTGACCAGTGGGAAGAGATATTCGATTCTCTCACACGTAATAAGGCAAGGACTTTCCTCACAGCCTTCGGCATCTTCTGGGGCATCTTCATGCTGGTGCTGCTGATGGGTGGAGGAAATGGACTGAAGACGATGCTCGGAAGCAACTTTGCCGGGTTTGCTTCTAACTCGGGTTTCATCATATCGAATGTGACGACAAAACCCTACAAGGGATTCAGCAAGGGACGTATGTGGCGTATCAAGCAGAAGGACTGTGAACTTCTCAAGTCGTGTGTACCTGAACTGGATGTGGTTACTCCTACCATTCGTAGCTGGAACAGTACGGCGAAGTGTAATAACAAGACTCTGGGTGTTGGTCTCGTAGGTGTCTATACAGACTATTTCGTAGTAGACAACCCAAAGATAAAGTATGGAAGGAGTCTCAATGATGTGGACATACAGCAGAAGCGTAAGGTGTGTGTTGTCGGTTCGAGAGTCGTTGAGGAACTGTTCCCTGGTACTGAGAACCCTTGTGGTGAATTCATAAACATAGACGAGGTGTTTTACCAGATAGTGGGTGTGGGAAGCAAGAGTGCCAACGGAATAAGTATAGGTTCCAATCCTACTCGTACAGTCCACCTGCCATACACAACCATGCAACTGATGTACAATAAGGGTGACAATGTCGATTTCCTCTGTTTCACGGCAAAGGGAAACTCAAGGATGTCGGACATACAGACGAAGGTTGCCGATGTACTCAAGCGTGTCCATTGCATCGATCCTGATGATGATGATGCTGTGTTCAAGATTAATACGGAAGCGATATTCACACTCATAGACAATCTGTTTGGTGGCATTAGTATACTGATATGGATGATCGGTCTTGGCACTCTCCTTGCAGGTGCTATAGGTGTCAGTAACATCATGATTGTGACTGTTAAGGAACGAACCACAGAGATTGGTATCAGGCGTGCCATTGGTGCCACTCCAAAGGATATCATTGGTATGATAATGAGTGAGAGTATAGTGCTGACGTTATCGGCGGGTATGAGCGGCATTGTCTTTGCCGTACTTATACTGCAGGCTATCGAGACATCCGTACAGGAACCGGGACTTGAGTCTCACTTCCAGATCAGTTTCGCCCTTGCCATTGGATCTGCATTACTTCTTGCAATACTCGGTATCATTGCAGGTCTTGCTCCTGCTATGCGAGCGATGGAAATAAAACCGGTTGATGCCATGAGGGAAGAATGATGACATTTACTATATTACAGTTCCTGTTTCGATTTAGGAAGTTAAAGAGGAGTTAAAAGGAGTTAAAAGGAGTTAAAAGACGAGTGATTGTTCGCGGAATACTCCCTCCACCAATGAAGTGTCATATGTCAACAACCGTTACATCTTGATAATTAACTCTTGTTAACTTCTCCGCACTAAGGTAGGTTATCGCTTGCGCTTTCGCAGAAATAAACATCAGTTCATAATTGCCGTTCGGGGTGACCATACGGCATTCAGTATTCTCAACAAACAGAAAAAAACAAGATAAGATATGAAAAAGATACTAAAATGGGCAAGTATCGTAATGATTGCTGCCATCTTCATAGGAACATTCACGTTCCTATACCAAAAGTCACAGCCTGAGAAGGAAGAGTACGAGATATGTACTGTTTCTGTCAAGGACATCGAGAAGACTACTATCGTCACAGGTAAGATTGAACCTCGTGACGAGGTGAACATTAAGCCACAGATCTCAGGAATCATCACGGAGCTTTATAAGGAAGCTGGACAGATGGTGAAGAAGGATGAGATCATTGCAAAGGTTAAGGTTATCCCTGACATGGGTAACCTCAGTTCGGCAGAGAACCGTGTGAAACTGGCAGACATTACTCTGAAGCAGGCTGAGACAGACTTTGCACGTGTGGAACGTCTGTACAAGGATAAGGTCATAACTGCTGAGGAATATGAGAAGGCAAGTAATGCACTCAAACAGGCAAAGGCTGAGATGGCTACAGCAAAGGATGCTCTTAATATCGTTCGTGAGGGAGTATCTCTGTCTAATGCACAAATGAGTACAACACTCATCCGTTCTACTATTGACGGACTCATACTTGACATTCCTGTTAAGGTAGGAAACTCCGTTATTCTCAGTAACTCTTTCAATGATGGTACTACCATTGCAACAGTAGCGGACATGAATAAACTCATCTTCCGTGGCAACATAGACGAGACGGAGGTAGGACGTATCATTGAGGGAATGCCTGTAACTATCACCGTTGGTGCTATACAGGGTCTTAAGCTTGATGCCAACCTTGAATACATCTCTCCTAAGGCTGTCGAGACTAATGGTGCAAATCAGTTTGAGATAAAGGCGGCAATCAAGTTGAATGACAAGACATCTCTCCGTTCTGGATATGGTGCCAATGCCACTATTGTACTTGATAAGGCAAGTAAGGCAATATGTGTGCCAGAAGCTGCCTTGGAGTTCTCTAATGATTCTGTGTATGTTCATGTACTCACAGATTCTGTTCCTGAACAGAAGTTTGAGCGCCGTAGGGTCGATACAGGCCTTAGTGATGGAATAAACATCGAGGTCAAGTCTGGTCTCAAGGTGGGCGAAAAGGTACGTGGCATTCTCAAAACTAAAGATTAAGTATGAAGAAATTACTTATAGGTGCATTACTGCTATCTTTCTCTTCTGTGTCACTACAGGCACAGAACGAGAAGACGTGGACTCTGCAAACGTGTATAGACTATGCCATAGAGCATAACCTCTCTGTTAAGCAACAGGAGGATAATGTGGAACAACAGCGTTTATCACTCAGTACGGCAAAGAACAGCCGTCTTCCGGACCTCAACGCCAATGCTGGCGAGAGTTTCGGGTTTGGTCGTGGTCTTACTGCCGATAATACTTATGCGAACAGAAATACGCAGTCCACGAACTTTGGTCTGAATACCAGCATTCCGCTTATAACGGGTGGACAGATTCCTGCGGAGATACAGATACGTCGTCTTGGACTTGAAGCTGCAATGGCAGACCTGTCTAAAGCACGTGAGAGTGTTGCCTTGCAGGTCATATCTGCCTATCTTGAAGCAATATACCAGCAAGACCTTGTTGATGTTGCCAAAAGGCAACTGCAACTGTCGGACGAGCAGGTGAAGCGTACTCAACTCCTCTATGACAATAGTAAGGCGACAGCTGTAGATCTTGCCCAGATAAAGGCAACAAAGGCTAATGATGAGACTTCTCTAACTCAACAGGAGAACAATTTGCAGATTGCTATTCTTGCACTTAGCCAGTTGCTGGAACTTGACAAACCTGATGGAATGAAACTGCAGAGACCGGAACTGGTAAGCAGTAACAATGTTGTGCTTCCTTCGCCTGATGTTGTCTATAGCGAGGCACTTGGAGTAAAACCGCTTATATCTGCAGAACAGATACGACTCAAGAGTGCAGAAAAGAATGTTACTCTTGCTAAGAGTAGACTCTATCCAAGTCTGTATTTCTCTGCTGGTCTTGGAAGCAACTATTACAAGACTTCTGGTTTCCCTTCAAGCGCTTTTGGAAAGCAGTTAAAGGACAACTTCAGTCAGTCGCTGTCCTTAAATCTTTCTGTTCCTATATTCAATCGTTTCCAGACTCGTAATAATATACGTGCAGCCAAACTGTCAGTACATACTCAGGAACTTCAGTTGGAGCAGACTCGCAAGAGTCTCTACAAGGAGATTCAGCAGGCTTACTACAATGCTGTTGGTGCTCAGCGCCAGTGCCTAAGTACTGAGGCTTCACTCAATGCTTCACAGGAAGCGTTCACTCTCATGACAAAGAAATATGAGAACGGAAAGGCTAATGTGACAGAATATCAGGAGTCAAAGACAAGTCTTATGAAGGCAGAGTCTAATGCCATCCAGGCAAAATATACTTTCCTGTTCCGTCAGAAGATACTTGAGTTCTACAGAACAGCTTTGTGATAGCATAATTAGCTAAGTCTTTCGGTTATTCGGTTGTACGGTTATACGGTTTGGGTAGTCTGCTGATAGGGATTTTTCCACAACTACAAGCCTACCGTACAACCGTAAAACCGAATAACCGTACAACCGATCAGCTGAAAGCAAGTGCTAAAGCTGAATTATATCATAAGCATTATTCTGCCACCCTCCTTGCAGAACAGGTCGGGGTGGTGGCACACAACAGCATATACTTGTTTGCTGGTCACAGGTTGACCATCTTTGCGCAGATGCAGACGAAGACGATTGATGTTGTCTGCAATCTGGTCTGTTGTCATGCCGTGACCCTTAGTTGTCATGGTAAGTATGATTGCTTCTTCTATAGTCATAGTAATACAAAAAAACACCCTAACCCTCCGTTAAAGGACCCACCCTAACCCTCCCTAGGGAGGGAATTAGGTTACTCCATCGCGGAATTATTCGTTCACATGTTCCGGAGGCACGGATTTAAGTTAAAAGTTAAAAATTAAAAATTGACGCACCCCCTGTTCCGGAGGCATGTTAATTGTTAATTATTAATTGTTAATTATTAATTGTTAATTAAAAACCGCGAACAGTCAATCGTCTTTTAACTCCTTTTAACTCCTCTTTAACTCCATTTTAACTCCCTAAGTTATTATTTTCCCACTTCAATAGTCTTGCTCTTGACACTCTCGCTATTGCCACCAATCATAATGTCGAACTTGCCAGGTTCAATGACAAGTTTGCAGTCATAATTGTAGTACTGGAGAAGGTCAGGAGTGATTGCAAAAGTAATGTCCTTGCTCTCACCCTTTGCAAGGTGGATGCGCTGGAATCCTTTAAGTTCCTTGACAGGACGAACACTCTCAGCGTCAATATCGCGAATATAGAGCTGTACAATCTCGTCAGCGTCGTAGTTGCCGCTATTAGTTACAGTTACTGTAGCTGTGACATTACCATTGCTTGCCATTGACTCTGCACTCAGTTTGATGTCTGAATAAGAGAATGTAGTGTAGCTAAGACCATATCCAAATGGATAAAGAGCGTCATTGCGTACATCTATATAATTACTCTGGTACTTGTAGTAGCGATCAGCATTTGCACTAACAGGACGACCTGTATTCATGTGATTATAGTAGAGTGGTTCCTGACCTGTTGCCTGTGGCATACTTACTGTCAGTTTGCCGCTTGGTACCTTGTCACCGAAGAGAACATCGCAGATGGCAGGGCCAATTTCGCTACCACCAAACCATACATTCATTATGGCAGGGATATTCTTGCTTTCCCAAGAGAGGACTGTTGGACGACCAGCAAAGTTGAGAAGCACGATAGGTTTACCGAGTTCCTTAAGCGCTGCAAGAAGTTCACGCTGTACATCAAACATCTCAAGGTCGGCACGAGAGGAACTCTCGCCAGACATCTCTGCACTCTCACCCATTGCACAGACGATGACGTCTGCCTGGCGAGCTATGCGTAGGGCTTCAGCCTTCAACTGTGCATCATCGCCACGAGGAGTCTCCTTACCAAAGGCACCTGCCTCCTGAGTGGCAGCATCGCGACAGATATTAGAACCTTGAGCATAAAGTATATTGGCATCCTTGCCGACTGCTTCCTTCATTGCCTCAAGTAGAGTAGGATATTTCTCGTGAACAGCTGCTACACACCATGTACCCTCCATGTTTGCACGGTTGTCGGCAAGAGGACCGATAAGGGCGATAGTGCCTTTCTTCTTAAGTGGAAGAACATTATTGTCATTCTTGAGAAGAACGAAACACTCGCTTGCTATGCGGCGAGCTGTGGCACGATGCTCATCTGTGAAGATATCTTTCTTTACACGCTTTTTGTCGCAGTACTTATAAGGGTCCTTGAAAAGTCCGAGCTTGTACTTCGCCTCAAGAACTCGACGGCAGGCAAGGTTTATCTGTTCCTCTGTCACCTTACCCTCCTTGAGAGACTGTGCAAGCGTCTTGACGAAACCGTAGCTGCACATGTCCATGTCTGTTCCTGCATTAAGAGCACGTGCAGAACCCTTTGCAAGGTCGCCAGCACCCCATATTCCAATCTCGCCTATGCTGTTGTAGTCGGTAACGACAAAGCCATCAAACTTCCACTGGTCGCGGAGTACATCTGTAAGGAGCCATTTGTTTGCTGTAGCAGGAACATAGTCGATTATGTTGAACGAAGACATCACACTACCAACGCCTGCCTCTACTGCAGCCTTATATGGTGGCAGATAATAGTTATACATGCTCTGACGACTCATATCCACCGTGTTGTAGTCACGTCCAGCCTCGCTTGCACCATAAAGTGCGAAGTGCTTAACGCATGCCATGATGCGTTCCTTGTCCGAGTACATGGATGAACCGTCTTCCTTACCCTGGTAGCCACGTACCATCGCCTTTGCACATGCACTTCCTAAGAATGGGTCTTCGCCTGAACCCTCAGAGATACGTCCCCAGCGTGCATCGCGGGCAATGTCTACCATAGGGCTGTATGTCCAGTTTATACCGTCTGCACTTGCCTCCTTGGCAGCTATACGTGCACTCTCCTCTATAGCATCCATGTCCCATGAACATGATAGTGCAAGAGGAATTGGGAATATGGTCTCATAGCCGTGAACCACATCCATTCCCACGATAAGTGGAATACCAAGACGTGACTTCTTGACTGCCACCTCCTGCAGTTCACGAATCTTATCCACACCTTTTATGTTGAAAATACCACCTAACATTCCCTTCTGGGTTAGTGAGCCAACCTCTGTCTGCATTGCAGCACCAGTGGTGATGTCACCTCCAGGAAGAAGGTTAAGTTGTCCAAGTTTCTCTTCAAGAGTCATTTTGCCCATCAACTGGTTTACATATTCATCCATTGATAGACTCTGTGCCTGCATACCCAGTGCACAGGATGTAAGAACGATTGTTCCAAGAATTTTTTTCATTGTTAGTGGTAGTATTAAGTTATTGTGGCAAATATCGGTGTTTTTCCGACAAATCAAAAATATTAATATGGAATAATTGTGTGACAGAACCAATTTATTGACTTTTATAAAGCACGCCCTAAATTCCTTAAGGCTTATAGAGCAAATAATACGCGTCGAATCAAGTGAAATGTGAATCCGACCATCATTCGAGGATCCTTCGGTCTGCCTCCGTAGGATCTCCATCGAATGTCCATCGCATCTCCATCGAATGTCCATCGTTTCGATGGAGATGTGATGGACATGCGATGAAGATTGTATGGGGAAGAATCGGAGGCACTTCGAAGGATGATTGGACAGTGGAGATTATGTGTCATATGCAGGTTGAATATGGTGGTGTTCTATCTTTTTTATTCAACAATCATGGTTGACAACACATTTTCCTGTCTATCTTTGCTGGTGAAACGGGAAAAATTTCTATATTTGCAAGGTTGAAAGGTAAGTAGACGCTCATAAGTAAGTGATCACAATTATTTTAATAATGCTATAGTAAGTGATTTTCATAATATCTGCACTCTCTTTGTCGTATCTTTCCGTTTCATTTTTAGTCATGATGCCCGCATCACTCCTTCAAATGAATACGAAAATCTACTTCCAAATAGAGAGCATCTATTATAAAAATAATTTTGCTCACTTACTTAATTGTTTACGTGTTACTTAATTCAACTATAGTAGTCTCTTCCTTCCCAAATAGAACGGAATAATTAACAAACCATATTTAATGTCATACTGACAAAATGAACCTACGAAGATTTATCCTTATTAGTGCATTGGCATCCACTTTCACATGCTCTCATGCACAACAGATTTCTGTTAGCAAAGCTAAAGAGAATGCGCAGTCATTCATAAAAAGCGTTGATAAGAACAACAGTTCTACAAACCTACAACTTGCCTATACTGGCAAGCAAGATGGTGAAGTTCATTATTATGTTTTCAACAAACCTTATGACGGCGGTTTTGTCATTGTTGCAGGTGACGAGTCTGCTACGCAGATTCTTGGCTATACCACTCAGGGAACATTTGACTATAATGACGCACCGGACAACCTTAAATGGCTGTTAAGCCTTTACGACACAGGTGTTCATACCCAGATTATGAATGCCAAGACACGTGGCGTGGCAGAAAGCAGAGAAAGAAAGGCTTCCAGGATATATGCAGAGATTCCAGCTCTATTGACAACTCAATGGGGACAGGATTATCCTTATAATATGGCAATTCCAAAGGTCAAGAGTACAGAACTCGTTACAGGCTGTCTTCCACTTGCCATGTCACAGATCATGACCAAGTGGGAATATCCAAAGCAGGGTGTTGGTTCAAAGAGCTACACCATCAACTACGACCTGGGTGCAGAGAAGGTGCCTGTAACGTTCTCTGCTGACTTTGCCAATACAACCTATGACTTTGATCTCATAAATAGTGTAGATGGAGGAACAGCTGCAGACAAGGAAATAGCTAAGCTTATCTATCATGTCGGAGTTGCAATGGACACTAAATATAGTTCATCGGCAAGTGGTGGTTCTGGTGCATACGATTTTGATGCGGCTACTGCTATCATCAATCATTTCGACTACGACAAGGGTATGAGGAGTGAGGTGCGTGACTTCTATTCTGACAGTGAATGGGAAGAATTGCTTTACCGCGAACTTGCACAGGGAAGACCAATTATATATAGCGGTACGTCAACACTCGGTGGACACTCTTTCGTGTGCCATGGCTACCGTAATGGTCTCTTTGCAATAAACTGGGGATGGTTTGGCAATTATAATGGTTATTTTGCTCTCACAGGCAATAACATACTCAACCCAAGTAATGGCGACAGTAACAATAGTCACTCTGCCGCGGCAAAAGCCTCTTATTCAGAAGGACAGCGTGTCCTTATAGGTATTCAGCCAAATGCGGGTAATGACTACGTGTCACATATCGTGACACATGCCAAGAACTCTTTCTATGTGGTAGGTAGCAACGAGTACGACAAACAGAAGGAGTCTGACAAGATCTTCAAGGTTGTAGCAAGTTTCGTTAACATGGGATTTGTCAAGGAAGGTATCTGTATTGGTGTCAAGGCAACGGGTGTGAATACAGGTAAGGTCGTCTACTTCATTAACGAAACAAATGTAGAGCTTGACAAGAACAAGTATATTGTACCTACATTGTCTGTTCCGTCAAACAAGTTCCCTTATAATGATAAATATGAACTGTCACTTGTCTATCGCAACTCCACATCTACAAGCGATGAGGATTGCAAGGAAGTGCAGCTTTACAATGGTGCTGACGTTCCATACATCATCATCAAGGGTATAGAGGATCAGGACATCAACTTCAATGTAGAGTCTAATCAGATAGAGTTGGGGTCTACAATGCAGATAAAGTACAATAAGGACTATAATGGCTATGCGTTCTATGAGTCAAGTGACAATACCATTGCAACAGTTGACAATGCTGGTCTCATCAAGACACATAAGATTGGTAATGTCAAGATAACAGCAAGTGGTAGTGCTGCAGATGGCTACAAGGCAACAAAGACTGTGTTTGACATCTCGGTTGTAAACAAGATAAAGAAGACTCCAACAATATCATTGTCAAGAGCCTCAATATCTCCTGGTGGTACAGCAACCATTGTCATAAGTGAGAAGGGATTTGATGGAACTGTTTCTGTAACAGGCTATAACAAGGACATCATCTCCTTTGAGAATGGAACAATTACTGGTAAGGCATTGGGAAGCACTACGTTGACAGTCAAGACAACTGATACAGAACATTATGTTGCTACAAGCAAGACATTCACAATCTATGTTGTCGGTAATGGCTTCGAGTTTGTGGAGACACCTTACTTTGATAATGACAACAACCCATTCATTGACGGTAGAATACTTCATGTGGACTTTAGGAACGCTGGCAGCATAGCTCTTGAATGTGCATTGTATGTAGCTGTTACAGGAAAGACGGAGGGTGGAACATTCTACTTCTCAAGTTATTTCAAGACTTCTTCTGCCGTTCCTTCTGACTACAATCTCACATACGACTATGATGTCTTTGGAAGTTTCTCAAGTTATATGGTGTCTGGCATAAAGTATACGATAGAGTTCTTCCTTGACGAGGAACACTCAACGCCAGCAAACATCAAGAGTCTCGACTTTGTATGGTGTGACAAGAAGACGATAGACTATAGTCTTCCTGACACCCAGTGGGGTACATTGTGTCTACCATTCGATGCAGAAATACCTGAGGACATGACTGTTTATGAGTGCGCTGACTATACTGGTAGAGATCTTAATCTTACAGCTGTAGGTAAGATCAAGCGTGCTACTCCATACATTATTCATGGTAAGGCTGGCGACTACAGTTTCTCTGGTCCTGATGCTGCCGTAGCAAACAGCACTATGGGTAAGGGTCTCCTTGTTGGTGTTCTCTCTGATGATGTGTTGCTGGAGAAGAATGACTTTGTCCTTCAGCACAACAATGGCGTATCTGGTTTCTACATCATATCTGATGACTTGGCAAACAAGTATTATGCTACCAAGTACCGTGCAATACTTCGTGTTGAGAATGCTAACTACAAAATGTTCAATATCTTTGATGGTGTGGATCTCTCAACAGGTATCAAGAACATCTCAACATCTGCACAGGGCTTGAATGGCGCTTCTGTCATCTATGGAATAGACGGAACTGTACGCTCAGGATACTCAAAGGGTATCAATATTATTAGAACAAATGAAGGAACTGTAAAAAAGATAGTAAAGTAATGAAGAAGAAGAATTATCAATCCCCATCTGTAAAGGAAACGCGCATTAACTACCCTCGAATCTGCCAACTTATTGCAGGAAGTGGTAGAACATCTTCTCTGGAAGTAAGAAGGCTACAGTAACAACTACTGAAGGAGTAGAAAAGATATTGATGGACTAAGGTAATGACTTAAGTTCCACTTACTCAGCTTTAGCATGCTAAAGCTGAGTATTTTATTTGTAGTGACTTATTCGCTTTAGCCTTAGCATGCGGATTCATAACGCTCACAAATAATTTCAAGCTGTACGGTTAAAAAAAATGGGAATAATCAAATTCAATGTCACTTGTATTGTTTATCTTTGCCGAAAACGAATAAAATAACCTGAGTTCGACGAAAACATATCGCGCAAGCGCGGACAAAAAAAACCTTTAAAAACATACTTTATCCTGCTGCAGGAATAAAAATACTATAGGTTTTTATATGTTTTTAAAGGTTTTTATATGTTTTTTCTTCGTCCGCGCTTGCGCGATTAAATTCATCGAGTTCACGTTAAAATATGTACGTAAGGTGTGGGAAGGTATTACTGCCGATAACAAGAAGAGTAGCAATATCAAGATGACAGCCAAGAGCTCGAACCTGAGCATCGTCGAAGTGATTGGGGCAGTATGATTGTTGACGCCCTGAAATATGCAGATAATTAGAACAATAAATACAAAGATATATGACAAAAGCAGAATTAGTAACAGAGATATGCCAGACAACAGGCATAGAGAAGGACAAGGCACTGACTGTCGTTGAAGCCTTCATGAAGATCGCAAAGGAAAACATCGCCAATGGCGAGGACATATTCCTCCGTGGTTTCGGAACATTCACAAGGAAGACTCGCAAGGAGAAGATAGGACGCGTCATAAAGGAGAACAAGTCTGTCATCGTTCCAGAGCATGACATCCCATACTTCAAGCCATGTGAGGAATTTAAGAGTCAGTTAATGGGAAAGTAAGCAGAACACTATGAACTCATACAACGAAGAAGCAGAGATAGACTTCTCTGTCGGCAGAAGATTCCTCACAGGCAACGGTGTGGAAAAGGATGTCAGCAAGGCAAGGGAACTTCTTGGAAGGGCAGCAGCCAATGGTCATGCCTTGGCACAGCAGCTCCTCGACTCCATCAAGGACGAGATACCAGAGCCAGAGGTACAGAGTCAGGATAGGGATCCCCTCACAGAGATGCTTGAGTACAACAAGCGCTTTGTTGCGGAAAGGCAGTACGAGAAGTATGCCACAAGCAAGTACCCAGACCGTAAGATTGCCATCGTCACATGCATGGATACGCGCCTCGTGCAACTCCTTCCAGCAGCCCTCGGAATAAAGAACGGTGATGTGAAGATCATCAAGAATGCAGGTGGTACAATCACAAATCCGTTTGACTCCACAGTACGCTCATTGCTCGTCGCCATCTATGAACTTGGTGTGAATGAGGTCATGATCATCGGACATACCACATGCGGTGTTCAGGGAATGGACGGAGCAGAAATGCTTGACCTCATGAGGAAACGAGGAATAGACGAGGAACACATCTCTCTGATGAAGCATTGTGGCATAGACCTGGAGTCATGGCTTCATGGTTTCGACAAAACGGATGATGCCGTACTTGAAACGGTAGATCTTGTAAAAAATCATCCGCTTGTACCTAAGGATGTCATAGTCAAGGGCTACATCATGGATTCAGAGACAGGAGAACTGACTCCGATAGGACAGTAAAGAACATACACAGCAAAAGCCTCACTGCCGACAGACAGTGAGGCTTTTGTTGTCCTTACACGTTAGTGTTGAACACATGTCCGTCCCTATAGGCAAAGTCGCCGCTGAACACGCCCATATAGTCAAAAGGCAAACACATAGGCGTACAGATGTAAGACAAAGCGATTTAAGTTTCGGAAGTTACGCTACAGCTTTACTTCCTGCACTTAAAGGAGTTAGGAAGAGATTATGAATGGATGGTAAAACCCAACAATACGAGGTTAGGCATGAAAACGCAAGTTCACAACACTTCACCACAGGTTAGTGGGAACAGAATTCATTATTTTTTGAAAAATAATTAGGGTGTCCAGTTAATCGTACTTGTTATTACCGCAAGCGGTCTGTAATTAAAACCAAAGAAAACCGATTTGTATTACAATTTTACAAATTACTATTTTACAATTGCCATTCGGAACAGATCCACCGGATGGAGATAGTCAAATTGTAAATAGTCAAATAGTACTTTAAGAAACTGTTTTCTTTTGTTTTGAAAGGTTTTGAAAGGTTTTAATTACAGACCGCTTGCGGTAATAACAAGCACGATTAACTGGACACCCAAAAAAATAGATTTCAACAAAATTGCAAAAGAACCTTATATGTTTACATGATTATTTTGTTATTGTATAAACTTTCTTTATTTTTGCAGATGGATTATACGACATTCTTTATAAATGAAAGCACGCCTATGGATTACAAGATAATTGTTGAGATGATATTTCCTTTCTGGATTAGGAAAGGCAAGATATGTGTAGACATGGTTATGGATGATAATGATACTCATATTGAGTTTATCAATTAAGATTATGAATACTAAGGGGTGGTGTGTTCATGGATGACGAAAATCTACATCCAAATAGGGCACATCTATCATAAAATAAGTAAGTGATCACAATTATTTTTATAATAGATGCTCTCTATTTGGAAGTAGATTTTCGTATTCATTTGAAGGAGTGATGCGGGCATCATGACTGAAAATGAAACGGAAAGATACGACAAAGAGAGTGCAGATATTAT